>NZ_MUKU01000032.1 GCF_002081825.1 Chromobacterium haemolyticum | reverse complement strand
AAATACGGGCTCCGGGCGCAAAAACAGCAGCTTCAGCGACGCTGGCTGCGTCAAGTTGCTGAAAATTTTATCTGTGTGAGGGCATGCTTGGTTTTTGATTGCCTGAAGCAGGTTTCTGGAAGTCCCCAATTGGCTCTGTAGGGGCACAACACGTAAACGGCTCCGCATCGAACTCCGCAAGGAGCAATTATCAGACAGGCCATTTGACTGGCATAAGCAGTGCAAGCCTTCCAGGTCCGAGTTCTCAGTTGGTGAAATCGCTGGATCCACACCGGCTGAATATTGTCGGCGAGTCCCACCCTGAATCCGGACCGCGCCGCCAGGAAGAGAAGGCGTACATTCAATCACTGGGCATGCAGAACGCTCAGTACTGGAAAGAAGATCAGTTTCAATATAGCCAGACCAGCGGCGGCTTTAAGCTGTTTGGCAAGTCCTTCCTGACCAAAACCACCGAACAATTTGGCGACTCCGTCATGCTGCGCTTGGAAATGCGGCTTGCCGATGTCAAAGAGAAGTTCATTCCCTTGGCTGAGCAGTTCGCCGCGGGAAACAATCCGCCGGCGCTGGGGGTTGCTGGCTATCCGCTGGAGCAGGCATGGAATAGTTTCGTGGAAAGCGCATTCAAGACGGAGTCCAAGCAGCTTTTGCTGACCATGCACGAACTCCTGGCCATAGACGACAAGCAATCTATCGATCAACTTCAATCCTTGCATCAGCATATCGAACAACTGAGCCATAAATACCAGACGCCCGGCGCGCTCAACGCGCAAGATGTTCAGACCCAAGCCAAGGCTTTGCTGCAGGATTGGGCTGTAGCGGAGAAGTTATTCTGCAGAGATGTCAAGGCGGATAAAGCACTGGACAGTTCCGCCTCCCTCAATAAGCAGCGTTCGGCGGCAATGGCGGCTTCAGCCCAGGCCGCAGGTCATTCCGTCGGCGTGTGGAAAGTGGGTCAAAGTCATATAGACGACATCAAAAACGCGCCTGGTTTCGATGAGCGCGCTCTCAACTACAATATCCTGACCAAGGATGAGTTCAATCAGGGCCTGGCTTTATGGGCCCAGCAACAACAACCTTAGTCTGGAAACCTTGTTTTGACATGGCGATGCATGCGTTCTCGTAGTCGCCATGGCTAATTCGAAGACATAAAAAGACCCCAGCCAAATTGGCTGGGGCTCATGGTCATAACAGGAGGCCGACATGAGGATGCCAGCTACTGCCTGTTATAGGCGGCCGGCATGTAGGTTCGAACTGACCAAAAGGCTGGCGTCCCACCATGGCCGACAGGCGAGCTCTGAAGCGGAGCTCCCCGCGTCACATTTCATTAGCTGCAGTAGGTTTTGAAACGCTTTTTAAGTGGCAAAACGCTTGCGCAGCCAGTAGTCCAAGCTGACGTAGCGGCCACCGCCGTAAAAGAACAGCACCAACAGCATGACGAAGTAGGTGGCGGCGAACTCCATCCCGTTGTTCAGGATGACCGGGTCGCCCAGTTCAGTGATGTAGTTGTAACGACCGGGGAAGTTCTCTGCCAGCCAGGACAGGAAGCCGGCCAAGCGCTGGCTGGACTCCATGTCCTTGGCGGCAATGGCCAGCCAGCCGCGCGGCAGGTGCACCATGGCGCTGGCCGCGCTCATCAGCACCATCATGGGGATGGCCATCACCCGGGTGAACAAGCCGAGCGCAATGCAGACCAGGCCCAGCACCTCGGTGGCCACCGCCAGAAAGGCGAACAGCACGGGGAAGGGCAGGCCCAGGCCGCCTTCGCTGGCCGGAGCGCCGAACCAGCTCACCGCCGCGCTGAAGCCGACCACCTTGGAGTGGGCGCCGACGTAGATCACCGGGAGCAGATAGAGGCGGACGCCCAGCAGGGCGATGAAGTCGTATTGTTTGCATGCTGCAAGCGCTCGGTCGAAGCCATTCATTATCTTGGCAATCATTTTCGTATTCCTCATATTGGGCGGCCGGCGTCGGACGCCGGCGCGCGCATGTCGCGCCTCTGTATCAAGCCGATGGCGAGCGCTTCCTTGAGCCAGGTCCAGAGCGCGTCGAGCGGAACTTCAGCCGACAGATCCGGATAGGTGCAAGGCGTCCGCAAGGCTTCAAGCAGCCAGCGATCTAAAGCGCTCAGCGGTTTCTGGATCACCTGATGACGGGCGTCGCGGAAGATGGCGTAAGGGCCGGCAAGGCCGGCGAAGTCCAGTTGGATATCAATGCAGGCCAGCGTGGGATTGAGCGAGAAGACTGAGCGCTCCGTCACTTCGCTTGTGGATGGCGGCGTCACGAGAGCTTCGTCGATTTCCACGCTGAACAGCAGCCACTCGTATTCCAGACATTGCCGCAGATCCGCGGGCAGGCCGGCTTGGGAAAAACAGAGAAACTCGGTGGCGATGTGGTGGAACTCGGGGCTGGACGAGGCGTGACCCGCCAAAAAGTCGTCGATGCTGCCGCGCAGCTGCTCAGCCGACAGCCTGGCGCAGAACAAGGGGAAAACATGGCTCAGCACTTCCTCGATATTGCCGCGCAGAAACTGGCGGTAAAGCTCGACGGAACGCTCGCCCAAGGCCTCCGGGCCGCCCCGCAGCCGCTGGCTGAAGGTTTCGATGTCCGATATCGCGTTCATGATGTCTCCTTTGCCGCGCTCAGGCGGCCTGGGCCGCGGCTTGGTGGAGGCACTGCCGCAGTTTGGCCGCTTCAGCGCATAACTCGCTCCACGGCGGCATGCTGTTGTCTCGCTCCAGCAGCAAGGGACGAGAGCCATGCTGCGCTACGGCGTATCGGGCAAGCTCCAGAACTTCCTCGCATACGGCCGCGCCATGGGTGTCGATCAACATGCCGTCGTCGCGGCGCCAGTGGCCGGCGATGTGGAAGTAGCGGATGGCCTGGGACGGCAGATCGGCGATGAAGCGTCGCGGGTCGTAGCCGTGGTTGCAGGCGTTGACGTAGACGTTGTTGATGTCCAGCAACAATTGACAGCCGCTCTGCTCCACGACGGCGCGGATGAAATCCGCTTCCGCCATCTGGCCGGGGTGATTGTGGTAATAGCTGATGTTTTCCAGAATCAGCGGCCGCTCCAGGGTGTCTTGGGCTTGGCGGATCTTGGTTGCGATGCGCGCCACGGCCGTCTCGTCGCGCGGAATCGGCAACAGTTCGTACAAATAACCTTGCCGATCGCGGGAGTAACTGAGGTGGTCGCCGTGCAGGCGGATGCGATAGCGGTCGAGAAAGCGCTTGGCGCGCTGGAGATAGTCCGCGTCCAGCGGCAGCTCGTCGCCTATCGACAGGCTGAGCCCATGCGAGATCAACGGGTATTTCTCCGCCAGGCGGTCCAGCTGCTCGCGTTTGCGGCCGCCGATGTCCATCCAGTTTTCCAGCGTGATTTCCAGGAAGTCGATTTCAGGCTGCGGGGGGTGATCGGCCAGCCATTGGGCATGTTCGGCGCGCAGCCCCACGCCGACGGCCTGTTGATTTATTGTCCGCATACGCCCTCCACCATTTTTCCCTTGCCGGTTTGGTCGGAGTGGACGCCTTGGCCGGTCTTGCCGCACTTGCCGTCGCGAGCGCGGACCAGTTGATCTTGCGGGTTGTGCTTGATGTCGGCTTTTTCATACATCTTCACCGTGCCGCACTTGCCGCTGGCGCATTTGCCACCATGGCCGCTTTGGCTTTTCACCTCCTGCTCCGGCTGGCTGGCTTCCGCCGCCAATGCGGCTTCGGCGCTCAGGCCGAGCAAGGATGTCATGGCGATGGAAAGAATGATCTGTTTTTTCATGTCGGTTCTCCTTTGGGATGGCGGCGCTCAATGCGCCGGGAAGCATGAAAGGTCGCGGCTGGCGTAGAGCGGTCCTTTGTAATAGCGGCGGACAATGGAGATTGATTGCTCCTTGAGCCGTAGCCCCTTGCCCATAAAATGGTTGAGTACCAGCTGCTTGGGTTTCACCGCTGCGGCGATGCGGCCGACGACGGACGGCTTGGCGTGCAGGAAGGCGGAAGCGGGGTCCGCCTGCTCGTCGATGGCGAGCGGCATTACCAGGATGTCCGCATTCTTGGCAAAATCGAGAAAGTGCGGGTTGCTGCCGTTCTGGTCGGCGGAGATGACAATGCTGCCGTCTTTCGTGTCTATGCGATAAGCCAGGCAGGGCACGTCGCCATGCGGAATGCCGAGCGCGCTGATGCGGACGCCGTCTTTTTCATACACGGTGGTCGGCGTGGTCTTGCGGTAGTCCACATTGGACAGCGATACCTTCAGCGGAATAGCGCCCTGACCGGAGTAGAGGCCGGACAGATAGGCGTAAGCGCCGCTTTTGGCGTTGAACTGGGCGTTCATGAAGCCGCTCAGGCTGGGAAAGCCGGCGCCGCCCGTTGGGCCGGACATCTGAATGGCGCGCGGCGAGCTGAAGAAGTAGCTGCCCTTAAGCAGCGCGGGCAAGTCCGATACATGGTCGGTGTGGAAGTGGGTGAGGCCGATGAAGCCGACGTCTTCCAGCCGCGCGCCGGATTGGCCGAAGCGCAGAAAGGCGCCACCGCCGGCGTCTATCATCGCCACGGGTTTGTTCTTCCACCAGATTAGCGAGGCCGACGAGGCGCGGCCGTCGTCGGAGATCGGCCCGCCCGAGCCCAGCAATTGCAAGGCGTAGTCTTTGTTTTCGCATTGAGTTGGGCTGGCCAGGGAAGCGTTGGCTGCGCAGGCCAGCAAGAGGGATAAGGCAAGCATGCGGATTTTCATTTTGCGCTCCTTGTGCGGCGCGGTGATTTGGCCTGAGGAGGGAGGCCGGCCTGCGTCATCGCCGCCGTATTTCATTGAATTCGACGAGATTTCCCCTTGCAGGCGGGAGTCGCGTCGCTTTTGCTATGACTAAAGCTTATCACCGCGCTTATATCAGCATTACTTTTTGTATTTATGGATATGAGTAGAAAAACTTATATGCAAGAGCGAAGATCCCTTGAACATTTGGCGATGGGCGACGGCGGGAGAGCGCGGAGGAAGTAGACGGGGACAGCGTCAAAACGATGTGGAGGATCAAGCAGACGCGCCGGCCTGCTTGTGATGGAAAGATGGATAGGGGTGCGAGACGGGGGCCGTCCGCCATGCGGCTAAGCGGCTAGGCCCGCCCCTCGTCCCGCGCGCGCAGCCACGCTACGGTGTGATTCAGCAATTGATAGGCAATGGAGATGGGCGTCGGCGTTTGCGGCAGGGCGTCGATGTCGAACCAGCCGGCGTCTTCGATTTCGCCCTCCTGAGGTTGGATGTCCCCGCTGTCGTACTCGGCGGTAAAACCCAGCATCAGCGAGTGGGGAAAGGGCCAGGATTGCGAGCAGACGTAGCGCAGATTCTTGATGCGCACGCCCACCTCTTCAAACGCCTCGCGGTGCACGCATTCCTCCAGTGTTTCGCCGGGCTCGACAAAACCGGCCAGCGCGCTGTAAACGCCGGGGACGAAGTGAGGGCTGCGCGCCAGCAACAATTGCCGGCCGCGATGGATCACCACCATCATCGCCGGCGACAGCTTGGGATAGTAGAGCTGGCCGCAGCTGGAACAGCGTTTGCCGCTATCGTCCGGCCGCTGAAGCAGCGGCCCGGCGCAGCGGCCGCAATAGCGATGAGTGCGTTGAAACTGGCGGATTTGCGCGGCGCGGGCGATGGCGGGCGCCAGCCCGGAAGGCAGACTGAGCAAGGCCGGCCGCAGGGCCAGCCAGTCGCTGCCGGACGGCGGCGCGCCCACCAGTTCCGCCAAGTAAAGATTGTGACCATCATGTACGCCGATGAACAGCTGCTGGGACAAAGACCAGCCGCGCGCGCGCTCATCCGGCAAGGCCTGATCCAACAGCAGAATCTTGGACCCTTCGAAAATGCAGTAGCGGGCAGGCAGCGCGGGGTCGGGCAGGGCGGGCAGGTCGAATGGCATGGCGGCTTGTGGTAATGTGGTAGCCGCTCAGTTTACGCCCACTCCCGGCGCCGCGTACATCCAGTGTTCGCTTTGTCGACGCACGACTTCGGACAAAGAACCGCTGTCGTCGAACACTTGGCGCAGCCAAGCGCTGTCCGACTGTCGTTTCAGCACCCGCTGACGCAAGGCGGCCAGTTGCGTCTGATTGCCCAACGCCTCGGCCTGCGGCTCCAACTGATTCAGCGTGTTGAGCAAATCCTCCTGCAGTCCGATTTGGCTATTGTTGCCGGCATCCACCAACATGCCGTCAAAACCGAAGCGGCAGGCCTGGAAGCGATTGTAGCTATAGGTCAGATAATGTTCCTGACACACCTCGTCCTGCTGCTCGCCCAGGCAACGATGCGCCAGCATCTGCGCATAAGCCGCCAACAACACCGGGGTCTCCACCGACAACGGCGTATCGCAAATGCGGATTTCCACCGTGCCGTATTCCGGTTTGGGCCGGATGTCCCAGTAAAAATCCTTCATGCTGGCGACAATGCCCAGATTGGCCATGCGCCGGAAATAGTCGTTGAACTGCTCCCAGTTGTTGACGCAAGGCATGCAGCCGGACAGCGGAAAGGCGTTGACGCTGGTCAGCCTTGAGGTCTGGAACAGCGTATCCACGCCTTGGTAGAACGGAGAGGAGGCGGACAGTGCGATGAAGTGCGGGATGTAGCGCGCCAGATAATGGGTCAGCCGCACCGCGCTGTCGCCATCAGGGCAGCCGATGTGAATGTGCTGACCGTAGACGGTGAATTGCTTGGCCAGATAACCGTACAGCTCGGATACCAGGTGATAGCGTTCTTTGGGATAAATGCGTTGCTCGTCCCAATGCTGGAACGGATGCGAGCCGCCGCCGGCCAGACCCAGGTTCAGTTTGCGCGCGCTGCTGACCAGCAGCTCGCGGATGGCCAGAATTTCCTCCAGCATCTTGTTGACATCGCTATGCACGGCGGTGCCGATTTCTATCATGCCCTGGGTGATTTCCGGCTTGATGTCGAAACCGTGTTGCTGACGATTCACCTGCAGCAGCAAATCGTCCGAGCCGCGGGTCAAATCGTAATCGCGCCGATTGAGAATCATCAGCTCCAGCTCCACCCCCAGGGTTAGCGGCTGACTGCGGTTGAATTCCAGCATCGTCTCACTCCTGCGGCCGGGTTTCGCCGGCCAGCTTCAAGGCCAGGCGGGTTAGCACCGGCGCGCACAACTCATTGATCACCAAGATGGCCATCATCACCCCGCTGAAGTTGCCCGCGGCGGCCCCAAGGGAAATCGCGCCCAGGCTCATCAGCAGCGAAGTGCCGCCGGACCAGGAATTCAGCGCCAGCCCCAGGCAGGCGCCATGGCGCTTGGGCAGGCCATTGGCGCTGGCGGCCAGCCACCAAATCAACACGGCGAAGCCGGTTCGCAACAGCAGGCAGGCCACCGCCACCGGCCAAAACTGCGCCAGCGACTGCGGAGCCAATTGCGCGCCGGCGGCCACGAAGAAAGCCACGGTAAAGATATGAGCCGACGACATGATGCCGCGTTCAGTGACGGTATGGCCGTGCTTGAGGTTGCGAGTGGCCAGGCCGGCCGTAAGCAAGGCAAGGGACGGTAAGACTTGCAGCATGTCCGCCACCCCGACGACCAGCGCGATCAAACCGAACAACATGACTTTCTGCGATTCCCGCTGTCGGCCGCCCAGCCAGCGATTAAGCTGGATCGCCGCGAGACCGGCCAGCAAGCCCAGTGCACAGGAGGCCAAGGTTAGCCAGCCCGGCAGCAAAATACCGCTTTCCACCCCGTTGTTGCCGGACAGATGCCCATAAGACAAGGCCAGCGCGAAGCAGGGCAGCGCCAGCAGATTGGACAGCGCGGTGGCCACCAACAGGCGCTCGCTGACCTGACCGTCAGCGTTAGATTCCCGCACAATTTCCAGTGTGACCACCGGAGAAGTGGCCACGCCCAGCGCCGCCAACATCAGGCTGGCCGCCAGCCCCAGGCCAAACAATTGCAAGGCTGCGAATAGGCCGAGCAAGGTCAGCAGACAATAGAACAAGGTGGTCAGCAGCAAGGTGCGCTCCACCCGCAGCCAGCGCAGATCCACGCGGCGGCCGGCCTCAAACAGCGCGATGCCCAAGGCCAGGTGCACGAAAATGGACGCTTGCTGCAGTAGCTGCTCGTCCAGCAGCCGCAAGCTGTGCGGACCAATCAGCAAGCCAGTCAGCACATAGCCGACAATGGCGGGCAGCCGCGCCACCCGCACAGCGATCTGGCCGCCTATCACCCCTAGCGACAGCAGCACGCCAAATGCCGCTAAAGGATTGAGCGCCAGCGTTTGCCAAGGCAGGCTCATGATAATTCCCCCGTTTATTTTATGATTTTGACTGTTGCGCTAGCCTGGGCCGGCGCAGCGAAAGCGGAATGTTGACGTCTTGCGACAGATCGGATGGGGTGCGCATTGAAATGCGCAAAATCGCCCTCAGAGTAGGAGAGACGATAAAACGGGACGAGAGTTCATGGTGATTGAGTGGATTCGCCGCGCGCTATCCGGCAAAACCGCTCCGGAAACAATGGCTGCGTTGCGCGAACAAGCTGTACGCATGCCGCTGTTGGCCGGGCTGAGCGAGGCGGAGCTATCGCGCCTGATCGAACTGGCGGCCTGGGTTTTGCGCAGCAAAAGCTTCTCCGGCCAAGACGGGGTGCGCTTAAGCGCCCGCTCATGCGCCAGCGTGGCCCTGCAAATGGCGCTGCCCGCCATGAATCTGGGCAAAGCCGCCCTGAGTGGCTGGAACGACGTGGTGCTGTACCCGTCGCCGTTTGTCGCGCGCGACATCTGGATGGACGGCATAGGCCTGCAGCATGAGAGCGAGAGCGTGCTGATAGGGCAGGCCCGTCAGGACGGCCCGGTGGTGTTGTCGCTGCCGGACGCGCGAGCTTCGGAGCAACTGGACGGATGGAATGTGGTGGTCCATGAAGTGGCGCACAAGCTGGACATGTTAAGCGGTCCGGCCAATGGCTCGCCGCCTTTGCACAAAGGAATGAACCAGGCGCAATGGAGCCGCGTCTGGTCTCAAGGTTATCGTTTATTTTGTCGCATGCTGGACCGCGGAATCGATCCTGGCTGGCTGGATCCGTATGCGGCGGAGAACCCTGCGGAATTCTTCGCCGTGTTGAGCGAGGCTTTTTTCGAGCTACCGCATCATCTCAAGCTGGATTGCCCGGAGCTATACGAGCAGCTTGCCTTGTTCTACCGGCAAGATCCGGCAAGGAGATTGCCCGAACCCGAGGGGGAACCCGCCCCAGGGCCCGAGCTCTGACTCAGCCGACCCGCGGGGCCGGCAGTTTCTCCAGATCATCCAGCAAGCCCAGCAGTTGCGCCAGTTTTTCCTGGCCCAAATGGCTTTCGATCTGTCGATAACAGTCTTCCGCCAACGGGGAGATTTGTTGAATCAGCTCACGCCCGTCCCGCGACATTGAAATGATCAGGCGCCGGCTGTCAACATGGTCGCGCTGGCGATGGATCAACCCCGCTTTTTCCATGCGGACCAAGATGCCGGTCAGGCTTGGCGGTAGGATACAAGCCCGGTCCGCGATAACGCCGGCCTCCTGATCGCCAAAGTCCTCCAGCACTCGCAGAATGCGCCACTGTTGCTCTGTCACCCCGTAACGGTTGAGGATCGGGCGGAAGTAGGCCATCACCGATTCTCGTGCCCGCAGCAGGTGCTGTGGCAGCCGTTGATTATGTAGTTTTATGTTTTTGTTGGTCATTTAGATCGTTGCTTCCGGCTGCGCGCAGCCAGTGTTGCTGGTTATCGCTCTCGCGGGCGAACTCGACAAATAAAATGCCATGCAAATATCTGTCACATATTTACTTTATTCCAAATTTTAATCCAAAAACAAAAAAAATAGCATCTCAATACCATATATCCTTCGAATTAATTATGCATACCGGGCGAAGTAACGGGCAAAAGCACCAAGCGGCATGGCCTCTAGGCGTGATATTTTCGTCACCGTGACGATAATTTTGAATTTCCGTCACGGTGACGCATAATTAACTTAGACAAATAAGCAGAGGAGGGCTGGCGATGAAGAAAGAACAGCGGCAAGGTGAAGCCAACACCGCCGCGACCAAAAAGCGCGGCCGTCCTAGCACCGGCCTGGCTATGTCCGGAGCGGAACGACAACGCAAGTACCGGGCAAATACCGTCACTGTAACGCTAAATGACCAGGAGTGGGCCCACCTGACCAATATGCTGGAGCAAGCAGTAAAAGCCGATCCATCGCGTTACGGCGAGTCCGATTTCGCGCTGGCCAGGAAAATCTACAGCGCCGCCATCAAAGGCAATCCGCCGCCGGATTGTTTTCACAAGCCCGCGACCAAGCGTCAAAACGAAACATAGTCATTCCAAGACGCAACCATCCCAATGGGCACTGCGCAAGACGCCGCCTGGCTTATGCTGATGAGTGTTGTTTTTTGCGTGGGACTAATGAAGATGAACGCCTCTTACAGTCCAAGCGGAATCTACGTTGAAGCCGCTGCGGCCGGCGCGCATGGATTTGACGCCGATACGCCGCTGTCCCTGGAGCTCGCCCGGCAGTTCGCCGCCTCCGGCTACCAATTTTGTGTTCGTTATCTCTCGCTAGGGTCCGATGAGTACGCCTCAGACCTGTCCGCAAGCGAGGCGCAGGATATTCTTGAAGCGAGCCTGGCTTTGATGGCCGTGCAACACGTGAGAGAGCCCGGTTGGTCGCCGAATGCGGCCATGGGCAAAAGCGACGGCCAAAACACCGCTGCGCACGCGAAAACGGTCGGATTATTGCCCGGCGTGAACATCTGGTGCGATCTGGAAGGCGTGGCGGATGGGACGGCGGCGCAGGATGTGGCCGACTATTGTTCGCAATGGTTTGAAGCGGTTTCCGCCGCGGGCTACGCGCCAGGCTTGTATGTAGGTTCCGACGCGGGACTGAGTGGAGCACAGTTGTATGAACTGCCTTTTCAGCATTACTGGCAATCTTGCAGCAGCGTGCCGGAGATCCCGCAACGGGGCTACCAAATGATGCAAACCCTGGTGCCTCAGCTGGTGAACGGGATCGGCATCGACGCAGATCAGACGCAAACCGACCAGTTGGGCGGCACGGTGAGATGGCAGGCTCTGGCGGAGGGGGCTTGACGATGAAGGCGGCGAAGAACTTGGGGAGCTTTTTCCCTAGCTTCCTTAATTTGACATAATATACATTATGCGAACCTGAGACGCAGAAAAAAAAGCCGCCCACTCTCGATCAAGCTGCGACTCATGAAAGCGCAGATCGTCGCGGCCCATCGCTTCAATCGCTTTGCAATACAAGCGGCCAAGCTTTTGCCAATATTCCGGCGTGTCCGGGTCATCTCCAAACATAGGACTACGGAGTGACCCGGTCACTTGTTTCTGACCAAGTTGAACGACTTTCCCACCGCCTTCAAGGCACTCACGGACGAAATCGCGCAAGCCAATGTCTTCACGCCATGTGTCGTGAGCGACTGAAACGAAGGTCTTTACGTCCATTGGCGTTACCGTAACGCCATTACGCTTACCGTCAAACTGGACAATGAACGGCGAAGCCATCCACACACCCGTAGCTAGGCTGATCCAGCCGCCGCCAATCGCGCGACGCACCTTGTAATCCTTGTTGTCCCAGACCGCACGAATCCAGCCAGGCGCAAGAATGTAAGCGCGCTCTTCACGCTGATCATCTGTAAAGCCCCCGGCGCCGTAAAGCCTCGCGCCTACCGGCAACTGCCAGCCGTCCCCGCCTTTGCTCGCATATTTCGCAAGATAGCCCACCGCATTGCGGGCCCACTCGATACGTGTGGACCCATGCGGCCACCAGCCCTGTTTATCAGGCTTGGGAAGCGTCAGGCCACGCGGAAGAAAGAACACAAGGTGATAATGAGGCTTGCCGGCCTTGGTAAGCTCCAAAACCCACACATACCGCAGCTGATGGACGCCGCGCCGCTTGAGCCACTTGCGCACGCGCTCAAGCAGGTCAGAAACGTGACGGGGGCTGTAATCAGCATCAGGACGATAGGTCAACGTCAGCATGGCAGCTTTGGGCTTACGAAAGCCCTTCGCTGAGACGTGTTCCGCATGAATTCTGGCGGACGTGATGACGGTCCGCTTCATGCGCTTGAGGCGGCTAGCACGCGCTTCAAAGAACCGCTGCTCGTGCGTCGCACTTGTTGAATATAAGACAAGCCCATGCGGACGCTTCGCGTCCTGACGACTAAGAGGCTTGGAAATCGGACCTTCAGGGTATATAGTTTCGGTGTGCATGGCAGCCTGTATCTGTCGTGTTCGCAACACCCCCCAAGATCAGCTGCAACTGACTTGGGGGTTTTTCATTTGGAGTAACGTAAGAATAACCCCAATTAGGTGACATTGTGAAGTGATTATGACGCCCTACTACGGCCGCTCGATGGCGGCCTAGTCCCCCTACCCCCACGGCGGGCACAAAACGCCCGCATGGGGCCCCTAGGGGCGCTTCGCGGGGCTACGGAAGCGAGCGGGTGAGAGAGCTATGAGAGGTCTTCAGAAGAGCCGGGGCGAGAGGCAGAGGCCCAAAGAATTTCGTTACGGTAACGGAAAATAGATACAAAAAAGCCCAGGGCGCACACCTGGGCATTTTTAGAAGCGGGGTTTTCGTTACGGTAACAAAAAGAAGAATTGAAAGTTAGTCATGGCGGACCCACAAATCGTCAATCTGGCCGCCACCATCAAGCCAGTTTTTAACCCACACAGGCTGACGCCCCCTACCCGTCCAGGTAAGCATAGGTTCATCCGGATGAACGTAGCGCACCTGAAAATTGTTTTTCGTTACAGTAACGGCTTTAGTAGTATCGGGAATTTCCGTTACGGTAACGGGTTCTTTTGACTGGGCCTGAACCTGGGCCAGCGCCTTCTTAACACGCGGCTTTTTCGTTACGGTAACGGGTTTGTCCTCAACATCCTCAATTTCCGTTACGGTAACGCTTTCTTGGACGAGTTGATTTTCCGTTACGGTAACGGACGTAAAATCAAACGATTTAGAATATTCAGCCGGCAATTCATCATTAAAGCGAGAATTGTAAACAAGCCTCATTAATTCAAAGGTCTCTTTACTCGAACTAAAATACGTGCTGCTTCTTGCGGCAGCGTCAATGACACAAATCAAATTAACCCACTGATCATCAGTTAATTCTAAGTGATGCTTAAATTTTTTAGAAAGCCTAAATATACGCTGACGCTCAGCATTGGTTAATGCTTTGCCACTCGCAGGACGGCCACGTTTCTTAGCAGTCGGAATCAATTCAAGCGTTGCGCTGTCATTCATGTCTTTAGCCATTTGCGTAAACTCCGTTTAGATAATTCATTATCCGTTATGGTAACGAATAATGGAAGTTATTTAATTGGAATTCTCAAATTCTTTTATTCTCCGTTGTAATTTAGCAACTCTTATTTTTAAAGCCCTGGCAATTAAATCTTTTGAAGGCGGCTTAATTAATCTATCGAAATATTTTTCGATTCGCCTTGAACTAAATAACATTCCAGCAAAGCTAGAAACTCCAAAGCCAGAGAAAAAGGCAAAAAAAGAAACAATTAAACAAAGCTTGAGAATATCAAAAATTTCAATCGTTTGCATTTTAGTTAACCCCGTAGGAAAAACTTAAAAATAAGAACTAGACCATACGCTGAAAAAGCTAGCATTAATAACCAAAACAAATAAGTCATTTCTTAACCTCTATCTGTTGAGTTTTAATGTTTGTCGTTTGTGGCGGCGAAACCTGTTGATCAAGATACGGGTTATAGCGAGGCTGCTCCATCTCAGACAAGCACTGCTCATTCGACATCGCAACTACCGTCCCTTGCTGTGTAAACGCCTTACAGCGCCCTTTGCTGGCGATATAGCCCACAACCATAGGCATAGCTTTTACAGAGCGCTGAGCATCATATAGCGGAGCTGTCTCAGGCCTTCCAGCGATACGCGGATGCTCAGCCTCGTAAATCGAAACCGCCGTCACATCCGCCTGAGGACGCGCCGCCGGCTGCGCCGTCGTCGCCACCTCAGGCGTCCGATCCGGCTGCGTTAAACTAGGCTGAGCCTGCTCGCCCTGGTGCATCTTTCGATTAATAGAACGATACGCAAAAAAGGCCAATAGCAAAGCAATGACAATAGAAAATCCAATAACCCAAACATAAGTAGGCATTCGCTTATCAACTTTAACGTGAAGACTAGCGCTTTTATAAAGACCAAATACTTTCTTGGGTAATTTGTAGTTTCGCCGTGCAGCAATATCGCGGGAGGTTTTACTCTTTGGGTCTCCACACTCGGACCACTCATAAAGCTTGCGGCCAAAAGGCAGCGCACGAATATGGACATGTCGACCCACAAGCGGACGGACATTGGAGTCTATTAAATGCACGCCCTGAGTAATCAGCCAAATATCAATGCCGGTATGGCGATGAGTTTCAATCGCCGCAACATGGTCAGGAACGCGGCTACCAGCCGCACGCGGTCTATATACGGTCTGTGCTTCATCGACTAGAAGGATTGCATTAGGCGGGAATTGAAAAACAGGACGCTGGATTGAAGGGTCTTCCGGCAAAGGCACGAGCTTTGTCCACTCTGCAACCGGCGGCGCCACTTCATGCGGTATCTTTAGCTCTGAAATACCCATCACAAACAAAGGACGCTCGCCCTGCTCTTCAAGCATCATAGAAACAGCTAACGCTGATTTGCCCGTACCAGGATCACCAGTAATTAGAGTCAACATAATTATTTGCTCTTGAAGTCAATGCGCTTAAACGAACCCATAGACAAGCGAAAAGCAAAGGCACCGACAATAATACCTAACGCTTCACCTACACCGGCCAAGCCAAATAAGTTTGATACAACAACAGGCAAGCCATTCAAGCTATTTTGAATATAGCCATTTAGTTGCGTCAAAATCATTTGAATGCCGCCAAAAGTAATTATCGACAAGCCAAGGCTCACTAAAATCTGAGCAATAAGCGGTTTCACCATCGAAATTAAAAAGCTTGCAAGATTCATGACTCACCCTTCCTTGCACCAAAACAAATGTAATAAGCAGCAACAAATGCAGCCAAAAGAATGACCGTCTTCATAGCCGAAGCAAATCGACAAAACCACTCAAAAGAATAATGGTACGTCATCCCATTCGATAGCGTAAAAACATAATCAGGCGGACATGTGGCAGGAAGTGAAAAGGGATTCCATTCAAATGTGACATTTTGTGTGGATTCCGGAATAGTAATTGTCGGAGGATCACCATATTCCGAGCAACCAATAGAATTGGGATGCTTGTCACAATCTGTTTTTTGTTCCTCAGGCGGCTTTGTTGTTGTCGTATTCGAATTAGTTGTGCAAGAGCCTGCACCCGTACACGTATTTGTTGTTGTCGTTGTCGTAGTCGTTTTTCCAATTTTGATTTCACCGCCGGCCTTGCCATCGCCTTTGGGGGTATAAGTGGTCTGAGTCTCTGTTTGCCATTGCGATTCTGTACCGTCAGCGTTTTTTTTAGTGCCCGATGCAGAAACAGACTTTGGACCGGTAACAGGATCACCAGAAGTCGTTACAGGCGTATTGTCATCCAATTCAAAAATAGTCCCCTCTTTCATAAAGCCTTCAAAAAGAGGTTGCGTATAGTTGTAGTAATAGTCTTTTGCCAAATTGTCGATATCATTTTGAGTGGCGGGCGAACTCTGAGCATATTTGACCGGCGTCGTTTCTCTGCACCAGTAATAACCCGCATACTCTCCGCCACCGACAGGAATGTTGTTTCTGTAGAAACATTTATCAGGATTAAAAGAAGGACCGCCGCCCGTAGTTTGAATACAAACCCAACCTGGAATATGTACTATAAAAGTACCCTTTTGACCCCAAGCGAGTGAATACATATCACAATCAGAAGCATTAGACTCATTAATGCCGCTTGCAGGCGCATTCCAGCATCCGCCAGCCTTCATTTCACATTGAGCATCTTTCATCATCTCCCAACCTTTTTGAACAGCATAATCAGCCAAAAGATTGGCAACAATGGCACCTGGATTAATGCGGCCCTTTTTAAGCGCTGAAGCAGCCGCAGCAGCAGCCGCAGCGGCGGGAATAGGTATTTGATCAAGAATGCGTGACTGGACTAGATTGGACTCCATATTGACAGCAATTTGCGTAGTCACCCGCGCATTTTTAGCATCGTCTAAAGCAACCTTCATTACGGTATCAGATAGCTTTTGAGCGTCAGAAGCGGATGTCACTTTGCGAGTAATTGAATCACCGTAACGATAATAGGTGCCAACTCTATAGCTTCCCGCAAAAGAAAAACTAGCCGCCGCCGAAATCATGACGCCCACTAGAAAATATAGAAACAGGCGCATTATATTCATTTGAATAGCACCATTCCTACAAACAAAATAGAAATGAAACCAGCGGCAAAATAAATCATGTCAGCGCCCTTTTTAAAACAAGAATGCCCCATACAATAATTGCCGGCGTCAAAACCAGCCAACCTAATGAGACGCCGTCAAAAATAAGCTGCTGAGGATCACATTCAGCAAATTTAGGCACAACAAGCGAGCTAGAAACTAAAACAGCCCCATCGGGGCTGTTACGGTAGTTATTTAGCTGCCAGCTATGCCCGCTCTTCTCAAAAGCCTGATAGCCAGTCTCAGTAATGCGCGGAGCAGTAGACGTGTAAAGCGCGTCCGCTGCCGACGCCTGATCCGAATAGCAGGCATAGCCGACAGCGAAGCCCATCACACCGCCTTACGCAGCCATTTGAAGCCGGCAATGCCAACCATCACAACGAGCACCAAGCCACCGACGATAGCGGCGTCAGCGCCGGAATCCTTGATGGCCTTGGTAATCTCCTCAGAGACAGCAGCGTTGGCCGATGCAGCAGCAGCCATTGCGAACAGACCCAGGGCGAACTTGCGGGCAACATTCATATGTTTCATTTCAATCTCCATGGCTACAAATGGAAAAGGTCCGCACACGTAGCCAATGCGCAGACCGGGGGTTAATCTTCAATCGCGGAAAAAACGTTGATGACAGCACGTTTCTTAACAATCTCGCCGGTAACTTTGTCTTTACTATCGAACGGCTTGCCGTAGTAGCCAGTACACTGAACCTTGATGTGAACATCTTGTCCGATGTCGCCCAGGCGCTTGCGGGAGCGAACCTCTACGACCCCCGGCATGCTGTATTCATCCGGGGCTGGCTGGATCACTTCGGTGTGGACGAAATCATCGGACTTGCGGACGGCTTTGATACGGCCAATAACGACGGCCATATTTGCCGAGAGAGAAGGTTTGGAAGTCGGTTGTTCAGCCATTTGAGAACCTCTAGCACGTTGGAATATCAGTGCAGCTGGCGGGCTGCAACGCTGATAAAATGATCTGTCAAGAACGAAACTAACCCCACACAGGGGATAGTCTGAACAGAAGGCTAACCCCTAGTTGGGGATATGGCAAATAATTAAGGATTGTTCGAATGAAAACATTCAAAGACTACGTAGAAGAAATTAAGCAAAAAGAAGGGCTTACGAGTGATTATGCTGTTGCAAAATTGCTGCTAATCGACGTAAAAAAGATGAGTGACATCATGGGAGGAAGAAGACAGGCACCGCCAGTAGCGGGATATGTCATAGCTGACATACTCGGACTTGACGCAAGAGAGGTAAAGGCTTGTTTAGACTATGAATACACGAAAGACCCCGTAGCAAAAGAGTACATCAAGAGCATTTTTTTGCGGCATTCGCGCAACGTTGCCGCTTTGTTCCTAGCGATTACGATGCTAGGCGCAGGGCAAAATTCAGAAGCCTCTACAATAGGTAAACATGACAAAGGATTAGACTTAACTGCCCATTATGCGAATATTTGAAAGCGGCGCGATATCACCCCCGTCGCTTGCCTTGCTCCCACATCTTCCACCATGGCAATACCTTAGATGCAGGCATGGGCTTGGCGATGCTGTAGCCCTGACCCAGATAGCAGCCTAGCTGCATCAAAACTGGCCAATACTTCTTGCGCTCCACGCCTTCAACAATAAAGTCGATAGAACGACTCTGACAAAACACCGCCATGCACTGTATCAGTGAAGCGTTGAAGGAGCCTGGCTCCAATTCCTGCGCAAAAGCCTTGTCCAGTTTGATTTCGGTGATTGGGCAGTTTTTCAGGTAGGTAAAGGACGTGAAGCCCGCGCCAAAGTCGTCTATAGACAGGGACACGCCCCTGGCGTGCAATTGCTCAATCATTTGCTTGGCCTTGACCGGGTTGATGACTAGAGCGGTTTCCGTCAATTCCAACACCAGTAGCTTGGGGGGAATCTTGTAACCGGCCAACCGCGTCATCACTTCTTCGACGAAGCGACCATCTTCCAGCATCCTCGCAGAAATGTTCACCGCAATCTTGAATGGTTCCTGCAACTGCCTGATCCAGAGCTGTTGCTGGGACAGCACCAGCTCCAGCGTCAGGTATGTAAAACGACTCAAGAGATTGCAAGACTCCAGCGTGGGCATGAAATCATCGGGATTCACCTGGCCCTGTGCAGGGCTGTTCCATCGGACAAGGGCTTCGAAGCCGACTACTTCCTCGGTGTCCAGCCGGACTTTTGGCTGGTAATGCATTTCCAGTTCCTCGTGCTGGATCGCTCGGGTTAGCTGGGTAATCAAGGCCTGAGTGGTTTGTCCCGACTTGGGCCAGGGTTTGTCGTTTTCGCCCGCGTACAAGGCAACGGAGCCGAGGTTGCTTTTTGCCTGGTACATTGCGATATCAGCGCAGGACAACAGCTGGGCGGGATCGCAGCCATGCTGCGGGCACATGGCCACGCCGAAGGAGGCGCCTATCGACAAGGCGTGTTCGCCCACCAGAATCGGCGCGTCCAGCGTATGCCCCACTTTCTCTGCCAAGGCCAACGCGCACTCCGCGCCATCCACCTCCAGAAGCAAGGCGGCGAATTCGTCGCCGCCCAGGCGCGCAATGGTATCCGAGCCTCGCAGCAGGCTGGCGAAGCGCGCGCCGACTTCCCGCAACACCAAATCGCCCGCCTGGTGGCCCAGTTTATCGTTGACCTCCTTGAAACGGTCCAGATCTATCATCAACACGGCAAACGGCAGCTGATTGCGAGCGTGCAATGCGCACAACTGGTCCAGGCGATCGAGAAACAGGTTGCGGTTGGGCAAGTCGGTCAGCGAATCGTACAGGCTGCGGTGTTGTAATAGCTGTTCGGTTTCACGCAGCTTGGCCTGCATTGCCGCCACCCGCACGCCGTCGCTGATGGTTTGGCGCAACCGGTCCTCGGTCAGCTCGAACTTGGGTAAGTATTCGTATACGCCCAGTTTGATGGCCTCGGCGGCGATTCGCTCATTGCCGGTGCCGGTGACCGCCACGATCAGACAGGATTGGTTGCGTTGCTGGATGGACGGCACCAGTTCGCGGCCGTCGCCGTCGTCCAGTTTGAAATCCAGAAAAACGAAATCAAATAGCTCTCGGCCCAGCAGGCTCAAGGCGCTGGCCTTGGAGTCCGCTTCCAGGATTTGCGAACATAAGGCGTTTCTGTGCAACAGGCGGATGATGCGCTCGCGGTCGACGTCGTCGTCGTCCACCACCAGCACGCTGACTTGCTGCGGAGCCTCTTGCAGGCATTCGACATCGTCGATCATTGCGATTACCGGGCCGGCAAAACCACGGACTGGGCGTAAGAATGCAGTAGATCCATCAGTTTCACGAATTGCGGACCCACGGCGGATTTCATCATATAGCCAGCTACATTTTCTTCGTAAGCGCGCATGCGGTCCGCATCCCGAGACGAGGTGGTCAGCACGAAGATGACCGAGTGGCGCAACTGGTTGTCGGCGCGGACGGCTTCAAGGAATTGAAACCCGTCCATCCGCGGCATATTGAGATCTAGCAAAATCAGGAAGGGGCTGGTAATCCGCTTGCTGTCGTGCGTTCCGCGCAAGATTTGCAAGGCCTCAAGGCCATCGCTAGCGGTCACCATCTTGCACTCAAGCCCCTGGCGGCGCACCCCCCGCAATACGCCTTCGATGGCCACGTCATCGTCATCCACCAGTAAAACCGTAATATCGCTTGATATCACCGCACTTGCCATCACTCCACCTCCTTGAGCGGAAACCGCGGCCAGCGGATGCGGAAACAGGCTCCACCCAAGGTGCCGTTTCGGTCCAGCACCACGGTGCCGCCATTGCTGTTGACCATGCGGCGGGTCACCGCCAGCCCAACGCCATGCCCCGCCGCCTGACTGCTGGCGCGGTGAAACAGCTTGAAAATACGCTCTTCCGAGCCCTCTGGCACGCCAACACCGTCGTCTTCCACCGTGAACAGATTGAAACGCCCCTCCTCCTCCACCGTGATGCGGATCACGCCTTTGCCACTGCCGTGATGCTTGCAGGCATTGGACAACAAATTGCGGATCGCCAAGGACAGCGGTGTGCGCGCGGCGGGAAAAGGCTTGGCATTGATTTCAACCTCCAGCTGGAAACCGGGGGAGATATCGAGGAGTTCCAGGGTTTCGCGCACCAGTTGACCGGGGTCAATCACTTCAAATCGTTCATCCTGGCGCCCTGCCCTCGCGTATTCCAACAAGTCTTCTATCATGCGTTCGGCGCGGGCGATGCGCTCTTCAGCCCGGGTAAAGTTTTTCTCTATATCCGCGCTGAGCTGGGAGGGATCCAAATCTTCGCGAATCCACGAAATCAGATCCGCGATTCCGCGCAAAGGCGAGCGCAAATCATGGGAGGCCACATAGGTGAACTCCTCCAGTTGAGCGTTGGCCTGCTGCAGCGTTTCCTCAAATTTCTTGCGCAGGGAAATGTCGGTGATTGCGGCCAACACCTGCCGCTCCCCTTCGGTTTCCAGCGGGGTCAGACCCACTTCCACCGGAAATTCGCTGCCGTTCCGATGCTGGGCCAGCAGATCGCGACCGGAGCCCATCGCCCGCACTTCCGGCGCTTTGGCGAAGGCGGCGCGCAAAGCCGGGTGGCCATTTCGCACGCGCTGCGGCAGCAACACCTCCACCGGTTTGCCCACCAGTTCGCCTGGCGGATAACCAAACATGGCGTCCAGCGCTTGATTGGTCATTGAAATCCTGCCGTCCGCGCCCGCCATCAGCAGGCCGATAGGCAGCGACGACACCACTTTAGAAAAGCGATGCTCGAGCCGGCGTCGCGGCGTGATGTCGCTGACAAAGGCCACTGCGCAGACTTCGTCGTCGTGGGGCATCGAACCCAGGCCGATTTCGATCGGGAACTGTCGTCCATCGGCATGCTGGGCAAACAGTTCGCGGCCGCTGCCCATGGTTCTGGGCGTGGGATTGGCAAAAAACAGCTGACGAAAATCCAGATGGCGTTCACGAATATCCGCCGGCAACAACATTTCCACCGGCTGTCCAAGAAGTTGGGCCTTGTTGTAGCCAAACATGTTTTCCAGCGCGCTGTTGACGTAGAGCATGCGTCCATCGGCCGCCACCACCAACACGCCCACAGGGGCGGCCTCTACGACGGAAGCCAGCCCGGCATTACCGGAGGCGCCCGCGGCAGGAACCCTTTCTGGAAACTTGAACGACATCTCGTCCTGCTTTCACCTATGTTTTATTGCTGTAGGTTTAGCATAGGGTTTTCTCAAGCGCTGTTAATTCTGATGTCCTATCCGCTTCATCGACAACGCTTTGCTCAAGCAAGCAGCAAGGCCAGTTCCGCCGCCGCCTCGCGGAGCACCGGCAAGATGCGCAATAACAAATCCTCGCGGCTGACGCGCGCCGCCTGCACGCCGACATTGATCGCCGCCGCGGCGCGGCCATCGGCGCCGATGATGGGCACGGCGATGGAACGCAGGCCGATTTCCAGCTCCTGATCAATCAAGGCATAGCCCTGCTCCGCCACCCTCGCCAGCTCCGCCTCCAGCTCCGGTCGCTCTACGATGGTGTACGGCGTGTGCTGGACCAGCCTCGCCCGATCCAATAGTTGAGTGAGCTCGGCGGCGGGCAGTCGGCTCAGCATCGCTCGGCCCATGGATGTGCACGCCGCGGGCAAACGGCTGCCTATGTCCAGGTCCACCGTCATGATTCGGCTGGTGAAGGCGCGCGCGATATAGAGGATGTCGTCGCCGTCCAGGATGGCGATGGAGCTGGATTCGTTGACGCTGCTGCTCACGTGGCGCAACACAGGCTGGCCGGCGCGCGCCAAGGGCGTGGAGCCCAGATAAGCGTGGCCCAGCGCCAGGATGCGCGGCCGCAGGGAGAAATGACGGCCGTCCTCGCTGTCCACGAAGCCCAGCTTGTTCAAGGTGTACAAGCAGCGCCGCACCGCCGCGCGAGGAATGCCGGTGCGCTGGCTGATTTGCGAAGTGGACAGCAGGCGCCGCTGCGCGGAGAAGGCCTGAATCACCGCCAAACCGCGCGCCAGCGAGGCCATGTAGTTGGGGTCGCCGCTGAAAGTCTCTTCCACGCCCTCTTCGGCGATAGGGTCTTGCCGCTGTTGCATCTTGCCTCCCTTTTTTCATCTTGAGCGATTACCGCACACTATTGCGATCATCGTATTGACCCAGCCGCTGGCGGGCAAGCATGCTGAATGCGCGATTAAAGTTATTTTGTTCGATAATCGCACAACTCCTTTATGGCTGCATGCAACCCGCAAAGGACAGTCGATGATAGATAAAACGGTAAGTTCTCCCGCCACCGCCATTGCCGACATCCACGACGACGCCACGGTGATGATCGGCGGCTTCGGCGTCGCCGGCCAGCCGGCGGAATTGATAGACGCGCTAATAGACCACGGCGCGCGCAACCTCACCATCGTCAACAACAACGCCGGCAACGGCGAAACCGGGCTGGCCGCGTTGCTGCGAGCACGCCGGGTGCGCAAGATCGTCTGCTCGTTTCCGCGCCAAGCGGACTCCCAGGTTTTCGACGCGCTCTACCGCGCCGGCGACATCGAACTGGAACTGGTGCCACAGGGCAATCTGGCGGCGCGCATCCAGGCCGCCGGCGCCGGGCTGGGCGCCATCTTCACGCCCACCGGTTATGGCACCCTGCTGGCGGAGGGTAAGGAAACCCGCCGAATCGATGGCCGCGACTATGTGCTGGAACTCCCCATCCACGCCGACTTCGCCCTGATCAAGGCCTGCCGCGGAGACCGCTGGGGCAATCTGCAATACCGCAAGGCGGCGCGCAACTTCGGCCCCATCATGGCCGCCGCCGCGCGCCAGACCATCGTCCAGGTGGGGCAACTGCTGCCGCTAGGCGAAATGGACCCGGAAACCGTGGTGACGCCGGGCATCTTCGTTCACAAGCTGGTTTGCGTCGCCGGCCAGCTTACGCAAGGAGGCCGGCATGCATAAGCGACTGGACCGCGAACAGATGGCGGCGCGGGTGGCGCGCGACATCCCGGAAGGCGCATACGTCAACTTGGGTATTGGCCTGCCCACCCGGGTGGCCGACTATCTGCCGCCGGAGCTGGATATCTTCCTGCATAGCGAAAACGGCCTGCTGGGCATGGGGCCGGCGCCGGCTCCAGGCCAGGCGGACCCGGACCTGATCAACGCCGGCAAGGAGCCGGTCACGCTATTGCCCGGCGGCTGCTTTTTCCACCATGGCGATTCTTTCGCCATGATGCGCGGCGGTCATCTGGACATCTGCGTGTTGGGCGCTTTTCAGGTGTCGAGGCGCGGGGACCTGGCCAACTGGCATACCGGCGCGCCGGACGCCATTCCGGCGGTGGGCGGCGCGATGGACCTGGCCATAGGCGCCAAGCAAGTGTTCGTGATGATGGAACATTTGAACAAACAGGGCGAATGCAAGCTGGTGGAAGCCTGCAGTTATCCTCTGACCGGCGTTGCTTGCGTGCACCGCGTGTACACCGACCTCGCGGTGATCGACCTCCGCGACGGAGAGTTGCTGGTGCGCGAATGCGTGCACGGCCTGGATTTCGATGAGTTGCAGCGGCTGACTCCGGTTCGGCTGACCGATGCCCGTCAAGGAGGTATCCAATGAAACAAGCTTATATCTGCGACGCCATCCGCACCCCCTTTGGCCGCTACGGCGGCGGGCTGTCCACCCTGCGCGCCGACGATCTGGCCGCCCTGCCCTTGAACGCGTTGCAACAACGCAATCCGGGCGTGGACTGGGCCTTGTTGGACGATGTTTTTTATGGTTGCGCCAACCAGGCCGGCGAAGACAATCGCAACGTGGCGCGCATGGCCGTGTTGCTGGCCGGCCTGCCGGCATCCACCCCCGCCAGCACGATCAACCGCCTGTGCGGTTCCAGCCTGGACGCCATTGGCCAGGCCGCGCGCGCCATCAAGAGCGGCGAAGCCGAACTGCTGATTGCCGGCGGCGTGGAAAGCATGAGCCGCGCGCCCTATGTGATGGGCAAGGCGGACAGCGCCTTCGCCCGCAATCTGCGCATAGAGGACAGCACCATGGGCTGGCGTTTCGTCAACCCCTTGCTGCGCGAGCGCTACGGTGTGGACTCGATGCCGGAAACCGCGGAAAACGTGGCCGAGCAGTTCCGCATCTCGCGCGCGGATCAGGACGCTTTCGCGCTGCGCAGCCAGCTGCGAGCCGCTGCCGCGCAGGAGGCCGGCCGGCTGGACGATGAACTGATGGAGGTGCTGATTCCGCGTCCCAAGAGCGAGCCGCTGCGCTTCACGCGCGACGAACACCCGCGCACCACCTCGCTGGAGGCGCTGGCCCGGCTCAAGGGCGTGGTGCGGACCGACGGCAGCGTCACCGCCGGCAACGCCTCCGGCATCAACGACGGCGCGGCGGCGCTGCTGCTGGCCGGAGAAGGCGCGCTGAAACGCCATGGCCTGACGCCGCGCGCACGCGTACTGGCCATGGCCTGCGCCGGCGTGGAGCCGCGCATCATGGGCTTCGGTCCGGCGCCGGCCATCCGCAAAGTCTTGACTCTGGCCGGGCTGCGCCTGGATCAAATGGACGTAATCGAACTTAACGAGGCCTTCGCCGCCCAGGCGCTGGCTGTATTGCGCGACCTGGGCTTGCCGGACGACGCCGAGCACGTCAACCCCAACGGCGGCGCCATCGCCCTCGGCCATCCTCTGGGCGCCAGCGGCGCGCGACTGGCCGCCACCGCGCTGTATCAGTTGCAACGCAACGGCGGCCGCTACGCGCTGTGCAGCATGTGCATAGGCGTGGGGCAAGGCATTGCGCTGATCATCGAGCGCGTCTGAGAACCTGTTCGCCATCAATCGCGCGTCGGCGAGGCGCGACACGGAGAGAGCCGACCGCGCGCCCACTCTCATAGGAGCCCCCCATGCAGAACAAGCCTATGGACATCAGCGAGTTCATCGACGACAGCCCGCTGTCCCGCTATCAAGTCATGGTGTTGACGCTGTGTTTTCTCATCGTGCTGCTGGACGGCTTCGACACCGCCGCCATCGGCTACATCGCGCCGGAGCTAATCGGCCAATGGGGCATTTCCCGCGGTCAACTGGCGCCGGCTTTCGGCGCAGGCTTGTTCGGCATGCTGATAGGCAATTTCGCCTTCGGTCCGGTGGCGGACCGCCTGGGCCGCAAGCGGGTGCTGCTGCTGTGCACCTTGATCTTTGGTCTGGGCACCTTGGCCTCGGCGCAATCCAAATCGATAGAAACGCTGGCGCTGTTGCGCTTTATCACCGGCATCGGCCTGGGCGGCGTGCTGCCCAATTGCATTACGCTGAGCTCGGAATACTCTCCTGCTCGCCACCGCATGTTGCTGGTGACGCTCAGCTACGCTGGGTTTACCGCCGGATTGGCCCTGGGCGGTGGTGTCGCCAGCCAGATTATTCCGTTATGGGGCTGGCAAGGCGTGCTGGTGGCCGGCGGCCTGGCGCCTCTGCTCTTGCTGCCCTTCATGGTCTGGCTGTTGCCGGAGTCCGTATGCTATCTCGCAGGCAGACCGGAGCAGATAGACGCGCTGCGCCGCATCGTTGCCCGCATCAATCCGGACCCTCATTGGCAAAGCCAGCCCTTTCGCCACGAAAACGCGGCGTCTTCCGGCCGCACCTCGGCCAGCCTGCTGTTCGTCGCCGGCGCTCGCGCCCGCACTTTGCTGTTGTGGCTGACTTTTTTCTGCTGCTTGTTCGTGTTCTATCTGTTGACCAACTGGATGCCCACCATTCTGCGGGACCACGGCTACAGCACCGCTCAGGCGGCGCGCATCAGCGCCATGGTGCCGCTGGGCGGCGCGGTAGGCGGCGTGGTCATGGCCATGCTGATGGACCGGATGGGCGCGCGCCGGGTGCTTCCCTGGCTGTGCTTGCTGGCGGCGCTGGCGCTGTCCGCCGTGGGCGCGGCGCTGGGCGACGGCGGCTGGCTGTTCGCCACGGTGTTCCTGGTGGGCTTCAGCCTGACCGGCGCCTTGAACAATTTGAGCATACTCGCCGCCACGCTCTACCCCACCCAGGCGCGCGCCACCGGGGTAAGCTGGGCGCTGGCGGCCGGCCGCGCCGGCTCCATCATCGGCTCGATGACCGGCGCTCTACTGCTCTCCGCGGCGGGTTCCGCGCACGGTTTCTTCGCTTGGGCCGCCGCGCCGGTGCTGGCCGGCGCGCTAGCCTTGTTCGCGATGGCGCGGCTGGACGCGGCGCCTACGGTTTTGAAATCCCAGGCATAGATAAAGGAGCCCGTCATGCCAATGCTGAAACTAGCCAGCCATTCGCTGCACTACCAACTAGAGGGCCCTCCGGCCGCGCCGGCATTGTTGCTGTCCAACTCCCTGGGCGCCACGTTGGACATGTGGAAGCCTCAACTTGCGGCCTTGAGCCAGCGTTACCGGGTGCTGCGCTACGATGTGCGCGGCCACGGCGCCAGTACGGCCAGCGCCGAGTGCAGGTTGGCGGACCTCGCCGGCGACGCGCTGTCGCTGCTGGATGCGCTGGACATCGAGCGCGCGCACTTTTGCGGCATTTCCATGGGGGGCCTCACCGGCCTGTGGCTAGGCGCTTACGCGCCGGAACGCCTGCAATGCCTGGTCGTCAGCAATAGCGCAGCCAAAATAGGCGAAAGCGAAGCCTGGCGGCAGCGCGCCGCCCAAGTGCGCGCCGAGGGCATGGCGGAATTAGCCTCCAGCGCCCATCTGCGTTGGTTCAGCGCCGATTTTTGCGCTAAGGCGCCGGACGCCGTCGAGCAGGCCCGCGCCTGGCTGGAGAGCGCTTCGCCGGACGGCTACGCCGCTTGCTGCGAGGCGCTGGCCGACGCCGACCTGCGCGCGGACTTGCCGCGCATCGCCACGCCCACACTGCTGATTGCCGGAAGTTACGATCCAGTCACCACCGCAGCGGAAGCGGAGAGAATGGTGGCGGCCATGCCTAAGGCCAGGCTGGCGCTGCTGCCAGCCTCCCATCTGTCCAATCTGGAAGCGCCGCTCGCTTTTGAGCAAGCGCTGCTTGAATTCCTGGACGCGAGCTGAAGCAAGGATGCCAATGGAACTGCTCAATTCCTTATTCCGCCCCGGCGTCGGGCCCCAGGCTTTCACGCCCGAGGCCACCATCCAGGCGCTGCTGGACGTCGAGGCCGCGCTGGCGTGGGCCGAGGCCGACGTCGGGGTGATTTTGCCCGCCGCGGCAGAAGCCATTGCCGCGCACTGTCGCGTCGAGCGGATCGATCTGCCCCGGCTGGCGGCGGACGCCGCGCAGGCCGGCAATCTGGCGATTCCCCTGGTCCGCCAGCTGACGGCGCTGGTCGCCACCGACGATGCCGTCGCCGCTGGCTTCGTGCACTGGGGCGCCACCAGCCAGGACATACTGGACACCGCGCTGGTGCTGCAATTGCGGCGGGCGTTGGCAGGCATCGCTGCCGATCTCGACAGCCTGATTGAGCTGTGCGCGGAGCGCTGCGCGCAACACCGCGGCGAGATCATGGCCGGCCGCACCTGGCTGCAACAGGCGCCGCCCATTACCTTGGGCCTGAAGCTGGCCAGCCTGCTGGATGCCCTGCTGCGCCAGCGCGAGCGTTTGCGGCAGCTGCGCCCGCGCCTGCTGACGCTGCAATTGGGCGGCGCGGTCGGCACCCTGGCCGCGCTGCAGCCACATGGCCTGGCGGTGGCGGAACAGATGGCGCGGCGGCTGGATCTCGCCGCGCCGGACCTGCCCTGGCACAGCCAGCGCGACCGCCTGGCCGAACTGGCCTGCTGGTGCGCGCTCTTGTGCGGCACCCTGGGCAAGCTGGGCCGCGATGTGTCCTTGTCGATGCAAACCGAAATCGCCGAGTTGTGCGAGCCGGAACAAGCTGGCCGCGGCGGCTCGTCCAGCATGCCGCACAAGCGCAATCCGGTGGCCTCGGCGGTGATGCTTGCCGCCGCCGCGCGGGCGCCGGGATTGGCCGCCACCCTGCTGACGGCCCAGGTTCAGGAGCAGGAACGCGGCCTGGGCGGCTGGCATGCGGAGTGGGAAACGCTGCCTGAGCTGCTGTGCTTGTGCGCCGGGGCCTTGCGCCAGGCGGTGGAGCTGTTGCGCGGGCTGGAAGTCCGCCCCGACGCCATGCGCCGCAATCTTGCCGCCAGCTGCGGCCTGATCATGGCGGAAGCGGTGACCATGGCCTTGGGAGAGCGGCTGGGCCGCTCGCGCGCTCATCAGCTGGTGGCGGAGTGCTGCCAACAGGCGCGCCTACGCGGGGAAGACCTGGCCGACGCGCTGCGCGGCCACCCCGAATTGTCGGCCTTGCTGAGCCACGACGAATTGAGCACGCTATTGGAGCCTTCTCAAAATCTGGGCGCGGCCGATGCCATGGTGGCGCGAGTCTTGCGTCGTTATCGGGAGCGAACGGATGAATGAACAAGAACGACTGCGCCAGGGCGAAGGCATACGCCGGGAAGTGCTTGGCGACGCCCACGTGGACCGCAGTCAGGCCGGACGCAACGACTTCAACGGCGATTTCCTGGACCTGATCACCCGCTACGCCTGGGGCGAGATCTGGGATCGCCCTGGCCTATCGCGCCGGCAGCGCAGCCTGATCACCATCGCCATGCTGGCGGTGCTGGGCAGAGAGGCGGAGCTGAAGCTGCATTTGCGCGCGGCGCGCAACAATGGCGTCAGCCGGGACGAACTGAAGGAAACCCTGCTGCAGGTGGCGATATATGGCGGCGTGCCGGCGGCGAACACCGCCTTCCAGCTGGCGGAAGAAGCCTTGGCCGCCTCGTCCTGCGACGGCGGCGACGGCTCAGACGCTTAGCCGCAACCCTTCCAGCAAGATCTCCAGCGCGTCCAGCGTCTGAGCCAGCGCCGCCGCCGGCTGCTCGGCGCCGGACGCCCAGCAAGCGCCCTCCACCAGCGCGCCGTTGATCAAACGCGCCAGCGCCTGAGGATCGGCGGGGCGGATCAGGCCGGCGTCCATCAGCGCGCGCAAGCGCTCGGCGATGGCGCCGACGCACTGCCGCTGGCCGGCCTGCACGTATTCGGCGCCCAGCGCCGCCGGCGCATCATACAGCAAAATGCGTTGCGCCTCCGGCTGCGTGACCGCTTGCAGGTAAGCGCGGCAACGGCGCTTGAAACCCTGCCACGGGTCCGCCGCCTCGCGCTCCGCCCGCGCCAGGCCGGCCTCGATCTCGGCGTCCAGCGCCTGGGCCACCGCCAACAGCAAGCCCTTCTTGTCGCCAAAGTGGTGGTAGAGCGCGCCACGAGTCACGCCAGCGGCGGCGGTCAACTCGTCCATCACCGTCGCGGCGTAACCATCGACGCCAAAGCTGCGGCGCGCAGACTGCAGCAGCCGGTTCCGGGTTTCCTCCATGGTTTCGCTGCGCGTTTTGCCTGCCATCGCGTTCTCCTGTTGCCGCCTGGGTCGTCACCCCGCATTTGACATACGGAATGTATGTCGATTAGTTTAACATACGTCGCGTATATTAAAACAGCGGACGAGCTGTATTCACATCGTCCGTCACAAGGAAACCCGATGGCCAACCCCTACCTTAGCCTGTTCTCCCATCCCGGCAGCCTGGCTTTCTCCGCCGCCGCCTGGGTAGCGCGGATGCCAATCTCCATGACCGGCATCGGCATCATCACCATGTTGTCGCAAACCTCCGGCTCCTATTGGCTGGCCGGCGCCGTCGCCGCCACCTTCACCTTTTCGATGGCGCTGCTAGCGCCGCAGATCTCCAGATTGGTGGACCGCTACGGCCAGCGTCGGGTATTGCCGGCCGCCACCGCGCTCAGCGTGACGGCGATGCTGGCGCTGTTGTTTTGCAGCTGGGCGCAATGGTCGGTGTGGACCTTGTTCGTTTCCGCCGCCCTCGCCGGCTGCATGCCCAGCATGTCGGCGATGGCGCGCGCGCGCTGGACCGAAATCTATCGCGGCTCGCCGCAACTGCACACCGCGTTTTCGCTGGAATCGGTATTGGATGAGGTGTGCTTCATCGTCGGCCCGCCCATTGCCGTTGGCCTGAGCGTGGCGGCGTTTCCGCAGGCCGGGCCCTTACTGGCCGCCGTGCTGCTGGCCGGCGGCGTCGCCGCCTTCTGCGCGCAAACCGGCACCGAACCGCCGGTGCACCCCAGCGCACGGGAACGTCGCGGCTCGGTCGCGTCCTTGGCCGGCATGCGGGTGTTGATCCTGGCCCTGCTGGCGCTGGGCACCATCGCCGGCGCGGTGGACGTGATCAGCGTCGCCTTCGCCCAGCAGCAAGGGCAGCCGGCGGCGGCCAGCATCGTGTTGTCGGTGTACGCGATCGGCTCCTGCCTGGCCGGCCTGCTGTTCGGCGCGCGCAAGCTCAACATGCCGCTGCCGCGGCTCTTCGTCTGGGCCGCCGCCGCTACCGCCTTGGCCACCCTGCCCTTGCTACTGGTTTCCAATCTGTGGCTGCTGGGCGCGGGCATGCTGCTGGCCGGGGTGTTCTTCGCCCCCACCATGATCGTGGCGATGGGCTTGGTGGAGGAGATGGTGGCGCCGGCTCAGTTGACCGAGGGCCTGACCTGGCTGATCACCGGCCTGGCCAGCGGCGTGGCGCTGGGCGCGGCGTTGACCGGCTGGGTGGTGGACCACGCCGGCGTGCGCGCCGGTTTCGGCGTGACGCAGGTCGCCGGCGTGCTGATGGCCTTGATCGCCTGGGCCGGGCGGAGCCGCTTGAAAACGCGTGTCCTCGAAGCGGCCTTGGACAGCTGATTGCGCGGCCCTTACAACTCGAAGAACACTGTTTCCCTCTCCCCTTGCAGATGGATATCGAAACGGTAGGCGAGTCCGTCGCTGGAGCTGTCCGGCAACGCCAGCAGGGTCTGCCGCCTTGCTTCCCCGTCGATCAGGTTCAACACCGGGTCCGCGGCATTGGCCTCTGCCTCGTCGGCGAAGTAAATCCGGGTATGGAGGCCGAGATTGATGCCGCGCGCCACCAGCCAGACATTGATGTGCGGCGCCATCCAGCGGCCGTCCCGCCCCGGTGCCCGGCCAGGCTTGATCGTGTCGAAGCGATAGCGCCCGCTGTCGAAATCAGTGCAGGCGCGCGCCCAGCCGCGGAAGCCTCCAGCCTCCGCTCCGGCATAGCGGCCGAGGGCGTCCGCCTGCCAGATCTCCAGCAGCGCGTCGCGCACCGGCGCGCTGGCGCCATCCAGCACTTGCCCATGCAAGACGATGGGCTGGCCCTCCAGACCGTCCGTCAGCAAGCAGGAACCCAAGCGACTCTGGAAAATATCGAAACCGGCCTGTTGCGGCGCCAGCCCGATGTGGACATAAGGGCCGGCGGTTTGGGAGGCGGTTTCGCGCAGCACGGCTTGCGGGATCGGGAACGGATTCATGAAACCTCCTGCGTGGTTTGAACGCGGTTTTCGAACAAGGTGACGCGCCGGCCGCGCAACACGATATCGAAACGATAGGCCAGGCTGTCGAAAGGCACTGTCGCCTTGCGATCCAGTTGCGCGATCAGCCCCCGTACCTGCTCCTCGTCGCCTATGGTCCCGACAATGGGGCAACTGGCGATCAAGGGATCGCCCTCGAAATACATCTGAGTGATCAAGCGCTGCGCATAGGCGGCGCCGGACAGGGAAAAATGGATGTGGGCCGGCCGCCAATCGTTGGCGCGGTTGCGCCATGGATAGGGACCGGGCTTGATGCTGCGGAAGAAGTAATAGCCGTTTTCGTCGGTCAGCGCGCGGCCGCAACCGCCGAAATGGGGATCTATGGGCGCCAGGTACTGGTCCTGGCGATGCCGGTAGCGGCCGCCGGCGTTGGCCTGCCATATTTCCACCAGGGTATTGGGCGCCGGACGGCCGTTTTGGTCGCGAACAAAACCGTGCACGATGATGCGCTCACCTATCGGCGAGCCCTGCCGCGCGTAATTGCGCGTCAGATCGTGATCCAGCGCGCCCAGCTCTTCGCCATGGAAGACCGGTCCGGTGATTTCCGACAGCGAATGCTGCAAGGCGATCTGCGCATGGTGCGGCGCGCGCAACACGCTGCTCTTGTAGTCCGGCGTCAATGCCGGCGGATGATCGCGATGATCCCGCGGGTAAAGTTCATCCGCGCTCTGAGCGGGTATCCACATGGGCTTGCTCCTGTTCGTTTGAGGTTGGCAGCGACGACGTTGCGGGCCGGGCTGCGTCGAAGGGCGCCGCCACGGCGGCAAAGCGCTGCTTGCACAGCAAGGCCGCAGTGGCCAGCACAGCCGGAATCGCCAGCAGCGCGAAGATGGTGTCCAGCTCCAGCTGCCGGCGCAGCAGCTCGCCGCCCAGCAAGGCGCCGGCGATGCCGCCAAAGCGCCCGATGCCCAGCATCCAGGCCACGCCGGTGGCGCGGCCATGGGTGGGGTAGAAGCCGGCGGCCAAGGCCGGCATCGACGATTGAGCGCCGTTCATCGCCGTGCCGGCCAGAAAGATCAGGCCGCCCAGGCTCAGCATCGTCGCCGTTCCCTGTCCCACGGCGAAGATCAGCGCCGCGGTCAAGGCATAGCCCAGCGCCACCACCCGGTTGGGGTTGAAGCGGTCCATCAAATATCCTGCGGCCAAGGTGCCGATGCCGCCTCCCAGCGGAAACAAGGCGGTCATCAGCGCGGCCTGGCTGATGGAAAAGCCGGCGTCCTTGATCAGGAGAGGCAGCCAACTGGTCAGCAGATAAAAGATCAACAGCCCCATGAAATAAGCCAGCCACAGCATCAGCGAGCCCAGCCGGTAGGCCGGCGCCAGGACGACGCCCACTGCCGAGCGCCCGCCCAGCGCCGGCTCGGCGGCGACAAAGCCGGGCTCGACGGACAGATCGCGCCCGGCGATGCGCTCCAGCACGCCGCGGATACGCGCCGCCGGCGCGCCGTGGGCGGCCATGTGGCGCACGGACTCCGGCAAATAGCGCCACAGCGGCACGGCCAGCCCCAGCGGCGCGAGGCCGCCGAGCAAGAGCACGCTGCGCCAGCCGTAATGCGGAATCAGCCAGGAGGCGAGCACCCCGCCCGCCGACGCGCCAAGCGGAAAGCCGCAGAACATCGCGTTCACCAGCACCGCTCGGTAGCGGGCCGGCGCGAATTCCGACATCAGCGTCACCGCATTGGGCATCGCTGCGCCCAGCCCCAGGCCGGTCAGAAAACGTAAGGCGGTCAATTGCTCCAAGGTGGCGGCGAAGGCGCTGGCCAGGCTGCCCGCGCCGAAGAACAGCACCGAGGCCAGCAGCACGGATTTGCGGCCGTAGCGGTCCGCCAGCGGCCCGGCGCTCAATGCGCCAAGCGCCAGGCCGAACAGGGCCGCGCTCAGCACCGGCCCCAGCGCGGCGCGCGGCACGCCCCACTCCTGCACCAGGGCCGGCGCGATATAGCCGACGGCGGCGGTATCGAAGCCATCCACCGCCACCACCAGGAAGCAAAGCGCCAGCAGCAGGCGCTGACAAGGGCTGAAACGCTCGTCGATGATGGTCTGCACATCCAGCGGCGGTTTGCTCATGACCTCTCCTTTGAACAGGCTCTTGCTTGTTGACGGCTCAGTCCCAGTCCCTGGGCATGCCGACATAGTTCTCGGCCAGGCTGGTGGCCGCCGCGCGCGAGGACACCAGGTAGTCGAGCTCGGCGCGCTGCATCTCGCGTTCAAACGGGCCGGCATCGGGAAAAGCGTGCAGCAAGCCAGTCAGCCGCCAGGAAAAGTGCTCGGCGCGCCAGATGCGGCGCAAGGCGCGCCGGCTGTAATCGAGCAGCGCCGCTTCGCTGCCGTCCCGGAAATGTTCTACCAGGGCCAAGGCCAATAAACGCACGTCGGCCGCGGCCAGGTTGAGTCCTTTGGCGCCGGTGGGCGGCACGATGTGGGCGGCGTCGCCGGCCAGAAACAGCCGGCCGCGCTGCAAGTTGCGCGCGACGAAACTGCGCATCGCGACGATGTTCTTGTGCAGGATCTCCCCCCGCTCCAGGCCCACGCCATCGGCGGCCGGCACCCTGGCCTGCAATTCGTCCCAGATACTGGCGTCCGGCCAGGCGTCCACGCTGTCGTCCGGCGCGCACTGGAAATAGAGCCGCTGCAGCGTGGGCGAACGGGTGCTGACCAGGGCGAAACCGCGTTCATGGCAGGCATAGATCAGTTCCGGAGCCGAGGGCGGCGTCGCCGCCAGAATGCCGAACCAGGCAAACGGGTATTGCCGCTGCCAAGGCGGTTCGCGCTCGCCCAGCGCCTGGCGCGCGATGCCGTGAAAACCATCGCAGCCGACGATGAAGTCGCACTCCAGCGCCCGCTCGCCGCCGGCGTCGCGGTAGCGTATCCGAGCTGGGCCGCTGCCGTCGAAAGCCTCCAGCGCCGTGACCGGGCAGTCGAACAACAGCCCGCCACCGGCCTCCAGCCGCGCGGTGATCAAATCCTTCAGCAACTCGTGCTGGGCGTAGACGGTGATGGCGCGCCCGGTCAGCGCGTACAAGTCGATGCGGTGGCGGCCTCCGTCAAAGGCCAGCGCTATGCCGCGGTGCTCCTGCCCCAGGCGACGCAGCCGCGCGTCCGCGCCGGCCTCCGCCAGCAATTCCACCGTCCCCGGCTCCAGCACGCCGGCGCGCACCGTCGATTCGATCTCGGCGCGCCCCCGCGCCTCCAGCACCACGGAATCGATGCCGTGCCGCTGCAGCAACTGCGCCAGCAGCAGGCCGGCAGGGCCGGCGCCGATGATGCCCACGGATGTACGCATGGCAAGCCTCCATGAAGAGCGTGACAAGGCTTGCACGATTGCGGCAATGCCAAGCCACCGCATATTGCGCCGCAGCAATGACGGCGGAAAACCGTGCAGCCGAATACATTGATTTGCCAGGGAAATCCTAGCCGCTACCGGGAACGTGCTAAATGGAGCAAGCTGACAAAGACTTGTACTATTTGCTCAGTCTTGATTCGGGAGAGCCGCATGGACCGCGCGCCGGAATTCACCCTGTATGGCGAAGAGAGCAGCGTCACAGACGCGGCGTTTCTGCATCTCGAGCTGCTCAGCTCGCGCAGCCGTCGCTTCGACTGGGAAATCGCCGATCATTGTCATCGCGGCCTGTTCCAGTTGCTTTGCCTGCTGGACGGCGAAGTCAAGGCGCGCATCGACGACCGGGAATATCCGCTGAGTGGACCGGCGGCCATATGCCTGCCGCCGGCGACGGTGCATGGCTTCAGTTTTCTGGAAGAGGCGCAGGGCTTTGTCTTGACCGTGGCCGAAAGCGCGCTGACACACGATCCGGATCAAGCCAGCGCCTTGTTGCGGCCGCTGCTGCAAACGCCCAGGCTGGTGGATCTGCGGCGGGACTGGCCGGCCAGGGAACGCATCGAATCCTTGTTTGGCCAACTGCTGGCAGAATTGCACTGGCCGCAACGCGGTCAAGACTTGATGGTGGACTGCTTGCTCAAGGCCCTTCTGCTGATGCTGGCGCGCCTGGTCGACGAGCAGGACGCCGGCGGCGGCGGGTACCCGGCCGAGCGCGATTTGCTAGCCCGTTTCCACGCCTTGTTGGAAGAACGCTATCGCGAGCATTGGGACATCCCGCGCTATGCGGACGCCTTATGCGTGACGGCCAGCAAGCTCAACCGCGCCAGCCTCAAGCTGAGCCGGAAAACCGCCTTCGCCTTGACGCAGGAGCGTCTGATGCTGGAGGCGCGCCGCATGCTGGCTTACAGCGCCTGGCCGATCAGCCGCGTGGCCTATGATCTCGGCTTCAACGATCCCGCTTATTTCTGTCGCTGCTTCAAGCGCCAGCTTGGCTTACCGCCAAGCGAGTTCCGCAATAAGACATGAACCAGCGCCAACGCCCTACTCCTCCAACACCTCCTCGCGCGGCAACAGCTCGCGCAATAAGCGTCGGATCAGGACCAGTTCCTCTGAGCAGTCCCCGCGCCGCGCGCTCATGATCAGCGGCGACGCCAGGCCCTCGTCCGTCAGCGGCCGGTAGACCACATCGTCTCGGCGCAGCCGCAACACGCTGGCCGGCACCACGCACACCCCCATGCCGGCGGCCACCAGGCCCAGCGCGGCTTGCAGCTCGCGCACCTCCAGCGCGTAAGCGGGCTCCAGCGCGCGCTGGCGGAAGGCGGACAACACCTGGTCGGCGTAACTGGGGCGCGGCTGGCGTGGATAGATCAGCACCGTCTCCTCCGCCGCGTCGCGCAAGCGCAGCGGGCCTTCTCGCCCCACCAGCGGATGCTCCAGCGGCAGCGCCAGCCACAGGGCCTCCTCGGCCAGCACCTCGCGCTCTACCGCCGGGTCGTCGAACAACAGCCGGCCGAAGCCGACGTCGATGCGTCCGGCTTTCAAGGCCTCCACCTGCTCCAACGAAGTCATTTCCAGCAAGGACAGCTCGGTGTCGGCGTGGATGGCGCGGAAACGGCGTATCACCTCCGGCAGCGGCCGGTACAGAGTGGAGCCGACATAACCTATCACCAGCTGGCGGCGCGCCAGAGCGATCTTGCGCGTCATCGCGCGCATGCCCTGGGCCTGGGCCAGCAGATTGCGCGCCTGGGCGTAGAAGAAGCGGCCGGCCTCGGTCAGCTGCAGCGGCCTCGCGCCGCGGTCCAGCAGCAACAGGCCCAGTTCCTCCTCCAGTTGCTGGATCTGTCGGCTCAGCGGCGGCTGGGCGATGTGCAGTCTTTCCGCCGCGCGAGTGAAGTTGAGCTCTTCGGCGACGGCGACGAAGTAGCGCAGATGGCGCAATTCCATTCAATACCTCACAGGTATGGAAGCAGACGAAAACGGTGTTGGACCCGCGGTTCCACAGGCTTGCATGATATCCGAAACCACGGGAGCGCAATCTTGATACCTGATACCGCGATAGACACGGTGGAGACCATCCTGGTCGACCTGCCCACCATCCGCCCGCACCAACTGTCGGTGGCCACCATGCGCAGCCAGACGCTGGCCCTGGTGCGCATCCGCTGCCGCGACGGGCTGGAAGGCTGGGGCGAGGCCACCACCATAGGCGGGCTGCAATACGGAGAGGAAAGCCCGGAAAGCGTCAAAACCAATATCGACCGCCACTTGGCGCCGCTGCTGCTGGGCGAGGACGCCCGCGGCCTGGGCCGACTGCTGGTCAAGCTGCGCCGCGGCGCCCGCGGCAACCGCTTCGCCAAATGCGCGCTGGAAACCGCCTTGCTGGACATCCAGGCGCAAAGATTGGGCGTGCCGGTGAGCGACTTGCTGGGCGGCCGGGTGCGCGACAGCTTGCCGGTGGCCTGGACCCTGGCCAGCGGAGACACCGGCCGCGACATCGACGAGGCCGAAGATATGCTGGATCGGCGCCGTCACCGCGTATTCAAGCTGAAGATAGGCCTGCGCGCGCCGGAAGACGACGTGGCACACGTGCTGGCCATCCGCCGCGCGCTGGACGGCCGCGCCGGCGTGCGCGTCGACGTCAACCAGGCCTGGAGTGAGATGCAGGCCGAACGCGCCATCGCCCGGCTGCAGGACGGCGGCGTGGAGCTGATCGAACAACCGGTGCCGCGCGAACACCCCGCCGCGCTGGCGCGGCTGGCGCGGCGTTTCGAGGTGCCCATCATGGCGGACGAATCCCTGCACGGCCCGGCGGACGCCAACCAACTGGCGCGCCAGGACGCCGCCGATGTGTTCGCGGTGAAGATAGCGCAGTCCGGCGGCTTGTTCGCCGCACGGCAGGTGGCCGAGATCGCCGCCGTCAATGGCCTGGGTCTTTACGGCGGCACCATGCTGGAGGGCGGCATCGGCACCATCGCCTCGGCCCAGTTGTTCTCCACTTTCGAACAGCTGGACTGGGGCAGCGAGCTATTCGGCCCGCTGCTGCTGACCGAGGAATTGCTGACCGAGCCTCTCTGCTACCGGGATTTCGAGCTGCACTTGCCGTCCGGCCCCGGCTTGGGCGTGAGGCCGGACCTGGACAAGCTGGCGGCCCTACGCCGCGACCGGAGCTCGCCGCGCTTGCACGCGCTCTGAACACGACAGCCACTGAGAACCTGTTCAAACAAGCCAAGGAGACCACCATGCTGTTTCATGTGGAAATGCAAGTGAATCTGCCCCACGACCTGGACCCGGAACGGGCGGCGGCCTTGAAGCTGGACGAGCGCGAACGCGCCCAGGCTCTGCAACGCAGCGGCCAGTGGCGCCATCTGTGGAGGCTCAGCGGCCAGTACGCCAACATCAGCGTATTCGACGTCGCCGACGCCGAGGAACTGCATCAGCTGCTGTCCAGCTTGCCGCTGTTCCCCTTCATGCGCATCGAGGTCCGGCCCTTGAACCGGCATCCGTCGAGCATCCACGCCGACGACCGCTAGGCGCCCGCCCAGTCGGGCCACCACGGCGGAATCAAAACACAACACCCCCGCCCGCCAACAAAGGAGAAACACCATGGAACGCGCCGAAATCGACGCTTTGCTGCAACGCTTCGACCAACCCGCCACCGACCAGGCCAACCCGCGCACCCGAGCCATCGTCAACCATTTGATGCGCGAGCTGTGCTATGCGATCGAGGATTTCGACATCCAACCGTCGGAGTTCTGGAGCGCTGTGGGCTTGCTGGCCGACGCCGGCCGCAGCGGCGAGCTGGGCTTGATCGTGCCCGGACTCGGGCTGGAACACTTCCTGGACATGCGCGCCGACGAGGCGGAACGCAAGGCCGGCCTGCTCGGCGGCACGCCGCGCACCATAGAAGGCCCGCTCTACGTGGCCGGCGCGCCGCTGTGCGAATGCGAGGCGCGGCTGGACGACGGCAAGGACGACGGCGAGCCCTTGTTCATGCGCGGCCAGGTGCTGGACAGCGCCGGCCAGCCGGTGCCGCACGCGCTGGTGGAAGTGTGGCACGCCAACAGCCTGGGCAATTACTCCTACTTCGACCAGACCCAGAGCGCTTTCAACCTGCGCCGCAGCATTCGCACCGACGAGCAAGGCCGCTACCGCTTCCGCAGCATCATGCCCTGTGGCTACAGCGTGCCGCCAGACGGCCCCACCGACCGACTGCTGCGGCAGCTGGGCCGTCACGGCCACCGTCCGGCCCACGTGCATTTCTTCATCTCCTCGCCGGGCTTTCGCAAGCTGACCACACAGATCAACATTCAGGACGACCCCCATCTATGGGACGACTTCGCCTTCGGCACGCGCGAAGGGTTGGTGCCGGATGTCCAACGCGTCAGCTCGCCTGAGGAACTGCGTCAGAGCGGCGTCGGCAAGCCTTTCGCACGCATTGAGTTCAACTTCACCCTGCACCGCGAAGCGGCGCCGGCGCCCTCCACCGAGGTGAGCCGCGCCCGCGCTCAGGGCTGATGGGCTGATTGAAACCGCGGCCCCGCCCCGCCCGGCGCGGCGAGGCCGCCGGAATGCAGAAAGGAGATTACGATGAGCACAAGCTTCCGCACCACGGAGCAATGGCGCAGCTTCGTCGGCGGCTGCCTGGACTTTCGCCCGGACGACGGCGTCTACCGCATCGCCCGCGACATGTTCACCGACGCGCAGCTGTTCGATCTGGAGATGGAGCTGATCTTCGAGAAAGTCTGGATTTACGCCTGTCACGAAAGCGAAATCGCCGCCCCCAACGACTTCATCACCGTGCAGGCCGGCCGCCAGCCGCTGATCGTCAGCCGAGACGGCAACGGCGAGCTGCACGCGCTGATCAACGCCTGCCAGCACCGCGGCGCCACCCTGGTGCGCCAGTGCAAGGGCAATCAATCCACCTTCACCTGCCCGTTCCACGCCTGGTGCTACAAGAACGACGGCCGCCTGCTCAAGGTCAAGGCCCCGGGCGAATACCCGGCGGACTTCGACAAGGCCGCCCGGTCGCTGAAACAGGCGCGCGTCGCCAGCTACAAGGGCTTCGTTTTCGTCAGCCTGGACCCGGACGGCGCGGACTCGCTGGAAGACTATTTGGGCGACGCCAAGGTCTTTTTCGACATGATGGTGGCGCAGTCTCCCAACGGCGAATTGGAAGTGCTGCCCGGCAAATCCAGCTACACCTACGACGGCAACTGGAAGCTGCAAAACGAAAACGGCCTGGACGGTTATCACGTCAGCACCGTGCACTACAACTACGTGACCACGGTGCAGCATCGCCAGGAAGTCTGCCGCCAACAGGGCGAGGCGCAGGCCGCCACGCTGGACTACAGCAAGCTGGGCGCCGGCGACGCCGCCACCGACGATGGCTGGTTCTCCTTCCCCAACGGCCACAGCGTGCTGTTCAGCGACATGCCCAACCCCGCGGTGCGGCCCGGCTACGCCGGCATCATGCCGCGTCTGGTGGCCGAACACGGCCAGGCCAAGGCGGAATGGATGATGCACCGGCTGCGCAACCTCAATATCTACCCCAGCTTGTTCTTCATGGACCAAATCAGCTCCCAGCTGCGCATCATCCGCCCGCTGGCCTGGAACAAGACCCTGGTGCAAAGCCAGTGCCTGGGCGTCAAGGGCGAATCCGCCGCCGACCGCGAGAACCGCATCCGCCAGTTCGAGGACTTCTTCAATGTGTCCGGCATGGGCACGCCGGATGATTTGACCGAGTTTCGCGAGGCCCAGCGCGGCTTCCAGGCGCGGCTGGAACGCTGGAGCGACATCTCGCGCGGCCACCCGCGCTGGCAGACCGGCGCCACGCCCAATAGCAAGACCCTGAACATCGCGCCCTGCCTGACCGGGACTGAAATCACTCATGAAGGCCTGTACGTCAACCAGCACAGCGCCTGGCGGCAGTTCCTGCTGCAAGGGCTGGCGCGGCGCGGCGCCGCCGAGGGAGTCGAGCGATGAATATCGAACTTCATTACCAAGTGGAACAGTTTCTCTATCGCCACGCCGAGCGCTGCGACAGCCAGGACTGGGACGGCTACCTGGCCGATTACGCGCCGGACTGCGAATACCACGTGCCGCAATGGGACGCCGAACACGTTTACACCACGGACCCCAAGCGCGAGATGTCGCTGATCTACTACGCCAGCCGCGCGGGCCTGGAGGACCGGGTGTTCCGTATACGCACCGGCAAATCCGCCGCCTGCAACCCGATGCCCCGCACTTTGCACCAGTTGGCCAATGTCCGCGTTGAACGCGGCGCCGACGGTTTGGTGGAAGCCCGCGTCAACTGGGCCACTTTCTACACCCGCTTTGGCGAGACCGGTTATTTCTACGGCCGAGCCGCTTACACGCTGGCGCGGGACGGCGACGGTTGGCTGATCCGGCGCCAGCATGTGCTGCTGTTGAACGATACCGTGAACGCGGTGCTGGATTTCTACCACCTCTGAGAACCTGTTTACGATCTGCCGCGCGTCGAGAGCCCTTTAGCGCTTAGGAAAGCTGATGTGCCGTCCACGCATTTCGCTTTCTCCGCCGCAACGTCTCTAGCTCGCAAGATCGTAAACACGCTCTGACATCTCAAAGCGGAAACACCGAAATGCATCAAGTGGCTTTGAATTTTCTCGATGGCCATACCCTGTTCCTGGAGGCCAAGCCGGGCGAACTGCTACTGGACGCCGCGCTGCGCCAGGGCATCAAGATCCCGATGGATTGCCGCGAAGGCGTGTGCGCCACCTGCCGCGGCCGCTGCGACCGCGGCGATTACAGCCAGGACTACGTTGACCCCGAGGCGTTGTCCGCGGAGGATCTGGCGGAGCGCCGCATCCTGTCCTGCCAGACCAGGGTGCTGTCCAACGCCGCCTTTTCCTTCGACTTCGACTCCAGCCTGTGCCGGAGCGCGCCGGCCGCCCGCCTCGCCGCCGTGGTCAGCCGCGTGGAGCCGGTGTCGGACAGCTGCGCCGTGCTGTGTCTGGACGCCTCCGCCACAGAAGGCGCGCTGTCCTTCCTGCCCGGCCAGTACGCGCGGCTGCGCGTGCCAGGCGGCGAGCAATGGCGCGCCTACTCCTTCGCCCACGCCCCCGCCGCGGACAAGCAACTGCGCTTCCTGGTGCGGCTGCTGCCGGACGGCGCGATGAGCAATTATTTGCGCACTGGCTGGCGGGCCGGCGATCGCATCGAACTGGAGGCGCCGCTGGGCAGCTTCTACCTGCGCCATATCGACAAGCCTGTGCTGATGCTGGCCGGCGGCACCGGCCTGTCCGCCTTTCTCGGCATGCTGGAGCAATTGGCCGAGCAAGGCGGCTGCGGCCAGCCGGTGACGCTGTACTACGGCGTCAACCGCGAAGGCGATCTATGCGAGCAGCCGCGGCTGCGCGGCCTGGCCGAACGGCTGCCCGGCTTTGCCTGGCATCCGGTGGTGATGGCGGCGGAAGACGGCTGGAGCGGCAAGCGCGGGCTGATCCCCGAGCACCTGGACGCGGATACGCTGCGCGCCCAGGCCGCCGACATCTATCTATGCGGCCCGCCGCCGATGGTGGACGCGATGCGTGACTGGCTGCGCCGCAACGGCTGCGAGCATCTCAATCTCTATTTGGAGAAATTCGCCGATAGCGGCGGCTGAACGACGGCCGGCGAAAACACCCGGGACGTGCGCGCGCCCCGAGCGTTTGCCTGTCCGTCCGCCTATTTCTTCATGAAAGGCGCGAAGAAGGCTTCCGGCATTTCGGTGGGGAAGCCTTTGGCGTCGCTGGGGCGCAGGTCGGACATGTCCGGCTGGAAGTCGTAAGTCTTCTGCCGGCGCTGCTGGTCCTGATGCACCGCCACCTGCTTGTCCACCGCCGACTTGATCGCGGTCATGTGGTCCAGCATCTGACGACCCACATCCTGCACATTGCCGATCATATTGCTGGCATTGCTGCCGGAGGCGATGTTCATGCCCGGCACCGAGTTCATGAACGGTTCGGCCATGGAGCCGCCGGCGCTCTGGCCGTACTGGTGGGCGGCGTTGCACGCCTTGAGGATTTCCGCCGGGTTGATCATGTTTTCTGCGGCCTTGGTCATGGTGTTTCCTTTCAGTGGATAGGGGAACGAAACAAACAGCGGAAAACCCGCCTGAAGCCCGTTCAAAATCTGCTGTGCTGAACGGGCTTCATCTTGCCGGGGCCGACAACGTCGGCCCCTGAACCGTCGTTAGCCGCCTTGCGGACAACGGAAAGACTGGATCAGCCCGGACCACAGCGGCGACGGCGAGGACAGCGACTGCCACTCTATGCGCACCGAACCCAGGCTGCCCTGATACAGGCGCTCGCGGCGATCCGCGCTCCCGCCCACGCCGCGGCCGGCGTCGAAGAAGCGGAACAGCGCCCACGGCCCGTCGTATTGCAAGGTGTTGACGCGGCCGTCCACCGACTTCATTTGCAGCCGTATCGCCAGCTTCTGGCTCTGGCCGTTCCAGTCGATGCGCTGCGGCGTGGTGGCGCCGTGGGCGAAACGCAAGGTCTGGCCGGCCAGGTCCAACTGCACCTCGGCCAATTGCGGGTCCATGTCCAGGAAGCGCAGCACCGTGGGCACCCGCAAGCGGCCGCCGTCGTCCAGCATCGCGTCGCGGATGCGGCTGGCGCTTTCGTAAGCGCCTATCACCTCCGGGCTCAGCAGCGCCTGCTTGCCGCCGTCCACGCTGCGCGCCTTCCACGGCGTGACCGAGGTGTCGACATAGGCGGCCAGATGCTCGCGGAAATACACCGCCATCGCGCCCTGGGGCGCGAACAGCCGCTCAAAGCCCTCTACGCTGGCGTCCGCGCCGGCGCCGCGGCGGAACGGGTAGCGGCCGGTCAAACCCTGATCGCAGGCGCTGCGCGTGGCGCCGGCCGCCCCCTTGTTCAGCACCGCCTGGGTCTGGCTGGAAGTGGCGGCGCTGCCGTTGTTGATCAGGTCCAGCATGATGCCGCGCACCGGCTCCGGCTGCAGGCCGGCGTCGCCGCGCAGCTTGGTAAACACATCGTATTGCGCCGGCAGCACCTGGCCGGTTTGCAAGGCGCCGTTGACCAGGCCCAACTGGCGATACAGCGAGTCGAACAGCCGCGCCAAGGGGTTGCTTCCGCTGTTGTCGTTTTTCTCCAATTGCTTGGCGATCTGACGCAAGGCCTGGAAGTGCTCCTCCACCGCGTGCTCCGGCAGCAAGGTGGTGCGGTAGCGCTCGCCGTTGATCTCGCCGACCAGGGAGCGGCGGCTTTTTTCCAGCCGCGCCTTCTGGCGGTCTATCCAGCTATCCATGCCCCCGTCGTAGTTGCCGGTCAGCATGGTTTCGCGCCCGGCGAAACGCAGCAGATTGGCCAGCGGCGATTGCGAGTTCATCATCGACGCCGCCAGCTGCGCGGCGTCGTCCAGGCCGGTGACGGAGCGCACGCTGACATTGGCAAGAAAGCTTTGCCAGGCGGTGATGTAGTCCTGCAGATATTGATTGCGGGCGCTATCGGCCAGCTTCTGCACCAGGCTATCGATTTCAAAACCGTTGCCCCGCAGCGGCTCGTTGCGCAGCACCCAACTCTGCTCCTCCAGCATGGCCCGGGCGCTGGGCTCCAGCCTGGGCAGGAAGGCGTCGACATAGCCGGCGCGGGTGTACCAGCCGGAAACGGCGCTGTCGGTATCCGGCACATTGTTGCGCAGGCGCAGGCTCATCGCCGAGCCGAAGCCGGCCGCGCGCGCCAGCGAGATGTCCTGAATCTGGGACGGCAGGCCCTGCTCCCGCACATGGTTGAGCACCCGAGTCACCACCGGAATCTGCGAAGCGCGGGCGCGGGCGGTCTGCACCAGGTTGGCGTCCTCCGGCGCCGCCGGCAGGCCGGGCAGCGTGATCAGCGCGCGCGCGTCGGCGATCAGCATGCGCCGGTCCTCGTCGTTGTATTGCCCTTCGGACAGCGCTTCCCAGCGGCCGGAGATCCAGCGCTCCACCGCGTCGGCGGAACGGTACTGCGGCCGGCACAACATCAGATAGACCTTGAGCGTCAGGAAGATGTCGCCGGGGCTGCCTTCGGTCTGCGCCAGCAAGGTGCGCTTCACCTCGTTGTACAACTCCGGCATCAGCGTTTTCTGCAGATGGCGGTGATAAGTGGCGGTGGCGGTTTCAGCCACGCGACGGTGCTCGAAATACGGGGTTCTCATCCCGCGCTCGGCGCTTTCGGCCTGGGCCTGCGCGTAGCGCATTTGAGCCGCCACCGCCAGTAGCGGCGATCCGGTGCTGGGCGCGCTGCCGGCCTGCTCCCGCGCCAGCGTCTTGCCCTCGCTGAACTGGGCCCAGACGTATTCCAGATAATTGCGCTCGGCGAAATAGCCCCAAGCCACCCAGACCAGCAAGGCCAGTGCCAGCATCGGCAAAGTCGCCCAACGCAGGGCATTCAGCAGCCGGCGCTTGCGCGACGGCGGCGCGGGCGGGGCCGGCCGTTCCCGAGCCTGACGTTCGACCGCGGTCAGGTTCTGCTCCATCAATTGCCGTTCCACGGCCACCTGCCGCAGCAAGGGCGTCCACAGCTCGCCCAAGGGCCGCGTCGTCGGCTCCGGTCCGTCGATCTCGATGTCGGCCACTTCCGCCACCGAGCCCAGCCACAGTCCGCGCAAATGGGCGGCGTCTTCGTCGCCGTCGCGGGCGAACAGCGGCGGCAGCAAGCCTTGCAGCGCCTGGCGCAGCCGGCCCAGCGCCTCCACGAAGCGCAGCTGGGCGTGGTTGGCCTCCACCTCGCCAGCCAAGGGCGCGGCGAACAATACCTGGCGCTGCACCCGCTGTTCCAAGCTATGCAAGGCCGGCGCCCAGGCGCCGGAGGCGTCCGCGCCGGCTTCCAACGGCAAGGGGAAGCCGATGCCGCGCGCCCAGCGCTCCGGCCGCATCTGGTTCAGCATCGCCAGCGCGCCGTCCAGCCGGTCCGCCCCGGTCAGCGCCAGGTAGACGTTGGGGGTGCGACCCAGGCCGTCGCGCAACTTGAGCAGGCGCTGGCGCAAGGTGGCGGCCATTTGCTGACGGCGTTTGGACGCCATCGCGATCAAATCGTCGCCGCCCACGCACAGCACCACGCCGCTGACGCTGATCTTGTCGCGCAAAGCGCCTAGGCCGGCCAGCAGCTTGTCCCAGGCCGCCGCGGCCTCCTGGTCGTAGCCTTCGCTCACGTTCCACTGGCCCTGGGTGTCCAGCCACACCGCGTCCGAGGACAGGCGAAAATCCAGTCCCATGCCCTGTCCTATCGCTGCCACCGCCGTCGGTTCCGCGCCGTCGCGCAGCGTCCAGGACAACAAGCTGCTTTTGCCGCTGCCGGCGGCGCCCAGCAGCAGATAGCACGGCAGCGGCGCGCCGCCGCGACGGCTCAACTGGCGTTCCAATTGCTGCAAGGTGTCGCTGATGTAATCCAGCGGGCCGGGGTCCGGCTCAGGCTCGGGCTCAGGTTTGGGCGCGCGGCGGAAGGAACGCGGCGCGGCGCTCAGCCGGCCCCATAGCCAGCTCAGCAGCGGCCAGAAGCCCCAGATCAACACCGCCGCCACTAGAATTTGTCGCAGCAGCGCCCAGCCCAGCGGCCGGTAGACGCCGATGGAAATCAGCGGGCCTATCCACCAGATCGCCAGCGCGATCAAGAGCGCGATCAAGACGCGCATGCTTTGCCGGATCATGGTTGTTGCTCCTTATAGCCAGGCTCAAGCGGGCTGGGCCCGTTGCCGATGCCGACGCCGGGGGCCAGCGCCAGCGGGGCTGGCGTCTGCGGGGACTGCGTTTGGGGAAGGGACGGCAGGGCCGGAGCGCCCTTGGCGGCGTCGGCCACTTTCCACAACACGTCGACGCGGCGGTTGCGTTCATAGGCGGCCGGGGTCTGCGCCGCGTCCAAGGGCGCGCTGTCGCCGCGGCCGGAGGAATCAATGCGGCGCGCCACCGCGTTGTCGGGCGCTTGCGCGCCGCCGGGAATCGCGGTCTGGCGCAGGGTGTCCGCCACCGAACGAGCGCGCGCCTCGGACAAGCGCTGGTTGCTGGGGAAGGCGCTGGTCTGGATGGGTTGGCGGTCGGTGTGGCCTATCACCTCCAGATCGCCCGGCCACGGCGCGAAAGCCTGGCCCAGCCGTTCGATGTTTTTCTGGAAGGAAGCCCTCACCTCGGCCTTGCCGACGTCGAAGGCGCCGTCGCTGCGGAAGACCAGCAGCCAGCCTTGCGGATGCTTATAGGCCACCAACCAGCCTTCGGACAGCAGCTGCGGCAGCGGCGGCGGCAAGGTGGTGGCCAGATTGATGCTGCGCAAGGGCGGGGTCCAGGCCGCCAGGGCTTCGCGTATCGGCCGGCCCAGCAGGTCCAGGCTGATATTGGCCGCGCCGTAGGCCAGCGCCACCACGCCCAGCGCGATGGCGCCGCCGCGTAAGGGGGTCAGCCAGCGCTGGCGCGGCGGCGCTTCGGGTTCCGGCGGCGGCGGGGGCGGCGGCGGCGCGATCAATTCCGCCCCCAGCGGCTCCGGCTCCCGCTGGCGCCAGATGGCGGCATGCAGCTGCGAGCGCAAATCCTGCAACAACGCCTCGCCGCGTTCCAGTACCCGGTAGCGGCCCTGCCAGCCCAAGGCCAGCACCAGTTCGTAAAGCTCCAGCAAAGGGGTGGGCGACGGCTCGTGGCGCAGCCAGCGCTGCAGGTCGGCGAAGGCGTCCTCCCCGCCCCAGGCGTCGTCGTGGAACTCCACCAAAAGGCTGCGCTCGCCGTCGTAGGGCTGCTGGCCGGCGCCGCGCGCCGCGTCGTTGCAGACTTCGTCCAGATAGGTGCACAGCAGATAGGAGGCGTCCTGGGCCTGTTGCCACTCGCAGCCGGACGCGGCCAGGCGTTCGCGATAGAGCTTGAGTTCCAGACCCAGCTGGGCGCGGATCTGCGCCTGACTCTCCGCCGCGCCGCCTTGCAGCCGCTGTAATTGCAGCACCGCCGGCAAGGCGTGGGAAATGAAGGGGTTGTCCCATTGCGCTTGTTGCAAGCCTGCCTTGAGCAGGCCGCCGCGCGCGCTGGAGCGCTGGTAGATCACCGGCGCGTCGTCGGGTTCGGCCTGCGCCCTGCCCGCGCCCGCCGTCGGCGGCGCGGCGGGCGGGAGCGCCAGCGGCAAGGCGTTCAAGGCTTCCGGCTCGGCTTCAGCGTCCAGCGTGGACACTTGCTGGCCCGGCATCAGCAAGGGCAGGTTTTCCAGCCGGCTGCGCATCGCGCCCTCCAGCATGCCGCTGTTCAGGTGCGCGGCGGAGGCCCGGCGGAAGATGGAGGAAAAATTGTGCAGCAGATTCATTTGGGTTCACTCTTTCGGCTATTGGGTTTTGAACCTGTTTTACGATCCCGCGAATACGCGCGGCGGATCGAAAACAAGTTCTAAGCGACCTTGCCTTCGCGCAGTCCCCAGGCCTCAAACCGCAAGTCCTGGAAATCCCCGACGATGCGCAGCGCCAGCGCCGAGCCGGCGAAGGCCTGCGCCCAAAACGGGTCGCTGGATTCCACTTCGAAGTACACGCTCTGCGCGTAGTACGGCACCTGGCGCGGCGGGTTGGGTGCCGGAATCAGCCGCGCGCCCGGCAATTGCAGGTCCACCAGTTTCTGGATCTGCTCCACCGCGCCCAGCTTGGCCTGCTGCGGCAAGAGCTGGCGCAGCTTGTCCGCCGGCATCGCCGCGGAGAAGGCGAACACCATCTTCTGCAGCTTCCACTGGCGGTCCACCACGCAGACATGAACCTGGTCGCCGCGGTCTTCGAACTTCAACGGCAGCACCGGGGTTTCGATCACCCTGGCCAGCGCGTAGCGCAAGGTGGCCGCCAGCGGCTCGAACCCGGCTTGCAGGTCGTTGTGCTGATAGACGAACTCCCGTTCGGCCAAGGCTTCGTCCACGCCGGGCAGCACGCTGAGCCGGCCCAGCAGGCCGATCAGTTCCTGGAACAGCAAGGCCGGCGGCAGCGGGTCGAAGGCGTCCAGGTGGGCCAAGCGCATCCGGTATTCGGCGATGCCCTGGCGCAGCATCAGTTCCACCAGATCCGCCAAGCCGCCGCCGGCGGACAACACCCGCAAGCCGGCGCTGCCGGCCAGCCGCACTTGCAGCGTGCTCTGCAACTCCTCAATCAGCGCGCGCAGCGTCTGGTGGGCGCGGCTATCCAAGAGCGGCGGAATGAAACGCGGGTCCAGCAGCAGAGTCAGCGCGCTGCTGCGCCCGGCCACCCGGGCGAAGGGCAAGGCGGTTTCGTCGGCGCGCAATTGCGATTGCCAGCACAGCCGCGTCATCATGCGGCCGGTTTCCAGCGTCAGCCGGCGCGGCGAGCCCGGCGCGTCCAGGCCCACGCTGAGATCGGGCACCTCGGTGGCGGCCGCGTGGTAGCGCGCGGCCGCCGACGCGTCGCCGAAGGCCATTTCCGGGCCGCCGCAACCGGCGGCCGGCAGCGCCAGGCAGGCGATGTCGCCGGCCTGGGCATCCGAGGTGTCCAGCGGCGCCGGCAAGGGGTCGTGAGCCGGCAGCGCGAACGGGGTGCCGTCCGGCAATACGCCTTCGGCGGCGCGCAAGCCCAAGCGGCCGAGCCCCAAACCGTCGCTGTCCACGTCCAGCCGGGAAAAGCCCCAGCCATGGTTGGAGGTCTGGCGCAGGCGCAGGCCGAACTGATGGGCCAAGTGGCGCTCCTGCTGCTGAAAATGCTGGGTTTCTATCAACATGCCGTCGCTCCAGGCGACGGGTCCTACAGGCAAAGCGCTCATGGGCTTTCCTCCAAATGGGCGATGGGCGCCTTGCGCGTCTTGCGCCAAGGCTTGCGGCCGGGCTTGGCCGGCGGCGGCGACGCGGCCGGGGCCGCCGCGGGGACGTCCGCCAACGGCGCGGCGGCGGGCCGCAACGCGTCGACGATGCGGTTGCGTTCCAGCAGCACCGCCAGATGGATCAGCTGGCGGCCGTCCACCCGGATGCGCAGCGGCGCGTAGCCGGGTGACTTGCTGGCGAAATCGGCGTCCGCCAACAGCCAGACCGGGTCCGATCCGGAGGCCGGCAGCAGCACTTGCTGCACCTGGTTGGGCGCCACCACGTGGCGGGATTCGGCCGCCACTTCGCGGCCGCGCTGGGCGCAGCTGGAATCCTCCAGCCCGGCTGGCGGCAGCCAATTGGCCTCACGCACCACGTACAGGCAGACCTGCACCGGTCGCGGCCCGCCGCCGCTGTTGTTGAGCTGACCGCCGCCCACCAGGGTGACGTGCAGCTGGCGCGGCCCGTCGTCTCCGCGCGAGGAGAACAGCGAGGAACAGCCTGCCAGGCCAGCCAGCGCGCACAGCAGCAGCGCGCGCCGGACAAAGGAGAAGGAGGTCATTAGCTCAAAGTCATGGTGATGGTCTGGGAAGGCGCCACCGTCTGCCCGGCGGTGTTCTGGTTATTGGGCAGATTGGTGTCGGTCAGCCGCGTCTGCGGCGCGCCCTGGATCAGCACCTTGCCTGAGCCGGTCACGTGGCGGGACAGCGCCGCCACCGTGCCGGAGGCCACTCCGCCCATTGAGCCGCCCTCGTCGCCGTGGGTCATCGGAATGATGGTGTTGAGGTTGTGCACCGGCCCGCCGGCGTAAATGATGGTCGGCACATTGGGCACCGCCTCCGGCTTGTTGGCGATATTGGCGTAGGTGGACGGAATCCCCAGCGGCGGGGTCTTGCAGACATCGGAGGCCGCCAGGGCCATGCCGCCGGCGGAACAATTGGCGAACATCGCGTTTCTCCTTTAGGCGACGTGGATTTGACCGGCGTCCAGCTTCAACAGCGAAGCCGAGCTCAGCGCGGTGCTCTTGGCGTGCAGCCCCATGTGGCGGTCCGCGTGCAGCAGCAGGCTGCCGCAGTGCTCGGCGTCGGTGCCGCCGATATGGGTCTGCCTTTCCTGCGCCGCGGTGGCGATGGCCTGGGCGCGGCTGTTGAGCTGTCGGCCGCTCAGGCTCAGCTCGCCGTCGGCGCACAGATGCAGTTCGGCGGCGTGCAGTTGCACGCTGGCCGCCCCCAGCTCCAAGCGGCAAACGCCGCCCGGCTGCGGGCGCTCCAGAATGGCCAACACCCAGCAAGCCTCATCCGCCGCCGCCAGCTGCACCAGATCGCCGCGCTGCGGCCGCACAAGGCAACTGAAGGCGGCTCGCGCCTGGCGCAGCGCGCCGGACGGCAGCCGGACCAGCCATTCGCCTTCCTTTTCGCCTTGCGCGCATACTCTCGCCGGCAGCCATTCCTGGCTGGGCCGCGGCGTCGGCGCGGCCACGCGCAGCGCGCGCAGCACCGGATCGGATTCGGCCGGCGTTTCGGCCCAGGCCAGGGCGCTTTCTTGCATCCATGTCATCATGCGGCTCCTCTAGGTCCGGGCTGCGCCTGTTGCCGCCAAGCCCGGTCTTGCTCAAGTTTGCTATCGTCGAACAGCGCGCCGGCGGTGTCCGCCGCGCTCCATGCGCCGCGCGGCTGGCCTAGCAGCCTGCCGCCCCGGCAATCGCAGCCGGACAGCTTCACCGACTGCAGCGCGGCGCCGCTGGCGTCCAGCCCGCGCAGATTGGCGCCTGACAGGTTGACCTGTTCCAGCCGCGCCTGCCGCAGCGACAGCCGCGGCGCGTTCAATTGCTCAAAGGCGCAATCCTCCAAGCGCGCGCCGTCGAACATGGCCTGCTCCAGATCGGCCTCGCGCGCCTGCACCCTGCGCAGCCGGGCCTGGTCGAAACTGGCGCCGGCCAGGCGGCTGGAGCGGATGGCGCCGCCGTTCCAGACGCTGTGCGACCAGGCCGCCTGTTTCAGCTCGCAGTGGTCCAGCGCCATATGCTCCAGTTCGCAATCTATCCAGCGCGCGTTCACGCCGCGGCAGCCGCTCAGCGCCACGCGCCGCGCCTGGCTTTGGCCGTGAATGAAGTTGTGCAGCTCGACCTCCTCCACGCTGAAGCCGTCCAGCTGATTGCGTATCCAGGCGCTGTCCGACCAACGGCCGCCCTGCAGCCGCCATTCCCGCAGCCGGCAGTCGACGAAAGAGCCGTGCTCGCTGCGAACATCGCTGACGCGCCAGCCGGCGGCGTCCAGCTCCACGCAGGAAAAATCCCGTTGCCGCCCGCCGCGCCACTCGGCCCTGGACGCGATCACCCGCTGCCAGCCCACCCGCTCCAGCTCGCACTCCTCCCAGACGCAGTCGATGAACTGGCTGTCGGCGCAGCCCGTTTCGCGCCAGACGCAGCGCTCGAAGCGATTGGTTTCGAAGCGGCAATTGACGAAGCGCGCTTTCTCGAAGCGGCACTGCCGCCAGTGCACGCGCTCGAAACTGCAATCGATGTAGACCACGCGGCTCAGCGTCTCCGCCGGCGGCGCGTTGAAGCGCTGTCCTTCCACCACGGCGGGCAACTCTCCGGCCAGCTCCCGCAGCGAGGCCTCCCGCGCCGCGCTCATTGCGCCCTCCTCGGCCAATCCTGGCGTCCGGTTTCCAGATTGCCGCGCCAGCCTCCGCCGGACGGCGGCCGCATCCAGGCGGTTTTGACGTCAATCAGATTGCAGCCCTCCATCCGGCTGTCGCCCAAGCTTGCGCCGTAGAACAGCGCGTCTTTCAACGCGCAAGCTTCGAAGCGGGCTCGCTCCAGTTCGGCGTGGGTGGCGTTAAGGCCGTCCAGCGCGCAGCCCCGCCACAGAGAATCCGGCGCCCGCAAGCGTTGCGCGTGCAGTTGCGGGCAGGCGCAGTGCTCCATCCGCAGCTGCGCCGCGTCCAGATCCTGCCAACTGCAAGACAGCAGTTCGCAGTCTTCCAGCCTCGCCTGGCGCAGAGAGCTGCCGTGCGACACCACTCCGAAACGCTGCTGGCAGCGCTGCCAGACGCTGGCGGACAGGTCAGTGTCCAACGCGCTGAACTTCAACAGCCGGCATTGCCGCCAGCCACTGCGCGGCAGCTGGCATTCCACTAGCCCCAGTCCGTCGGCCTGCACCCCGGTGAAGCGCCAGTCCTCTGCGCGAACCCGGCACCAATTGACTTGATCCCAACGCAACTGACCAACCCGGCCGCCGGCGCCGCCCTCGCCCTGCACGGTGACCGCTCGCCAGGCGCCGCCGTTGAGGGCAATATCGTCCAGCCGGCAATCCTCTATGCCCAGCTGAGCCAGTTCAACGCCGTTCCAGACGCTGGCGCCCAGATTGCAGCGGTTCAGGCCGCCGCCGGTCCAGCGCACCGTATCCAGCACGGCGCCGGCCAGCGAGCAATCGACGAACTGCACTTGTTCCAGCCGGCATTGCCGCCAGCGGCCGTGGTCCAGCTTGCAGCGTTCGAAGCGCACCTGATTCAGCTCGCGGCCGTCGAAAACCAGGCCGCTCAGATCGGCGTCGCGTATGGTCAGCTCGCTCCAGGGACCGCGTTCGCTTTGCAGCCGCGCGCGCCAGTCTTCGTCGTCGGCCGCCGCTTGCGGCAGGCCGGCCAAGGCGTTTTCATTGGCGCGGACAAAGGACTGCAGCCGGGTTTGCGCCGCCTGCGCCTCGCGCAAGTCCTCGTGGCTTTGTTCCAGCCGCGCGCGGATATCGACGCGGTCGCGCGGCGACGGCGCGAAACGCGGGTGATCGGCGGAGTCGAGTATCTGTTCCCAGACCCAGCCGCGGGCCGGATCCGGCATCAGAGCGTGATCGGCCAACAGCAAGGGGTCTTGATCATCCAAACGGGAACGGCGCTCGGCGAAGGCGGCCAGTTCCGCCAGCCGTTCAGGCTCGGCGGCGTCCTTGAAGCCCAACGCCAGCCGGCCGACGCCGTCGTCCAATACGTAATCCAGCGGCAGAAAGCCGTTCCACCACATCACGCCCAGGTCCGCGTCCGGCAGCAGCCACACTGTCTGCAGCGCCAGTTCCGGTCGTTCGTCCAACGGGCCGTCCCCTCGCCCCGCCAGCAGCAGCGGTCGCAAAGCCGGCAACCGTCCCTGGACTTCTCCGCCGCGAAAGCCGCTGAGCGCATACGGCGCTTGAGCCGGCCAGCAGGCCTGATCCGACCACTGGTCCGGCGCCGCCTGTTGGAAAAAGCGCAGATCGGTGGCCGCCGGCCATCCCATATGGCTGCCGTCGTCCGCCATCGCTTGCGGAGAACCGGCGAAGCGCGGCTGCCATTGGCGGCGTTCCGGCCAGTCGCTGCCCAGCGGCCCCATCGCCGCCAGCGGCGCCGGGCTCACGCTTAAGCCGCGAATCCGTTGCAAGGGCGGCGTCGCGTGGCGTTGCCCAAAAGGGTTTTCCCCTTGAAGACCGGCCGCGGCCTGGCGCGGGTCCAGCGCCAGGCTGGCCTCGACGCGGCCGCCGTCCAGACGCGGCTGCGCCCGGCAGCTCGCGATCTTGCGCACGCCGCCCAGCTCGGCCTCGGCCAGCCAGTCCAGCGCGCCGGCGCCGGCCGCCGGGCCGCGATAATGCGCGCTGCCCAGCAGCAACCATTCGGCGCGCAGCTTGGGCATTGCCGGTTCGAACAGCGGCAAGGCCGGGTTGGCCGCCTTGATCGCCTCCCAGCATGCGGCCTCGTGCGCCAGGATGAAGGGATCGCTCAGGCGGAAACCGATGCCGACGCCGATGCGCAACATGGCTTGGGAGCCGATCTGGGTGCGCGACGAGGAAACAAGCGCCGCCTGGGGTTTGATATGACGCAAGGGCATCAGCTTTTGACCTCCATGCCGACTTTTTTCAGATCCACGCCGGTGTCCGAGTAGGACGCGCCGGTGTAGGAGTATTTGAAACCGGTGGTGGAGCTGCTGAAGCCGGTGCTGCTGACGTCAGACCCCACCGAACTGATGCTGGAACCAGTGGAGGACATCTTGCTGCCCACCGCCTTGGTCTCGGAACCCGTCATCGAGGTATCGCTGCCCACCAACTTGACTGAAGCGCCGGTGGTGGACACCGAACAGCCGGTGATGCTGGCGTCGGACCCTGTGGTGGACATCTTGCTGCCGACCACCTTGGTGGCGCTGCCGGTGGTCGACATATCGGTGCCGGTCACGCTGATCGAAGTACCGGTGTCCGACATCGAAGTGCCGGTCACGCTCTTGGAGCTGCCGGTCACCGACATCTTGCTGCCGGTGACGCTGGTGGAGGTGCCGGTATAAGAGGACGACACCCCGGTCATGCTTTGCGACATGCCGGTGGCCGACACGCTGGTGCCCGTCATCGAGGTGGACACGCCGGTCATGCTCTGCGAGGTACCGGTCACCGAGGTCCGCGTGCCGGTCAGGCTGGTGGACACCCCGGTAAAGCTGGTGGACACCCCGGTGAAACCTGTCGAGATTCCGGTAAAGCTGGTGGACACGCCGGTAAAGCCGGTGGACACCCCGGTGAAACCGGTGGAGACGCCGGTGAAGCTGGTGGACACCCCGGTGAAACTGGTGGACAGGCCGGTGAAGCTGGTCGATACCCCGGTGAAGCTGACCGACAGGCCGGTGAAGGACACCGACACCCCGGTGAACTTGATCGAAGCCCCGGTGACCGAGGTCGAGGTCCCTTTCACATCGATGTTCTGATCCTGGCCCACCGCCTCCGAGCTATTGCGCTCGGTGGTCTGCTGCATATCGCGCTCGGCGTGCAACATCACCCGCTCGGCGCCGCGCTGGTCGTCGAAGGTGATCTGACTGGCGTTGCTGTAGCGGCCTTGTTTTAAAGAGCGCGTCACCAAGCCGGTATAACGGATGTCCTTGGGCAAGTCGTAAGGCGTCGGGTTGTCGCCGTTGTAGACAATGCCGGTGACCATGGGCCGGTTCAGATCGCCGTCCACATAGGTGACCAGCACTTCCTGACCCACCCGCGGCAACGCCAGCACGCCCCAACCCTTGCCGGCCCAGGCTTGCGATACCCGGATCCAGCACGAGGCGTCCTCCTCCTGGGTCTTGTAGCGATCCCAGTGGAAGTGGACGCGGATACGGCCCAGCTTGTCGGTATGGACCTCCGCGTTTACTGGCCCCACCACGGTCGCGCTCTGGATGCCGGGCAGGATGGGCTTGGGCGTCAGCCTCAGTGGCCGGAACGGACGGTCGTCCCGCATCGCGCGGAACACGCACATCACATTGCGGCCCTGGCTGCTGCTGTCCGGTCCGTCTTGTAGAAAGGTCAGCTCGCTGGCCGCCACGTAGTAGCGGCGGTTGCGCGCCGCGTCCGGGTGGCCGTCCAGCGTGAAGGCC
>NZ_MUKU01000031.1 GCF_002081825.1 Chromobacterium haemolyticum | reverse complement strand
TCAGCGGGTCTCCTAGCTTGGACAGTTTGCTTTCACGTTCTTCGGCGGCGAACAGGCTCTTCATGGGTGTGTCTCGGTCAGGGGGCAGGTCAGATCATGCCAGAACGGGAGGTTTCTGGAAGTCCCCTTATGTATTGCCACAGGGGTGGGAGTGGGTGAGGTTGGGGGAAATTGGGATATGGAAATCAGGTTCAACACCAAGCCGCTCAAATTCGACTTTTTATGGTGGAAATATTCCATGGGTGAAGTCGGGAGAAGTTAAGCAAGGGCGCATTCGAAATACGGAAGAAACAGTAACCCAAGCAGCATTAGATAAGTGCTCTCTACATATCAATAGCAAAGGTTCTATATTGGTCGCTATGTATGGCGCCAACATTGGTGAAGTCGGAATTTTGGAAATAGAAGCTGCAACCAATCAGGCCGTGTGTTCTTGTAAAACCTATACGAATTTTGATGAAATTTACTTGTTTTACCTAATAACATCACTAAAACCGTACTTCTTGAGTCAGAGTGCAGGTGCTGCACAGCCGAATATTTCCCGTGAAAAAATCATTGGAACATTATTTCCACTTCCACCTCTGGCAGAGCAAAAACGTATCGTCGCCAAAATCGACGAATTAATGGCGCGCTGCGATGAACTGGAAAAACTACGTACTGCACAGCAGGAAGCGCGCCTGACCGTTAATACCGCAGCCATCAAGCAACTGCTGAACATCGCCGAACCCGATCAACACCAACGCGCCCAAGCCTTCCTCTCCGAACACTTCGGCGAGCTCTACACCGTCAAGGAAAACATCGCCGAACTGCGTAAAGCCATCCTGCAGCTGGCGGTGATGGGAAAACTCGCTCCACAAGATCCGAGCGATCAGCCAGCCAGAGAACTGCTGAAAGAAATCGAAGCTGAAAAACAGTGGCTGGTAAAGGAAGGAAAAGTCAAAAAATCTAAACCGTTGCAGCCTATCAATCTGGAGGAAGTGCCCTATCAATTGCCAGATGGTTGGGAATGGTGTCGGATGCAGGATGTTTTCTTAAGCTTGAAATATGGAACTTCGAAGAAGTGTGATTATGACGGAGGTACTATTCCAGTCCTTAGGATACCAAACATTTCCAAGGGAAGAATAAGCATAGGCGATTTGAAATATGCTGATTTATCAGAAAAAGAAAGGACTGACCTTGGTTTGAATGAAAGTGATTTATTGGTAATACGCTCAAATGGTAGTGAGGGTTTGGTTGGCAGAGCTGCTATCGTTGGGAAAGAATCGTCTGGCTTCTGCTACGCTGGATATTTGATGAGAATTAGGATTAATGGGAAGCTATTAAATCCATGCTATTTATATTTTGTGTTTGATTGTGAAATGACCCGGCAGGCCATTGAGGGGCCAATTAGAACTACCAGCGGGGTGAAAAATGTAAATAGTACAGAAATATCGCAGTTGAAAGTTCCTCTGCCCCCATTCCAAGAACAACACCGCATCGTCGCTCGTGTCGACCAATTGATGGCCCTATGTGACTCACTAGATCAGCAGATCGATGCCACAACCAGCAAGCAGTCCGAATTACTGAATGCCCTGATTCACGTCCAATCGCAAGGCAACACCGTGGAAGAACCACAGCCCGCATCGCTTTCAAAAGAGGTGCCAATCACAGATCTGGCAAGCTACCGAGCCAGCATCGGCTGCTATGCCATCAACAAACTCGCCAACGCCCAATACTTCGGCCGAACCGCGGCCGCCAAAGTGATCTATCTGGCGCAAGCGCATGCTGGCCTGAAGCTGGATCTGAAACCCGAACGTGAAGCCGCCGGGCCGCTGGATACCTGGATTTATGATTTCGAGCGGCAAGGCCAAGACCAAGGCTGGTTTGAGGTCCATGAAAAGACTCTGGCCAACGGCAGGAAAAAGACCGAGTACCGCTGCTTGTCGGCCTTGTCAGCGCCCGCGGCGAAAGCCGAGGCCCTGATGTCGCCCAGCCAGAAGGCTGAATTTGACCGTCTGATCTACACTCTGGCGGACAAAAAGACCGAAGAGGTTGAGATCATCGCCACGCTGTTCGCGGTCTGGAACGACTTTTTGATTGATGGCGTGCAAGCCACGGATGAACAGATCATTGCCGAGGTTCGCGAAAACTGGCACGAGCGCAAAGCGCGTTTCACTCCCGCCGAGCTAGGCCGGTGGCTTGACTGGTTGCGCAAAGAAAACTTCATGCCCCGAGGATTGCCCCCCAGAACCGTGCAGCAGGCAAGACTCAGTTTCGATTGACGATGGCTGTTGAATGCTTGTATGCCTTGGACTGTCCCCGGAGCAGAAATCTCTCGGGTACAGCTCTCCCAAGCCAGCGACATCAGGCTCGACTGACAACCGGTTCACCATCTGCTGCGCGTCGGCTATGCCGCGTTCAAAACCGCTTCAAAATGCCATACCCCGAGCAACGACTTTCCACGCGCAGCAGCCTTTGAACAGGTTCAAAGAACGTATTTACGATCTCGTGAGCAAGAGCGAGACAAGGCGAAAACGAGCGAAAAAGCGGAATGTACGAGTGGTACATGAGCATTTTGAGCTTGTTTTTAACGCCGTATCGCCGAAGCGCAGCAGATCGTGAACAGGCTCTAAGGCTCCGCCCACATGGCGCGTTGCCTCTGGATGGCTAAAGGTTCCGGCGGCGGCGCGCCCACCAGCGCCTGGCGGGCGGTGACCATATTCTTGAACCCCGCCAGGCGATAGCACTGCCGCACACAGGTGTCGCGGTTGGTCCATTTCCCGGACGCCCACATCTGCAATAAAGCGGCGCGGGCAGGTTCGTGCTCGCCCTGCCATTTGCGCCAATGGAGGAAATCCGCCAGCGCCTGTTTGATTTCCTGATGAATGTCCTCGGTGTTGGCCGGGTGGATTGGGTTGTTCTCCGCCAGAGAAATCACCCCCAGCCGCATCTCATAAGCAATGATCAAACGGGCGGCGCGCTTGAGAGCCTGATTGTGCTGGATCAGCAGTTTCATCATGGCAATGCTCCCCGGAATCACAGCAGGTGGTTGAAGTGATCCAAGCCTTGTTTCAAGCGCTGCTGTATCGGCTCCAGCAAGGCCAAGGCTTCTTCGCTGCTGAACAGCAGCGGCTCGTCGCGTCGCTCCAGCAAAGTCAGCAAGGCTAAAAGCCCGGTGTGGGCGGCGCGCATGTCCATCACGCCGCGCAGCAGGGCGGTGTCCAGTTCGACATAGCAATGGTTGAGCTGCTGGCCCAATTCGCCCAGCAGCGTCACATCGCCGGCGGCGGCGGGCAAGCGCTGGGAACAAAGGTGTAGCTGCTCCATCACCGGCACAGCGGCGGGCGTGGGGTGTTGGCCTGCGCAATGGGGACAGGCGGGAGGGGGAATCGCGGGGGGAAAGGTGGAAAAGGTCATTACGGTCTCCATGTCATCTTTGGAAACCTGCCCAGGCGAGGCTAGGACAGGCACGTGACAAGGTGGCAAGACCGGTTCATTCCACAAAGACCGGCAGTCCAGAGGACTCCCTGCCACGGCCCGCCCCGAATGGGTACGGCGTGGCAGCAGACGTAACGGTGCCAAAGCGCACCGATGTATCTGCGGAGGAATGATTAATAGGCTTGCCAGCCCGGCGCCGTGTGATTGAGCACGACGCGGGACCAAGCCTAAACAGGCTGGCAGAGGCCGTCAAGGAACGGAGAGGGACAGAAGCCTCAGGCGGCATCCGCCGCCGCCACCTGCCGGCTCAACAGATGCAGACGATTGGCCAAAGGGCAGCTCAGCGCCAGTTCCTGCTGACCATGCCCCCGCAGCAGCAACGCCTGCCAGCTGCCGTCCGGGCCGGGCACCAGGCCGCCGCAGACGAAGCCGGCCTGTTGCAGCACGGCCGCCGCGCGCGGGGCGTCCGGCCCCAGCGCCAGCCTGACGTAGACCAGCCGCCCGGCCGGCAGCGCCGCCACTTCCCGCAGCCGGCCGCCGCTGATGTCCTCCAGCACCACTTCCAGCCGCCGGCCGTGGCTAGCGATGCTGAGGCCGCCGGCAGGTGCCAGCGCCGGCGGCGGCGCGCTGCCGAAGGCGCGGCTTAGCGGCGTCAGCCATTCCCGCCACGCCGCCGGCCAGTTCAAGGCCGGGATCGGCCGGCTTTGCAGCGGCAGGCAGCCCAACACGATGCTTTCCGGCTGCGGCTGGCCAAACGGCGAGGCCACGTAGTCCAGCAGCAGGCCGGTGGTGTGGAAGCCCAGAGTCTTGGCCAGACGCTGGCTCTGGCCGTGGGACGACACTTGCTTGATGGTGAGCATGCTCAGGCCCAGGGCGACGCCTTGGGCGCGCAGATGGCGGCCCAGCGCGGTGGCCAGGCCCTGGCCGCGCGCGTCCGGATGCACCACGTTGAGCGCCAGCTCGGCGCTGCCCGGACAATGCGGGTCGCGCCACAGCGCGGCGTGGCCCAGCACGCGGCCGCCGCTCACGGCGACGGCGGAATGCCAGCGGCCGGCGGCGTTGTGGCGGCGGATCATAGACGGCAGATAGACGTCCGGATAGACGTAGTGTTCGCCGTAGATGGCGCGGAACAAGCCGCTGACGCCGGCGGCGTCGTCCGGCTGGAAATCGCGGATGGCGATGCTCATGCCGCCACCTCGTCGTAGCGGCGCTGGTCCACCACCCGCATCAGCTTGCCGGAACGCGGATGGGTGAGCATGGCCTCCGGCGCGCAATAAGCGACGTCCAGCCGCAGCAGGCCCTGCCGGCAGAGTTCGGCCAAGGCCGGTTGCGCCGTCAGCAGCCGTTCGCGCAGCGGCTCCGCCGCCGGGGCCGGCGCGTATTCGCTGGCCACTCGCAAGCTGAGGGTGTCGACGCCGTCGCGGCGGCCCACCAGCAGCTGCCAGGCCAACACACCGTCCTGCCCCCGCAGCAGCGGGTCCAGCTCGTCCGGGAACAAGGACAGCGTGCAGACGCGCACGCGGTGGCCGCGGCTGGCGCGCCCTTGCAGCGCGAACTTGCGTTCCGGCCGTCCGGCCGGCTCGCGCCAGCAGGCCAGATCACCGGTGGGGTAGCGGATCACCGGCATCAGCCGCCGTTGCAGATTGCTGACCACCAGCAGGCCTTTGCGGTCCGGCTCCGTGATCGGCAGGCCGCTGGCCTCGTCGATGATTTCGACGATGGTGTCGGCGTCGAACACGCGGTGTTCGCCCTGGGCGCAATCCGGCCCGGCGGCGCCGATCAGGCCGGCGTCCACACTGGCGCAGCCTATGGAACCGATACGGGCATTGGGAAACACCCGGCCCAGCAGGGCCAGTTGCTCGGCGAACAGGCTTTCGCCGCCGTAAAGCAGGCAGCGCACGCCGGGCAGCGCGCGGCCGGCCTGTTGCAGCCAGCTGGCGAAGCGCACCAGTTGCACCGGCACGCCGGCCAGCACATTGATGTCCAGCGTGTCGATGGCGTCGGCCAGCGCGGCGTCCTCGACATTGCAGGTGAAGGGAAACTCCACCACCGGCGCCGGCGAGTGCGACAGCGCGCCGTGGATGAACAGCAGGCTGGTGTAGAGATCGCCGGCGAAGAACAAGTTGGCGACGCGGTCGCCGGGCAGCAGTTGCCGGCCCAGGCCCTGGCCGAAGGCGCGCACAAAGGCCTGCCATTCGTCGCGGCGGAACACCGACAGCTTGCCCTCGCTGGTGGAGCCGCCGGTCTTGAACACATGGCCGTCCGCCAGCGGGCCGCTCAGCACCGGCCAGTTTTCCAATGGCTGGCATTGGCGCCAGTAGTCCGCCGGCTCGATCAGCGGCAGATCGCTCAGCGTCCAGTCCGCCGGCAGCTCGCGGTACAGCTCAGCGAAAAACGGCGAATGAGCGCGGGCGTGTTCCACCAGCCGGCGCAGCCCGGCCTCCGTGGCGGCCTTCATCGCGCCGGCTCCGTCTTGCGGCGCAGGTCCAACACCAGCGGGGTCTTGCCGCTTTGCGGATGGCGCTGGAACTGGCTGGCCGGGGCGGCGATGACTTCCAGTTGCAGCAGGCCGCCGCTGACGACCTCGTTCAGCATCGGGTGTTGCAGCAGACGGGTGCGCACCTGCTCGGCGTCGCCGTCGGCCAGCACCCGAATGCGGTCGCAGCCGTTGGCGGCGTGGTCCACCAACCATTGCAAAGCCAGGCCCAGCGGCGCGGACAGCTCGGTTGGATTGACAAAGATGGTGCCCGCGCGCAGCAGCGCGCCGTGGCGGCCGGTGAGCTGGAAGCGCGGCGACGGCAGGCCGCAGCCGCAGTGGCCGGGCAGCCAGCGGCCCAGATCGCCCAGATCGTAGCGCCGCACCGGCTGGCCCTCTCGCGCCAGCGAGGTGAAGGCCAGGCGGCCGACGGCGTCGGGCGCTGCGGGGCGGTCGCTGTCCTGTTCCAGGATTTCCAGCCACTGGATGTCGGCCAAGAGATGGAATTCGCCGTCGCAGCCGTGGCCGCAGGCGTGGCCCAGCGGGCCGGCGTCCACCGATCCGTACATCGCGGAGCGGATCAGTTCCACGCCGAAGCCGGTCAGGAACTGGCGTTGGCCGTCGCTGATGTGTTCGCCGCCGCAGAACAGCTTGCGCACGCCGCCGTAGGCACGCAGCGCGGTTTCCTCGCATTCGAACAGGCGCTGCAAGGTGCCCGGCATCCCCACCAGGGTGTTGACGCCGCGGGACACGATGAAGTGGGCGATCTGGCTGAAATCGTCGTCCACCGGGCCGCCCATCGGGTATTGCGGCACACCCAGCTTGTCCAGGATGGTGAAGAAGCTGAGCATGCCGCCGTAGAGATTGCCGCCGTAGAGCAGATTCATCACCCGGTCTTGCGCCGGGTCCAGGCCGGCGGCGAGCAGGCCGTCCGCCGCCGCTTGCATCTGGCGGTGGTAGTCGCGGTAGCTGAAGCCGGCCAGTTTGGGTTCGCCGCTGCTGCCGCCGCTGCGGAAGAACAGCTGGGCGGCCGGCCCCATCTCGGCTTGTTGGAAGGCCGCCTTGTCCATCACCGGCAGCGCGTCCAGGCCGGCCGGCGGCGGCGGCAAGGCGTCCAGCGTCGCATGGCCGGGCAGTTGGCCGTCGCGCAGGCTGACCGACACCCGCCGCGTCAGCCGGCTTAGCGCGTAGACGCCGTCGTGCGGCTCGCCGGCGTAGCCGTCGTGCATCGCTCCCGCCGGGCACAGCCGGCCAACGCCGGCGTCCAGCAGCAGGCGGCTGAGCGCCGGCAGCTGTTCCGGCGCGGCGATCAGGCCGCAGCTTTGCAAATGGGTGCGCCAGGGCAGCAGCAGTTCCACCAGCCGCGCGCGCGGCGCCGGCCGCAGTTGCAGGGTGCGGAACAGCGGCGAGGCCGCCAGTTCCTGGCGCTGCGCCCAGGCCACGCGCCAGCCCTCGCCCTGCTCCACCGCGCCGGCCACGCCGGCGAAAGACTGGTCCAGCCGCAACATGGCCAGCTGGCTGGAGATTTCCGCGGCTTCCTGCACGTCCGGCTGCAAGGCCGGCCAAGCCGGCGCGCGGCGCGCCAGCGCGGCGGCCATGGCCTGGGCCGCGCCGCGCAAGACGGCTTCGTCCTCGCTGTCCACTAGCAGGCATTGCGGGCTGGAGCAGGCTTGCTGGTCGAAGCGGCAGACGTCGTCGGCCAGCGCGTCGTAATCGGCCGCCGTCGCCGCGCCCGGGTCCAGGTAGGCGAAGCTGATGCGGTGGCCCCAGGGTATCCAGCGGCAGCCGGCCGGCACTTGGCGGCGGATCGCCTCCAGCGCGGCGTCGCCGCCCCAGGCGGACACCGCGTCGGCGCGGGCCAGCAGGCCGGCCAGTTGGTCGGTGGCCAGCGGCAGCACCGCCACGTGGGCGGCCAGGACGCCGGCGGTGTCGTGGCTCAGAAAATCGGCCAGCAGCCGCGCGCTGCGACCTTGGTCGCTGCCGCTGGGGCGCAGCCAGTTGACGTTGCCGGCCAGCAGGCTTTCCAACACCGCCATGAAGGGCAGCAGCGGCGCATTGGCCGGGGTGATGTGGGCCACCAGGCCCAGCGGCCGCCAGCTTTCGAAGCGCGACTGACGGTAGTCGAAGCGGCGCAGCGAGAAGGCCTGTTCGCCCAGCTCGCGGCGGACCTTGGCTTCCAGCGCCTCGCGCCGGCAAAAGCCTTGCAGCGCGTCGACGGCGGCGGCGTCCAGGCCCAGGGCCTCCGCCCGTTGCGGCAGCGCGGCGGCGAAGCGCTCGGCGCAATCCAGCACCGCGTCCAAGGCCGGCGGCCGGGCCAGCGCGGCCGGCAGGCCAGCTTGCAATTGCGCCAGCGCGGCGGCGGCGTCCACCGCGGTGTTCAGTGTTCCGTTCAATAGATACATATCAGGATTCCTTGATCAATTCAGAGGCGGCCACCGCGCAGCTGCGGCTCTTGCTGGTGCCGGCGCGGCCCAGCAGTTCGAACCAGTCGGTGGCCAGGCCGCAGCCGCAGCTCTCGGCCGGATGCAGCACGGCCAGATCGCCCATCACGATGCTGTGGGCCGGGCTGGAGGTGATGTAGGGCGACAGCAGGTTGAGGAAGCCGGCTGCGCCGTAGGGTTGCGGCCGCAGGCTGGCGGTGTCGCGGATCACCGCGCGGGCGTAGCTGGGCAGGTGGAAGCGATGGCGTTCGCACTCCACGTAAGGCACCGGATGCTCCACCGCGCCGTAGCCGTCGCGGCAACGAGCGTCCGGGATGCCTAGTTGCTCGCCCAGCCGCCGGTACAGCTCGGCCTTGGGAATGGCGCGGTCCGCGTGGGTTTTCCAGCCGCCGCCCAGGAACACCAGCGATTCCGGGTGCAGTTGCAGCGGCGGCAGGCCCAGTTCCCGCATGCGTTCCAGTGCGAACCACAGGAAGGCGGGGAAGCCCAGCATGCGCACCGGCAGGCCTTGTTCGGCGAAGTCCTGCAAGGCGCGGATCACGCCGAAGGGGTCGAACTCGTTGCCGTGGCCGTTGTGGCGCAAGGCGTAACAGGCCTGGTTCACCGGCGCGTACTTGCACAGGAATTGGTCGGTGTAGGCGGTGCCCAGGGTGATGGCGCCGGCCGGTTCGTAGCTGAGCAGCAGGTAGTTGCACGGCTGTTGCGGCGTGTCCCAGCCGTAATGCCGGAAGATGCGGTCCACCATGCTTTGCGCCGCGCCCAGGCTGCGCGCGTCGTAACGCATTCGGCTTTTCTGGCCGGTGGTGCCGGAGGAGGTCAGCTCCAGCGCGTCCTGACCGGCGGCGCTTACCACCAGTTGGCGTTTGAAGTAGTTGGCGAACAGCGGCGGCAGCCGCGACCAATCGTCCAGCGTCTCCAGCGCGGCGGCGTTCAGGCCGTTGGCCTGCAGCCAATGGCGATAGCCGGGCGTGTGTTCGCAGTGGTAATGACTCAGCTCGCGCATGGCGGCGTCGAACAGACGGTCGCCGTCGGCATCGGCGCGATAAGGGTGTTCCAGCGCGCACAGCGCGTCGACATGGTTCAGCATGGTGGAGCTCCGGGAGTGAGAATGGGGATTCAAGCCGCTTGCAGCGCGTAAGCGCGCTGCTTGAGCAAGCGCCACAGCGGCCAGGCCGCCAGGCCGGCGCCCAGCGCGGCCCAGCCGGCGAAGGCTTGCAGGCCGGCGCCTGCGCCCAGCCAGGCCAGCGCGCTGCACCCCAGGCCGAGCAAGGCGGTGGAGATCATGCCCAGCATCGCCGCCACCGCGCCCTTGCCGCTGTCGCTGGCGTAGAGGGTGAAGCGGTACAGGGTGGCGTGGCCCAGGCCCAGGCCGAAGGCGTACAGCGTCAGGCCCGCCGCCAGCGCCGGCAGCGCGCCGCTGGACCAAGTCAGCGCCAGCATCGCCGCCAGGCCGCCGAACAAGGGCCACAGCGCCAGCCGCAGCACCCGCTCCAGCTCCAGGCTGACCGCCAGCCGGTTCAAGGTCAGATTGCCGGCGATCAAGCCGCCGAACACCGGCAGCTGCCACAGGCCATATTCGATGCCGGACAAGCCCAGGCCGCGCATCAGCAGCAGCGGCGACAGACCGATCCAGCCCACCAGTGGAATGGACAGCAGGCCCAACGCCACGCTGCCGTGCATGAAGGGGACGTTGCGCAGCAGCGCCGCGTACTGACGCGCGCTGCGGCCCAGACGCAGCGGGCTCGCCGCCAGCCGGCTGCCGTCGCGCCGCTCCACGCCCAGGGTTTCCGGCATCCAGCGCCACAGGCCGACTGCCACCAAGGCCGCCAATACGCCGATCAGCGCGAACAAGCCGCGCCACGGCAACAGGCCCAGCAACAAGCTGCCCAGCAGCGGGCCGATCAGCGGCGACAGCAGCGCGATATTGGCCAGCAAGGCCATCAGCCGCACCGCGTCTTTTTCCGGAAACGCTTCTTGCAGCGCCGGGTAGCTGACCACCATCACGAAGCCCAGAGACAGGCCCTGGATGAAGCGCAGCAGATTGAACAGCTCGATATCGCGGCTGCCGACGGCGGCGAGACAAGCCAGGGCGAAGCCAACGGCGCCGGCCACCAGCAGCGGCTTGCGGCCATAACGGTCTGACAATGGGCCAATCAGCCATTGCAGAGCCACCCCGCCCAGCAGGTAGGCGTTGAGCGCCGTGGGCACGTGACGGGCGTCGGCGTTCAAGTCGGCGACGACTTGCAGCATGGCCGGCATCACCATATCGCTGCCGATATAAGTCAATAGTTCGAAAGCGGCCAGCAATAGGCAAAAGCCTAGCGCGCGGCCTCGGGAAATAGGCAGCAAGGATTGAATTACGTTTTGACTCATAAAATATCAAGGTAATTGAATGGCAGCCCTATAAAAACCACGGGCAATTTAAAACCGACAATGAAAAGCAACGCGGAGAGATGGATGGCGCGGCATTTGTTTCGGTGATCGAGCAGGCTCAACACATGACATTGAACTACTCAGAAGGGGCGAGATTATAGACAGGCTTTTTGTTTGAATTGACTGCCCTATTGGACAGTTATTCTAGAGTAAATATATTAATATCCAAGTTTGGCGACGGATATTTATACAAATAAACCATAATATAAAATAATATGCAGATGGCAATTTTGTTAATGCACAACAAAACAATCTCAATTAAAACCATTAATTGATTGAGAAACGACTTTCACAGCTAGCATCTAAATCGCGCTGGGCGATGAAGGCCCCAAACTCGGGATGGACTGGTTTTATTGCGCAGCGGCAAGCATGACAATGGATTCTCAAGGTTAGAATGTCATCTTCATCGACATTCCCCCTTCAGGAGTCCATCCCCATGAGATCCATCCTGTCCTTTGCCGCCCTCCTGTCTTTGTTCTGCGCCGCCCCTTCCTGGGCCGGCGCGCCTCCGGCCCTGGTAGTCTCCGGCCAGATCAAGGTATCCAACCAAGCCAGCGCCGGCGAATACCACTTCAGCAAGGCCGAGCTGGAACGCTTGCAGCAACGCACCATCCAGACCAAGACTACCTGGACGCCCAAGTCCGCCTTTACCGGTCCCACGCTCTCCGCCATCCTGCGCGTCGTGGGCGCGGCCGGGCGGCCGGTGGAAGTAGTGACCGAAGACCAGTACAAGGTGGTGATCCCGCCTGGTGACCAAAGCCGTTATCAACCCATCCTGGCGCTGCGCATCAACGGCCGGCCGCTGGAGGAGATGGGCTTCAGCCAATGGATGATGTATCCGCTCAACGACTTCCGCGAACTGCAAACCGCCGACATCGACGCCAAGCTGGCCTGGCGGGTGAAAGCGCTGGTGGTGCGCTGAGCGCGGCGCGGCGCTGAAAACCGGTTCAAAGCCCGCTGCGCTTCCCGGGGGCAACGCCCTGTCTCGCCCTTGCTCGCGAGGCTTTGAACTGCGGGTCTGGTTAGCCGAGTTCGCCACTAGAAATGTCCATGTACTGAAAAAGCCAATCAGCCCAAAGTAAATATTTACCTGAATAAAACAAGAACTTTGGAATAAGAAGCGGACTCCAGTGGGTAGGTCCCCCCATCAAGCCAACGGGGACCAGGGCGCAACCCGCAACTGGACAGGCCGTGCCCAGCGCCCGCAGCAGTCCGGCATGGCCTGATGGAATAAGAGAAATATGCACGCATCTAAGCTCAGTTCCTGTCTGTGGCTCGGCGCCGCTATGGCCGCCAGTCTGTTCTCTCTGCCCGCCGTCGCCGACGCGCCGCGCCAGTTGACGCTGGAACAACGCGGCGATCCCAGCGAGTGGCTGCTGGCGCACCGCCGCGGTTTTCTCACCCATCCCACCCAGTCCACCGGCTATTGGGCGCGCAAAGGCGAAGCGCTAAGCGTCAATATCGCCTACCAGGGCACGCCGCCCAATCTCCCTCCTGAGCTTTGGCTGGAGCCTATCGCCAACGCCAACAGCGCGATGCCGTCCAATCAGGTGGTCCAGCTGCGCCCCGGCCTCAACCAGATCACCGCGCAGAACGACGGCGTGATCTATTTCGCGCCGCGCAGCCAGCCCGGCAGCGGCAAGATCGTGGCGACGCTGCAAAGCGGCGGCCGTGAAATACCGCGTTTCGTGCTGGGTCAGCACAGCAGCGCGGACTGGAACGCCATGCTGAACCGCCTGTCGGCCGAGCCCTACGCGGAGCTGGTGGGCAAGCGCATGATCGTGACCATGCCGCAGTCCATCCTGCGCCAGCAAGTGGACGATCCGACCGCCACCATGACGCTGTGGGACCGCATCGTCACCCTGGCCGAGGAACAATACGGCCTGGCCGCCGGCAACCCTTACCCGCACGCGGCGACGCCGTTCCAGTACCAGTTCGTCACCAAACCGGACAGCAGCGGCGGCTATATGTCGGCCAGCAATTACTGGCTGGGCACCAATGTCGGCGGCGCCGGCTCGGTGGCCAATTCCAAATTGCTGCAGCAGGACGGTTGGGGCCCCTGGCATGAGCTGGGCCATCACTACCAGATGCCGGCGATGACTTGGAACGACCAGACCGAGGTAACGGTGAACCTGACCTCGCTCTATGTGCAGCGGGCCTTGGGCCAGCGTTCGCGGCTGGAAACCGGCGGCAAATGGGACCTGGTGCGCCAGCACCTGAACCAGGCGCAGCCGTCTTACGACGCGCAAGCGGACTTGTTCGTACGCGCGGCGATGTTCTGGCAGCTGGACCTGGCTTTTGGCAAGGATTTCTACAGCCGGCTGGGGCAGCGCTACCGCAGCATGCCCTTCGCCGAGCTGCCCGCCAGCGACGAGGACAAGCGCCAGCGCTTCATCATCGAAACCAGCCGCGTCGCCGGCCACAGCCTGGCCCCGTTTTTCGACAAATGGGGCTTGAAGGCCAACACGACCACCCGGCAAACCCTGAGCAGCCTGCCCGCCCTGTCGCAGCCGATCTGGCTAAACCGCGACGAAAGCCTGCTCTATCGCTACCCGCTTGAACAGCAGGGCCTGGCCGGCCGCGTGTCGCTGCCGGCCTCTGTCAACGCCGGCGGCACGTTCAGCGTGGAGGCGCGGGTCAGCAACGCCGGCGGCAAGACGCTGCGCTACCAGTGGCAGTTGCCGCCCGGTTTCGGCGGTTCGCCCGGCAACAGCGCGACGGCGACGCTGACCGCGCCCGCGCAAGCGCTGCAAGGCGCGTACGCGCCGATTCGCGTCACCGTCAGCGATGGCGTCACCCAGATGACGCTGGGCAGCGCCATCCAGCTGCGCCGCCCCGGCGCGCAAGGCTACGACGCGATGATTCTGGCCGCGTACAACAAGGGATCGCTGCAAAAATGGAGCGAGAGCCGCACGGGCACGCCGGGCGACGTTTACGTTTACGACAACCCCTACCGCAACACCCGCGACTACTTCCAGCTGAAAACCGCGCGCTACGGCTACTTCCCGACCGAGGGCGGCAGCAACGCCGGCTGGCAGTTCCTGGACAGCTACAACGGCGCCCCGCTGTCCGCCACCCAGTCCTACGACCTGGCGATGCTGACCTCGCAGCGCAAGAGCCGTTTGAACAGCTGGAGCGAGAGTCGAACGGGCACGGTGGGGGACGTCTATGTCTACGACAATCCCTATCGCTCCACCCGCGACTACTTTGTGCTGAAGAACGCGAACTACGGCTACTTTCCCACCACCGGCGTCAGCAACGGCAATTGGACCTTCATCGGCGCTTATGACGGCAGCCAGTACCTGACTCCGTAAACTCGGGTTCCGTAAACGGCGCCGGCCTCGTTTATCGAGGCCGGCCCGGTCGCCCTAGTGACGGCATTGGTCGCTCCCGTGCGCTAACATTCGGCGCCGCCCGCCTAGATTGGTCCTTACGCCCAGGCTCCCTCAGAGTCCGCGGCGTCAACATGGTCACGGCCATGCCTTCCAACCCAGCGGCCCGGCGCTGTCCGCCGGCGACGGAACCGCCTGCGGGAGAAGCCGACATGAAACTCTCTACCCCCTGGCTGGCGCTGCTGTGCGGCGCGCTGGCGGCCCAGGCCTGGGCCGCGGAGCCGGAAAGCTGTCGCAAGATCCGCTTCGCCGACATCGGCTGGACCGATATCGCGGCCACCACCGGCCTGGCCTCCGCCGTGCTGCAAGGCTTGGGCTACCAGCCCAGCACTCAGCTCGCCTCGGAACCCATCGCCTTCACCGGGCTCAAGAATCAGCAGATCGACGTGTATCTGGGCTACTGGGTGCCGTCGCAAACGCCGGCCATCACGCCCTTTCTACAGGCCAAGGCGCTGCAAGTACTGCCCGAACCCAATCTGAGCGGCGCCAAATACACGCTGGCAGTGCCCAACCAGCTTGCGGAACAGGGCCTGCGCACCTTTGCCGACATCGCGCGCTTTCGCAAACAGCTGGACGGCAAGATCTACGGCATAGAATCCGGCAGCCAGGGCAACGCCATCATCAAGCGGATGATCGCCAACAACGATTTCGGCCTGAAAGGCTTCACCCTGGTGGAGTCCAGCGAAAGCGGCATGCTGGCCGCGGTATCCCGCGCCATCCGGCAAAAACGCATGGTGGTGTTCCTCGCCTGGGAGCCGCATCCGATGAACTACCTGATGCGGCTAAGCTATCTGGCCGGCGGCGACCAGGTCTTTGGCGCCGAATACGGCGGCTCCAAGGTCTATACCGTGGTGGCCAACGGCTTCATGCAGCGCTGTCCCAACGCCGGGAAGCTGATCAGCCAGCTGCGCTTCAGCCTGGACATGGAAAACCAGGTGATGAACGCCATCCTCAAACGGGTCCCGCCCGCCCGCGCCGCGCGCCAATGGCTGCAAGCCAACCCTCAGCCGCTGGAACGCTGGCTGGACGGCGTCTCCTCCTTTGACGGCAAACCCGGCCTGCCCGCGGTCCAGGCCTATCTGCGCCAAGGCGAAGGGAGCGGGCCATGAACCGGGATATCGTGCTGAGCTGCGCCGTCACCGGCGCGGGCGACACCGTGGGCAAGCACCCGGCGATACCGGTCACGCCCAAGCAGATCGCCGCCGCCGCGGTGGAGGCGGCCCGCGCCGGCGCTACCGTGGTGCACTGCCATGTGCGCGATCCGCTCACCGGCAAGGGCAGCCGCGAGCCGGCGCTGTATCGGGAGCTGGTGGAGCGCATCCGCGCGTCCGGCGTGGACATGATTCTCAACCTGACCGCCGGCATGGGCGGCGACGTGGAGATCGGCCCCGGCGAGCGGCCCCTGCCGCTGGGGCCGGGCACGGATCTGGTCGGCGGTCTGGAGCGCCTATTGCATGTGGAGGAATTGCGCCCGGAAATCTGCACCCTGGACTGCGGCACGCTCAACTTCGGCGATGGCGACTTCATCTACGTGGCCACGCCCGGGCAGCTACGCGACGGCGCGCGGCGCATTCAGCAACTGGGCGTCAAGCCGGAGTTGGAAGTGTTCGACACCGGCCACCTCCGCTTCGCCAAACAATTATTGAGCGAGGGGCTGCTGGACGCGCCGCCGCTGTTCCAACTCTGCCTGGGCATTCCCTGGGGCGCGCCGGCCGACACCACCACGATGAAGGCCATGGTGGACAGCTTGCCGCCGGGCGCGCAGTGGGCGGCCTTTGGCATCGGTCGGCTGCAAATGCCCATGGTGGCGCAAGCGGCCTTGCTGGGCGGCCACGTCCGGGTGGGGCTGGAAGACAATCTGTATCTGGCCAAAGGGGTGTACGCCAGCAACGGCGCGCTGGTGGAACAGGCTCGCCAATTACTGGACCTGATGGGCGCGCGGGTGCTGACGCCGGCGGAAGGCCGGATCCACCTGGGCCTGCCGCCGCGCGGCGAAAAAGGAGATTGAGATGCACCGTACCGACATCGCCACCTTGGGCCTGCTGGGCGCCGGCGTCATCGGCGGCGGCTGGGCCTGCCGCGCGCTGGCGGCCGGCCGCGACGTGCTGGCCTGGGACCCCGCGCCGCAGGCCGAAGCGCGTCTGCGCGCCCAAGTGGAGCGCGCCTGGCCGGCGCTGGAACGCCGCGGCCTGTCCGCCGGCGCCGCGCCCGAGCGGCTGCGCTTCGTCTCACGGCTGGAAGACTGCGCCGCCGCCGCCGACTTCATCCAGGAAAGCGCGCCGGAAACGCTGGCGCTGAAACGGGAGCTGCATCGCCGCGCCGACGCGGCCGCGCCGGAGACGGTCATCATCGCCTCCTCCACCTCCGGCCTGCTGCCTTCCGAGTTTTACCAGGACGTCCGCCGGCCCGCGCGCTGCTTGGTGGGCCACCCATTCAACCCGGTCTATCTGCTGCCGCTGGTCGAGGTGCTGGGCGGACACGACACCGCGCCGCAGGCGCTGGACGCCGCGGAACACGTCTATACGGCGCTGGGCATGCGGCCGCTGCGCGTGCGCCACGAGGTGCCCGGCTTCATCGCCGACCGGCTGCTGGAGGCCCTGTGGCGGGAAGCGCTGCACTTGGTCAACGACGGCGTGGCCACCACCGGCGAAATCGACGACGCCATCCGCTTCGGCGCCGGCCTGCGCTGGGCCTTCATGGGCACCTTCCAGACTTACGCCCTGGCCGGCGGCGAAGCCGGCATGCGCCACTTTCTGAGCCAGTTCGGCCCGGCGCTGCAACTGCCCTGGACCCGGCTGCCGGCCCCGGACTTGAGCGAAGCGCTGATAGACCGGGTGGTGGACGGTTGCGCGCGCCAGTTGGGCCAACGCTCCATCGCGGATATGGAGCGCTATCGCGACGACTGCCTGATTGGAATCATGGAAGCGGTGGCGGCCGTCAAGCGCAAGCATGGGCTGGCCGCGCATGAATAAGCGCCTCGTCCTGCTCCGCGCGCAAACGCGGCCGGAATGGCTGGACTACAACGGTCACGTTCGCGACGCCTATTACCTGCTGGTGTTCAGCCACGCGGTGGACGCGCTGATGGAGCGCATCGGCATGGACGCCGCGGCGCGCGAGCGCGGCGGCCACACCCTGTACACGGCGGAGCTGCATCTGCGCTATCTGCGCGAAATCCGCCAACAGGCCGAGCTGCGGGTGGAGGGGCAGCTGCTGGACCACGACGCCAAGCGGCTGCGGCTCTACCTGAGCCTGCATCGCGATGAGGAGGCCCACGCCGCGGCCGGCTGTGAACTGATGCTGCTCAATGTGGACCCCCGGCTGGGCCGGAGCGCGCCGTTCTCCGCGCCGGTACGACAAAGCCTGGACGCGCTGGCGCGGCGACAAGCCGGCCAGCCCTGGCCCGAGGATTGCGGCCGCCGCATCGAGATGCGCTGAGAACCTGTTCAGTGCCTACCGCGCTTTTGAACAGACTCTGAGAGCGCCTCACGCCTCGCGCCGCTCTACCCCAGGCGCACAGCCGAAGCGGCGGCGATAAGCGCGCGCGAAGTAGCTGGCGGATTCGAAGCCGCACGCCGCGCTGACCTGGGTGACGTTGAGCCCGCTCTGGCGCAGCAAGCGCCGCCCGTGTTCCAGACGCAGCCCCAGGTAAAAGACATTGGGCGCCGCGCCCAGCTGGGCGCGAAACAAGCGTTGCAGCTGACGCGCCGTCACGCCCACCCCGGCCGCCAAGGCCGCGCTGTCCAGCGGCGCGTCCATATGTTTTTCCATCAGGGCCAGGGCCTGGATCAGCTTGCGGCTGTGCACGCCGTAACGCGCGCCCAGTTCCAGTCGTTGATGATCGCTCTGAGCGCGGATGCGCCCCAGCACGAATTGCTCCGAAACCTGCACCGCCAGATCATGGCCATGGCTGCGCGCCATCAAGGCCAGCATCATGTCGATGGAGGCGGTGCCGCCGGCGGAACTGATGCGCCGCGGCCCCAGTTCGTAAAGCTCCTGCGTGGCGTTGAGCAAGGGATAGCGCTCGCGGAACGCCGGCAGCGCCTCCCAGTGCAGGGTCAGCCGCTGCTGCCGGAACAGTCCGGCCTCGGCCAGGATGAAACAGCCGGTGTCGATGCCGCCCAGCACCCGGCCAGCGGCGTCCTGTCCGCGCAGCCAGGCCAGCAGGCCGGCGCCGCCGTGGCGCAGCGGATGAAAGCCGGCCACCACCAGCACCGCGTCGGCCGCCTCCGACTCGCCCCAGGCGCCATTCGCCGCCAAGGACATGCCGTTGCTGGCAACAATCGGCCGGCCATCGGCGCTTAACAGCCGCCAGCGATAGGCCCCGCCGTGAAAGCGGTTGGCCACGCGCAAGGGCTCGGTGGCCGCCAGCAGGCCCAGCATGGAAAACTCGGGCAGCAGCACAAAGCTGAAATCCCGCATGCTCAGCCCTTGTCCGCGGCGATGATGAAACCCATGGCGCGCCTTCGTTAAACATGTTTACAATCAATAGCCTACCGTTCATCCACTGCAAACGGCAAGCCGACGCGCGGCAATCCACGCCGATCCGCGCCGCGCCAGCCAATGGGACAGGTTGCCGATGCGGACATTTCCAATACCATATTGTTTTCATGGTTTTTTTTCGGAACGGTGAATTTTTCCGCCCGCGCCGCGCCCAGCCGTCCGATAATGGCTCTCTGGCTGCAGTCGGCGGCGTGGGGCCGCCGACGCCCGTTCGCACCTGTTCATCATTGTGAAACTCAAGTCCCTTTTGGCCCTGGTCTGCCTGCTGGCAGGCATGCAGTGCGCGGTGGCGGAGCCGGCGCTGGTCTTCGCCTACAATCTGTTCCCGCCCTGGAAGACCATGGACGCGCACGGCGCGCCGCAAGGCCCGTACACCGAGCTGATGCGGGAGATGGCCAGGCGCGCCAAGCTGCGGTTGGTCTTTCTCCCCTGCCCGCTGACTCGCTGTCTCCAATACCTGCGCCAGGGCAAGGCCGATGTGGTGATCGGGGTGAAGAACACCGCAGCCCGCCGCGAGTTCATCGACTTCATCGAACCCGCCTTCGCCTCCGGCAGCCGGTTGGCCTTGTATCAGCGCGCCGACGACCCGCGGCCGCTGCGCAGCTATCGTCAGCTCTACCCCTTTCTGATCGGCGTGGTGGAGGGCGTGCGCTACCAGGACGAATTCGACAGCGACCTGCGCGTGCGGCGCGAGCCGGCCCCGTCGCTGGACTCCAACTTCCGCAAGCTCAAGGCCGGCCGCATCGACGCCTTGATCGCCGACGAACGCCAAACCGCCGAGCTGGCCGCCGACCCCGAATTCCGCCAATACGTAAGGCGCGCGCCACTGCTGCTGTACTCCCCGGAGCCGCGCCGCATCGGCCTGTCCCCGCGCTCCCCGCACAAGCGCCGCATCGCGCTGGCGGTGCGCTCCATGCTGCAGGACGGCACCGTGGGACGGTTGTTGGCGGAAACGCCTCGTCCGGCTTTCTAGCCGGCCCCGCCGTCGCGCGCACGCAACAGCCGACGCCGCCCGCCGCGGGCGCTCGCCCGGGCTGGCAACTGGCGCTTGTCGCAGCTTTACAAGCCGCGCCATCAACGCTAGTGTCCTGCATAAGCCTTGCCGGCAGCATATGCGCGTCGACCGGCCGTACTTGCCTCCGCGCCTTGTTCCGCCTGCCCGCCCGCGGCCGCTTCGCCGTCTTTCTTCCGCATTTACGCTCCAACAGCCGTTGACTGGCCTCTGTCTGATTCACGTCACATCGCTGCTGTAGGGTTTTGCTAGCATCCGGCCCTTTCTCCGTCGAAATTGTCCGACGGTATACGGTCGGCAATATAAGTGTTGCGCGGAAAAATCCCGCATGCCTTTAATTGAATTCAAACGCTCGTTCGATTTTGCGCCGCACGGGCGTTCGCTATCTGGAATCTTTGTTATCTAATCGCAGGAAAGGAAGACCATGCATATCGCTATCCCAGCCGAGAGGCTGGCCGGTGAACACCGCGTGGCCGCTACGCCGGACACGGTGAAGAAGCTCGTGGCCGGCGGCCACGCCGTCACGGTGGAACGCGGCGCCGGCCTCGCGGCCGCGCAGCCGGACGCGGCCTATCAGGAAGCCGGAGCCGTCATCGCGGCGGACCGCGCCGCGGCGCTGGCCCAGGCCGACATCGTGCTGACGGTGCGCCCGCTGGACGAAGACGGCATCGCCGCGCTGAAGGACGGCGCGGCGCTGATCGGCCAGCTCAACCCCTACCACAACCACAATCTGCCGGCGCTGGCCGCCAAACGCGTCTCCGCCTTCGCGCTGGAATTGCTGCCGCGCAGCACCCGCGCGCAGAGCATGGACGTGCTCTCCAGCCAGAACAACATCGCCGGCTACCGCGCGGTACTGCTGGCCACTCAGCACTATCCGCGCTTCATGCCCATGCTGATGACCGCGGCCGGCACGGTGAAGCCGGCGCGGCTGCTGATCCTGGGCGTGGGCGTGGCCGGCCTGCAGGCCATCGCCACCGGCAAGCGCCTGGGCGCGGTGGTGGAGGCCTTCGACGTGCGGCCGGCCACCAAGGAGCAGGTGGAATCGCTGGGCGCCAAGTTCATCGAAGTGCCGATGAGCGAGGAAGAGAAAATGGCCAATAGCGGCGTTTACGCCAAGGAAATGTCCGAGAGCTATCGCCAGCGTCAGGGCGAGCTGGTGGCCAAGCACGCCAAGGCGGCGGACATCGTGATCACCACCGCGCTGATCCCGGGCAAACCGGCGCCCAAGCTGCTGTCGGCCGAGGTGGTGGCGGCGATGAAGCCGGGCTCGGTGATCGTGGACCTGGCGGCGGAAACCGGCGGCAACTGCGCGCTGACCCGCCCCGGCGAAACCGTGCGCCTGGACAACGGCGTCACCGTCGTCGGCCAGACCAATCTGCCCGGCCTGCTGGCGGCGGACGCCTCCAGCCTGTACGCCAAGAACCTGCTGACCTTCCTCGGCCTGCTGCTGACGCCGGAAGGCCTGAACCTCAATCTGGAAGACGAGATCCTGTCCGCCACGCTGGTGACCCACGCCGGCCAGGTCCGCTTCCCCGCCGCCGACTAAGGAGAACAAGATGGTAGATCCCTTCATCACCAGCCTCACCGTCTTCGTGCTGGCCGTCTTCGTCGGCTACCACGTGGTCTGGAACGTCACCCCCGCGCTGCACACCCCGCTGATGGCGGTGACCAACGCCATTTCCGGCATCATCATCGTCGGCGCCATGCTGCAGGTGGTGGACATCAACGGTTCCGAAATCACCCTCACCTCGGTGTTGGGCACCATCGGCATCTTCCTCGCCAGCATCAACATCTTCGGTGGCTTCCTGGTCACTCAGAGGATGCTGGACATGTTCAAGAAAAAGAAGAAATAAGGGACCAAGATGGAAAACCTGTCCGCAATTCTTTATCTCATCGCCGCGGTGTTGTTCATCCTGGCGCTCAAGGGGCTGTCCAGTCCGGCCTCCGCCTTGCGCGGCAACCTCTACGGCATGATAGGCATGCTCATCGCCGTGGCCACCACCTTGCTGATCATGGACAAACCGGTGCTGGCGCTGATCGCGTCCGCCATTGTCGCCGGCGGCGCCATCGGTGCGTGGAAAGCCAAGACCGTGCAGATGACCGGCATGCCGGAACTGGTGGCGGCGATGCACTCGCTGGTGGGCTTGTCCGCGGTGCTGATCGCGGTGGCGGCCATCTTCCACAGCGGGGTAGAGCACACCCAGGTGCAAAAGGTGGAGCTGTTCATCGGCGCCTTCATCGGCGCGATCACCTTCACCGCCTCGGTGATCGCCTACGGCAAGCTGTCCGGGCGCTTCGGCTCCAAGGCCGTGAACTTCAAGGGCCAGCATCTGCTTAATCTGCTGCTGGCCGTCGCCATGGTTGGCTTTGGCGTGGTGTATTTCCTCAGCGACAGCCAGGCCGCCTTCCTGACCATGCTGGCTATCGCGCTGGCGCTGGGGGTGACGCTGATCATTCCGATCGGCGGCGCCGACATGCCGGTGGTGGTGTCCATGCTCAACTCCTACTCCGGTTGGGCGGCCGCCGGCATCGGCTTCACGCTGAACAACCCGGTGCTGATCATCGCCGGCGCCTGCGTCGGCGCTTCCGGCGCGATTCTGTCCTACATCATGTGCAAGGCGATGAACCGCTCCATCGTCGCGGTGCTGCTGGGCGGCTTCGGCGCCGAGACGGCCTCGGGGGGCGGCGCCGGCGACGGCGGGCCCAAGAACCACAAGTCCGGCTCCGCCGAGGACGCCGCCTTCCTGATGGCCAACGCCGACAGCGTGATCATCGTCCCCGGCTACGGCCTGGCGGTGTCGCGCGCTCAGCACGCCTTGCAGGAGTTTGCCGAAATCCTGCATCAGAAAGGCGTCAACGTGCGCTACGCCATCCACCCGGTGGCGGGCCGGATGCCGGGCCATATGAACGTGCTGCTGGCCGAGGCCGAGGTGCCCTACGAGCAGGTGCAGGAGATGGAGGAAATCAACTCCGACTTCTCCAACACCGACGTGGTGCTGGTGATAGGCGCCAACGACGTGGTCAACCCGGCCGCGCAGAAGGACAAAACCAGCCCGATCTACGGCATGCCCATCCTGGACGCTCATAAGTCGCGCAGCGTGATCGTGGTCAAACGCTCGATGAACGCCGGCTACGCCGGTCTGGACAACGAGCTGTTCTATATGGACAAGACCATGATGGTGTTCGGCGACGCCAAGAAGGTGGTGGAGGAGTTGCTCAGGGGAGTGGAGCAGCTGTAAGAACCTGTTCAATGTCTGCTGCGCTTCAGCGATACGGCGTTGAAAACAAGCTCAAAATGCTCATGTACCACTTGTACATTCCGCTTTTTCGCTCGTTTTCGCCTTGTCTCGCTCTTGCTCACGAGACTTTGAACAGGCTCTAAGGCGCCGCCTCATGCCTTAGGCATATCAAAACCGCCCAATGTTTTAAGCTTGGGCGGTTTTTTGTTTCCGTCTATTTCGAGCCCTGCTTTTCCATGCCGCCGCGCTTCACAAGCGGCGGTTATCAGGTGTATTGTAAACAAATATTAGTTTTTGTTTATACATGGAGTATGGCAATGCAAAATACAGGCTTCTCCGCCCGTCGCCTGGCGGCGCTGTGGCTGGGCGCGCTGGCCTTGCCGCTGCCGGCGCTGGCCATGCCCAATCTGCAGGGAACCGAATGGCGGATGGTGGAACCTGCGCCCGCGGGCCAGCCGCCCACCGTGGCCTTCCAGCCGGGCAAGATGACCGGCTTCGCCGGCTGCAACCGCTTCATCCGCACCGTTGACGCCAAGGGCAAAGCGCAGGTGGCCACCACCCGCATGGCCTGCCGGCCGCCGCTGATGGAGATGGAGCAACACTTCATCGCCTTCCTCTCCAGCCCCTTCCGCGTGCTGCCGGACGGCCGCGCGCAGAAGCTGGTGCTGAAATCGGAACGCGCCGAGTACCGCTTCGTGCGCTTGTCGCCCAACGCCGACCCGGCGGCCCAGCCGGCCAAGCTGCAATACCTGTACGTGGCGCCCGAACGCCAGGCCTGCCACAACGGCGAAGCCTCCCGCGACTGCCTGCAAGTGCGCGAACGCGCCGAGCAGAGCTGGCGGCCGCTGCAAGGCGAAATCGCCGGCTTCCACCCCAAGCCCGGCGTCAGCTACTACATCAAGCTGAAACCGGCGGCGCAGGCCGACGCCGGCTCGCGCTGGACGTTGGAACGCATCGTCTACAGCGAGGAAGTCAGCAAGCTACGCTGAACTCTTGAGAACGACGGGCGCTCCTAGTGCGTCCCGTCCCTGCCCTTAACCACGGAACATCGATAATGAAAAAATCGCTTTTGCTCGCCGCACTGACCGCAGCCGCCCTGAGCGCCTGTGCCACCCCGCAAACCGGAACCAAAATGGACGCTCAAGCGGATATCAAACTGGACGCGCTGGCCGGCCAATGGAAACAAGCCGCCGCCGAGCACCCGATCACCCTGAGCTTCAAGGACGGCGGCGTGTCCGCCCGCGCCGGCTGCAACGGCATGTTCGGCCCGGTGTCGCTGGAAGGCGGCCAACTGGTCAGCAAGCAGCTGGCCAGCACCCTGATGATGTGTCCGCCGGAGGCGATGGAGCGCGACCGCGCGCTGGCCGCCTTCCTGGGCGCCAAGCCCGCGGTCAAGCTGGACGGCGACAAACTGACCCTGCAAGCCGGCGACAAGACGCTGAGCTTTGAGCGCCAGCCTTCGCTGGAAGGCGGCGTCACCCGCTTCGTCTACGTGGCGGCCGAGCGCAAGCCCTGCACCGGCGTGGTGCCGATGCAATGCCTGCAGATCCGCGAAAGCAAGGACCAGCCATGGCAGCTGCACTACGGCGAGATCGAGGGCTTCAAGCCGGAGCCGGGCATCGCCTACCGTTTGCGCCTGAAGGAATTCAAGGTGGAGAATCCGCCGGCCGACGCCTCGTCCCTCCGCTGGGTGCTGGACATGGTGGTGGAGCAGGAAGTCGTAGGCAAGTAAGCGCCTTGCCGCCACGCGGCCGGTCCTGTGCCCATGGCCGCGCGGCGCCGGCTCACACCCCGGCCATCGCCCCGATGATCAGCGCGTTGACAATGTCGATGAAGAAGCCGCACACCAGCGGCACGATCAGAAACGCGAGATGCGCGGCGCCATAACGCTGCGTCACCGCGCTCATATTGACAATGGCGGTGGCGGTGGAGCCCAGGCCGATGCCGCCGAAGCCGGCGGCAATCACGCTGGCCTCGTAATCGCCGCCCATGCAGCGGAATACTACCCACAACGCGAAGCCTATGGTCAACAGCACCTGCAGGCATAGCGTGCTCAAGATGAACAGCACCGAGCCGTGCAGTTCCCACAACTGCATCCCCATCAGCGCCATGGTCAGGAACATGCCCAGGCAGATATCGGAAATCAGCGCCAGGCTGAGCCCGGAAGCCGGCTCCGCGCGCAGGCCGCGTCTCGCCAGCAGCCACATGCCCAGGTTGCGGATCAGGATGCCGGCGATCAGGCAGCTGACAAAAGGCGGCAGCGTCAGCTTGGCGGCGACAAAACCCAGATTAAAGCCGTAGCCCAGCATCAGCGCCAGGTTCAACCACATCCACACCCACAGCACATCGTAGTAGGACAGCGTCGCGTGCTTCTGCGCATAGACGGTGCCCACCTCCAGCGCGGTGTCGGCGGACGGGGTCAGCCGGTGGCGCCGGATCAGGTAATGAGCCAGCGGGCCGCCGATCACGCAAGCGGCGATCAGGCCCACCGTATTGCTGGCGATGCCCAATTCCAACGCATTGCCTATGCCCAGCGTCTGACTGAAAATCGGCGCCCACGCCAGCGTGGTGCCGACGCCGCCGGTCAGCGCCACCGAGCCCACCATCAGGCCGGCCTTGGGATTCAGGCCGAAGCCGGCGGCCATCCCCATGCCCAGCAGGTTCTGCAACACGATGAAGACGCTGGCCAACGCCAGCAGGATGGCCAAGGGCTTGCCACCCCGCCTCAAGGAAGCCAGGTCCGACTTCAAGCCCAGCGCGGCGAAGAAATACAGCAGCAAGTAGTCGCGGATCTGCAAGTCGAAACTCAGTTGCACCCCAAACGCAAAGTACAGCAAGGTGACCGCCGCCGCGCAGGCGAAACCGCCTATCACCGGTTCGGGAATACTGTAGCGACGCAGGATCTCGTAGCGCAGGGTCAGGGCCTTGCCGATGAACAACAGCATGATCGCCAGAGTGAAGCTGATAAAGGAGTGGACTTCGTACTGCACCATCTTTTCCATGACGGGATTCCGGGTTGATGCGCCGCGCCGACGCGGGCTGAGAGCGGACAAGCCAATGCCGGCTAAGCCGGCATTTGATGAATAGTTTAACGATATCCACGCCAAACGCCAGCCCAAACGGTCGGGGGAGGCGATGCCGCCTCCCCCCCTCCCAGCTTGTCCGTCGCCGCAGTCTTAAAGCCTGTTCACGATCTCGCGAGCAAGAGCGAGACAAGGCGTTGCGGCTGGAGAAGCGGAATGTACAAGCGGTACATGAGCATTCTGAAGCCGTACTCACCGTGGGGCATCCCACGAAGCGCAGCAGATCGTGCGCAGCGATGCGCGTGACCCAAACAAAACGCGAGGCCAAGGCCTCGCGTTTTCAATGGTCCGCCGTCCGGCTCAGCACTTGCAGTCGTCGGCGTTGACCTGACGGTACAGCTCGATCAACCGCCGGGTGGAGCTGTCGTGCTCGGCGTGCTTGAGCTTGCCGGTCAGCTCGGCGTGTATGGTCTTGGCCAGCTGCTTGCCCAGCTCCACGCCCCACTGATCGAAGCTGTTGATGTGCCAGATCACGCCCTGAACGAAGATCTTGTGCTCGTACAGCGCGACCAAGGAACCCAGATTGCGCGGGTTCAAGCGGCTCATCAGCAGGGTGTTGGTGGGCCGGTTGCCGCCGAACACCTTGTGCGGCACCAGCGCTTCCAGCGCCTCGCCCTTAAGGCCTTGCTCCGCCAGCTCCGCGCGCACCTCGTCCGCGGTCTTGCCGCGCATGAAGGCCTCGGCCTGCGCGAACACGTTGGCCAGCAGGATTTCATGGTGGCCGGGCAGGCTGGAACAGTTCTGCACCGAGGCGATCAGGTCGATCGGCGAAATGTGGGTGCCTTGATGCAAGAGCTGGAAGAAGGCGTGCTGGCCGTTGATGCCGGTCTCGCCCCAGATGATGGGCGCGGTTTCGAAGTTCACCGGCTGTCCGTCCAGCATCACCTGCTTGCCGTTGGACTCCATGTCCAGCTGCTGGATGAAGGCCGGCAGGCGGTGCAGGTATTGATCGTAAGGCGCGATCACATGGCTGCCGCCGCCGTAGTAATTGATGTACCAGACGCCAATCATGGCCAGCAGCACCGGCATGTTCTGTTCGAACGGCGCGTTTCTGAAATGCTGGTCCATGATGTGGGCGCCGTTGAGGAGTTCGGTGAAGTTCTCCTCGCCCAGATAGAGCATGATGGGCAGGCCGATGGCCGACCACAGGCTGTAGCGGCCGCCCACCCAGTCCCAGAATTCGAACATGTTCGACGGGTCGATGCCGAAATCCGCCACCGCCTTCTGGTTGGTGGACACCGCGACGAAGTGCTTGGCCACCGCGCTTTCATCGCGCGAGCGCTGCAGGAACCAGTCGCGCGCGGTCAGCGCGTTGGTCAGCGTCTCTTGCGTGGTGAAGGTCTTGGACTCCACCACGAACAGGGTGGTCTCGGAATGCACCTTCTTCAGCGTTTCCTTGAGCTGGGCGCCGTCCACATTGGAGACGAAGTGCATGTTCAGCCGCGGGTGGCCGAAGGGCTTGAGCGCGCTACAGACCATCAACGGACCCAGGTCCGAGCCGCCGATGCCGATGTTGACGATGTCGGTGATGGGCTGGTTGGTGTAGCCCAGCCACTCGCCGGAGCGCACCGCGTGGGCGAACTTGCCCATGCGCTCCAGCACCGAGTTGACCTTGGGCATCACGTCCTCGCCATCCACATGGATGGGCGAGTTGGTGCGGTTGCGCAGGGCCACGTGCAACACCGCGCGGTTTTCGGTGCTGTTGAGCTTCTCGCCCTTGAACATGGCCTTGATCTTGGCGGGCAGCCCGGACTCGCGCGCCAGCTGCATCAAGCCCTTAAGGGTGTCGTCGGTAATGCGGTTTTTGGAATAGTCGAGGAACAGGCCGCCCACCTCCAGCGCATAGCGCTCCGCCCGCTCCGGATCGGAGACGAACAAATCGCGCATGTGCTGGTGCTTGGCCTCGGCAAAATGGTCCCATAGTGCCTGCCAGGCCGGCAGTTCGGTCAGTTCGCTCATGATGGTCAATCCTCTTCGGTTTTGTTGTCCAGCCTTCGGTTCTTCAGACTGTGCTTGGTTTTTTCCAGCTGGCTGATCAGGCCCGGCCCGCGCTTGAGCGCCACGCTCACCGCCAGGATGTCGATCTGCACCAGGTGCACGATGCGCGAAATCATCGGGCTGTAGGTTTCATTGTCTTCCAATGTGTCGGCGATCAAGGCCACGGTGGCGCGGCGCGCCAGCGGCGAGCCGCTGGTGGTCAGCGCCACCACGCTGGCGCCGGCGGCCAAGGCCACGTCCACGGCTTCCAGCAACTCCATCGTGCGGCCGGAGCTGGAAATCGCCACCAGCACGTCGCCCGGGCCCAGCACCGACGCCGCCATCATCTGAATGTGGGTGTCGGAATAGGCGACGGTGGGGATGCCGAAGCGGAAGAATTTGTGCTGGGCGTCCGCGGCGATGATGCCGGAGTTTCCCAGGCCGTAGAATTCGATGCGGCGCGCGTCGGTCAGCAACCTCACCGCGGACTCTATCGACTGCGGATTGACATCGTTGCGGCACTTGAGCAGCGCGGACACGGTGTTGTCGAATACCTTGGCGACGATTTCCGAGGTGGGATCTTCAGGGCGCACGCTGGAGTGCACATAGGGCACGCCGGTGACCAGGCTGCCGGCCAGTTTCAGTTTGAAATCCGGCAGGCCGGAACAGCCCACGGTACGGCAAAAGCGGATCACGGTGGGCTGGCTGACGCCGGCGTTCTTGGCGATGTCGGCCACCGCCGCCTGGATCACGGTGTAAGGCTGTTCCAGCACCAGCTCGGCCACTTTGCGCTCGGCCGAGGACAGGATCTCCAATTGGCTCCTGATACGTTCAAGCATGTATTTACTCTCCTGCCGCGCCGTCGTCAGGATGCGCCCGGGGTCGGGCGCGGGCGCTCGCCAGTTCGGCCGCCAGATGGGCGGCCACGCCCGGCAAGGCCGGGTAGGAGCTGACGATCAGATAGACCGGAATCGCGGCCAGATAGCCGGACATCCGTCCCTTATCCTCGAAGCGGCGGCGGAATGGTGATTGTTCAAAAAAACCGCGTAGACGCGGCACGATACCACCACCTAGATACACGCCGCCACGGGCGCCGAGATTCAGGGCCAGATTCGCCGCCGCGCCGCCCAGCATGCCGCAGAACACTTCCAGGGTTTCGCGGCAGCGCGGACAGGCGCCGGACAAGCCGCGCGCGGTGACCTCGGCCGGGTCCAATTCCGCGGCCGTTTCGCCTGCGCGCTCGCACAAGGCTTGGTAAATCAAGGGGATGCCGGAGCCGGATAGCAGCCGTTCGGCGGACACGTGGCCAAAGCGCCGCATCGCGTGACGCCAGATATCGGCCTCGCGCTCGTCAAACGGAGCGAAGCCGACGTGGCCGCCCTCGCCGGACAAGGGCGCATGGCCGCCCGGATAGGGAATCAGCGCCGACACGCCCAGGCCGGTGCCGGGGCCGATCAGCGCCAGCGGCGCGCCGGCCTCCGCCTCGCCGCCGCCGATTTGCAGCAGTTCGCTGGCCGGCAGATGCGGCAGGGCCAGCGCCAGCGCGGTGAAATCGTTGATCACCAGCAGCGTGGTCAGGCCCAGCGCCCGGCGCGTGGCCTCGATGGAGAAGGCCCAATGGTGATTGGTCATCTGCACCCAGTCGCCCAGCACCGGGTTGGCGATGCCGAAAGCCGCGTGGGCGACCGCGCGCGCGCCGGCCAGGTCCAGATAGGCGCGCACCGCGTCCAGCAGCGTGGGATGGCCGGCGCAGGGCAGCACCTCGATGTCCTCTATCACGCCAGGCGCGGTTTCCAGCGCGAAGCGGGCGTTGCTGCCGCCGATGTCGGCCAGCAGCCGCGGCCATTGCTCAGGCAGACCAGTAGACATCCAGCTCCACCTTGTTCTGGGCCAGGAAATGGCTGATGGGCAGCGCGTCGCTGACGCCCTTGGCGGCGGCGTCCAGCACCTGGCGCTTCTTGTCGCCCTGGATGGACAGAATCAGACAGCCGGCGCGCAAGAGCGCGGCGTAGCTCATCGACACCCGGCGGTGCGGCGCGGTCTTGGGCGTCACCGCCAGGAAGGCCGCAGCGGACGCCGGGTCCAGCCCGGCCGTCAGCTCGTCGGCGCCGGGGAACAGCGAGGCGGTGTGACCGTCCTCGCCCATGCCCAGGATGGCGACGGTGGGCGGAACGAAGCCGGCGTTGGCGCGCGCCACCTCGGCGTCGATGTCCGCGGCGTCGCCGACCAAAGGCAGAAAGCGCGCCTCCACGGCGCGGTCGCGCAGCAAGTGGGCGCGCACCAGCGCGGCGTTGCTGTCCGGATGGCTGTCCGGCACGAAACGCTCATCCACCAGGGTGACGGTCACCTTGGACCAGTCTATCGCCATGGTGCTGAGCATGTGGAAGAAGGGAATCGGCGATTTGCCGCCGGACACCGCCAGCACGGCGGCGCCCTGGCTGGCGATGGCGGCGGATAGCCGCGAGGCCACGCTATTGGCCAGCGCGGTGGACTGTTGCTCGCTATCGGAAAATTCTACGCAGTTCATCAGCGGCGCTCCGCGGGTAAGAAGTTAAGGTCAAGCATCGCAGCCCCGAGATCGAGACGCGCGGCAAACGGTCAGCATGGAGCAGCCATCGTCGCGAGCGGCCCAAGGTCGAAGCGAGACGCGCAGCCGTACGGTAGTACGGCGAGCATCGCAGCATTCGAGATCGGGACGCGCGGCAAACGGTCAGCATAGGACAGCCATCGTCGCGAGCGCCTCGAGGTCGAAGCGAGACGCGCAGCCGTACAATGGTACGGCGAGCACCGCAGCATTCGAGATCGGGACGCGCAGCAGATGGATCAGCATTCCTCGTGCCAGCCTATCCCATCGCGCGATAGCAAAGCGCTAGACGCCGCCGGCCCCCAGGTGCCGGCGGTGTACTGCTTGGGCGGCAGATTGCTGCTGCGGCTCCAGCTGTCCATGATGGGTTCTACCCAGCGCCAGGCTTCGATCAATTCATCGCGGCGCATGAACAGCGCCAGCTTGCCGCGGATCACGTCGAGCAGCAGGCGCTCGTAGGCGTCGGCGCGACGCACTTTGAAGGCTTTGTAGAAGTCCAGGTCGAGATAGGCCGGCTGCAAGCGCATATTGTCGCCCGGTTCCTTGGCCAGGAAGTACAGGCGGATGCTTTCTTCCGGCTGCAGGCGGATTACCAGCCGGTTGGCGGTGTGGCTGCCGCTCATCGGGCCGTTGAACAGCTGGTGCGGCACGTCGCGGAAGTTGATGACGATCTCGGCTACCCGCTCCTGCATCCGTTTGCCGGTGCGCAGGAAGAAGGGCACGCCGGCCCAGCGCCAGTTGTCGATCTCGGCCTTGAGCGCGACGAAGGTTTCGGTCTGGCTGTCGGCGGGGATGCCTTGCTCGTTCAGATAGCCCACCACCGGCTGGCCGCCCACGGCGCCGGCCTTATATTGGCCGCGCACGGTCTTGGCCGCCACGTCCTGCTCGCTGAACGGGCGCAGCGCCTTCAGCACCTTGAGCTTTTCGTCGCGCACCGCGTCGGCTTCCATATTGGCCGGCGGCTCCATCGCCACGATGCACAGCAGTTGCAGCAGGTGGTTCTGTACCATGTCGCGCAGCGCGCCGGTGCCGTCGTAGAAATCGCCGCGGCTGCCCACGCCCAAGTCTTCGGAGATGGTGATCTGCACGTCGTGTATCCATTCACGCCGCCACAGCGGCTCGAACAGCGCGTTGGCGAAGCGGATCGCCATCAGGTTCTGCACCGACTCCTTGCCCAGGTAGTGGTCGATCCGGTACAGCTGCTCTTCCTTGAAGAAGCGCGCCACGTCGTCGTTGATCTCGTTGGAGGAATCCAGGTCGGTGCCCAGCGGCTTTTCCAGCACCACGCGCACATTGCCACTATTGAGGCCCACCGCCGCCAGGTTCTCGCAGATGCCGGCGAACAGATTGGGCGCGGTGGCCAGATAACAGACCACCACGCGGCCGTCGTCGCCCTTGAGCTTGTCCGCCAGCGCCGGGAAATCCCGCGGCTGCGAGGCGTCCACTTTCAGGTATTCGATCCGCGCACAGAAGCTGTCCCAGGCGGCGGCGTCGAAATGGGCTTTGACGTGCTGGCGCGAGTTCTTCTCGACAAAGGCCAGGTAGTCGTCGCGGCTCAGTTCCTTGCGGCCCAGCGCCAGGATGCGGCCCTGCTGATTGAGCAGGCCGGCCGCATGCGCCTGATACAAGGAGGGCAGCAGCTTGCGCATCACCAGATCGCCGGCGCCGCCGAACAACACCATATCGAAGGCCGGGGTTGGCGTAGTACGGGTATCCATCCTGATCTTCCATCTCGAGATGTTTGTAGATGTAGTTATATTACCACCAGCTTTTGCCTTGTCCATGTCATCACGCTGACGCAGGCCGCTTTTGCAACACCTTTTGCCTCAAAGCAAACAATTCTCTCAATCGCAGCAACGGCGGGTGTTGCCCAGCGGCGCCGGGCGTATCATGGCCAGACGGCGCTGGAGCGCGTCTTGCATTTTGAGTGTAGTAAAACTACTATCAACCCACTTCAACACGGAACGTCATCATGGCCTTGCATTCCACCCTGTCCGCCGTTACCGAGCGCATCGTCACCCGGAGCCAGGCAACGCGCGCCGCCTACCTGGACCGCTTGCGCGCAGCAGCCCATCAGGGAAGGGTGGAGCGCTCGCAATTGTCGTGCACCAACTTGGCTCACGCCTTTGCCGCCATGCCCGACGGCATCAAGATACATCTTAAGGAAGAACACCGCCCCAATCTGGCCATCGTCTCTTCCTACAACGACATGCTGTCCGCCCACCAGCCGCTGGAAACCTATCCGGCGCAGCTGAAGGAAGCGGCGCTGGCGGCCGGCGCCACCGCTCAGTTCGCCGGCGGCGTGCCGGCGATGTGCGATGGCGTGACCCAGGGCCAGCCGGGCATGGAGCTGTCCTTGTTTTCGCGCGACATCATCGCGATGAGCACCGCGGTGGCGCTGTCCCACCAGATGTTCGACGCCGCGCTTTATCTGGGCGTGTGCGACAAGATCGTGCCCGGCCTGCTGATAGGCGCGCTGTCCTTCGGCCACTTGCCGGCGGTGTTCGTTCCCGCCGGCCCGATGACCACCGGCATCGCCAACGATGAAAAAGCCAAGGTGCGCCAGTTGTACGCCGAAGGCAAGGTGGGCCGCGACGCGTTGCTGGAATCCGAGTGCCAGTCCTACCACGGCCCCGGCACCTGTACTTTCTACGGCACCGCCAACTCCAATCAGATGCTGATGGAGATCATGGGCCTGCACCTGCCCGGCGCCGCCTTCGTCAATCCGGGCACCCCGCTGCGCGAGGCGCTGACCCGCGCCGCCGCCCATCAAGCGGCCCGGATCGCCGCCCAGGGCAAGGCCTTCACTCCAGTGGGCGAGATGATAGATGAGAAGTCCATCGTCAACGCCATCGTCGGCCTGCTGGCCACCGGCGGCTCCACCAACCACACCATGCACATCGTCGCCATTGCCCGCGCCGCCGGCATCGCCGTGAACTGGGACGATTTCGACGAACTCTCCGCCGTGGTGCCGCTCTTGGTCCGCGCCTACCCCAACGGCAAGGCCGACGTGAACCACTTCCACGCCGCCGGCGGCATGGGCTTCGTGATCCGCGAACTGCTGTCCGCCGGCCTGCTGCACGAAGACGTGGGCACCGTGGCGGGCCGCGGCCTGTCGCGCTACGCTCAAGAGCCGTGGCTGGACAACGGCGAGCTCAAATGGCGCGACGCGCCCACCGACAGCGGAGACGACAGCGTGCTGCGCACCGCCGCCGACCCCTTCTCCGCAGACGGCGGCCTCAAGCTGCTGTCCGGCAAACTGGGCCGCGCGGTGATCAAGGTGTCCGCGGTCAAACCGGAACACCGCTTGGTGGAAGCGCCGGCGCTGATCTTCCACGACCAAAACGACATGCTGGCCGCCTTCAAGCGCGGCGAGCTGGAAAAAGACTTTATCGCGGTGATCCGCTTCCAGGGCCCGCGCGCCAACGGCATGCCGGAACTGCACAAGCTGACCCCGGCGCTGAGCATTTTGCAGGAGCGCGGCTTCAAGGTGGCCCTGGTCACCGACGGCCGCATGTCCGGCGCTTCCGGCAAGGTGCCGGCCGCCATCCACGTCTCGCCGGAAGCCTTGTCCGGCGGGCCGATCGGCAAAGTGCGCGACGGCGACCCGATGCGGCTGGACGCCAATAGCGGCGAGTTGACCGTGCTGGTAGACGACGCCGAATGGGCCGCGCGCGAACAGGCGCAGGCCGACCTGACGCATAATGATTTTGGCATGGGCCGGGACTTGTTCGCGGTGTTCCGCTCGGTGGCAGACCACGCCGAAGCCGGCGCCACCAGCTTCCGCCATCCCGACTTCCACCCCGCTTCTTGGAGAAAATGAATATGGACGCATTGACCCTGCTGCGCCAAGGCCCGGTTGTTCCGGTGATCATCGTCAACGACGCGGCCGTGGCCGTGGAGCTGGCCCAGGCGCTGGTGGCCGGCGGCGTGCGCGTGCTGGAAGTGACGCTGCGCACCAAGGCCGCGCTGGCGGCGATGCGCCGCATGCGCGACGAAGTGCCGGGCGCCATCGTGGGCGCCGGCACCCTGCGCACCCGCGCCCATGTGGAAGCCGCCATCGACGCCGGCGCGCAGTTCGGCGTCAGCCCCGGCTTCACCCCGGAGCTGGGCGCCGCCGCCCGCGCCGCCAATCTGACCTTGATTCCCGGCGTGGCCACCCCGTCCGAGGCGATGCGCGCCCAAGACGAAGGCTTCACCATCCAGAAATTGTTCCCGGCCGAGGCCGTGGGCGGCGTCAAGCTGCTCAAATCGCTGGCCAGCCCGTTTTCCGATCTGCGTTTCTGCCCCACCGGCGGCATCGACATCAAGAAAGCGCCGGAATACCTGGCGCTGCCCAATGTGCTGGCCGTGGGCGGCAGCTGGCTAACGCCGGACGACGCCATCGCCAACCGGGATTGGGACCGCATCACCCAGCTGGCGCGGGAAGCCAGCCAGCTGCAGAGGAATTAAACGACGTTGCTTCTTTACAGGGCCTCCCGGCCCTGTTTTTTTTTGGGGCAGTCCGTCGCTGGCGCGCCCCTGTCCGGTTTTGTCCTTCCTTTCCCCCGCCAATTGCCTAAGCTCAAGGAGCAGGACTTCATCGCCGCCGGCCCACGCCCGCGCCGGCACCGTTGGGTCTGTTGACGCCTGTTTTTCCGCTGGAAAACAGGCGTCAACAGATCCTCATATTGGAGACCCATATGCAAGTGGCGGAAATATTTGAAAAAGCGTCGGGCAAGCTGCCCATGGTGCCTAAGGTGGTCCAGGAGCTGGTGGCCAGTTTTCACCGCACCGACGTGAACATCGATGAAATTACCGACAAGGTGGGACATGATCAGGTGTTGACCGCGCGCGTGCTGCGCTTGGCCAATACCGCGCGCTTCGGCGGCAGCCGGCGCGTGGGCTCTCTAGACGACGCCATCATTCTGCTCGGCTTCGACAATCTCAGGGTGCTGGTGATCGCCTCCGGCGTCACCGGCGCCACGCTGGGCATCCAGGGCTTCGACATGAAAGCGTTCTGGCAGCGCAGCTTCGCGATGGCCAACGCCGCCAAGCGGCTGGCCAGGCTGGCCAAGCTGGACCCGCAACTGGGCTATACCTGCGGCCTGCTGTCCAATATCGGCGAACTGGTGCTCTATGTGGCGGTGCCGGAACAGGCGCTGCAGATAGACCGCATCGTCGCCGGCGGCGCCGACCGGGTGGCCACCGAACGCATGCTGCTGGGCATGGATTTGACCGAGGTGGGGGCCGAGCTGGCACGGCGCTGGAATTTTCCGGACGAAATCCAGGAGGCCATCTTCAACCAGCACGACCTGCTGAATGAGGAGGTGTCGCCGTACGCGCTGTTGATCGGCTTGGCGTCCTTCATGATTTCCGGCTTCTGCCACGAGATGAGCGAGGAAGACATGCTGGCCACCTTGCCGGCCAGCGTGATGGAACGCGCCGGCCTGCACCGCGAGGCGCTGGCGGAAGCGCTGCCGGAGTTGCGCGAGGCCTGCACCTCGCTGGACGAGATGTTCTAAGAAGCTGTTTACGATCTACTGCACATCGGCGATACGGCGTTGAAACTGCTCTAGGAACCGTCCAGCCGGACGCAAAAAAGGCGGCCTAGGCCGCCTTTCGCACGTCTCGCATTGCGGACTCAACCAGCCTGGCCGCTCGCCTCGCCCGTCGTCTCCGCTTCGGTCTCCTCGTCCTCGGCGGCATCGACATGGCCTAGCACTCCGACGCAGCGCAGCTCGATCTCCTGCATCAGCTCGTCGATGCGAATCACCGACAGCTGGATGCGGTCGCCGCGCGCCAGTTCCGGCAGGCCCGGGATGCGCACCCGCATCGGCAAGCCGTCGATGCGCACCAAGTCCTCCTTGATGAAGGCGGCGGTGGGATTGGACACCCCTTCCTGGCTGAACCAGCGCAGGCACCAGAAATGCTCCATCCGGTCCTGAAAGCCCAGGTAGGCGGAGTAAGTGGTGTCGAAATCGCGCAGGATGGCGAACAACATCGCGTCGCCTTGCTCGAACTGCGGCTTCTCCTCGCGGATCATCGACATCAGCTGGCGCTGGTTGATGAAGTCGGTGGCGCGGCGCAACGGCGATGTGGCCCACGCGTATTGAGCCACGCCCAAGCCGGTGTGCGGCTCGGGCCGCGTGGTCATCCTCACCTTGCCCATGCTCTGCGCGCGGTACATGCCGGGGATGTCGGCCTCGGCCAGCATCCGGCCCCACTCGCTGTTGGCCAGGATCATCAGCTCGGACACCAGCTTGTCCATCGGCGCGCCGCGTTTGCGCAAGGTGATCAACACCTTGCCGTCGACCACGTCGAAGTTGTAATCCATCTGCACCGGCCGGGTCGGGTCGTATTTGCCGCGGCGCTTCTCCAAGGCCTCGGCGAACTGCCAGAACCAGATCAGCTCCTGCTTGAACGGATAGTCCACGCCCGGATCGCAAGCCAGCGTCTCTTCGTTGAAGAACTGCTCCAGCGCGGCGTGGCGCAGGTTGGCGGCGATATGCACTTTTTCGATGCGGTTTTCGTAGGCGACCGGCTCGAACTCCGGCGTCACCTCCACATAGAGGCTGAGCGCCGGGCAGTCGTGCCCTTCCTTGAGGGTGAACATGTCCACCAGATCGTCCGGCAGCATGGTGATCTTGTCGCCGGGGAAATACACGGTGGACAGACGGGACAGCACCAGCTTCTCCAGCGGAGAGCCTATCTCTATTCCCAACGACGGCGCGGCGATATGAATGCCCACGCGCTTATTGCCGTTGGGCAGGTCCTGCACCGACAAGGCATCGTCGATCTCGGTGGTGTTGGCGTCGTCGATGGAGAAGGCGCGCACCGGCGACAGCGGCAGCTCTTCCGGCAGCGTAGGCAGTTCGTACTTGCCGAAGCCGCGGCCCTTGGGGAAGAACTCCAGCATGAAGCCGGCCATCAGGTAATCCGGCACCGAAGAGATGCCACCCACCTTGTCCGCCAGCCGCAGCGGCGGCAGGCTCAGCTCGCGCGAGGCCTGGTCGAAGGCCTTGAACTCCAGCGTGTTCTTGTCGGGTTTCCACAACAGCGTCATCAGCTGGCCGCGGATCGCCTCCGGCAGTTGGCCGGCTTTCAGCTCCGCCACCCATTGGTCGATCTGCTCCTGCTCGCGCTTTTTGCGTTCCAGCCCGGCCAGCGCCGCCTTCAGCGCGTCTTCCGGCGCCTTCTTGTAGCGGCCCTTGCCCTTTTTGTAGAAATACATCGGCGCGCCGTACAGGCGCGACACGATAGCGGCGGCCTCCGCCGCCGACGGCGCGCGGCCCCAGTAATCGGCCGCCAACGCCTCATAGCCGAACTCGTCGTCCGGGCAGCATTCCCACAGGAAATCCAGGTCAATATCCGCGGCAAGTTGCTCTACTATGGGCAGAAAATCGCCCAATGCGGAACTAAACTCCAGAAAAACATTCGCGGCCTTGATCTTGGCGCGCTTGCCATGCTGGGTATCCACTTGCAGACTAGCGTCATTGCGCGAAACGATGCTGCCGACCTTAAAGCCGCCGCTCTCTTCGTAAAAAACGTTCATTAAAAATTTTTGCCAGGCCGTTGCAATCCAACGGCGAATTATAACAGCGCGCCCAAGGCGCGGCTTCAGAACTTGAATATCGGACAACCGGGTCCACCGGGGAACACTTGATCATGTCGCAACATCAGGCTTTCAAACAACGCGTGCATCTGGCGCAGGAAATCGATCGCATCGGCCACCTGCTGGTCACTCGCTGGGAACGACCGCTGGCCGCCCACCTGCTGTCGCTGATCCTGCGGCTGGAAGATATGGTGCGCGAGCAGGACCTCAACGAAATCACGGGAGAAATCCAAACCCTGTCGCGCTTGCTGCAGGGCTGGATCCAACAACCGCAGACCGCGCCGTCGGAAAGCGAACGATACAACCGCCTGCGCCACCACCTGGGCCTAGTCAGCCAGTTGGGCATGATGGAGCGCAAGGACGGCCTGCCGGAGATCGACTACGAGAAGCTGCTGAGCGGCGATCTGGTCACTCTCTATTTATGGCTGCCGCAAGACGTGGACGCCACGCCGCTGATCCAGCAGCTGTCTTGCTACGGCATCCACGCCAAAGTGATCCAGCAGGCGGCCAAACTGGCCCAAGCCTTGCAGGACATGGCGCCGGAAGCCGTGGTGGCCTTCACCGAATTCGCCGCCAACGACCCCATCCTCTTGCTGGCGCCCACCATCAGCAGCATCTGTCCGCTGATCCTGACCTCGCCGCTGCACGATTTCCAGGCTAGGCTGGCGGCGGTGCGCGCCGGCGCCGGCAGCCTGCTGGACTGGCCGCTGCAAGCGCATCAGCTGATAGATCAACTGAGCTTCGGAGATTTGGGCGAGAAACGCGAGCCCCTGCGCGTGCTGATCGTGGAAGACATGGAGTCGCTGGCCGGGCTCTACTCCAGCGTGCTCAACGCCCAGGGGGTGGAAACCCGAGAGGAGACCCAGCCGGAACGGGTGCTGGACATGATAGAGCAGTTCCGCCCGGACCTGATCCTGATGGACATGTACATGCCGCAATGCAGCGGCATGGAGCTGGCCAAGGTGATCCGCCAGCAACGGCTGCTGGACGGCATCCCCGTGGTGTTCCTGTCGGTGGAAAAACGCCAAGCGGTGCAGCTGGACGCGCTGACCCTGGGCATAGACGGTTTCCTGACCAAGCCGGTGGCGCCTGAGGAGCTCATCGTCACCGTGATCAACCGCGCGCGCCGTTACCGCAAGCTGCGCTCCTACATCATCAACGACAGCCTCACCGGCCTGCTCAACCACTCCCATCTGCACGGCCAACTGGAGTACGGCATCCAGCGCGCGCGCCGCGATCAACGGCCGCTGTCGCTGGCCATGCTGGATCTGGATTTTTTCAAAACCATCAACGACAGCCACGGTCACCCGGCCGGCGACGAGTTGCTGATCAATCTGGCGCGCTTTCTCAAGGAACGGCTGCGCAGCAGCGACCTGGTGGGCCGCTACGGCGGCGAGGAGTTCGCCATCGTGCTGCCGGGCACGAATCAGACGCAAGCGCGTGAACTGATGGACCAGCTGCGTCAGGACTTCAGCCAGATTCAGCAGCGCGCGCCGGACGGCGATTTCCGTCAGACCTTCAGCGTGGGCATCAGCTCGCTGGACACAGCCGGCAACAGCACGGAGCTGGTGCAGCAGGCCGACGAAATGCTGTACCGGGCCAAGGCCAACGGCCGCAACCGGGTGGAAACCATGCCTAGCTGAACCTGGCGCGGGCAATGAAAAAGCCGGAGCGTCCTTGACGCCCCGGCTTTTTCGCGCACGCTTAGAGCCTGTTCACGATCTCGCGAGCAAGAGCGAGATCGTAAACAGGCTCTTACACGCGGGTCATCAGGCCTCGGTCAGCACCAGGCGCACGCCCTGTTCTTCCAGCAGCTTGGTCACCGGCTCCGGCGGCAGCGCGTCGGTGAACACGGTGTGGAATTCGCTGATGTGGCCCATGCGCACCAAGGCGTTGCGGCCGAACTTGCTGTGGTCCGCCGCCAGATAGCGGTGACGGGCGTTGGACATCATCGCCTGCGCCACCCGCACTTCGCGGTAATCGAAGTCCAGCAGCGAGCCATCCGGTTCAATGCCGGATACGCCGATGATGGCGTAGTCCACCTTGAACTGATTGATGAAGTCCAGCGTGGCCACGCCGGTGATGCCGCCATCGGACGCGCGCACCGTGCCGGAGGTGATCATCACCGTGAAATCCGGATTGGTGGACATGATGGAGGCAACGTGAATGTTGTTGGTGATCACCCGCAAGCCTTTGTGCGTGCTGGTCAGCGCCTGGGCCACAGCCTCTATGGTGGTGCCTATGCTCATGAACAGCGAGGCATGATCGGGAATGCTGCTGGCGATCATGTCCGCGATATGCGCTTTTTCGCTCTGGAATTTTCCTTTGCGCGCGAAATAGTCCTCATTCTCCACGCTGCTGCCCAAGGCGGCGCCGCCGTGGTAACGGCGCAACAAATTGGCCTCGCACAGCTGGTTGATATCGCGGCGAATGGTTTGCGGGGTGACATCGAGCAGTCTGGCCAGCTCTTCGATCGGCATGAAGCCGTTTTCGCGGACCAGCTGCAGAATCTTGTCGTGACGGGGTGAGCGGCTCATAACTATTCGGAATCGAAAATCACGTCACTTTAGTAACATATTTTGCGGGTCAGCGGCAAACAGAACCACTATTCTGACTTGATATCGGCCAATAGTGTTCGTTTATTGCGCATTTTTTACTCAGGAAGCCGGCTGGCCCTTCCGCCGCCCCCACAGGAAATCGCGCAACTGCTCCAGCGGCATCGGCCGCGCCAGCAGATAGCCCTGCAGGTAATGCACGCCGCTTTGCTGCAGATAGGCGCGCTGTTGTTCGGTTTCCACGCCCTCGGCCACCATGGAGATGCGCAGTTGCTTGGCCAGGTCGATGATCATTTCCAGAATGCGGTTGGCAATGGAATCGCTGCCTATCGCCGCCACGAACACGCGGTCTATCTTCAGATGGTCGGCGTGAATGCGGTTGAGTTCGGCCAGGCTGCTGTGGCCGGTGCCGAAGTCGTCGATGGCGATCTGCACCCGCATCCGTCGCAGCTCGGCCATCACCTGCTGGCTTTGCGGCGTCACCTGGATAGGCTCGCGCTCGGTCACTTCCAACACCAAGCGCGGCGGCGTCTTTGAGAAGTGTTGCAAAAACGCCTGGCAGTCCTCCACCAGCTGCGCATCTTGCAAATGGCTGGGCGACAGATTGAGCGCCACAAAGAAGCACTCGGGCAAGGACAGCGACTCCATGTCCGCGGCTACCCGCCGCATCAGGTAGCGGGTGATCTGGATGATCATGCCGGAGGCTTCCGCCACCGGGATGAACAAATCCGGCGGCGCCAGGCCCTGGCGCGGATGCTGCCAGCGCAGCAACACTTCCACCCCCATGCAGCGGTGGCCGCAAGCGTCGAACACCGGCTGGTAGTAAGGCAGGAACTCCTGATTGCGCAAGGCCAGCAGTATCTCCCCGCTGACCGAGCCGCGCTTGCGCAGATAGCCCAGCAGCAGGGCCGCACCCACCACGCCCACCGGCATCAACAACAATAAGGCGCGCAGCAGACGCGCCGACGCGCCGCGCCACAGGTACTCGGCGTCCACCCAGCTGTGCACCGCCAGCGGATAGTGCTGAGACGCCGCGATCACGCGCAGCACCGCGCTGCCCGGCACCTCGGCGACGCCCGGCAAGGTGGATTGCACCGCTTCCTTGTGGTTCAACACCAGCAACGAGCCGCTGTGACCATCGTCGGCCTGCCAGGGCAGCAAGGGGCTGAAATAGGCCAGCTCCACGCTAGCGACAATGCCCTGTCCCCGCTCTCCCAGCAAAGAACGCATCAGGAAGGGCCGCTTGGGATACAGAGGCCCGGAACCCTGGCGATGGATCAGCTGTTGCGGCGCCGACGGAGTGAAGGGCAGCACCGTGTCCTGCGCGCCCAGCACCGAGGTGCAGTACAGGCGGCGGCCGTCCATCAGCCCCAGCGAACGGATATAGGGATCGAAAGCCGCCAGCGACACCAGTTTGCCGCGCGCCTGCGCGCAGGGCAGGCCGGCCAGCGGCGCAGCTTCGCGCAGCGAGCGATCCACCTGACCAAACACCCGGTCCACGGAATTGACCGCGCGCCCCGCGGCGCTTTGCAGCTGCGCCTGCACATCCAGCTGGTAGCGGTTCCAGGTCAGGGGCAGGCCTATCGCCGCCGGCAACACGGCCACCAGCAAGACCAAGGCCCATTCCGCGGCGTTGAGGCTGCCGCGGAACTGATTGCCTCGGCTGATCAGGTGACGGAAGCGATGGCGACAAAACACATGGTTCCCCGGCGTGACTGAATGACAAGAAGCAGCCCGGCGTCCGGCCATGACGACGCGCGCCAATCCGCGGACGCTGGCGAGAACAGCATGGATGGACGGGGACTGCCAGGATGAGGGATAGGCGGGCATGGCCGCTCGGCGCGTGCCCGGCCGCCGTCGCGATTTTTCAAAGCGCCCGCAAGTCTGGCGCTAAAGATAACGGTTTAGCCGAAGACAGAAAAGCTAATTAGAAAGATTTATTTAATAAAATGTCTTTGATTGACTTGTATTTGATATAAATTGCCGCAATCAACGCAGCCCAAAACGCAATCAGGCCGCGCGCCGCCGGGGTGGGCGGGGCGCGGCCTGACGGCCATGCGGGGCGCTTAGCGCGGCTGCTGCAAGCGTTGACGATGGCGCTCAATCTGCAAGCGCACTTGGCGCGGCGCGGTGCCGCCCACGTGATCGCGCTGCGCCAGGCTGCCTTCCGGGCTCAGCACGGCGAACACGTCGTCTTCGATCAGCGGCGAGAACTCACGCAGCTTGGCCAGCGACAGGTCTGCAATGTCCACGCCTTGCAGCTCCGCGTGGCGCACCGTCAGCGCCACTACCTCGTGGCTGTCGCGGAAGGGCACGCCCTTCTTCACCAGATAATCGGCCAGATCGGTGGCGGTGGCGAAGCCTTGCAGCACCGCCGCGCGCATCGCCTCCGGCTTGACGGTGACGCCGCGCATCATGTCCGCGTAGATGCGCAGGGTGTCGATCAAGGTGTCCGCGGTGTCGAACAGCGGTTCCTTGTCCTCCTGATTGTCCTTGTTGTAAGCCAGCGGCTGCGCCTTCATCAGCGTTACCAGCGCAATCAGATGGCCCACCACGCGGCCGGATTTGCCGCGCACCAGCTCCGGCACATCCGGGTTCTTCTTCTGCGGCATGATGGAGCTGCCGGTGCAGAAGCGGTCCGCGATGTCGATGAAGCCGACGCGCGGGCTCATCCACAGGATCAGCTCCTCGGACAGCCGCGACAGATGCACCATCACCAGGCTGGCGGCGGCGGTGAATTCAATCGCGAAATCGCGGTCGGACACCGCGTCCAGCGAGTTGTGGCAGACATCGTCGAAGCCCAGCAGCTGAGCGGTGTAATGGCGATCGATAGGGAAGGTGGTGCCGGCCAGCGCCGCCGCGCCCAGCGGCAGGCGGTTGACGCGCTTGCGGCAATCGCTCATGCGCTCGGCGTCGCGCGCCAGCATTTCCACATAGGCCAGCATGTGGTGGCCGAAGGTCACCGGCTGCGCCACCTGCAAATGGGTGAAGCCGGGCAACACGGTTTCGGCATGCTGCTCGGCCAGGTCCAGCAGGCTGTGCTGCAGCTCGCCGATCAGGCCGACAATGGCGTCGATCTGCGCGCGCAGCCACAGACGGATATCGGTGGCCACCTGGTCGTTGCGGCTGCGGCCGGTGTGCAAGCGCTTGCCGGCGTCGCCGATCTTGTCGGTCAGCCGGCGCTCCACGTTCATGTGCACGTCTTCCAGATCCACGCTCCACTCAAAGCGGCCGGCGCGGATATCGTCCAACACTTCGCCCATGCCTCGTCGGATCGCTTCCAGGTCTTCGGCGGACAGGACGCCGGCGCGCTGCAACATGGCGGCGTGGGCCAGCGAGCCCTCGATGTCGAATTCGGCCAGTCGTCGGTCGAAATCCACCGAGGCGGTGTATTTCTTGACGAGTTCGGATACCGGCTCCGAGAAACGGCCGGACCAGGCGTGTTGATCTTGCATGGCAATGCTTTCTACGATGGCTGCGGACGAAAAACTTGGCGAAACCCCGGACACGCGCAACGCTGCCGGGAATCTCTTACTATGCCAGCGGCGAGCGCCTTCGGCCAGTGCGGGTTTTCCTTGCTATGATGCTGCTATCCTATTTCACCCCTCCCCGCGCCGCCATGCCGCTACCGCCCTCGCCCGACCTGCCCGACTACCGCAACCTGGGCGTGCTGCTGCGCGCGCTGCTGCTGCTGGGCCTGTTCCTGCTGGGCGGCCTGCTGCTGGACGAGGGCGGAGAACCGCTGCCCTGGCGCTTGCTGCGCCTGTCCAGCCTGCTCGTGCCCGGCGCCTTGCTGAGCCTGGGCTTGCTGGCCTTGCTGGGCCGCCGCCTCCACCACGGGCGCCGCGCCGCGCTGGCCGCCGCCGCCATCTGCCTATTGTCCTTCGCCTTCTGCGGCCGCCTGCTCAACCCGCTGGCGCCCATGCCCTGGGGCCAGGTGCTGCTGGCCGGCGCGGTGGGCGGGCTGATGCAGCACTACCTCAATCTGCGCGCGCGCGCCCTGTCCCCGGCCTTGTCCGAAGCGCGGCTGATCGCGTTGCAGGCCCGCATCCGCCCCCATTTCCTGTTCAACAGCCTCAACGCCGCCATCGCCCTGATCGGCAAGCAGCCGGACAAGGCGGAAATGGTGCTGGAAAACCTGGCCGACTTGTTCCGCGCCCAACTGGGCGACCCGGCGCGACAATCCACGCTGGGCCGCGAAATCGAACTGGCGGCCATGTATCTGGCGATCGAGGCCGAGCGGCTGGGCGCGCGCCTGCAAGTGAGCTGGGACGTGCAAGCGCCGCTGGACGCCGCGCTGCCGCCGCTGATCCTGCAGCCGCTGGCGGAAAACGCGGTGTTTCACGGCATAGAACGGCTGGCCGACGGCGGCGAGATCCGCATCCAGGCGCGCCAGCATGAGCAAGTGCTGGAGCTGACGCTGAGCAATCCGGTCAACCCGGAACCGGCGGCGGCCACATTCGGACACCACATGGCGCTGGACAACCTGGCCGAGCGGCTGGAGCTGTATTTCGACGCCGAGGCCTCGCTCAACGCGCGCCTGGACGGCGAGCGCTTCGTCACCCGCATCCGCCTGCCTTACCGCCCGGCGCCAACCCAGCAGCCGGGCTGAGACCCTCTAACAAAACCCCTGATCCCGCGTTGCGCCTCCTTGTCGTACGACTTGTACTGCCTGCGTCGGCGCGCCTTGGCTCAGGTTCTCTGCGAGGTTTTGTTAGCGGCTCTAAGAGCCTGTTTACGATCTGAAAGCCGTCTATACTGCCCTATCATCTACTTGAAACAGCTGATAGGGATATCATGGGAAAGAACCGGCTGGAAGCCTTCAGCGACGGCGTGCTCGCCATCATCATCACCATCATGGTGCTGGAGCTGAAAGTGCCGCACGACACCACTTGGACGGCGTTACAGGACCGCTGGCCGGTCTTCCTCAGCTACGTGCTCAGCTTCATTTACGTGGGCCTGTACTGGAACAACCACCACCATTTCTATCACGCCATCCAGCGCGTGGACGGCCGCGTGCTATGGGCCAATCTGCACCTGCTGTTCTGGCTGTCCCTCATCCCCTTCGTCACCGGCTGGATGGGGGAAAACCACTTCGCCCCGCTGCCGCTGGCCCTGTACGGCGTGGTGCTGCTGATGTGCGCGCTGGCCTGGTGGCTGATGCAGCAATCCCTGCTGTGTCTGCCCGGCAACCGCACCCGGCTGTCCGAGGCGCTGGGCAAGGACATCAAGGGCAAGATCTCCCCGCTGTGCTACCTGATCGGCATCGCCGCCGCCTTTTACTGGGAATGGCTGTCCGCGGCGATGTACGTGCTGATGGCCCTGATCTGGCTGGTGCCAGACCGGCGCATTGAGCGGCTGTTGGCGGAAAAGTAACGCCGTCGTCGTCGCCCATTAATAAACACTATCAAACAAATTGTAATTTAAGATTTAACAAAACTATTGCCAGTTCCGATAATGGCCACTCCCTTAGTAAATGTTCTAATAATTTATGGGAGTGCCAATGTCTGCTCTGACCTTTTCCGTGAACCGCAAGCTTTTCACCGTGGCGCTGGCTTGTAGCGCCGCTCTGACCCAAGCCGCAGTCCTGACCCAGGACAACGGCGCGCCGGTGGGCGACAACCAGAACAGCCAAACCGCCGGCCCCAACGGCCCCACCCTGCTGCAAGACATTCAACTGCTGCAAAAGCTGCAGCGCTTTGACCGCGAGCGCATCCCGGAACGCGTGGTGCATGCGCGCGGCGTGGGCGCCGGCGGCGTCTTCGTCGCCAGCGAGGGGCTGCAAGACGTCAGCCGCGCCCTGGTATTCCGCAAGGGCGAGCAAACCCCGGTGTTCGTGCGTTTCTCCACCGTGATAGGCAGCCGCGGCGCGCCGGAAACCGACCGCGACCCGCGCGGCTTCGCCACCAAGTTCTACACCGCGCAAGGCAACTGGGATCTAGTGGGCAACAACCTGCCGGTGTTCTTCATCCGCGACGCGATCAAGTTTCCGGACATGGTGCACTCGCTGAAGCCGGACCCGGTGAGCAATGAGCAAGACCCCAACCGCGTCTTCGACTTCTTCTCCCACCAGCCGGAATCCACCCACATGCTGACCCGGGTGTACTCCAACTACGGCACCCCGGCCAATTACCGTGAAATGAACGGCAGCAGCGTGCACGCGCTGAAACTAGTGGCCGCCGACGGCCGCTACCAATACGCCAAGTTCACCTGGAAATCGCGCCAGGGCGAGCGCAATCTGCGCCCGGACGAACTGCCCAAGGTGCAGGGCCAATCGGTTGGCCACGCCACCGCGGACCTGCTGCAAAGCATCGAACAGAAACGCTACCCGTCCTGGGATTTGTACGTGCAGCTGATCCAGCCAGAGGACATGAACCGCTTCGCCTTCAACCCGCTGGACCCCACCAAGGTGTGGACCGGCGTGGCGGAGCGCAAGGTGGGCACCATGACGCTGAACCGGATTCCGGCCAACTTCTTCGAAGCCACCGAGCAAGTGGCGATGTCGCCGGCCAACTTGGTGCCGGGCATCGAGGCCTCGGAAGACCGCCTGCTGCAAGGCCGACTGTTCTCCTATCTGGACACCCAGATGCACCGCGTCGGCACCAATTTCCAGGCGCTGCCGGTCAACCGCCCGCGGGTTGAGGTGGTGAACAACAATCAGGACGGCGCGCAAAACGCCTCCGGCCGTCAGGGCAGCGTCAATTACGAGCCCAGCCGGCTGGCTCCCAAGCCGCAAGACCCGCAGTTCAAGCACAGCCGCCTGCCCTTGCAGGGCAACACCCAGCAAGAGGCCATCGCCAAAACGCTGAACTTCCAGCAGGCCGGCGAGTTCTACCGCTCGCTGAGCGCGCAGGACCAGGCGGACCTGATTCGCAATCTGTCCGGCGACTTGGCCAAGGTGCGCAATGCCGAGACCCGCGATGTGATGTTGTCGCACTTCTACAAGGCGGACCGCCAGTACGGCGAGCGTCTGGCCAAGGCCTTGAAGGTGGACGCGAAGGGGATTGAGCGCAGGGCGGCGCTGTTGCAGGAATAAGCGTAGCCGCTTGAGTGAAGCGGGGCGGCCCAAGGCCGCCCCGTTTTTTTGCGCGCGCGCCGCGCTGTGGCAGCGGTGTCGGCGGGGTTTGGTGGGTATCGCCTACGGCTCCACCCACCTGCTTAGGTTAGCGATTGCGCAGGCGGATGCGACGGAAACGCGCTTCCAGCTTGAGCCTTTGTCCCAGCGCCAGATAGAGCTGATGTTGGCTATCCACATGGCGATAGACCCGGACCCGGTCGGCGCCCAACAGCATCATGATTTCCAGATAGTTGAAGAAGCCCATCCACTGACCACGTCCGTCGCGGTCGTCAAAATCGATGTCGCGCGCCACGCGGCTGAGCAGGCCCTTGCCGACGTATTCGCGGTTGTCCTTCATCCATTGCAGCAGGTGGGCCGCGCATTCGCGGCCGTAGCTGACATTGGAGGGGTGGTCCTTGCTGGGCGTGGGCATTTGCCAGTAATGCCGATAGGTGCGGCCGGGGCAGAAACGAACAAAGGGGAGCAAGGCTTCCTGCTGCTCCAGCGAGTGCAGTTTGTAGCGACGACGACGGGGGAAGTTTTGAGCGTGATGCATGGTGTTTCTCCTGCTGTGACACAAGATAAACCACCTGCCGAGAGAAGCTGAGGTATGAGGCAGGCGCGTGAGCGGATTGGCGTACCGGGCTAGCATTAAACCGGCGAGTGCATGGCACTCTCCTCCCACACGCCTGCCGAATGGCACTGCCATGGCAAAGCAGCCCACGCAGCACGCTGCGTAGGCCTGGGGATAATGCTAGCGACGGGACGCCAATCCCGTGTGCCGCGTGTGGGCGGCAACGGGGGGATTGTTGCCGAGGAGGCGGTTGGGGTCAAGGTGGGGTGGTTGGTGTGGCTAGGTGTGTGGGTTTTGTATCCGCTACGCGGATAATGATTTTCATTGCCGGGGCTGCCCGGCGAGCAGGGAGAGGATATTTGCTTGGCCAAATATCCTCTCCACTCCTAAAGGCCACCCTGCAAGCCTGGCCTACGGCTTCCCGCCGGGACCCGTCAGGCCCGAGGCGCGGCTGAACTCGCAGCGCGCTAACGTCGCGCTGCTCGAACAGGCAGCCGCTTAAAACCTCGGGCCTGCCACCCGACGGCAGGCTTGAAGGGACCCAGGGTGCGTCGGATACGTGGTTTATTCTTGATTTGTCTTAGATATCCACAGGCAGGGTCAAACTGGATAGTTATCCACAGAACTAGCCAGCAAAGCTAAATCACTCTTTCTTTTCAAAAAAAGACCACTTCGTGTAGCGCCCAGGTGTCCCCTCGGGGCGCGCCGGAGAAAAAGGGGTCTGCAAGGTTTTAAGCGGCTGCTTTGTTTGAGCGATTTGACGCTAGCAAATCGCGAGTTCAGCCGCGCCTTGCAGGCCTCTTTTTCTTCGGGGTTTCGCGTCCTGGGGGACGAGGGGGGCTGGAAGGGGGCGGCGGCCCGCCCCCTCCCCGTTCGCCGCGCGGAAAGCGGCACCCAAAACATCATCCGCGCAGTGGATACAACTGAACAGTCTCCACTCAACACAACGTGATCAATAAGAGGAAAGGCACCCCGCAAAGCCAATCCCAAATCATCATCCACCCAACAGACTCAAACCCCATAAAAAAGCCCACGCGGGGCCTCCGCCCTACTCCATCACCCCATGCTCCCCATACGCCAGCCGCGTCTCCACCTCCCCAAACATATGATCCATGATGATGTCCCGCACCGCCGTCGCCGGCACCGACCCCGGCGGCAAGCTGTCCGGCAAAGAACTAATCATCAACGGACCATGCTCCGGATTCAGCGTGGGACGGCCATGCGAACCCCGCACCAAGGACGGATCCAGCGGAATCACCTCCAACAAACTCCGCATCCCCAACTTGCGCTTCAACAAAGTCCAGGCAATGTCCAACTTCGGCCAACTTAAAGCCGGGTCCAAAAACAACTCCACCGGGTCGTAACCCGGCTTGCGGTGAATATCCACCGTGCGGGCGAAATCCGGCGCGCGCGCATCGTCCAGCCAATAGTAATAACTGAACCAACGATCCGGCCGGCTCACCGCCACCAGCTCGCCGGAACGCGGATGATCCAGCCCCAGCAAACGCTTGCCGGCCTGGTCCAACACCATTTCCACCCCCTCCAGCTCCAGCAACAAAGCCTTCACCTCCGGCACCAATGCCGGCTGACGCACATAGATGTGAGCAATCTGGTGATCCACCAGCGCGAAGGCCGCCGACGCGCCGCAATCCAGCTTGTCCTCGCCCGCCTCCTCCCTCACCTTGAGCCAACCGGCCATGCGCAGAATGCGGTTGATGGCGATGTCGTTGCTGACCGGCGTGACGCCGTACTCGGACAAGACGATCACGCGGCAGCCGTCCCGGTCCGCCTCCTCGATCAACTCCCCGCACAACTGATCCACCGCCGCCACCTCCGCCGCCACGTCCGGATGATCCGGCCCCAAGCGCTGCAGGCAGTAATCCAGATGCGGCAGGTAGACCAGGGTCAGCGTGGGCTGGCGCGAGCGGTACAGATGCAAGGCGCAGTCCGCGATCCAGCGGCTGGAGCGGATATCCGCCGCCGGCCCCCAAAAGTGAAACAGAGGAAAATCGCCCAGCTTTTGACGCAATTCCGCGTGCAGCTCCGGCGGGTTGCAGTAGAAGTCGGGAATCTTGCAGCCGTCGGCCTTGTAGATCGGGCGCGGCGTCACGCTCCAGTCCACGTCGGCGTACATGTTGTACCACCAGAACAACTGCGCGCAGCTGAAGCCGGCGTGCAGGCGCCGGGCTTCGTGCCAGAGTTTCTCGCCCTGAATCAAGGCGTTGTTCTGTCTCCAGAACAGCGGCTCGGCCAGCTCTCGCGAATACCAGCCGTTGGCGACGCAGCCGTGCGCCTGCGGCAGTTGGCCGGTCAGATAGGTGGCTTGCGCCGGGCAGGTCAGCGCCGGCGTCACCGCCATGAGCGGGCGCTGCGCGCCGCGCTCCGCCAGCCGGCTCAGGTGCGGCGCATGCCGCAGCAGTTGCGGCGTCAGGCCCACCACATTCAGAACGAGTGTGCGTTGCATGATGTCACTCCACGATGTCCACCTGCGGATTTTGGCCGCGCAGCACGGAATTGCCCTGATACAGCCGGCGCTGGTCCACCGCCAGCGGGCTGTTGGCTTCTTCGATGTCCAGACGGCCGCTCTGGGCGAAGAAGTCCAGCGGGTTGCGCCAGACGATGGTTTCGATGTCGCGCTCGGCAATGCCGGCGGCGCGCATCGCCTCCACGGTTTTGGGCACTTTCAGCGGATCGCTGACGCCCCAGTCGGCGGCGCTGTTGATGATGATGCGTTCGCTGCCGTACTGGCGCACCAACGCCACCATCCGCGGTTCGTCCATCTTGGTGTTGGGGTAGATGGAGTGGCCGGCCCAGCAGCCGGAGTCCAGCACCAGCGGCAAGGTTTCTTCGGTGTTGTGGTCTATCAGCACCCGCTCCGGCGCAATGCCGCTGTCGCGCACCAGCGCCAGGCTGCGCAGGGTGCCGGCCTTTTTGTCGCGGTGCGGGGTGTGGACCAGCGCCGGCAGGTCGAACTCCATCGCCAGTTCCAGCTGGCGGGCGAAGTAGCGCTCCTCGGCCGGGGTTTCGTCGTCGAAGCCGATTTCCCCCACCGCCACCACGCCGTCCTTGTCCAGATAGCGTTCCAGCAGCGCCATCACGCCGTCGGCCACGTCCGGGTTGTTGGTCTCCTTGGGGTTGAGGCCCAGGGTGCAGAAGTGGCGGATGCCGAATTGCGCGGCGCGGAAGCGTTCCCAGCCCAGCAGCGACAGGAAGTAGTCGTCGAAGCTGCCGACGTGCCGGCGCGGCTGGCCCATCCAGAACGCCGGCTCCACCACCACGCTGATGCCGGCCCGGCTCATCGCCTGGTAGTCGTCGGTGGTGCGGGAAGTCATGTGGATGTGCGGGTCAAACATTTTCATGATGCAGTCCTTGCAGTAGGAAAACGACGTCGTCGGACACGCTGCGGCCGGCGGCGCGTCGCTCGCTGGCGTAGGCGGCCACCATGTGTTCCAGCTCCGGGCTCCAGCGCTGCTCTAGGCCGGCGATATGCCGCGCCGGCGCGCCGGTGAACAAGGCCTTGAGCACCAGCTGGTTGAAATTGAGTTCGGGAAACTGTTGCGCCGGGTAGGCGTTGTCGCAGGCCAGCGCCTGAAACACGCCGGCCACGTGGCTGCGGCTGGCGTCGGTGGCCAGCGCCAGCCAGTCTTCCGGCTTGGGCAGCAGGATCAGCGCCTTGACCACCGCCTGCTGTTCCAGGCTGTCGCCGCCACGATACAGATCGAACGCCAACGCCGGGCCAGCGCCGGCGGCCAAGGCCCTCAGCAGCAGCAAGGCGCGGCCGGCGTCGCCGGGGGACCAGGCTTCCGCCGCCAGCACGCGTTGGGCTTGCAAGGCCTTGATCGCGGCCTTGGGCAGCAGGGTCAGCGCCGCCAGTTGCCGGTTGGCCACGCTGAACAAGCGGCGACAGGCGGCGGGCTCCGGCGCCTCGGCGGTCAGCCGGCGACAGGCTTCCAACCACACCAGCGCCTGGGCGGCGTTGTGGCGGTCCGCCGCGTCCAGCAGGCTGGCGTGCAATTGATCCGCCAGCATGGTTTGCGTTTCCATCGCGCAGATTCTCCGTTCAAGTGCCCGGCACCCGGCGTTGCCATGTCCGGGTCAGCCAGGCGGCCAAAACCGCCAACGCCGCCCACTGCGGCTGGCCCGCGGCGGCGATGAACAAAGCGTCCGCCAGCGCGATGCCGGCGATCAGGCCGCCGACGGCGCGCGGCGTGTCACGGCCGGGTCCGGGCCAGGCCAGCCGCAGGCAATGCGCGCTCCAACTCAGGCTGAGCAGCAAAAAGGGCAGCGCCCAGGGTTGGAACGGTTGGCTGAGCAGGTAGAGCGGCGGCGCGGCCAGACCCAACAACGGGGCCAGCCGCCCCAGTCCGGCGCGGCCTTCCTGCTTGGCCACGTAAGTCAGCGCGATCAGATAAGCCAGCAGCGCCAGCGCCGCCAGCAGCAGCGGGCCGGACAAGGCGCCGGCGCCCAGCGCCAGGCCGCTGATCAGATAAACCTGCATCCGGCACAGGCCCATCAGCAGCGGGCTGAGCGGATTGTGTTTGTGCCAAAGGTCGTAGAGCACCACGGTGGCGGCCAGGCACAGACCGGCCAGCAAGACAGGCAGGCCCAGCGCCGCCAGCAGGGCGACGCCGACGGCAAGCTGGGCGGCGCCGGCCAGCAACACCAGCCGCGCCGACGCCAGCCCGGCGGGAATGGGGCGCTCCGGCCGTTCGCGCGCGTCGATGTGGCGGTCGCAGACATCGTTCAGATACATGCCGGCCACGTAGATCAAGGACAGCGACAACAGCAGCAAGGCGAGCGGGCCGCCGGCCACGGCGTGGCCGGACAGCACCGCGCCGGCGAGGACGTTGCTCCACACCGTGGGCAGGTTGGACACCCGGCCCAGCCTCAGCGCCAGCGACCAGACCCCGGCCACGCGCCGGCGGGTCTGGCGCGCGTGCCGCCGCGACAGCCGCCGCCGGGCGCAGGTCTTGGGAATGGGCAGGGCGCGCTGGCCGCTCATCGCAGCTGGCCCTCCGCCCATTGCAGCTCCCGGCAGATGGCTTCGCCCAGATCGCCCTGACGGTGGGCCGGGGGCAGCACGCCCCAGCTATAGGTTTCCACCTCCAGATGGCTGCTCAGCGGCCGCTGGCGTTGCAGGACCAGCAGCCGCGACAGGAAGTCCTGGGTGCTGGCGAACGGCCCCAGCGCGGCGTGGCAGATGGGCACGTGGAAGTGGATGCGCCATTCGTCGGCCGGCTGCCGCGGCAGGGCCGTCAGCGCCGCCGGCAGGTCCGGGTAGCGCCACAGGTCGTCGCCGCGCCGCGCCACCACTTGGTGCAGATAGGTGTCTTCGGCGAAGGCGCGCAGCGCTTCCGCCGCCATCCGGTCCGGCCGGGTCACGCGCAGGCCGGCACTGAGCTGCAGCTTGGCGATGGCGATGCCGGCCTGATCCAGCCGCGCCACCGCGTCTTCCGGCTGTTCGTACTCCACCGCGGCGTGGCAGGCGTCCAGGCACACGCCCAGGTGCCGCCTCACGATGGCTTCGGCTTCTTCGCGTTTGACATTGCACCATTTGGCCACTTGATTGAGCGCGGCTCGGCTCAATAGGTGCAGCTCGAAGAAGGCAACCGCGTCTTCGCTGGTGGCCAGCAGGCAGTCCGGCTCCGGTTCCAGCGCCAGCATGATGCGGCGGCCGCTGTCCTGTCGCAGCCGATGCAGGAAGGCGGCGTGCTCCAGCAGATGGGTGGCGATCCACAGCGCGCCGCTGCCGTCGCCGCTCAGGTGTTGGCGATAACCGCCGGGCACGGTGCTGACGCTGCCGTATTCCAGTTCCGGCGGCAGCAGCGCGGCCAGCAACTGGGCCAGCCGGTTGCTGTAGATCAGCCGCTGCGGGTCCCGCCAGTCCGGCAGGTAAACCGCGTCCTTCACCGCTTGCCGATGGAAGGCGCCGAAGGGAAAGCCGTTGAGGGTGAACACATAGCATTGGTGTTCGGCCAGAAAATCGCGGAATTCCGCCTGCGCCGGTTCTTCCTCCAGCTGGCGCGCGGCCAGCGCGGACAGCCGCAGCCCAATGCCGAACGGCCGGTCCGGCGCCACGCGAGCCTTGATGCGCGGCAGGTGGAAGCCCAGCTGAGCGCGCATTTCCTGCCAGCTTTCGCCGGGGTGGATATTGGTGCAGTAGCTCATGTGGACCGCGGGCAGAGTGGCGGCGGGCAGACTGTCCGGCCGTTGTTGGGGGTCAAGCAGCAACATGGTCATCGCTCCTGTCGCGCAGCCAGTCTATGGCCGCGTTCATCCGATCCGCATCGATGGCGTGCACTTCCACCCCCTGCCCCAAACGCTGCAGCAGGGTGATGGTCAGTTCGCCGCCTAGGTGTTCGCGGAACTCATCCAGCCCGGCCAGCACCTGGCGACGCTCGCCGTCGCGCCAGTCCAACGCCGGGTGCCATAACGAAAAGCCCAGCCGCAGCAGCAGCCGGTGCAAACTCAGTTGCGCCGGTTCGCGCAACAGGCCGGCCAACACCGCGTAGCGGCAGTCCAGCGCCAGCCCTATCGCCACCGCCTCGCCGTGGCGCAAGGCGTAAGCGCTCAGCGCTTCCAGCTTGTGCGCGGCCCAATGGCCGAAATCCAGCGGCCGGGCGCTGCCGAACTCGAAGGGGTCGCCGCCCTGGCCGATGTGGTTCAGATGCAGTTCGGCGCAGCGCCGTATCATCCATTGCATCGCTTCGTCGTCGCCGTCGGCCAGCGCTTCGGCGTTGGCGTCCAGCCAGTCGAAGAAGGCGCGGTCGCGTATCGCCGCCACTTTCACCGCCTCGGCGATGCCGGCGATGCGGTCTCGGCGCGGCAGGCTGGCGATGAAGTCGTAGTCGTTGAGCACGGCGAACGGCGGCGCGAAGGCGCCGAGGAAGTTCTTGGCGCCGAAGGCGTTGATCGCGGTTTTGACGCCCACGCCGGAATCGTTCTGCGCCAGCACGGTGGTGGGCATGCGCACCACGCGCACGCCGCGGTGGGTGGTGGCCGCGGCGAAGCCGGCCATGTCCAGCAGCGCGCCGCCGCCGACGATGACCACGCAGCTGTGACGGTCCACATGGCATTGCTGCAACCAGCTTTGCAGCGCGAATAGTTGTTCCGGATCGTTCTTGCAAGCTTCACCGCCCGGCGCCAGCCGAGGCGGCGCGGCCAGTTCCAGCGCGTCGCGGTGACGCCGGGCGTAGCGCTCGAAGGCGGCGGGCAGCCACGGGTGGGCGGCGGCCACGTCTTGGTCAATCAGAACCACGAATCGATGGCGCCTTTCCGGCTCGCGCCGGCAGATGGCTTGCCGCAACAGCGGGTTGCCAGGGTCGCTCAGCAGGCCGCGGCCGAAATACACCGGGTATTCGAACGGCACGCTGAAGCGCTGCATGGTCATGGCCCCGGCGCTGCGGCCGCTTGCGGCGTCTCCGAGGTCTGGCTTGCTGACTGGCAGTGGCATGGCTCTGCTCCTAAAAAAACCGGCTCTTACGACCCGCTAACAAAACCCCTGGTCCCGCGTTGCGCCTCCTTGTCGTACCACTTTGTACTGCCTGCGTCGGCGCGCCTTGGCTCAGGTTTTCTGCGAGGTTTTGTTAGCGGTTCTTAAATCTGCTGCGCGTTGACGGTCCGGCGCTGCGGCCCGTCAAGGCTGGCTTTCGTATCCCGCGGCCAGTGCGCTGGCGCCGATGAGACGGCAAACGCGGCCCGGCATCCGCCGGACCGCTTTGGCCTTGCGCAATGGCGGACGGCGTTTAATCGCTGGTGTCCATCCCTCCTTGCGTATTCACGTAGCGATAGCTGGGTCCAGCCGTCTTCTCGCTACCCGGCGCCACCGGCGTTTCCATCAGGCTCACCGCTTGCACCTTGAGGTCGTACATCAGGCCGATGGCGGTGTCGATGCGCTTGGGATCGCCGTTGAAAGCCTGGTGCAAGGCGTTGAGCAGGCTGCTGTAGCTGTAGGCGAAGGCTTCCACCCTCACCTTGGCCTGGGTGTTGTCCTGATAGTCGTAGTCCTGCGGGTTGGACACCATCGGGTAGACCCCGGCCGGGTCGTAGGGCACTTCCGCGCCGGCGTAGGCGTAGCCGCCGTCCGGGGTGCTGACGATGCGGCGGCCGTAGTAGATTTCGCCGAACTTGTAGTAGTGCGCCGGGTTGCCCGGAGATTGGTTCGGGTTGGTGCTGGTGCCCTCGCCTTCAACAATGATGATGTTGATGGCGTGCAGGGCGCTGGCGATGTCCTTGATGGGAAACAAGCGCTCCGGCGAGAACCAGCCCAGCACCTGCTTGGGCACCGTGGCCGGAATGAAGATGCCGTCGCCCAGTTCCTTGATCTTCTTTTTGATCGCGTCGTAGAACTCGCCGATGGTGGCGTAGTCCGGCTCGTCCTCGGCGGCGAGCTTGGGCGTTTCCACCGGCACCGGGTCTTCCGGCTCCTCGATCACCATGAAGGTGTTGAACACCAACTCCTTGGAAAAAGGCTCGATGCCCACGATGAAGTCATCGCCGCCGATGGACATTGGCAGCGGCCCCGGATACTTGGGGATGAACGGCGGCTTGTTGATCTGCGGGTGGCCGCCGATGGAGATCAGAATATTGCCCGCGATGCACATGTGCAGCATTTCCTGCATCACGATGCTATGGATCAACTGGCGGATTTCCACGTTGTAGCCCGGCTTCAGCGAAAACATCGCGGTCAGATAGGGCGGAATGGTGGCATGCTCCAGTTCCACCGCGTTTTGCAGGTAGTAATGCAGTTCGGCCGCGGTCTTGGCGGCGCGGATGCCGTGGATGATGCTGCGTTGCAAGCGAATCATGGCCTGTTCTCCCTCAATCCTGCGACGGCGCGGCTTTGCGTCGCGCCTGGAGTTGCAACACCACCGCGCTCTTGCCGGCGATTTGCAGATCGTCCAATGGCACCGCCACCGCATCGGTGTCCACCTCACGCGGCGCGGGCACGACGGCGGCCTTGAGCGGCGGCGCGCCCTTGAGCGGCTTGCCCTGAGCGTCGGTCTGGTTCAGCCACTTGAGGATGATGGCGCGCTTGTCGTCGGACAGGTCGCGAGTCACCGGCATGTGGTTGGGATCGCTCATCGGCAGGGCGAACGCCAGTTTGAGGATGTCGACATGGCGCACCACGGAGTCGTAATCGCTCAGGTCCACCACGTATTTGCTCATGATGGGATAGAGGTTGCCGTACTGGACGAAGATGGGCCGGATGTCGTCATACCAAGTGGGATGATCCGGCACCGGCACGCGGTCGAAGGCCAGCACGCTGACGAAATTCCACGGGTTGCTGATGTAGTCTTGAGGTTGCTGCCGCAACTGGTAGCCGATGCCGTAGAGCTGGCCGTCGATATAGCCGCGCGGATTGCCCGGCCCGGCCGGAATCGCGCTGACCACCGCTCGGCCATGACCGCTGTCGTTGGTGTGGAAGCTGGCCGGGTAGTGCACCGCGTCCGTCGGCACGCTGATCCTGGGCGGCAGCACCGGCTTGTTGTCCGGCGGCGAAGGCGGCAGCGGCTGGCCGCCGCCCATTGGGTTCTTGCTCTTGGGCAACAAGCCTACGTCGACTTCGGCAGACAGCGGCTGGCCATAACGGCTGGCGAAAAAGCTGACCGGCAGTTGCTGACCGGCGTTCAGCCGCAGCACATGATCGTCGGAACGCACGTAGAGGCCGTCGATGGATTCTTGCACCCGCACTTGGTAGCCGTCGTCAGCGGGGCTCAGCAACAGTAGCGGACAGGCTTCCAGCGCCTGCCTGGCGCCGGGAATGGCGGCGTAGTCGAAGTCCTGGATCGCCGCGGTCTGACGAAACCACTCGGACGGCTCGTCGCTGGCCGCCGCGCCCGGCGGCGGCGGGTCGTAGGCCACCTGGCCCAGCACGATGACCTGGTCCTGGCTCAGACTGCCGCTGATCGGCGCGTGCGCCGGCTGTTTCAGCACCGCCAAGGTCAACGGCCCCAGATCGACGAAGGCGCCGCTGGCGTCAATGATGGGCAGCGCGTTGCCGAAGTCCGCGGTCAGGGTCTGTCGGTCCGGATGATTCTTGCACTGGAAGCTGTAAACCCCTTCCGTCGGCTTCGTCGTATTGTTGCTGTCCACCTGCGCCGTCATTTGCCGGCCCATGATGAAATGCTTGGGCTCCCGCTCATGGTAAGGACCGATGGTGCCGACGATGTGGCCCTGGGTGTAGCGCGGGATCGAGGGATCGCGGCCGTAGCCGAACAGATTGAACTCGATGGCCAGCAGGCCGTGCTGGCTGGCCTTGCGCAGCGCCTCCAGCACCGGCGAGTGGCTATGCCCGTGCCATTGCACGTTTTCCAGGATGGACTGGTAGTTGGCACCCAGCGTTTGGTCGTTGAACGCCTCGATTTGCTGACGCTTCCATAAATTCATGAAGCCCACCGGCAGCATGTCGCCGATGAACAGCGCGCGCTCGACATTGTCGGTCAGCCGCACTTGCAAGGCCCATATCTGGGACACCATTTGCTGCTGCGGGTCCAGGTCCGCCATCTTGCCCGGGGCGCGGCAATCGGCGTTTTCCATCGCCATGCCGATGATGGGGTCCTGCGCGCTGCTGGTGACCGGCTTGCCGTTGAGGCTGGCGCCGGTGACGCTGCAGCTGACGAAGCGGAAGATGGCGGTGCCCTGCGGGTTCCAGCCGCCGTCGCCATACTCCTGATATTGCTCCTTGAAGGCGTCGGAATCGTAATAACAAACATTGTTGTTGACGGTGGACACGTCCGACTGGAAGTAGCCGGAAAAGTGAATGCGGGGAGAGTCGAGATAACTCATGGCGGTTCCTTTACGGCTGCAAAGTGGCCCAACTCGGGTCGGGTTGGGCGTTGGCCTTGTCGGCCGCCGGCGCGTCCGCCTTGCCCTTGTCCGGGCAATCGGTGGCGAACAGGCAGCACCATTCCGGCTTGGCCGGGCACATCTCGGCCACCTTCATCCAGGTCTGTTTGGGGTCCGGTTTCTGAGCGCGGAAATGGCTGTAGTTCTGGCTGACCATGGGCGCGTCCGGCGGCGAGCCGGGATCGCCGGAGAAGAAGAAGGACTGCGGATGCCGGTACGGCGCGCCCTTGCCGCCGTCGCGGGTCGCTTGCTTGTAGAAGGCGTAGCCGAACAGGATGCTGCCCGGCTGCACCAGGCGCGAATACGCCTGGACGCTGCCGTTCAAGTGGGTGCTCTGCTCGGCGTTGTACGGCAGATGCTTGATGAAGTCGCGGCGCGGCGGGTGATTGTCCAAGGAAAACTGGCAACACTGCGGCGTGCCCTTGGGCCGGTCCGCGTAGCGCAGGAAATAAGCCTTGTTGCCCAAGGACACGAAGGAGCAGCTGTAATGATTGCTGCCGGGGAAGATGGGCAGGCAGCGTTTTTCATAGTGTTCCATCATCGCGCCGCGGCCGTCGCCGTCCGCCGGTACATAGCTGGAATCGTAATAGCTGGCGCCGTAGGACGTTTCGTAATCTTGGCCCTCGCTCATCCCGGCTGGCGGCGAGGCGTACGGCGGCGGATATTCCTTGATCGCCGCCTGATTGAAGATGCGATACATGGTCCAGTCGCTGACCCACCATTCGGGGAACAGCGGATCGCTGGGTTCGCCGGGCTTGCGCGGATAGACGCAGCTGCCCGGCAACAGACAGCCGACGGTGTTATGCACGCCGCCGGTGTAGTAGCTGTGGCGACCCGCCGGCGTGCTCTTCAAGGCCTTGAGCGCGGCGGCGGCGGAAGCCTCCGGCATGTCGGCGGCCTGGACGCCGGCGGCGGCGCAGGCCAGAACCAGCCACCCCCAGCGCGCGCTGGCGGAGACAGACTGTTGCAATGACATCGATTGTGCTCCTTCATATTGGAACCCCGGTGCCATCCGCCCCCTTGGCGGCCGTTGCCTTCCCGGCTGACTGCGGACGGCGCCGCTTCGCAGGCGGCGGACCCGCCCTCCCTGATGCAGCGCACTACGTATAGTCACTTAGTATTAATCCACGCCAACAATCATGCTTTTATCATTACATGCAAGTGTGGTTATAGCTGCCGGCCAGATCAGCCGCAAAGGAAAATGTGAGATGCGAACTAAGTGCTGGTTCAAAGGCTCGCGAGCCAGAGCGAGACGAGGCGAAAATGAGCGAAAAAGCGGAATGTACAGTTGGTACATGAGCATTTCGAAACGGTTTTCAACGCTGTATCGCCGAAGCGCAGCAGACTTTGAACAGGTCCTAAAGCGGTTTGGGCGCGGCGGCTCCCCTCCGGCCTTGACCCCAAGCGCGGCGCTGGACGACAATCCACGACGCGCCGGAGTTCCCCGGCGCCGGGAACGCGGCCCACGCAGGCCGGCAGGCCGCCCCGCCATGGACTTGCCCGCTTCCGATCGGTACCGGACAGGCTGCGCCGACATCAATTGGAAACTTTCATCATGGCCCTCCCCCCCACC
>NZ_MUKU01000030.1 GCF_002081825.1 Chromobacterium haemolyticum | reverse complement strand
GTTTTCTTGCGCAGGCTTTCCAATAGCGGTCTGATCTGTTCGAACTGTTCACGACTTACGTCGCTTGGATAATGGCTTCTTCGCATTCGGCAATTATCTCAGGACGAAAAGATCGTGAACAGGCTCTGAGAACCTGGTCCGCCAATACAAAACCGCCAGCCGGCAACGGTTGGCGGTTTTTTTGCGCGGTGTGGACGCTCAGGGACTGATGGCGAAGAACACGAAGGACGCGAAGATCACCAGGTGGACGATGCCCTGCAAAATGGTGGTGCGGCCCACGGCCAGCGACATCGAACTGACCAGCAGGGTCAGCACCAGGAAGATGGTTTCCTTGTTTTCCAGGCCCAGAATCAGCGGCTCGCCCATCACCACGAAGATCAGCGCCACGGTGGGGATGGTCAGGCCGATGGAGGCCAGCGCCGAACCCAGCGCCAGGTTGAGGCTGGTCTGCACTCGGTCCGCGCGCGCGGCGTTGGCGGCGGCCAGGCCTTCCGGCAGTAGCACCAGCGCGGCGATGATGATGCCCACCACGGCGGCAGGCGCGCCGGCCGCTTCCACGAAGCCTTCGATAGACGGCGACAGCAGCTTGGCCAGGCTGACCACGCCCACCAGGCAAACCAGCAGCAGGGCCAGGCTGATCAGCGTCACTTTGACGGACGGCGGTGGCGCGTGTTCGTCCTCGCTGTGGCTGCCTTCCAGCAGGAAGTAGTCGCGGTGACGTATGGTTTGCACAAAGACGAAGGCGCCGTACAGCACCAGGGACACCACGCCGGTGAAGGCCAGTTGCGAGGAGGATAGCAGCGGGCCGGGCTCGCTGGTGCCGTAGTTGGGCAAGACCAGCGCCAGCACCGAAATGGCGGCCAGCACGGTGAGCGCCACTTTGGCGCCGCTGAGCTGGAAGTTCTGTTCGCGATGGCGCAGGCCGCCCAGCAGCAGGCAGATGCCGACGATGCCGTTGCAGGTGATCATGATGGCGGAAAAGATGGTGTCGCGCGCCAGCGCCAGCTTGCTTTCTCCGCCGGCCAGCATGAAGGAGACAATCAAGGCCACTTCGATCACCGTCACCGCCAGCGCCAGGATCAGCGTGCCGTAAGGCTCGCCCATCTTGTGCGCCACCACTTCGGCGTGGTGGACGGCGGCGAAGACGGTGCCGGCCAGCAGCAGCGCCAGCAGGGCGAGGAAGAGCGAGGAGGCGGCAAAGGTGGGCGCGGCCACGATTGCGGCCCAGGCGACAAGCGGGGCGGCGACGGTCCAGTGGGGAATGGTTTTCAGAGACATTGTTTTCCTTGTTATTGACAGGTTGGAGTCAAGCCGCGGCGGGGGCGCCAACAGACGGGTGCTATCACTATACGAATCGGCCCGCGATCCCGCGACCTCGAAACAAGACGAGATGCGGGGGCGGCCGGGAGCCGACGCGGGATGCGAGAGCAAGGAGGTGCGATACGCGCGCGAAGGATATAGACAATGGCAATTGGAACCGGTTCGCCAATGCCTAAAAAAAATGGCCGGAAATCCGGCCATTGGCTGAGAACGGTGGCGATCAGGCTGCGGTTGCCAGGTTCTCTTGACGTTTCAGGCGGCGGAAGGCGCCCCACAAGGCCAGCGCGGCCGCCGAGCCCAGCAGTAGGTTGACCAGCGGCATCGCCAGCCAGACGCCGTCCAGCGCCAGCCACAGCGGCAACAGCCACAAGGCCGGCAGCAGCAGCAGGGTCTTGCCTATGGTCAGCAGCAGCGCAGCCCGCGTCATCGCCATCGCCTGCAGCGCGATGATGCCGATGATCACCAAGCCATCGAAAGGCATGGCCAGCAAATGCAGGCGTAGCGCGTGGCTGCCGGCGGCGATCAGCGCGAGGTCTTCGCTGTTGTACATGCGCACGATCAGGGTGGGGAAGAGCTGCACCGCCGCCAGCGCGGTGAACCCCAGCAGCATGGTGACGCGCAGGCCGTAGCGCAGCGCCTCGCGGGTGCGTTCCGGACGGCCGGCGCCGGTGGAGTGGCTGAGCAAGGGCTGCAGGCCCACCGCCAGCCCATGCACTACCAGGGTGAACAGGGCTTCGCTGTAGCCGGCGGTGGCGTAGGCGGCCACGCTCAGGTCCGTGCCCCAGCGCAGCAGCTGGAAGTTGTGGGCGAACATCAGCAAGGCCAGGTTGAACTCCATCAACAGGCTGGACAGGCCCAGGGCCAGAACGGGGCCGCAGCAGCGCCAATCCAGCCGCAAGTTCGCCAGCCGCAGGCGCAGCCGCGCGTGGCGGGTGAAGAAGTAGCCTAGGCCGGCCAGCATCACCACCGATTCGGACAGCAAGGTGGCCTGGGCCGAGCCGGCCAGGCCCAGCTTGAACACGCCGACGAACAGGTAGTTGAAGACCACGTTGAGCAGCGAGCCTATCACCATCAACAGCGTGGCCAGCCGCGGGCGGCCGTCGTTGCGCAACAGATAGGTGGCCACCATTTGACCCATGGTGAACAGCGCGCCGCCCAGCATCCATTGCAGATAGTTGCGGGCTTCCGCCATCACGATAGGCTGCTTGTCGGCTTGCAGCCATTGCAGCAGGGTGTCCAGATACGTGAGGCCCAGCAGCGGGATGGCCAGGCTGATCAGGGCCAGCAGCGCCAGCGCCGCCACCAGGGTGGCGCGCGCGCGCTCGTAGTCGCCGCCGCCTTGCAAGATGGCGATGCGGGTGGCCGCGCCCATGCTCAGCATGGCGCCCAGGCCCACTTGCATCATCACCAGCGGATAGGCCAGCGCGATGGCCGCCAAGCCGTGGCTGCCGACGAAGTGGCCGACAAAGATGCCGTCGATGACCACGTAAAGGCCGGTGGCCAGCATGCCGGCGAGGGAGGGAATGGTGTATTGCCAGAACAGTTTGGACACCGGCAACGTGTCCAGGTCGCGGTGGTTGCTTGTTGTGTGTGACATGGTAGTACCTAAAGAGTCTGTTTACGATCTGCTGCGCTGCGGCGATACGGCGTTGAAAACCGCTTCGAAATGCTCATGTACCACGTGTACATTCCGCTTTCTCAGCCGTTTTCGCCTTGTCTCGCTCTTGCTCGCGAGGTCGTAAATAGACTCTAAGAAAAGTTTCAAAAGATCGAGGGACGGCAGGTCGGCGCGCCTTGCCTTGGCGGCGCCGAGTGTTGTCCATTCAATTAATCAATCACGGTTGATTAATTAATTCTTTGAGGTAGCATCTGGGGAAAAGTTCAGAGGCGGATATGGCCAGGAAAACCAAGGAAGAATCGCAAAAAACCCGGGAGGCGATCCTGGACGGCGCGGAGCGGGTGTTTCTGCTGCAAGGCGTGGCCAACGCCACGATGGCGCAGATCGCCGATGCTGCCGGCGTGTCGCGCGGCGCGGTCTATGGCCACTACGACAATAAGATGGAGGTGTGCCGGGCCATGGTGGACCGCGTGTTCGAACTGGACGCGTTGCGCTTCCCGGCGGAGCAGGCGTCGGCGGGCGAAACCCTGGTGGCGGTGGGCATGTATTATCTGCGCCAGTTCCACGAGCCTGGTCCGGCGCAGCGGGTGACGGAGTTTCTGTATCACAAGTGCGAGCGCAATGAGGAAAACCGCGGCATCCTGCGCCGCCGCGAGCTGATGGATCGCGCCACCATGCATTATGTGCGCCGGCAGCTGAGACGCGCCATCGCCCAGGGAGAGCTGCCGCAGGACATCGAGGTGGGCATCGCCGCCGAGTTCCTGGTGCGTCTGTTCGAAGGCATGTACGGGATGATGGACGGCGGCAAGGCGCCGTTCGCGGCTTGCGAGCGCATTTTGCGCGGAGCCTGGCTGAGCCTGGCTACGGTGCCGGCCTGGCGGGGCGGGGCTTGAGAACCTGTTTACGATCTGCTGCGCGTCGGCGATACGGCGTTGAAACCGAGCTCAAAATGTTCATGTGCCACGTGTACATTCCGCTTTTTCGCTCGTTTTCTCCTTGTCTCGCCTTAGCTCGCGAGATCGTAAACAGGCTCTGAGAACCCGTGCACAGTCAGCCGCGTTACGGCCTGGTCAGGGGCTGGCCGCCCAGGCCTCGCCCATGGTCGCCGAGGCGGGTGGCGTTCGCAGCCGCAATTGGCGCGGGCTGAGGCCGAACATCTGCCGGCACAGCCGGGTTAGCGCGCTTTGATCGGAAAAGCCGCAGCTGGCGGCGATGTCGGCCAGCGGCCGGCCGCTGTGCTGGATGGCGTGGCAGGCGGCTTCCATCCGGGTGCGGCGGATGAATTCGCCTACGCTGGCCTGGAACACCCGCTTCATGCGCCGGTCCATCTGGCCGATGCTGAGGCCGGACAGATCGCACAATTCCTCCAGGTGCAAGGGGCGGTCGTAATGGGTCTGGATGTGGTCGACGCAGGCGGCGAAGCGTTCGTCCAGCAGCTTCTCTCGAGTCAGTTCGGTCAGATCCTTGGAAATGCAGACCAATCCGATCAAGCGTCCGTCAGGGGCGTGCAGCGATTGTTTGTTGGTCAGGCACCAGCCGGGTGCGCGGTCGTGGTAGATGGTGAGGTCCAGCCGGTTGCGCACCGGCCGGCGCTCCGAGAAAACTTGCAGATCCTGGCTGCGGTAGCGGTTGGCCATGGCGTTGGGAAACAACTCGTGCGCGGTCAATCCTTCCGCCTGCCATTTGTTGCGCAGCGCGCAACGGCCTACGCAACCCTCGCTCAAGGCCAGATAGCGGCTGTCCAGGTCTTTGACCGCGAACACCACGTCGGGCAACTGATCGAACAAGACGGCCATCGCCTGCATGGCGTTCAGGTCGCTGACGATGTAGGGGCGTTGCGGCGGCATGGACATGGCGGGCGGCCTTATAAGCGGTTTACGGTGTGTTGAGCTCCAAAGAAACAGCCGGCGCCGACGGCGGACCGGGCTATTTAATCTTCATGTCATTCATTAATCATTGTTTGAGAACAAAATGCATTAATTCAACCCGTTTTGCAAGTCCGCCGCGGACGGGCCGCGGCGGCTTGGGTTGACGTGCTTGGCGCCAGGGTTTGAACCAGGTCTTAATCGTAGCTGGCGCTGACCGTGACGTTGGCGAAGGGTTGGCGCGCCTGCAGCGTCAGGTAGTACCAGCGGCCGGCTTGCGGCGCGGCGATGGCCACGCTTTCCTCGTTGCCGGTCGCGGCGGACGCGTAGTCGTAATTGCCGGGCGTTGGGTAGCGGTCCAGCGCCACGTAGAGATCGACGTCGCCGCTGCCGCCGCTGGTCCACAGCTTGAGGTTGCGCGCGCCGGCCGGCAGCAGGATGGTGGCGTAGGCCGCGCCGGAAGCGGAGGCGGAGAGACCGCCGATGGAGCAGTTCTTGCCCAGGTAGCTGGGAGAGGCTTCCTTGCACGGCGGCAGGCCGGTGTCCGACGGCAGCGGCGGTTGGCCTGCGGTGGTGGCGCTTTGTGCCCAGTTGGAGAATTCGGCGTCGTAGCGGGCGCCTATCTGCTGGATCTGATTGAGATAGCCGTTGTAATCGCCGCTGCGGAAGCGGGCGAGGAAGCCGTCCACATCGCCGCGGTGGCGTTCCATCATGAAGCGGGTGGCCATATAGCCCCAGCGGTAGGCGCGGGTGACGTAGTCCGTCATGCCGTAGGTGTTGCCGAAGATCTGGCTCAGCGTGTAGTTGCCGCTGCGGGCGGCGTCTATGGCCGGCTGGTTGACGTTGCCCAGCGACAGGTATTCGGCCAGCCCTTCTATCCACCATACCGTGGGCAGGCGGGTGCTGGCGCCGAAATCGCCGTACATGTCGAAGCGGCCGTCCAGATAGTGGATGTATTCGTGTTCCAGGTTCCAGACCTTGAAGGTGGGGCGCAGCCAAGAGGCTTCGTGAGCGATGAAGCGCGCTTGGTTGCCGGCCGCGGCCGGGTCGCCTTCCAGATACATGCCGCCGTTGTCGGTGCTGATGCCGTAGATGATGGAGGCGTATTTGGCGTAGTTGTTGTAATCGTTGAACACCACCACTTCCAGCGAGGTGTTGTTGTCGTTGGCCACCGGCTGCTTGCGGGTTTGCAGCATCTGGTGGAAGTAGGACTCCTCTTTTTGCAGCAGCGCGCAGGAGGACTGCAGCTGGTCCAGGGTCATTTCCTGGGAGCGGATGCGGATGCTGGCGCTGCAGGTGTAGCGATTGACCAGGATGGCGTCGGCGAGCCGGGTTTCGAAGTCGCAGGTGCCGTAATCGGCGCAGCTGGCGGCGTCGTAATACTTCACCGCTTCGGCGGCGGCCAGCCACAGCTCGTTGTCGTTGCCGGTCATGCTGCTGCCGGAGAGAATGGCCTGGACCTGGGGTTTGATCGCGGGCTTCAGCGCCGGGTATTGCATGAAGCGCAGCCCTTCGCGGGTGGCGTCGCCCAGCTGGAAGGCGCTTTCGGTGCCGAGCAGGGCGCTCTTGTTGGCCAGGGCGAAGCGGGTCAGCGCCGCCGAGTAGCTGCCGTCATTCTGCAACAGCGGCGCGGCGTTGGCGCGGCCGTGGGCGTAGAAGAACACGGTCAGCGCGCCGGTGAAGCCCTGGCTGGCGGTGGTTTCGCGCAGGGCCTGGGCGGCGTTGGGCTGGCCGGCGCTATTAGTGTAGCGTTGCACGATGGCGCGCATGCTGGGCAGGTAGTAAGCCTCGTCCGCCATATTGGTGATCAGCTTCATCACCTCGCCGGCGGTCGTGGAGGCCTGGGCGTTGGCGGAGAATAGTGCGTTGCCGTCGGCCAGTTGTTTGATGCCGGGGCGCAGCACGGAGAGCAGATTGGGGTCCAGCGCCGGCAGGGCGCCACCGCTGGCCAGGTAATAGCCGGCGCGCAGGTAGAGGGTGAGGTTGACCAGGGCCATGGAGCCGGCGTTGTACGCCGCGGCCTCTTGGGCGAAGCGTCCGGCGACGGCGTTGAGGTTGGCCGCGCTGTAGAGCGTGGCGGCCAGTTTGCTGTCCAGGGAGAATAGGCCGTAGGTGCAGGTGTAGTCGGGCAGGCCGGCCAGGTAGTTGGCCAGGGCCGCGCCGCTGTAGCCGGCCATGGCTTTCACGTCCGGGCATTGCACAACGGCGGCGCGGCGGATCAGCTTGCTTTTGGGCTTGCCGATCACGGTGCGGTCGTCAGGCAAGCGGTAGCGGGATTGCGCGTCGCTTGGCGGACGCTGTTGCCATTGTCGCGGCGGCGGCGCTTGTTTCGGCCGGGCCTGCGCCTGGTGGGGGGCTTTTTGCAGCTTGGGCGCGGCCAGCGCCGGCTGCGCCAGCAAGGCGGCGGCCAAGCTTAGGCTCAGCGCGGCGAGAGGAATGATCTGCATGGCTTGTCTCCGTATGTCAGGGCGTGTCCCTGATGGCGAGATCATGCCAATGGCACAGCGGGCTTTCTTGGCGCGCTTGAGCGTCCGCGCGCGCAGATTTGCCAAATCCGCGGCTGGCGCGGGGGAGCAGGCTAAGAGCCTGTTTACGATCTCGCGAGCAAGGGCGAGACAAGGCGTTGCCGCTAAGGAGTGGAGTGGTCATACGGTGCATGAGCATGTCGAAGCCGGTTTCAACGCCCTTTATCTATCCATCCCGCCGGCGCGCAGCAGATCGTAAACAGGTTCTAAGAACCTGTTTACGATCTTTTGTCTGTGCTTTGAAACACGGTTTTCTGCACAGGAGGCAGCGTATCCGACGCGCCCCGGGTCCCTTCAAGCCTGCCGTCGGGTGGCAGGTCCGAGGTCTTAAGCGGCTGCCTGTTCGAGCCGCGCGACGGTAGCGCGCTGCGAGTTCAGCCGCGCCTCGGACCTGACGGGAACCGGCGGGAAGCCGTAGGCCTGGCTTGCAGGGTGGCCTTTGGGGGTGGAGGGGATATTTGGCCAAGCAAATATCTCCTCCCTGCTCGTCGGGCAGCCCCGGCAATGAAAATCATCATCCGCGCAGCGGATTCCATGTCTTGGAGCCATCTCTCGGAAAGATCGTGAACAGGCTCTAAGGGTTTTCGCTAGGCAGTGATTGACGTGGGCGGCGCGAGGCTATATTATCCGCCTCTCTCTGGAGGGGTTCCCGAGCGGTCAAAGGGATCAGACTGTAAATCTGACGGCTCTGCCTTCGAAGGTTCGAATCCTTCTCCCTCCACCAGATTCAACAAAAAAGCCAGGCGATGCCTGGCTTTTTTGCGTTCCGCCGTCTCACAGGCCAAGGTGGCGCGCGTGGAAACGCAGCTGTTCCTCAATCAGGCTGGCGACGAAGTAATAGCTGTGGTCGTACTCGGCGTGGCGGTGCAGCTCCAGCGGGTAGCCGCAGTCCCGCGCCGCCCGTTCCAGCGCCTCCGGCTGCAATTGCACATCCAGAAAGCTGTCGGCGAGGCCAATGTCCACGCGCAGCGGCAGTTGTCGCTGCGCGTGTTTGAGCAACAGGCTGGCGTCCCAGTTCTCCCAGGCGGCGCGGTCTTCGCCCAAGTAGGCGGCGAAGGCCTTTTGGCCCCAGGGCGCGTTGACCGGGTGGCAGATGGGGCTGAACGCCGATGCCGAGACATAGTCCTGCGGTCGTTTCAGCGCGCAGATCAGCGCGCCGTGGCCGCCCATCGAGTGGCCGGCCACCGCGCGCAGCCCGGTGACGGGGAAGTTGGCTTCGATCAGCGCCGGCAGTTCCCGGCTGACGTAATCGTACATCCGGTAATGACGGTCCCACGGCGCCTGGGTGGCGTTCAGGTAGAAGCCGGCGCCCTGGCCCAGGTCGAAAGCCTCGTCGTCCGCCGCTTCCGCGCCGCGCGGGCTGGTGTCCGGCGCGACGATGGCCAGTCCCAGTTCCGCGGCGACGCGTTGCGCGCCGGCCTTTTGCATGAAGTTCTCGTCGGTGCAGGTCAGGCCGGACAGCCAGTACAGCACCGGCACGCGCCGGCTGGCCCCCGCTTGCGGCGGCAGGTAGACGGCGAAGCGCATCCGACAGCCCAGCGTCTCCGAATCATGCAGATACTGTCGGTGCCAGCCGCCAAACGATTTGTTGGCGCTGATGTTTTCCAGGTTCACGCGCGTCTCCGGCTCAGTAATGGATCACGGAACGGATGCTCTTGCCCTCGTGCATCAGGTCGAAGGCTTCGTTGACGCGTTCCAGCGGCATGGTATGGGTGATGAAGTCGTCCAGGCGGAATTCGCCCCTCAGATAACGTTCCACATAGTCCGGCAACTCGCTGCGGCCGCGCACGCCGCCAAAGGCGGAGCCGCGCCATACCCGCCCGGTGACCAGCTGGAACGGGCGGGTGGAGATTTCCTGCCCGGCCCCGGCCACGCCGATGATCACCGATTCGCCCCAGCCCTTGTGGCAGCATTCCAGCGCCGCGCGCATCACTTTGACGTTGCCTATGCATTCGAAGGAGAAATCGACGCCGCCGTCGGTCATTTCCACGATCACGTCTTGGATGGGCTTGTCGAAATCATTGGGGTTGACGCAATCGCTGGCGCCCAGCTTCTTCGCCAGTTCGAACTTGCTCTCATTGATGTCGATGCCGATGATGCGGCCGGCGCCGGCCATGCGCGCGCCGATGATGGCGGACAGGCCGATGCCGCCCAGGCCGAAGATGGCCACGCTGTCGCCGGCCTTGACCTTGGCGGTGTTGATCACCGCGCCCATGCCGGTGGTGACGCCGCAGCCCAGCAGGCACACTTCTTCCAGCGGCGCGGCCGGATTCACCTTGGCCAGCGAGATTTCCGGCAGCACGGTGTATTCGGCGAAGGTGGAGGTGCCCATATAGTGGTAGATGGGCTTGCCGTCCTTGGAGAAACGGGTGCTGCCGTCGGGCATCAGGCCCTTGCCCTGGGTGGCGCGGATCTTCTGACACAGATTGGTTTTGCCGGACAGACAGAATTTGCACTCGCGGCATTCCGGGGTGTACAGCGGGATCACGTGGTCGCCCACCGCTACGCTGCTGACACCGGGGCCGACGGACTCTACGATGCCGCCGCCTTCATGACCCAGGATGCAGGGAAACACGCCTTCCGGGTCTTCGCCGGACAGGGTGAAGGCATCGGTGTGGCACACGCCGGTGGCCACCATTTTCACCCGCACCTCGCCTGCGCGGGGCGGCTGCACTTCCACTTCTTCTATGCTCAGCGGCTGGCCGGCGGCCCAGGCCACGGCGGCCTTGCATTTGATGATGTCCTGGCTCATGAGCCCTCCTTTGGTGTTGGATCGCCGTCGCCGACGGTTTTGAACCGGCGGCGGCAAAACTTTCATTGTATTTCTCGTGTTTGAATAGATAATCGTGGCAATTGGTAAATGATTTTTTCCGAGGTGGAATAATGTTGGGTTGGGAAGGCATTTGCGAATTTGTCAGCGTGGCGGAACAGGGCAGTTTCACCAAGGCGGCGCAGGCGCTGGGGATTTCCGTCGCCCAGGTTAGCCGCCAGGTCACGCATCTGGAGCAGCGGCTGGGTGCCAAATTGCTGTATCGAACCACCCGCCATCAGGCGCTGACCGAGATCGGCGCGTTGTATCTGCGCCACTGTCGGCAGTTGTTGGATTCGCTGGCGGAGGCGGAGCAGGCGATTTCGCGTCATCAGGCGCAGCCGCAGGGCAAGCTCAAACTCACCGCGCCGCTGGCTTACGGCGAAAGCCATATCGCGCCGCTGTTGACTCGGTTTCTACAGCGCCACCCGCAGCTGGAGGCGAGTTTGAACCTGTCCAACCAAGTGCTGGATCTGGTGCAGGACGGTTACGATCTGGCGATCCGCATCGGGCATCTGAGCGATTCCACGCTGATGGCGCGGCGGTTGGCCTCGCGCCGTCATCATGTCTGCGCCGCGCCGGCCTATCTGGAGCGCTGCGGCACGCCCTTGGAGCCGGCGGACCTGGAGCGCCACAACTGTCTGTCTTTGGGGGGAGAGCATTGGCATCTGCTGGACGGCGGCCGCAGGCGGCAGGTGAGGATCAAGGGCAGCTTGCGTTGCAACAGCGGTCACGCCTTGGCGCACGCGGCGCGCTTGGGCCTGGGGCTGGCGCAATTGCCGGATTACTACGTCGCCCGCTTTTTGAGCAGCGGAGAGCTGATCGAGGTGCTGGCCGATTACCGCGAGCCGGAAGAGGGCATCTGGGCCTTGACGCCGCATAACCGCCAACTATCGCCCAAGGTTCGGCTGCTGATGGACTTTCTGGCGGACTCCCTAACCGACGATCCGTTGGCCTTGCCGGAATAGCAGGCCGTTTTCGCGGTTGCCAAGCCAGGGCGCAGTGGCAATAATCGCGCATTCGATTTTAGGCGGGAGCGCGGAAATGTTGGCGATTGGCGAATGCAGGGTGGAGCGGTTGGTGGTGCACCGGGTGGGCAATGCCGCGCGCGGCGAGGGAGCGCGCCTGTCCGAGCGGGCGAGCTCCGTGGACGAAGAAGTGTCCTCGCTGTTGCTGGGCGGCTATTTGAAGAACATTGTGTCGGACAAGCGCCAACACCAGTTTTTCCACGAGTCCGATCTTAATCTGAACGAGATTTACCATTTCACTCGCCAGTTTTTCCGCGGAGAGCTGGATTTCCTGGCGGTGTCCCAGCGCATCGCCAAGCATCTGTACGCGCGTTCGCAGCATCCCAACATCAATGCCGGCGACCTGCTGGTGATCTTGTTTTCCGGCCTCAACGACGGCGACCGCGAGCTGCGCGCGCTGGGGGTGTTCAAATCCGAGATCCGCGATGACTTTCTCACAGTAGTGGAGTCCGGCGACGTGTTCGACATCAGCCACGCGTCCGGCATCAACCCGCGCTTGATAGACAAGGGCGCGTTGATTTTGGAGCATGGCCCCACGGTGTACGCGGTGGACCGGCTCAGCCGCGAGGCCAAGTTCTGGCTGGACGATTTCCTGAAAGCCATGCGGGTGCCGGACAAGGCGTCCAGCAGCAAGATGATGGCCAGCGTGGTGGAGCAGTTGTCGGAGGAGATAGAAGACCCGCTGCAACAGGCGCGCTTCAAGGATGAGTTCCTCAACCTGGTGAGCAGCGAGGAAGACGTGTCGGCCAGGCAACTGGCCAGCGCCGCCGAGAAGTTCGTTCCGCGCGAGCAGGTGGATCAGGCCATGGGTTCCGCCGCTGAGTCCTATGGTTTCGCGCTGGACGAGGAGGCGAAACTGCCGGCCAAGGGCATGGCGCGGCAGTTGGAAAAAACCTTGTCCAAGTATGGCGTCGGCCATGGCATCAGCGTGTTGCTGCCCAGCGGCGTTACCTTGAAGAATATCCAGTCGCAAAATGACGGCGAAGGCGAACTGACCCTGACCCTGCGTCTCAACAAACGCGGCTGATCGCCAGCCGAGTTTGTGTCTTGCTGCGCCGGTCGAGTGACCGGCGCGAAATCTTTTGTCGTGTTTCCGCGTCAAGCGGGCGGCTCTTGTCGCCTTGCCCTGCTTAGAGCCGCTGAAAACCCTCTACCCCTTCTTGTCGTTCAATCTGTACCGTCTGCGGCGGCGCGCCTTGGTCCAAGTGGTCTGCGGGGTTTTGTTTGTCTTGCTCTCCCTTCTTGTCGCTATTCTCGGCATCGCCATGTCTGGCGGCCTGGGTCGTATGCGCTATTGATTATTGCTTGTCGGAAATAATGTTGGTGTTGTTATTTATATCTTTAAATGTTTATTAATTCATATATTAATAATATATTTAAAAAAGAATTATGCGTACTGGGTTGTGTTTTAAGATAAATCCTATATTTGATTATGAAATATTTTTTTATCATCGAGTTTTAAAGCCTAAATAAAGCGGCGTTATTCCGTTTTATTTCACACGCGAGCCGCCGCCGCGGGAGCGACGGCTATGAATACGCAGGCATGATGTGTGCGGTGAGTCACGGCCGGCGCGGCTTATTTGGTAAAGACGGACCTTGCATTGCCATGTCAAAGACATTATGGCGCGGGGCTTTGCCGGCAGGGGTTTGCAACCTTGGATGATTCTTTGAGATTCATTGACTTGGGATGGGTGCTGCCGGCAATGTGACTGCCACATTGTCATGAGTTAATTGGCTAAGTCAGAGCCGTAATTAAACTTGTAAATCATATGCTTTTTGGGATTCTTAAAATGACGGCGCGTCAAGGCGAGCGTGGCGGATATTAAGCTGTCAGTATTCCAAACGGTAGGAAATCCATGGAAAATCTTAATGTTATGCTGGTGTCCGGGTCTTCGCGGGACAATGACCGTTTTCAGCGCATGCTGTTTCGGGCCGGTATCCGCAATATTCGTCATTGCGGCCATATTCGCGAGGCGGAGCAGCAATTGCTGCGCGAGCCGGTGGATTTGCTGGTATGCGATATTCAGATGCCGGACGGCGGCGGCGCCGAACTGATCGCCAAAGTGCATGCCGGCGTGCGTCGCGGCGAGTTGGCGGACACGCCGATGCTGTTGTGGCAGAGCGCGGCGGGCAAGCTCTTGCAGGAGTCGCATGTCAGGCTGGCGCGCGAAGCCGGTTTCAACTATGTCTGGGTGACGCATCCCAGCATGGATGACGGCGAATGCGCGCTGTTTCTGCGTCAGGTCGAGTTGGCTAGGGAGGCGATGGCCGAAGCCGTCCGGGTCAACGGCGTGCCGGGGCGTTTGGGAACCCGGCCTTTTAGCGAGCAGGAGGTGATTGAAGCCCTGTGCTCCAAAGGCAATATCTCGATCGATTTGCAGCCGCAGGTGCGCCTGCGCGATGGGGCGGTGGTTGGCGCGGAGGCGCTGGCGCGTTGCATGCATCCGACGCGGGGCAATATCCGCCCGTCGGTGTTTCTGCCTGTGGTGAGCAAGTTGGGCCTGGATTTGCTGCTGTTCTTCCATGTGCTAAGCGGCGTGATCGCCACTCAGCAAGCGTTGAACGAGCAGGGCGTGCGCTTGCCGATTTCCATCAACGCGTCGGCGGCCACCCTGGCGTCGCCGAATCTTGTGCGAGAGATCACCATGCGTTGGGACAAGACCAAGCTGGCCCGATCGTTGCTGGTGATCGAACTGACGGAAAACATCGAGCCGGAAATCGGGCTCAATTTGATGGTGGCCTTGAACCAGTTGCGCGCCAATGGCTTCGACATTGCCTGCGACGACTACGGCATCGGCATCTCTTCGTTAAAGATGTTGTCCGCCATGCCTTTCTCGTCCCTGAAGCTTGATCAACTGTTCGTCGCTTCGATGCTGGAGAGCTCGCGACATTACGAAATCGTCCGCTCTTCCATCCTGCTGGGCAAAGAGCTGAATCTGCAGGTAATCGCCGAAGGAGTGGAGAGCGCGCGTCACGTCAAAGCTTTGCGGGAAATGGGCTGCGAGACTGGTCAGGGCTTTGGTCTGTACCGTCCGATGGCGCCGTCTCGCTATATCGAACTGGCGCGGTGGGCACCGGTAGAGTGGGATGCGCGAAGCCCGGACAGTTAGGCTAGGCGGCGGGGAGGCCGGGCGGGGAAGGAGGCGGAGGCATTCCCGCAGGAAGCGGCGATAAGCGGATGGGTCAATTTTAAATGAGAACGGCATGAGAAAAAGAATATCGCTGATGATTCTGGATGACCATGACGTGGTCAGGGTGGGGCTGGAAGCCAACCTCAAGCAATATCAGGAGTTCGAGATCGTTGGAAGTTTCGCGCAGAGCTCCCAGCTGCTGGCGGTTTTCCGCAAGCAGCTGCCGGATGTCCTGTTGATGGATTTTTCCTTGGGCAGCAATGAAGTGGACGGACTGAACCTGATTCAGTCCATCAATGTCCGTTATCCGGAGTGCAAGGTCCTGGTGCTGTCGTCGGTCGACTTGGTGGGAACGGTCAACCTGATGCTGCGCGCGGGCGCCCGCGGCTTTTTCAGCAAGTCGCAGCCGGTGGACGCGCTGGCGGGGGCGATTCACAGCGTTTATGCCGGACGGGTGTATCTGACGGTCAAGATGATGAGCGAGATGAATCTTTTGCTGTCGGGCGACATCAAGCTGGAGGAGGGCAAGGTGTTGGATCCGTATTCGCGCCTGTCGCCGCGGGAACGCGAGGTGGTGCGCTGTTGCCTGGATGGCATGAGCACCAGTCAGATTGCGGAGAAGTTCTCGCGCAGCATCAAGACGGTCAGCACCCAGAAAAAGGCGGCTTTTCAGAAACTGGGCATCAATACGGACAGGGAACTGTTTTTATTGAACTCCAAATTGGAGTAGCGGTGCGACTTCGACATTTGGGCTGCCTGATCGTCCTGTGCGCGCTCTTGTCCGCTTGCGCGGATCAGGGCAGCAAAATCCAGTTGAGCCGGGAAGAGGCGGAGTGGGTAGGCCGGCATCCGGTAGTGGATGTGTACGTACTCAGGTCCAAGCTGGCGCCCAATCGCAAGAACAGCAATATCCAGTACAAGGGTGTTGAGGCTTTCTTTCTGCAGTACGTGGGCAAGAAAAGCGGCTTGCAATTCAACATCGTGCAAGTGCATTCGGCGCAGAGCCTGATCGAGGCCAGTCGCGGCGGACGGGCGATGATGCTGGCCAGCATCAATCAGGACGCGATAGGCGAATTGAACCTGAACAAGGACTACTACTTCACCCAACCGTATTCCTCGCAGCCCTTGATGGCGATCACGCGTCGCGACCACCCGGTGGTGTTCGACCACGACAAGCTGCACGGGCGCAAGCTCGCTTTCATCTTCAACGACAACTCCCGTTCCTGGCTGCTGGGAGACCAGGCCAATCTGGACCTGCTTGTGGTGGAAACGCCGACTCAGGCCTTGAGGGCGATCCGGGACCGGCGCGCGGATGTTGGCCTGGTGCCGGAAAGCTACGCCCGCTTTCTGTTGAATTATCGTTTTCCCGATTTGACCAGCTCCGGCGCGCTTCCCGGGTATTACGCGATCTACCGGATGGGGGTCAGCAAAAGCCAGCCCCTGCTCTATGCGATCCTGCGGCGCAGCCTGGAGCAGATGTCGGCCGACGACGTCGACGCCGCCCGCCTGGCTTGGGAAGAACAGGTGGCGGCCCGGCCGTCGGTCTACAACGTGTTCAGAAACTATGCCGGAGAGGGCACCGTGCTGGTGCTGCTGTTCTTCGTCTTGCTGTTGGCGATGCGCTCTACCACGCAACTGCTGCGCAAGGCGCGAATGGGCGAAGCGGCCAAGAGCGAGTTCCTGGCGGTGGTCAGCCATGAAATCAGAACGCCGATGAACGCCATCATCGCCGCCGGCGAAATGCTGCAGGCCATGCCCATGGGCGAAAAGCAGCGCGAACTGGTGTTGCAGTCCAATCTGGCGGCCAACAGCCTGCTGCAACTGCTCAACAATATTCTCAACGCTTCGCGCTTGGACGCCGGTCAGGAAAGCCTGGAGCCGTCCTTCGTCAATGTCGGCTCTATCCTGGAAGGGCTGGTGAAGCTGTACACGCTGGCGGCGCGGATGAAGGGGCTGGAGCTGCGTTATGTCTGCGAGCTGCCGGAGCGGGCGCTCTGGCTGGATCCTTCGCACCTGCAGCGGGTATTGCACAATCTGATTTCCAACGCGGTCAAGTTCACCGACAAAGGTTCGGTCACGCTGCGGGCGAGTCTGCAGAGCGGCCGCTCGGGCGGCAAGCGCGGCGTGCTGGTGTGCCAGGTAATCGATACCGGCATAGGCGTGCCGCTGGCGGCGCAGAAGACTATTTTCGACGCCTTCGTGCAAGCGGATTCCGTTGCCACCCGCAAGTTTGGCGGGTCCGGGCTGGGGTTGACCATCTGCAAACGCTTGGTGGGCTTGATGAAGGGGCGCATCACGCTGGACAGCGACGGCGAGACCGGCACCACGCTTACCATCAAGTTGCCGGTGCGTCTGGGGCCGGCGCTGGCCAAGGAGGAGACGGAGACGGAACCATCCGGCCCGCCCCAGGCGGTGGGGCAAGGGCAGCGGGTGCTGGTGGTGGAGGACCATCCCGCCAATCAACGGATGATTTGCGAGCAACTGAGTCAACTGGGCTGTCGCCCCATCGTGGCCGGCACAGGCACGGACAGCCTGTTCATTCTGCAGCAAAGCCAGGATATCCGGCTGATCCTGATGGACTGCAGCCTGCCGGACATCAGCGGTTACGAGGCGGCGCGGCGGATACGCGCGTGGGAGGAGGCAAAGGGGCGCGTTCTCCTGCCCATCGTGGCGATCTCCGCGGCCAGCGACGATCAGCACCGGGAAAAGTGCATGGACAGCGGCATGAACGGGGTGCTGGTCAAGCCTTTGCGGCTCAGGGATCTGCAGCACATGCTATTCATGTGGCTGCCGGAAACGGTTCCTGTTGCCGACTCCGCCGGATCGCAGCTTCAGGGCAGCGGGCTATGGGAGATGTTTATCGAACACAATGAGCGCGATTATCGCCAGGCGGTGAGGGCCGTTCAGCACGCTCATTGGTCCACGGCCAGCCAGCATCTGCACCGGATCTACGGCGCGGCCTTGACCATGGAGCAGCGGGAGCTGGCGGAGTTGGCGCGCGAACTGGAAGGGACGCTGTTGCGGGGCGATGCGGAGGGTTTGAACGAACTCATGGACGCGCTGCGCGCGATGCTGGATCGGTTGGCAAGCCAGACCCCGCCGGCCGGGTAATGAAGCCGGGCGGCGGCTGAGTGGGCTATCGTTTCAGCCCTATAAAGATAGAGCACTGGTTCCTAGAATGTGTTTACGATCTAGCGAGCTAAGAACGTGTTTACGCTCTCGCGAGCAAGAGCGAGACAAGGCGAAAACCGCTGAGGAAGCGGAAGGTACCAGTGGTACATGAGCATTTCGAAGCGGGTTTCAACGCCGTATCGCCGCAGCGCAGCAGATCGTAAACAGGTTCTTAGGCTTGCAGCGCCAGCGTGCCGCTGCGGCCGGGAATCTCTCCCATCACTACGCGGCCGGCAGGCAGCGCGGCCGTGTCCAGGCTGCTGAATAGCTCGATGCAGCTGCATAATTGGTAGCCTTGGGCTTTCCAGCCCACCAGCAGATGCTCGAAGGTATAGCCCAGGCGCAGGCCTTCCAGTTCGGCGTGCAGCGTGTAGACATGACCGGTGGCCGGGGCTTCTTCCGTCAGCGCCAGAATATGGTGATGAACATTGTCGGCGGTAAGTCCGTCCAGGCCTATCAACTCGTCCAGTGTAGGCAGCGTGGTGGGCAATTGCGGCACGCCCAGCGGCTGGCCGGCGGCGTCCACTGGCTGGAACGGGTGGGTACCGCGGCCGTCGGACGCGTATAGCATGCCCAGCTCGCGTTCATAGGCCAGCGCCGCATCGTTGATCTGCCAGCCGGCGGCGCCGTGGGTGCGCGCCGGTTCGCCGAAGATCTGTTCAAAGCGTTCGGCCGCCTTGCGCATTTCCGCGCGGGTCCAGGCGGCGTCCTTGTTTGCGACGTAGTCCTGCCACTTGATGTGATCCCAAGTGTGGATGCCGACTTCGAAGCCTTGCGAGCGCACTTCGCGCATCAGCTCGGCTTCGCGCTTGCCGATGTCGGGACCGGGCAGCACCGTGCCGTACAGCAGGGTGCGGATGCCGTAGTGTTCCACCACCGAGGTGCGCGACACCTTGGACAGGAAGCCGGGGCGGAATACCCGTTTGATCGCGCGGCCGGTGTGATCCGGGCCCAGGCTGAACAAGAAGGTGGCCTTGGCGTGGTGCTGCTGCAGCATGTGCATCAGCCGCGGCACGCCGTCGCGGGTGCCGCGCCAGGTGTCGACGTCGATTTTAAGAGCGAGTTTTCTCATGGGGGATCTCTAAGAGCCTGTTTACGATCTCGCGAGCTAAGGCGAGAGAAGGCGTTGCGGCTGGGAAAGCGGAATATCCGCGTGGTACATGAGCATTTCGAAGCCGGTTTCAACGCCCTTCTCTATCCATCCAGCCGACGCGCAGCAGATCGCTAACAGATTCTTACTCGGACAGGTCGCGGCTGGCGGCCACTTGGTCGCGGTAGTAGTCGTAAATGCCGCGCAGCGCGTCGGCCATGGTCACGCTCGGCTTCCAGTCCAGGTCCGTCATGGTGTTGGCGATCTTGGGCACGCGGTTTTGCACGTCCTGATAGCCCTTGCCATAGTAAGCGCCGGACGTGGTTTCCTCGATCTTCACCTTGTCGGCGTTCAGTTGGTATTCCGGGTAGACGCGGGCCAGGTCCAGCATCATCGCGGACAGTTCGCGGATGGAATAGTTGTTGGCTGGGTTGCCGATGTTGTAGATCTGGCCGGAGGCCTTGCCGTCTTTATTCTCGATGATCTTCATCAGAGCGCTGATGCCGTCGTCCACATAGGTGAAGGCGCGTTTTTGATGGCCGCCGTCCACCAGCTTGATGGTCTCGCCGCGCACGATATGGCCCAGGAACTGGGTGATCACGCGGCTGGAGCCTTCTTTCGGGGTATTGATGTTGTCCAGTCCGCCGCCGATCCAGTTGAATGGACGGAACAGCGTGTAGTTCAGGCCTTCTTGCATGCCGTAGGCGTGGATCACGCGGTCCATCAGCTGCTTGGAGCAGGAGTAGATCCAGCGCGGCTTGTTGATCGGGCCGCAGATCAACTCGGAGTTCTCCGGATCGAACTCTTCGTCATGGCACATGCCGTAGACTTCCGAGGTGGACGGGAACACCAGGTGTTTCTTGTACTGCACGCACTGGCGAACGATGGGCAGGTTGGCTTCGAAGTCCAGCTCGAACACGCGCAGCGGGTTGTTCACATAGGTGGACGGAGTGGCGATGGCCACCAGCGGCAGCACCACGTCGCATTTCTTCACGTGGTACTCGATCCACTCCTTGTTGATGGTGATATCGCCTTCGAAGAAGTGGAAGCGCGGGTGGTCTTTCCACTCGGTCACGCGGTCATCGTGCATGTCCATGCCGTAGATGTGCCAGTCGGTGGTTTCGATGATGCGCTTGGTCAGGTGGTGGCCAATAAAGCCGTTGACGCCGAGGATCAGTACTTTTTTCATTGAGATTTCCTTCATCGTCCCCTGGAGGGGGACTGTGATTTGCATGTGTATTCCGTGAGTGCGCCGCTTCAGGCCAGCGTCAGCGTCTGTGTTGTCGCCGGATCCAGCGCCGCGCCGTCCAGCGTGGCGGATAGTACCTTCAAGCGGCCGCCGTCCACGGCGTCCAGCCACAGCGCGCCGTTTTCTGAGTGTAGCCGGGCCGTTTGCAATTGCTGACCGTGGCCGCCTGCGCGCAGGGTTTTCCAGATTACCAGCCGGCCGCCGTCGATGTCGGCGAAGGCGCCCGGGAACGGGTGGGTCAGCGCGCGCACGAAGTTGTGCAGATCGGCGGCGCCGGCTTGCGGGTCAATGCGGCCATCCTCCGGTTTGCGGCCGCCGAAATAGCCGCCTTGGCTCAAATCCTGTTGGCGGAATTCGGCCTTGCCGGCAAGCAGCGCCGGCAGGCTGCGGGCCAGCACCATTTCCGCGGCCACGGTGACCTTGGCGAACACTTCGTCGGCATTATCATCCGGCAAGATGGGCACCGCCATCTGATCGACGAGGGGGCCGTTGTCCGGCTTGACGTTCATCACGTGCAGGGTGGCGCCGGTTTCGGTTTCGCCATGGATGATGGCCCAGTTGATCGGCACCCGGCCGCGGTATTTGGGCAGCAGCGAGCCATGCATATTGAAGGCGCCGCGCGCCGGGCATTCCAGCAGCGGGGCTTTGAGCATGTGACGGTAATAGAAAGAGAACAGGAAGTCCGGCCGCACCGCTTGCACTTGGGCCAGCACTTCCGGCGTGTTCGGGTCGTCCGGGGTGATCACTGGTATGCCGTAGTCGCGGGCCACCTGCTCCACGCTGGCGAACCAGATGTTTTCATTGGGGTTGTCACGGTGGGTGACCACCAGCGCCACATCCACGCCGCCGCCGATCAGCGCTCTCAGGCAGCGCACGCCGACATTGTGATAAGCGAAGACCACGGCTTTCATGGTTTGTCCTTTTGCTCCAGCACCGCGCCGATCACATAGCGCGGCCTATCCCGCACTTCTTGGTAGATGCGGCCGATGTATTCGCCGAGCAGGCCGATGCCGAACAGCGCGATGCCGATCAGCAGGAAGGCGATGGCGAACAGGGTGAACAATCCGCCCACTTCCGGGCCGACGATGAAGCGCCGCAGCACCAGGTAGACCACCAGCACGCCGGAGCCGGCGGAGACCAGCATGCCCAGCAGCGAGAACAGCTGCAGGGGCACGATGGAGAACCCGGTCATCAGGTCGAAGTTCAGGCGGATCAGGCTGTACAGCGAGTACTTGGATTCGCCGGCGAAGCGCTCTTCATGGCCGACGGTGACTTCGGTCGGGTTCTGCGCGAACTGATAGGCCAGCGCCGGGATGAAGGTGTGCAGCTCGTTGCACTGATTGATGGTGTCGATGATGCGGCGGCTGTAGGCGCGCATCATGCAACCCTGATCGGTCATCTTGATGCGGGTCAGCTTTTCGCGCAGGCGGTTCATCGCGCGGCTGGCCAGGTGGCGCCACAGGCTGTCGTTGCGCTGGCGGCGGATGGAGCCGACGTAGTCGTGGCCCTTGTCCATTTCCGCCAGCAGCAGCTTGATGTCCTCCGGCGGGTTTTGCAGGTCGGCGTCCAGCGTCACCACCCGATCGCCGCGGCTGTATTCGAAGCCGGCCAGAATGGCGCGGTGCTGGCCGAAGTTGCCGTTGAACAGCACCACTCGGGTCACGTCTGGGCGCAGGTCGAACTGCGCGGCGAGCATGGCAGGGCTTTTATCGCGGCTGCCGTCGTTGACGAAGACGATTTCATAACGCACGCCCAGCGCGTCCAGCGCGGGGTAGAGGCGGTCGAACAGCGCCGGCAGCACGTCCTGCTCGTTGTATACCGGGATGACGACGGAAAGATCGATTACGCTTTTCATAGATGTTTTATACGCTCAGCACGGGCTTCAGCACGCCGCTCACGGCGGCGCACACGCGTTCCACGTCCTCGTCGGCCATGGCCGGGAACAGCGGCAGGGTGACGGTGCGGCGGCCGATGTCTTCCGCCACCGGGAAATCGCCCGGCTGGAAGCCCATCTCGCGGAACAAGGTGAACAAATGCATGGCGGGGTAGTGCACGCCCACACCTATGCCCAGGTCTTTCATCCGGGCGATGAATTCGCCGCGGTCCATGCTCATTCGGTCCAGGGGCAACAGCGGCTGGAACATATGCCAATTGCTCTGGGCCATGTCCTCTAGCGGCAGCTCGCAGCCCAGCTGGCGGTCGAAATGGCGGAAATACAGCGCCGCCAGCTCGCGGCGGCGGGCGTTGAACCCCTCCAGCCGCGGCAACTGGCCCAGGCCGATGGCGGCGGCGATATCGGTCATATTGGCCTTGCCGCCCAGCACGTCCACGTCCATGCCGCCGTCGGCGTGGCGGGTCACGCCCTGTAGCCGAAGCTTCTCGAACAGACGGGCTTCGTCCTCGTCGTTCAGCACCAGGCAGCCGCCTTCGCCGCTGGTCATGTTCTTGTTGGCGTGGAAGCTGAAGGACACCAAATCGCCAAAGCTGCCGATGCGGCGGCCGCACCAGTTGGCGCCCATGGACTGGGCGGCGTCCTCGATCACGCGCAGCCGATGGCGCTTGGCGATGTCGTAGAGGCGGTCGCGGTCCACCGGCAGGCCGGCCAGGTCCACCGGGATGATGGCGCGGGTGCGCGGGGTGATCGCCGCTTCCGCCAAGTTCAGGTCGATGTTGCGGCTGGCGCGGTCGGCGTCGACGAATACCGGTTTGGCGCCCACTTTCAGAATCACGTTGGCGGTGGCCACCCAGCTCAGCGGGCAGGTAATCACCTCGTCGCCGGGGCCGACGCCGGCCACTTGCAAGGCCATTTCCAGCGCGGCGGTGGCGGATGCCACCACTCGTACCGGACGGCCGCCGACATGGGCGGACAGCTCGGCTTCCAGTTGACGGGATTTGGGACCGGTGGTGATCCAGCCGGAACGCAGCACCTCGCCGACGGCGGCGATGGTGGCTTCGTCGATGTCCGGGCGGGTGAAGGGCAGGAAATCCATTTTAGCCTTTCTGCTTAGCTGCGGGCGACCAGCACCACACCGATGATGATGACGCCGATGCCGATCAGTTTTTGAGCGCTCAGCGCTTCGCCGAACAGCCAATAGGCCAGCAGCGCGTTGACCACGTAGCCGATGGACAGCATAGGGTAAGCGATGCTGACCTCCACTCGCGACAGCGCCATGATCCATACCACCACGCTGACGACATAGCAGGACAGGCCCCCGACGATGGGCAGATTGGTGGCCAGCGACCAGCCTATCGGCAGTACGTTGGAGGCGGAAAAGTCAAAGTGGCCGATCTGGCGCACGCCGGCTTTCAAGCATAGCTGGGCGGCGGCGTTGAGCAGCACGCCGAGCAGAATCAGGCCGAATTCGATCAACTTCATAGTAGAGCGGGTCCAAAGGTTGGCGGTTTCACGGCTTGGCCACCACTAGGCGGCGCGGATCTTGGTAGACCACCCGCATCGGCAGGCCCTGGGCTTGCAGTTCCTGATAAGTGGCGGGGTCGGTCATCGCCAGCGCGCGCGGGGCGGCGTTCCAGGCGGCGACGAATTGTTCCAGTCGCGGCATCCAGCGCTGCGGCTCCTGGCTCTCGCCGAATTCAAACTCATCGACAAACTGCACCAGGGTGACCGGGCGGCCCAGATAGAAGGGGAAAGTCTGGTCGTAATAACGGACCGAGAACACCGGCGTGTCCGCATGGAGATAAGGCTGGATCTGGCGGACGATTTCCTTGCTGCCCTTCAGCCGGCCATAGCTGTCGTGGCCGGCGGCGGCGACGCTGACGGCCAGCAAGCTGCCGAAAGCCAGCCAGCACAGCGCGGCCAGCTTGTGTTCGCGGCCCAGCAAGCGCCAGGCGACAACGGCGCAGGCCAAGAACAGCAGCGCGGCGGCAGCGACGAAATGGGCGAAGCCGTGCAGTACGTCGAGCGGGATGTCCTCGGACGCGAAACGATCAACAAAGGGATAGAGAGCAAGCGCGGCCAGCCACAGTAGCAGCGCCGGCAGCAGGTGCTTCTTCAGCGCGGCGGAGGGCAAGCGCTGCAACGTCGGCGCCAATAGCAACGCCAGCGCCGGGAACATCGGCAGGATGTAGGATGGCAGCTTGGAGCTGGACTTGCTGAAGAAGGCGAAGATAAAGACCGACCAGATCAGCAGTAGGCGGCCGACGCGCAGCCGCGCGCCAGGTTCGCGCCAGCCGTCGCGGCACAGCGTCGGCAGCAGGCTGGTCCAAGGCAGCAAGCCAAGCAGCAGATAGGGCACGAAATACCACGGCGCGCCGGTGCGTTTGTGCTCGGTGGTGAGGAAGCGTTCCAGGTGTTCGCGGATGAAGAAGAAATGGGCGAAGTCCGGGTTGCGCTGGGACACCAGAATGAACCACGGCGCGGTCAACAGCAGGAACAAGGCCAGGCCGCTCAGCCAATGCATGCGTTTCCAGAATGCCCATTGCCAGTTGAGCAGGCTGTACAGCACTAGGGTGGCGCCGGGAATCAGCAGGCCGATCAAGCCTTTGCTCAGCGTGGCGGCGGCCATCGCCGCCCAGGTGACCCACATCCAGTTACGGGTCGCGCGGGCGTCGGCGCCGTCGTGTTGTGCCAGCAGGAAGCCGCATAGCGCCACGGTCAGGAAGAAGCTCACCCCCATGTCCAGCGACAGGAAGTGGCTATTGGCCACGATCCAGGCGCAGCTGCCGGCGGCCAGCGCAGCGTGGCGGCCGGCGTCTACGCCCCAGAGCCGGCGCGCGGTGAAGCCGCACATCGCCACGGACAGAAAGCCAGTCAGGCCCGGCCAGAAGCGGGCGGCGAACTCGTTGACGCCGAAGGCGGCGAAGCTTAGCGCGCCCATCCAGTATTGCAGCGCCGGTTTTTCGAAATACAGCAGGCCGTTCAGTCGCGGAGTGATCCAGTCGCCGCTGTGCAGCATGAACAGCGACAGCGTCGCGTAGCGGCCTTCGTCCGCGTGAATCAGCCCGCGGTAGCCGAGGGTGCCGAACCAGACGACGGCGAACAGCAGCCATAGCGCCGGCTCCTGCCAGGGACGGGCGGCGCGGCCGGAGAGCCCGGCCGAAAAATGGGGTTGATTCATGCGGAACGGATGGTCATGGGATTGTTATGGGCAGCTGCGCAAGGATACCCGATTTCGCCATTCTTGTGATTGGCTAAACTCATGTGCGGGCTGGGGAAAACGCGGTATCCGGCTTGGCTTCGGCTCTCAGGCCAGCCAGTCGCGCGGGGTCAGGAAACGCTCGGTCAGCTCGGCTTCCGGGCTGCCCGGTTCCGGTTGGTAATCGTATTCCCAGCGCGCCAGCGGCGGCATCGACATCAGGATGGATTCGGTGCGTCCCCCGGACTGCAGGCCAAACAGGGTGCCGCGGTCCCAGACCAGGTTGAATTCGACGTAGCGGCCGCGGCGATAAAGCTGGAACTGGCGTTCGCGGTGGCCCCAGCTATCGCCTTTGCGGCGTTCGACGATGGGCAAGTAGGCGTTGGTGAAGCCGTCGCCCACCGCCTGCATGAAGCGGAAACAGGAATCGAAGCCCCAGGCGTTCAAGTCGTCGAAGAACAAGCCACCGACGCCGCGCGCCTCCTGGCGGTGCTTCAGGAAGAAATACTCGTCGCACCAGCGCTTGTAGTCCGGGTACACCTGTTCGCCGAAGGGCCGGCACAAATCGCGGGCCACGCGGTGCCAGTGCACCACGTCGGCTTCCACGGCATAGAACGGGGTCAGGTCGAAACCGCCGCCGAACCACCACACCGGCGTCTCGCCGTCCTTCTCCGCGATGAAGAAGCGGACATTGGCGTGGCTGGTGGGGATGTGCGGGTTTTCCGGATGGATCACCAGCGACACGCCCATGGCCTGAAAGCCGCGGCCGGCCAGTTCGGGACGGTGGGCGGTGGCGGAGGCGGGCAGCGCGTCGCCGTGTACATGCGAGAAATTGACGCCGGCCTGTTCGAACAGCGCGCCCTTGGCCAAGACCCGGCTGCGCCCGCCGCCGCCGCCCGGGCGCTGCCAAGCGTCCTCGACGAATTGAGCGCCGCCGTCGGCCTGCTCCAGCGCCGCGCAAATGCGGTCTTGCAGGTCCAAGAGAAAGGCTTTGACATCATTGACGCGCGGCTGGCTCATCGCAGTATCCTGAAGGCTTGAAATGGGCTGCATTGTAGCAGACGGGGCGGCGCGCGCAGGCGCTAGCCGCCCAAGCCTTGAACAAGGGAGATGCGCATCATGATTGATCTGTATACCTGGGGCACGCCCAATGGGCGCAAGATTTCCATTATGCTGGAAGAGCTGGAGTTGCCGTACGCCGTGCACGCGGTGGACATCGGCAAGGGCGAGCAGTTTGCCGAATCTTTTCTGGCCATCAGCCCCAACAACAAGATTCCGGCCATTGTGGACAGCGACGGGCCGGACGGGCGGCCGCTGGCGATGTTCGAGTCCGGCGCCATTCTGCAATATCTGGCGGAAAAGCACGGCCGTTTGTTGCCGGCTGCGGGCGCGGCGCGCTACGAGGCGCTGCAATGGCTGATGTTCCAGATGGGCGGCTTCGGGCCGATGCTGGGGCAGGCTCACCATTTTCTGCGCTACGCGCCGGAAAGCCTGCCTTACGCGCAGAAACGCTACCACGACGAGGCTTTGCGCCTGTACGGGGTGCTGGACCAGCGGCTGGAAGGGCGGGATTACGTCGCCGGCGAGTACGGCGTCGCCGACATCGCGCTCTATCCGTGGGCGGCGCGTCATGACTGGCATCAGGTAGATCTGGCGGCGTTTCCGCGGGTAAGCGATTGGTTCCAACGCGTCGGCGAGCGGCCGGCGGTGCGGCGCGGCATGGCGGTGCCGGCGGTCTGAAACGCAAAACCAGCCGCGGGCACAGGGGCCGCGGCTGGCGAGCGCTGGCAAGGCGTGGGATCAGAAGTGGTAGCTGATGCCGGCCTTCAGCACGCTGGTGCCGGACGTCTTGACCACGCTTTGGCCCGCCATCTGGAAGTCAGTGCCGGCGATGTATTCGTATTCGCCACGCAAGGACAGGTTTTTGTGCAGCTGATACTGCGCGCCGAAACCAAGACCCAATCGGGTGTCGTTGAAAGTTTTGTTGGCAACTCGGTCGATCTTGAGCTTGGTGTGCACGTTGTTCAGGCTGGCCTTGCCGAAAACTTCCAAATCCTGGGTCACCGGCAGGATGCCCAGCACGGCGATGCGTTCGGCCTTGGTGGCGACGGAGCCGTTGCCGGTGCGGCCGCTGAAGGAGCCGTTGGCCGTGGATTTGCCGAAGTCAGCGTAGGACAGCTCGGTAGCCAGATATTGGTTGAAGCGGTAACCGGCGCCCAGTTCCCATACCGTGCCGGCGGCCTTGGCCTCTTTCAGGACGATGTTGCGGTTGCCGGACTCCGGCTTGGAGAAGTTATAACCAGTGTTGCCGAAGACGTAGAAGCCCGGATCGGCTGCATGCGCGGACAGAGCTGCCAGGCTCAACACGGAAGCGGTGATTAGTTTTTTCATTTTTGCGACTGTTTGCTTTGTTGATAACTGCGATATTGTGCGAATAAGAAGCAAGTCAGTCTGTTGAGCTTGTAAGCGCTCTTTGTGTGAAGGGTAAAGGGCTTGTGTAACAATCTGTAACAAAACAGGGTGGGCGGCTGAAAGAAAAGATGCCCGCCGAAGCCGGCGGGCACGCAAAGTCACACAAAGGGAAGAGAACGGAACCGTTGCAAGACCGGCTGGGGGCCGATCCGGCTCGTGCAAACAGTTTGCTTCAGCTGGTCCTTGCCTTCCATTGTTGATGTGTTCTGGCTTGATGACGGTTGGTGACGAGGCGGCTTGGAAGTTTGCGTAGCTGTTAAATTCAATGTTCAGTTGTGATTGCTTGCAACTTTAATTCAAGGCGAGGAGGCCGGCGCAGCTGGCGCAGGCAAGAAAAAAGGCAAGCGGGAAGCTTGCCTTGATTGTAAGAGCGCGGCGTTCAGGCGGCGGCGAACAGGGCCCAGCCGTCTTGCTCGGCGGTGGTGGCCGGCGCTTGGGCGCGCTGGTTGAAAAACTTCAGGCTGCGCTTGAGCACTTCGCCGCGTTCATTGTCCACCATTACCATATGGTAGCTGTTGGACAAAGGCATGAAATCGACCTTGCCGCCCAGGTGGCGCTGTAGGTGATGGGCGGAGCGCGGGCTGGTGATGTCGTCCTCGTCGGCATGCACGATCAGCGTCGGACAAGTGATCTGTTCCAGCCGCGACATCAGCTGGCGGCGCAGCCCATCCACCTGGCGGATGCAGGCCAGCGGGATGTAGGCGTAGTGGAAGCGCTCGCCGCGTTCAAAGCGCTGCTGGATCGCTTTGCGGATGCGGGCGTTCTTGATGCCGAAAGGTTCCACCTCCGGCACGCGCATCTTTTTAGCCAGGCCGGGAATGCGGTAGACGATGTGGCGCGCCCAAGTGAGCTTGGGCAGGCTCCAGCCGTCGAGGAACAGCGGCGGCGCGTACAGCGCGAGGCCGTCCTTGTGGTTTTCCAGCCGCGCCACTTCCAGCGCCACCAGGCCGCCCAGGCAAACGCCGGCCAGATGCACTACCTTGTGGCGCGTCTTCAGCTCCAGGTATTCCTTGCGTATGGTTTCCACCCAGTCCTGCCAGCGGACGGACAGCAGATCTTCCGGCTCGCCGCCATGTCCCGGCAACAGCGGGGTGTGCGTGACGATGTCAGCCTCCTCCAGCGTGCGTCCAAGCGCGCCAAGGTCGTATGCGCTGCCGCCCAGACCGTGTACCAGCAGGGCGGCCGGTCGTGAAGAAACCATGGAAAATACCCGAATCCAAGTTGAGATGCTGGCATTATCCCGGCGCCTCGGCCCTGGGTCTGTTGGCTTCCTGTCCCCGCTTTGTGACGGCGCGTGACCCAATTCAGATTGCTTAACAAACTGCGGCTTTACATTTCGTCGGTTCTGGCGAAAGCGTTTCGGCATCCTTCTAGAGCGGGTTTACGATCTTGCTAGAGCGAGACAAGGCGAAAACGGCTGAGAACCTGTTCATAGTTTGCTGCGTTTCGCGAAGCGTTGTACTCACCGTGTCACGCCTCGAGGCGCGCAGCAGATCGTAAACAGTGCTTATTGCTGCGGCTGCATGATGCGCAGTGTAAAGCGCGCGCCGCCTAGTTCGCTGGCGGCCACGCTGGCCTGGCCGCCGTGATGTTCGGTGATCAGCTTGACGAAGGACAGGCCCAAACCGTAGCCGCCGGTGGCGCGGTCGCGGCTGCGGTCCAGGCGCAGGAAGGGTTCGAACACCTTGTCGCGCTCAGCCTCGGGGATGCCGCAGCCGTCGTCGTCGACATGGATCAGCAACTGACCGGCGGCGTTGTGACACACCGTCAGCCGCACTTGGGTGTTGGCGTATTTGAAGGCGTTGAGCAAGAGGTTGCGGCTGGCCACGTACATCAGTTTGCGGTCGAAGGCGCCGTTGCCCAGCGCGCAGTCCAGCTCCAGTTTGATGCCGGGCGGCTTCAGCGGCGTGACCAGATCGATCAGATCGTCGAACCAGTCGTAAAGGTCAACGGTTTCCCAGTGCAAGGGAACTTCGTTGCGGTTGAGCTTGGCGAACTCCATGCTGGTGTTGAACAGTTCTTCCAACTCCTGCATATCGCGCTCCATGCCTTCGCGGTAGCGCCGCCACTCCTGCTCGTCCTCTTCTTCTTCCAGCATGGTCAGGCCGAAGCGCAGCCGCGCGATCGGGGTGCGTATCTCGTGGGCGATGGCGTGAGACAAGGCCTGGCGGGTTTCCATCTGCCGCTCCAGGCGGGCGGCCATGCTGTTGAAAGCCAGGGACAAAGGCGCCAGCAGCCGGCTTTTCGAAGGTTGGGCGCGGGCGCTGAAGTCGCCGTCGGCGAAGACCTCCGCCTTGCGGCGCACTTCCAGCAAGTCTTTCCACAAAGGACGCAGGCTGAAGTAGATCAGGGTGCCCAGCGTGGAGCCGGTCAGCAAAATCCACAGCAGCAGGATTTCCATGTCTTCGCTGATCCAACTGCTGTTGCTGGCCGGCGCCTCCAAGGGGCCCAGCAGCAGCAGGCGCGGATCATGGGGTAGCGGCACGTAGAGCAATTGGTTGTCGAAGTCCAGATAGGGGCGGCCGCCCAGCAGCGCGGCGTGGCCTTCCTGCTCGAAATCGTCGGGAGGGTGGGCGATCAGTTTGACCGGATAGCTGAAGGCGCGGGCGATGTCGGCCAGCTTGCCGTCCCAGTCCTTGTGCGGCGTCTGGGCCAACTGCTGGCGGATCAGCGTCACGGTGCCGTTCATGAACTGCAGCTTGCCGTCGCGGTCGCTGTTTTCGTACAGCTTGGTGACCAGGAAGCCGAAGCCGATGATGATGATCAGCTCCACCAGCATGGTGGCGAAGAAATAACGGGCAAACAGGGTGCCCAGCGACGGTTTGAGCCAGCCGCGCAGACGACGGGTGCTCATTGCTTATTCCCAGTCGCTGCGTGAGAACAGATAGCCTTTGCCGCGCACGGTCTTGATCCGGGCCGGCGCGTCCGGATTGTCGCCCAGTTTGCGGCGCAGCCGCGAAATGCGCGCGTCTATCGAACGATCCAGCCCATCGAAGCCTATGCCGCGCAATTCGCTCATGATGTCGTCGCGCGACAACACCTGGCCGGCGTGGGAGGACAGCAGCCACAGCAGGTCGAATTCGGCGGTGGTCAGATCAATCAGTTCTCCGTTCAAGGTGGCCTCGCGCGTGGCCTGGCTGATGCAGAACTGGCCAAAGGTGAAGCTGTCTTCGTCGCCGGCCTCGCCGTCCGCCTGCGCGCCCGGCCCGCCGCGGCGCAGCAAAGCGCGCACCCGCGCCAGCAGGCGACGGGGCTCTACCGGCTTGGCCAGGTAGTCGTCTGCGCCCAGTTCCAGCCCCAGGATTTCGTCCACGTCCTCGTCGCGCGCCGTCATGATCAAAACCCTGCCGTTATAGCGCGGGCGGATTTCACGGCAGACGTCGAAGCCTTCCTTGCCTGGCAGCATGATGTCCAGGATCACCAGGTCCGGCTTTTCTTCCAGGATGATGGCCGGCGCGGTGTCGCCGCGGCCGTGCTGGGAGATGCGATAGCCGTGCTTGCTCAGATAGGCGCCTATCAATTCGGCTAGTCTCACGTCGTCTTCGACAATGAGAATATGGGGGGTATCGCTGTTCATGTCCGTCGACGGGATTTCGGTGGTTCAAATCAAAATATTAGCACGCGGTGTTTGCCGGCGACTTTAGCATTATCGTGACTGCTATTCGTCATAAATCATTGATAGCTTTTGTAAATTATAAGGCTTGCTTGATTTTCCGGCGCTATCAATCCAGAATCGGTCAGGCAAAAAAGCCGGCCGTGGCTGCTGTCGTCGCCAGGGACCGATGAATTAAAACGGGATAAAGAGAATAGGAACTTGCCATATGCAACAGATAAGAGAATGGGCCGTGTGGCTGGCCATCGCCCTGGCCGGCGCAGCGGCCTTCGCCGTTGTGGCCCTCAATCGCGGCGAACCGGTCAACGCTGTTTGGCTGATTGTGGCTGCGGTGTCGGTTTACTCCATCGCCTATCGTTTTTACGGCCGCTTCATCGCCGACAAAGTACTGGAGCTGGATGCCCGCCGGCTGACCCCGGCGGAAAAATACAATGACGGCCTGGACTACGTGCCCACCAATAAATGGGTGTTGTTTGGCCACCACTTCGCCGCCATCGCCGGCGCCGGACCGCTGGTGGGGCCGGTGCTGGCCGCGCAGATGGGCTATCTGCCGGGCACGCTGTGGATTTTGGTGGGGGTGATGCTGGCCGGCGCGGTGCAGGACTTCCTGATTCTGTTCTTGTCGGTGCGCCGCGACGGCAAATCGCTGGGCGAGATCATCCGCACCGAACTGGGCGCTATTCCCGGCATTATCGCCTCCATCGGCATTCTGATGATCATGGTGATCCTGCTGGCGGTGCTGGCGCTGGTGGTGGTCAAGGCGTTGACTGGCAGCCCCTGGGGCACCTTCACCATTGCGGCCACGATACCGATCGCTCTGTTCATGGGCGTCTACACTCGCTACATCCGGCCGGGCAAAATCGGCGAGATTTCCGTCATCGGCTTTATCCTGCTGATGCTGGCCATCGTTTACGGCGGCGACATCGCCAAGAACGAAACCCTGGCGCCCTTGTTTACCTTGAGCGGCACCACGCTGGCCTGGATTCTGATTGGCTACGGCTTCGTCGCTTCGGTGCTGCCGGTGTGGCTGTTGCTGGCGCCGCGAGATTATCTGTCCACCTTCCTGAAAATAGGCACCATTGTCGGCCTGGCCATCGGCATCATGATTGTGGCGCCCAATCTGCACATGCCTGCGGTGACCAAGTTCATCGACGGCAGCGGCCCGGTATTCTCCGGCAATCTGTTCCCCTTCCTGTTCATCACCATCGCCTGCGGCGCGGTGTCCGGCTTCCATGCGCTGGTGGCCTCTGGCACCACGCCCAAGATGCTGGAGAATGAAACCCACGCCCGCGTGATCGGCTACGGCTCCATGCTGATGGAAAGCTTCGTCGCCATCATGGCGTTGATCGCCGCCTGCGTGCTGGATCCGGGCGTCTACTTCGCGATGAACAGCCCGGCGGCGGTGATAGGCAAGACCGCGGAGGAAGCCGCCCAGGTGATTTCCAGCTGGGGCTTCGTCATTACGCCGGACATGTTGACCCAGATGGCCAAGGACGTGGGCGAGAGCACCATTCTGTCTCGCGCCGGCGGCGCGCCGACTCTGGCTGTGGGCATGGCGCACATTCTGTCCAATGTGATTGGCGGGCCGGCGATGATGGCCTTTTGGTATCACTTCGCCATCCTGTTTGAAGCCTTGTTTATCCTGACCACCATCGACGCCGGCACCCGCGTGCTGCGCTTCATGATCCAGGACCTGCTGGGCCTGGTGGTCAAGCCGATGGCCAACACGGAATCCTGGGCCGCCAACTTGATCGCCACCGGTCTGGCGGTAACCGGGTGGGGCTACTTCTTGTATCAGGGGGTGGTGGATCCACTGGGCGGCATCAACACATTGTGGCCGCTGTTCGGCATCGCCAACCAGATGCTGGCCGGCATCGCGCTGATACTGGCCACCGCTGTGCTGATCAAGATGCAGAAAACCCGCTATATCTGGGTTACCGCGGTGCCCACGTTGTGGCTGCTGGTCGTGACGCTGACCGCCGGCTGGCAGAAGCTGTTCCACGCCAGTCCCAAGATCAGCTTCCTGGCCCACGCCGACAAGTTCTCCGCCGCCGCGGCCAAGGGCGAGCTTCTGGCGCCGGCCAAGAATATGGCGCAAATGCACCAGATCATCTTCAATGACTATGTGGACGCCACTTTGACGGCGCTGTTCATGGCGGTGGTGATCGCCATGCTGGTGTTCGCGCTGAACGTGATGCGCAAGTCGCTGGCGGTTAAGTGGTCCACCGCCAAAGAGGTGCCGGCGGTGTTCCGTGAGGAGGGCGCGTAATGAACAAGCTATGGCAGCAATGGGCGAAAACCGCCCGGTTGATGGTGGGCGTCAAGGATTACGACGCCTATGTCGCCAGCCGCCGCCGTTTCAATCCGAATGCGGAGGTGATGAGCCGGGAGGCCTTCTTTCGCCGCTGCCAGGACGAACGCTACGGCGGCAAGAGCATGAAGAAGTGTCCATGCTGACGTTGTTCTCGCTGCATTAAATCACCACCGCCCGAGTAGTATCCGCCGGGCGGTGGTTTTTTAGCCTCAAGCCAGAATCAGCAACAGGCCCGAGAGGACGAGCAATCCCATGCCCACCGATAACAACATGGCGCTGGATACTTGCGTTTCATAACTTTGGTAGCGAGACGCCAGAATGAAAACATTGACGGCCACCGGAAGCGCTGCCATCAGAACGGCGATCTTGACGCTGAAAGGGTCAAGTTCAAAGCCGTAACGGCAGGATAAAAACACCAGTCCCGGCAGCACGGTCACTTTTAGGACGGCCAGAAAAATCGAGTCAGCTTGGGCCAGGCCTGTCATTGGGTGGATGGCCAGCGCGGCGCCCAGGGCGACCAGCGCAAGCGGTCCGGTTGCATCGGTCATTTGCCTGGCGAAGATGTGCAGGGCGCTGGGTAGACTCAGTCCGGCGGCGATGAAAACAGCAGCAAGAAGTACAGCTAGGATCAAAGGGTTGCGGACGATGCCTTTGGCTATCGCGATCAATAGCGGCCAGCCTCCAGGCTGAGCATGGCCGGTCCGAACGCTGGTCATTTCCATCAGCAGGCTGCCTCCCGCCAGAATGACAAGATTGTCCGCTGTTGTGATCATTACCGCGGGCAACACGGCGGCGTCTCCAAACGTCATTACCATCAATGGCAAGCCCATATAGCCGACGACGCCGGAAATAGAGGCCAAGCCTCGGAGTCCAGCGATGCGTAGATCCCCTCCCCAAAAGAGGCGGCCAACAGCGGCGGCGATTAAAAACACCAGTAGGCAAGCTAGGTAGTAGGCGTTGAGCAAATTCCAATTAATACCAGCCTGGTAGTCCGCGCTCAGCGTCTTCATGAAGATAAAACAGGGTAGGAACAGCCAAAATACGACGCCGACCAAGCCTCTGACGGTTTCTTTTCCAATGACGCCCGCGCGAACTATCCCATACCCGCATAGAATCATCGCAAACAGGGGTAATATGATGGTTATGATTTTTCCCATGGCTCAAGCTTCATTCTCTACCAGTAGCTTATATGCAATGGATGCGATTTTTTGGGGAGAGTAGGCGCTTGAGCGATAGTAGTTATGCAAGTGTAGTCTCAAAGCCTTGTATTTGGCTTCGGTTTCAATAGCCTCTGCTTGCATCTTGATTTTGATGAGTTCAATGACATGCAACCATCTTTGACTTGGGATGTTGGTTAAATCTAAAGATGGGCAGTACTCTTTTAACGCTTGTTTTATTGTGTTGGGATGTAATCCGACAAGGTTGATAAAGTAAGATTTTTCATCTTTAGCTTCTAGGAAGTCAGGGATGTTTAGTACACCGTAGTTTGAATCAGTCTCGAATATTCCGCTGACAGAACGGTAAATATTGGGTGGTTGTAAGAAAATTTCTTCGCAAGCTTGTGCTGTACGAATGATTTTTTTTAGGTTGATTTCATGATTGCCCAGCTTGATGTCATTGTTTAGGCATAGTTTGAGAACTTGTTCTATTGGGGCAATTCCTGAACGGTTCCCAAAACCAGCCAATGAGCCCTCTATCATCTGAAATCCGGATTGAATAGATTGCATGGCATTGGCCACGGCAAGCCCATTGTCATTGTGTGCGTGAAGGCAGAAAGTAATGCCGGGATAGTCTTTAACTAGTTTGGAGCAGAGCCATTGGGTGATGTGGGGTTGTAAAGAACCAAGTGAGTCGTTGATGCGTATGATAGAGACGCCTAAAGAGATTGCCCAGTCAATTTGCTGGCAAATGGCTGAGTAGGTTTGATCTGATACGCTCGTTCTGAAATTGTTTAGTATGCTGGCTTTAAACTTTTTTGCCCCCAGTTTTTTAAATGCCATTAAGGCCTTTTCGAACTCGTTTTCATTTTTACGATAAGTGATCATGCCAAAGCTGAAAATAGTATCCTCTATGTCCTCAATGTTTTGCTTTCTTTGGCTAAAGTAGTAGTAGGCAGTTTCCCAGCAATTTACTAGGATGATAAACGTGGTCTGGGTGTCTGACGGTAGTGTTCCGTCCCTTTTTTCTTGTTGTACTCGGTCCCAGACCAAAGGCTCTTCAGGACCACAGCCAATGACGAAATCTCTGATTCCGGCATCAGTAAGACTATGCAAAATTTGCATTTTTGCATCTAGTGAAATGGGGAAGGCTGTCCTCTCAATGCCTTCTCTTAAGGTTTCATCCACTAGATAAGGAACTGAGAATTTTTCGTGTCTTAACGGTAGAGGTGATAAGGCGTACATTGGTGTGCTCCTTTTCTTTTGTTTAGAGCATCCCCGAGTTTTTTTGAGTGTGATTCAGTCTCCCCGCTTGATGTTATCGAGTCAATTGATCATTTTTTATTTTATTCTTGTTTTATTAAATTAGATTATCGATCCGGTTTTTCTGCTTTGAGTATGAGGTATTAGTATTTTTTCGTGTTTCTTGTAAGATAGGTTTAGTTGATGTAATGCGAGGGTTGCATGAGTTAATTTGATGGCTACGTTTGTAGGTAGAGGAAAGTAGGGGGAGAGGAACAGAGTTGGATTCAGTTCCTAAACCGGTTGAAGGGGGGCTGATTTGCTTGGGCGGGAGGCCCGGATCGTCATGTTGAAGCATGAGGATCCTGGGAGGGGCGTGTTGTTTCTGCTAGTTCAATGCAGCAGATAACTAACGCTGAAGTTGATCAGGCCGCCGCCGACGATCAGCCAACCAAACAGGATGGAAGCCAGCAGCATCGGTTTGGCGCCGGCCTGGCGGATGGCGGAGAAGTGGGTGGTGATGCCCAGCGCGCCCATTGCGGCGGCCAGCAGCAGGTTGTCCAGCGAGACGATGGCGCTGACCCACGCGGCAGGCAGCAGGTTGAAGGAGTTGAAGGCGGCCACGGCAAGGAAGACGACGGCGAACCAGGGGATGGCGATGCCGCTCTTCTGTTGGCGGCTGCCGTGGGGTTTGGCAGCCAGCCAGCTGGACAAGGCGATCAGGAACGGCGCCAGCATCATTACGCGTATCATCTTGGTGATCACCGCTGTGGTCATCGCCGCCTCGCTGACCGATTTGCCGGCGGCAACGGCTTGCGCCACTTCATGGATGGTGGAGCCCGCGAACACGCCGTAGTTGAACTCGGAAATGCCCAGATGGCTGGTCCATTGATACAGCATCGGCCACAGGAACATCGCCACGGTGCCGAACACCACTACGGTGGCGACGGCTACGGCCACTTTTTCCGCATGAGCTTTGATTACGGGTTCCGTGGCCAGAATCGCGGCCGCGCCGCAGATGGAACTGCCCGCGCCGATCAGGATTACGCTCTGCTCGTCCATGCCCAAGTATTTGCGGCCGATGCGGAAAGCCAGCAGAAAGGTAGTGCACAGCACCAGGGTATCGATCAATACGCCGGCGAAGCCGACGGCGGCGATGTCCTGGAAGGTGAGTTTGAAGCCGAACAAGATGATGCCCAGGCGCAGCAGCTTTTGCTTGGAGAACTGGATGCCGTGGTGGCTGGCGCCGGCAAAGTAGCGGTAGACGGTGTTGCCTATCAGCATGCCGCCCAGGATGGCGATGGTGAGCGCGGAGAAGCCTAGGTGCTTCATCGCCGGCAAATCCGCTGCGTAGAGCGAAGCGACGGCGACGGCGATGGCCAACGCCAGGCCCGGCATGATTTGGCGAAGGTTTGTCATAAGCAAATGCCTGTTTGGTCTATGGCGAATGGTGCTAACGATACGCCCCTCGTTTTCAGTAGAGAAACGGATAAAATGGATATATATCAGTAGTAAAATCGATATTAAGGAGGCGGTATGGGCTTGAAGCTGACTCTGCGCGAACTGGAGGTTTTCGTCGCGGTGGCCGAATACGGCACCGTCACCCAGGCGGCCAACCATGTCGCCCTGACCCAGTCCGCGGCCAGCCAGGCGCTGGACAAGCTGGAAACCGGGCTCGACGTGCGCCTGTTCGACCGCATCGGCAAGCGCTTGAGCCTGAACGAGCATGGCCGGCTGCTGTGGCCCAAGGCGCGGGCGATGCTGGATGCGGCCCAGGACATGCAAAGCCTGTTCAACGCCGGAGCGATGTCTTTGAAGATAGGCGCCAGCAGCACGGTGGCGAACTATTTATTGCCACAGCAACTGGCGGCTTTCCGCGCCGCCTGGCCGCTGGCGCGGCTGGAACTGGACGTGGCCAATACCCGCGACATCGTCGACGCGGTAGCGGCGCTGCGGGTGGACTTCGGTTTCATCGAAGGGCCTTGCCACCACCCGGACTTGATTGCTCAGCCCTGGCGTCAGGACGAACTGGTGGTGTTCGCCGCCGCCGATCATCCCTTGGCGCAAGGCGAAGCGGCGCGCCAGGACCTGGCTAAGGCCGAATGGATTCTGCGTGAAGCCGGCTCCGGCACGCGCGAGGAAGTGGACCGTCTGCTGTTGCCGCACCTAGCCATGCTTAACGTGAGCATGGAGTTGGGTCATTCCGAGGCGATCAAGCACGCGGTGGCGGCCGGCCTTGGCGTCAGCTGCCTGTCGCGGCGGGTGGTGGCCGATCTGTTGCAGACCGGCGCGGTAGTGGAAGTGAGCGCCGGCCTGCCAACGCTGACGCGCACCTTGTATCAGGTGCAGCACCGCGACAAGACGCTGACCCGCGGCATGGCCGCGTTCCAGAACATGACGATGGCGGCGCTGCTGGCCTGAGCCGTGGTTAGTGTTTGCCGGTGCCTGTGCCGGCTCCCAGCCCGGTCAAAGCGCGAATATATTGCGCCGGGAAACGGCTGCGTTCCAATTGCCCCTGGGACGAGCGGTCGCAGACTGACAATAGCCAGGCGCAGGCGAAGGCCGCGCTCATGGAAAACAGCGCCGGGTTGGCGTAGGGGAAGATAGCTCGTGGATGGCCCAGGATGTCCACCCACACCATGGGCCCCAGCACTAGCAAGGCGATGGCGGAGACCAGGCCGGCCAGGCTGCCGGCCACCGCGCCTCGGGTGGTGAGCCGGGGCCAGAACATTGCCAGAAACAGCACCGGAAAATTCACCGAGGCGGCAATCGCCAGTACCAGGCCGGACAGGAAGGCGATGTTCTGCTTTTCGAACAATAGTCCCAGCAGGATGGTCAGCAGTCCTATCACCAGCGTCGCCAGCCGCGACACCCGCATTTCCTCCGCATTGCTCACCTTGCCCTGGCGCAGCGCCACCGCGTACAGGTCATGAGACACCGCCGACGCGGCCGACAGGGCCAGGCCGGCCACCACGGCGAGAATGGTGGCGAAGGCCACCGCCGACACCAGACCGAGGAACAGATTGCCGCCCACCGCCTGGGCCAGGTGCACCGCCACCATATTGGCGCCGCCGACAATGCCGCCGCCTTCGTCGCGAAAGCCGGCGTCGCCGCCGACGATGAGGATGGCGCCAAAGCCCACCAGGATCAGCAGCAGGTAGAAATAGCCGATGAAACCGGTGGCGTAGAACACGGACTGGCGCGCGGCGCGGGCGTCGGCCACGGTGAAGAAGCGCATCAGCACGTGGGGCAGGCCGGCTGTGCCGAACATCATGCCCAAGCCCAGGGAGACTGCGTCCACCGGATTGGACACCAGGCCGCCAGGCGCCAGGATGGCCTGGCCGCGAAGCTCGGCGGCGGCGGCGAACATCGCCTCGCTGCTGTAGCCGAAGCGCCGCCAGACCATGAAGGCCATGAAACTGGTGGCCGACAGCAGCAGCACCGCCTTGACGATCTGCACCCAGGTGGTGGCCAGCATGCCGCCGAACATCACGTACAACACCATCAGCACGCCGACGATGACGACGGCGCTCAAATAGCTGGCGCCGAACAGCAACTCTATCAACTTGCCGGCGCCCACCATCTGCGCCACCAGATAGAGTAGCGCCACCGTCAGCGTGCCGCAGGCGGCGGTGATGCGCACCGGTGTCTGGCTCAGCCGGTAGGACACCACGTCGGCGAAAGTGAAGCGGCCCAGGTTGCGCAGTCGTTCGGCGATCAGGAACATGATGATGGGCCAGCCGGCCAACACTCCCAGCGCATAGATCAGGCCGTCGTAGCCCTTGCTGAACATCATTGCGGAGATGCCGAGGAAGGACGCGGCGGAGATCATGTCGCCGGCGATGGCCAGGCCGTTCTGCAGCGGGCTGACGCCGCCGCCAGCGGTGTAGAAGTCGGAGGCGGAGCGGGTGCGGCGCGCGGCCCAGCCGGTGATGAACAGGGTCAGCGTCACGAACAGCAGGAACATCAGGATGGCGTTCCAGTTCAAGGGGCGCTGCGCGCCGGCCTGGGCCCAGGCCGGGAAGGCCAAGGTCAGCGCCGATATGGCGAGGAGGGCTCTCATGGCTGGCACTCCCGCAGGACTTCGTCGTTCAGCGGGTCCAGCCGCTTGTTGGCCTGGCGCACGTAGATCCCGGTCAGCGCGAACGCGGCCAGGATGATGGCGACGCCCACCGGCATGCCCAAAGTGGTGACGCCGGCGCCTATGGGCCGGGCCAGCCACTGCGGCGCGAAGGCCAGCACCAGGATGAAGCCGTAATAGAGCAGCAGCATGACGGCGGTCAGGCTCCAGCCCAGCCGCGTCTTGCGGCTGGCCAGTTGTTGAAAGGCGGGGTGGTTCAGAATCGCTTGCTGTTGTTGTGGTGTCATGACGCGGCTCCGTTCGTGAGTCTGGCGGGCGACGCCCCGGCCATGGCCGGGGCCGGGGATCAGCCGAAGCTGCGGGTCTGCGCCACGCGGAAGCGGTTGGCGACGAAAGCGCTGTCCGACAGGCTGGCGTTGGCCGCCGGGTTGCCGCCGCTGCCGTGGAAGTCGCTGAAGGCCGCAGACTGGTTGACCATCACCGCGCCGGTGAAGTTGAGCGCCAGCGACACGCAGGCGTTTTCCGCCGCCTGCCGGGCCTGTTCCCGCACCTGCTGGTCCGTGCTGTAGACCGAGAAGCTCAGAGCGCCGCAGCGGCGCATGAGGTCTTCCGCCTGACGCAGCGCGGCGGCGCTGTCCGGCGCCTGGATCAGGAAGCTGATCGGCCCGAAGTGTTCCTGCTCGTAAATGGCGCGGTCTTCCATCGACAGCTGGCGCAGCAACGGAGTGCGCACTTCGGCTTCCGGGTAGTGCGGGTGGCTCAGCCTCCGGCTGTCCAGCGCCGGCTGGCCCAGCGCGCGCGCCGCCTCCAGCCTTTGCAGCACGCCGGGGTTCTGGATCGCGCCCAGCAGCTCCACCGCCTTGGCCGGCTCAGCGCACAGCGCCTCCAGCGCCGCGCACAGGCCCGCCACCGTCTGCTGGTAGGACAGTTGGCCTTCGGGAGTGTGGATGCCATTGGCCGGGATGAAGATGTTCTGCGGCGCGGTGCACATCTGGCCGCTGTACAGCGCCAGCGATAGCGCGAGATTGCGGCACAGGCCGGGGAAGTCGGCGGTGGAGTCCAGCACCACGCAGTTGACGCCGGCTTTTTCGGTGTAGACCTGGGCGTGACGGCATTGGCTCTCCAGCCACTCGCCGTGAGCGCTGCTGCCGGTGAAGTCGATCAGCTTCACCTCCGGTCGCTGCGCCAGCAGGCTGGCCAGCGGCTCGCCGTGCTGATTCGCCGCCAGCAGCACGGTATTGGGGTCGAAGCCGGCTTCGGCCAGCACCTCGCGGGCAATGCGCACCGTCAGGGCCAGCGGCAGCACCGCGCCGGGATGCGGCTTGACGATCACGCTGTTGCCGGTGGCCAGGCTGGCGAACAGCCCGGGGTAGCCGTTCCAGGTGGGAAAGGTGCTGCAGCCTATCACCAGGCCGACGCCGCGCGGGATTACCTTCCAGTTTTTCTCCAGCACCAGCGGCTCGTGCTTGCCTTGTGGTTTGCTCCAACGGCAGCGATCGGGAATGGCCGCCATTTCGCGCCATGCGTAGGCCACCGCTTCCAGCGCGCGGTCCTGCGCATGCGGGCCGCCAGCCTGGAAGGCCATCATGAAGGCCTGACCGGTGGTGTGCATCACCGCGTGGGCGATTTCAAAGCTGCGGCGGTTCAGCCGCTGGAGTATCTCCAGGCAGACGCCCACCCAGGCCTGCGGGCCGGCTTGCCGCCACGTTTGCAGCGCCGCGGTGGAGGCGCTCAGCAAGGCGTCGGCGTCGTGGCGCGGATAGCGGATGCGCAAGGCGCCGCGATAGGGGGAGCGCTCGCTGCCCACCCAGCCCTGGCTGGGCGGCAGACCATCCAGTGAGAAGTCTTGTTGCAATAAAGCCTCAAGCGCCGCCTGACCGTCGGCGGCTGCGGTTTCGCCGTAGCTTCTGGGGCTGGGCATTTCCGGGTACGGCGACCAGTACTGGCGTTCACGCAAGGCCTGCAGGGCCTGATCCAAGGTGGCTTGATGTTGCTGGAACAAAGGGTGAGACATGGACGTTCTCCTCGGGCGGAGGGATGGGAGGCCGGTCTGCGCCATGCCAGCGACAGGACCGGGCGCGGCAACAACAGTTTTAGCGCGCTGTCATTGATGTGGGTCAGCTTATAATTGATTTTCCGGTCGGTCAATGATAGCGTTTGCCACAGTAGTGGTTTGGCCTGCATCACCATGGCCGCATCCCAAAAAGGGGCAAGCATGCAGACAGCGGAAACAAGCATCGAATTGAAACGGGAAGCCGGCGTGGCGACTTTGACGCTGAACCGGCCGCAGCGCCTGAACAGTTTCAATCCGGCGATGCATCAGGCTTTGGCGGCGGCGCTGGACCGCCTGCGCGACGACGTAGAGGTCCGGGTGTTGGTGTTGACCGGTGCCGGGAGGGCATTTTGCGCCGGCCAGGATTTGAGCGACCGGGCGGTGCTACCTGGGCAGCAGGCGGTGGACCTGGGGCAGTCCATCGAGGACTACTACGCGCCGCTGGTGCGGCGGCTGCGCGACATGCCCAAGCCGGTGATCGCCGCGGTCAACGGCGTGGCCGCCGGCGCCGGCGCTAACATCGCCTTGGCTTGTGACTTGGTGATCGCCGCGCGCTCGGCGCGTTTTACCCAAGCGTTCAGCAAGGTTGGCCTGATGCCGGATTCAGGCGGCAGTTACTGGCTGCCGCGCCTGCTGGGCCAAGCTCGGGCGATGGGATTGGCGCTATTGGCCGAGCCATTGCCGGCGGAACAAGCAGAGGAATGGGGGCTGATCTGGCGTTGCGTAGACGACGAGGACTTCCCCGCAGCGGTGAGGCAACTCGCCGAACAGCTGGCCGGCGGGCCGACGCTGGCCTATGCGCGGATCAAGGGGGCGCTGCAGGCGGCAGAGGACAACAGTCTGGAGCAACAGCTGCGGCTGGAGCGCGATACGCAGCGCCAGTTGGGCTTCAGCGCCGACTACCGCGAAGGGGTGGCGGCCTTCTTGGCCAAGCGGCCGCCCTGTTTCCAGGGGAAATGAGATGGCACCGACAGCAGAGAGCCGTGTGGCTGTGATCGGCGCCGGGGCGATGGGGCGCGGCATCGCCGCGGTGGCGGCGGCGGCCGGGCATGAAGTGTATCTCTACGATCAGGATGCCGGCGCCGCGGCGGCGGCGGCGGACGCGATCGCCGCCGACTGGGCCAGCCTGGTTCAGCGAGGCAAATGGAGCCAGTCGCAGCTGGACGCCGCGCGCGGCCGGCTGCGGCCGGTGGCCAGCTTGGAGGAACTGGCCGACACGAGCTTGGCGATAGAGGCCATTGTCGAACGTCTGGACGCCAAGAAGGCGCTGTTGCGGCAGCTGGACGCTCTGCTGCCGGCCGCCGCCATCCTGGCCAGTAATACCTCCTCCCTATCCATCACCGAGCTGGCGGCGGGACTGCGCCATCCCGAGCGGTTGATCGGTCTGCATTTTTTCAACCCGGCCACGCGGATGAAACTAGTGGAAGTGGTGAGCGGGCTGTCGACCGCGCCGGCGCTTGCGGAAGGGATGTGCACTTTGATGCGCGCCTGGAGCAAGACGCCGGTGCCGGCCGCCTCCACTCCGGGCTTCATCGTCAACCGGGTGGCGCGGCCGTTCTACGCAGAGGCCTTGCGGCTGCTACAAGAAGGCGCGTGCGCGCCGGCCACGCTGGACGCCTTGCTGCGCGAGGCCGGCGGTTTCGCGATGGGACCGTTGGAGCTCATGGATCTGATCGGCCACGACGTGAATTTCGCGGTGACGCAATCGGTGTTCCAGGCGATGCAGCAAGACCCGCGTTTCCGGCCGTCGCCGCTGCAGCAGGAACTGGTGGCGGCCGGCCGCTTGGGCCGCAAGAGCGGCCGCGGTTTTTACGATTACGGCCAGGCTTTGCCGGCGGCGGATGCCGCGCCGTCGCGGCCCGCGCCCGCCGTACTGCGGGTGCACGGCGGGCTGGGCGCGGCCGAACCGCTGCTGGCGCGCTTGCAGGCCGGCGGCGTGCGGCTGGAGCGCGAGCCGGGGCCGGCTCAAGGCTGGCTAAGCTGGGACGGTTTGCGGCTGGCCTTGTCCGATGGCCGCAGCGCCACCCGCCGCGCCGCCGACAGCGGCCACGCCGGCTGGGCGGTGTTCGATCTGGCGCTGGATTACGCCAGCGCGCAGCGGCTGGCGCTGGCGGTGGCGGACCAGGCCGCGCCGGAGCTGGCGGCGCAGGCGGAGGGCGTGCTGCAGGCGGCCGGCCTGCAGGTGTCGCGGCTGGACGACGCCGCCGGCATGGCGGTGTTGCGCACCGTGGCGATGCTGGCCAACGAGGCTGCCGACGCGGTGGGGCAGGGCGTGGCGGCGGCGGACAGCGTGGACCAGGCCATGTGCTTGGGTGCCGCTTATCCCCGTGGACCGCTGGCTTGGGCTGATCGGCTAGGCAACGAGTATGTGGCGCAAGTTCTGGACGCCCTGCACGCTCAATACGGCGACGAACGTTATCGGGTTTCGCCGCTATTGCGGCGGCTGGCGCTGTCTGGAGGACGATTCCATGACTGAGACCGAGTCCGCCGGGCGGCTTGCCGAGCACAGCGCGCTGGAAATGCTGAGCAAGGACCGAGCGTCGGCCAGCCTGGGCATGGAGTTGTTGGAAGTCGCGCCGGGCCGCGCCCGGATGCGCATGCGGGTGCGTGACGATATGCTCAACGGCTTCCAACTGTGCCACGGCGGCCTACTGTGCGCGTTGGCGGACACCGCTTTCGCCGTCGCCTGCAATAGCTGGGGCCCGCGCGCGGTCGGCGTGGCCATCAGCATGGAATACCTGCTGCCGGCGCATAGCGGTGATTGCCTGCTGGCGGAGGCCGAGTGCCAGCACCAGGGCGGCCGGCAAGGTCTTTACGATGTGAGGGTGAGCAATCAGCGCGGCGAAACCCTGGTCCTGCTGCGCGGCCGCTCGCACCGGTCCGGCCCGAAGGCGGAGTGAAGGGCCGTATACCTTCGCTCCGTCCCCTGCCACCCGCTAAGAGTCCATCAAGGAGAGCAAGCCAGCCCTACTGTTTCCAGCAGCAGCAAATGGCCGCAGAGCCAGCCCCCAATCCACATAGGAGAAGCACCATGTCCGCCACCCGCCCTTCGTCCAGCGAACTGGACGCGATGGAAACCGCCAGCCGCGATGAGTTGTCCGACTTGCAACTGCGGCGTTTACGCTGGTCCTTGCAACATGCTTACGACAATGTTGCCCCGTTTCGCGCCAAGTGCGTCCAAGCGGGCGTTCACCCCGAGCAATTGCGGCAGCTGGAGGACCTCAGCCGCTTTCCGTTCACCAGCAAGGCGGATCTGCGCGACAACTATCCGTTCGGCCTGTTCGCGGTGCCGCGGGATCAGGTATCGCGCATTCACGCCAGCAGCGGCACCACCGGCCAGCCGACGGTGGTGGGCTATACCCGCAAGGACATCGACAGTTGGGCCACGGTGGTGGCGCGCTCCATCCGCGCCGCCGGCGGCCGGCGCGGCAGCATGGTGCACATCGCTTACGGCTACGGCCTGTTCACCGGCGGCCTGGGCGCGCACTACGGCGCCGAGCGGCTGGGCTGCACCGTAGTGCCGATGTCCGGTGGTCAGACCGAGCGCCAGGTGCAACTGATCCAGGACTTCCGCCCGGACATCATCATGGTCACGCCGTCCTATATGTTGAACATCCTCGATGAAATGGAGCGCCGGGGCATGGAGTCCGCCGCCTGCTCGCTGCGGGTCGGCATCTTCGGCGCCGAGCCGTGGACCGGGCTGATGCGGCAGGAGATCGAACGCCGCGCCGGCATCGACGCGGTGGACATTTACGGCCTGTCCGAGGTGATGGGGCCGGGCGTGGCCAGCGAATGTGTGGAAAGCAAGGACGGCCCGGTGATCTGGGAGGATTTCTTCTACCCGGAAATCATCGATCCGTTCAGCGGCGAGGTGCTGCCGGATGGCGAGGAAGGCGAGCTGGTGTTGACCTCGCTGACCAAGGAAGCGATGCCGGTGATCCGCTACCGCACCCGCGACCTGACCCGTCTGCTGCCGCCCAGCAGCCGCTCGATGCGGCGCATCGGCAAGATCGTCGGCCGCTCCGACGATATGCTGATCATCCGCGGCGTCAATGTGTTCCCCACCCAGATCGAGGAAGTGATTCTGCGACAGCCGGGGTTGGCGCCGCATTTCTACCTGGAAGTCGACAAGGACGGCCACCTGGACTGCCTGGCGGTCTTCGTCGAGCGCGAGCCCAGCGGGCCGGCGCGCGACGACGCCAGGAAACTGGCGGAGCGGCAGCTGCAGCACAGCATCAAGAGCCATGTGGGTGTGACCGCCACCGTGCAGGTGGTGGAGCCGATGACGATAGAACGCTCGGTGGGCAAGGCGCGGCGGGTGGTGGACAAACGGCCGCGGAACTAGCCGGGGAGGCGGAGGATTTCATTAACGCTTGCTTTTTAATTGAACGATCGGTAAGTTAATTAATTAGGCCGTTTCCGCGCCCCTGACGCTTGGCCCGGAGACGCTCACCAAGGAGGATATGCGATGTACACCCAAGCCCTGGACCAGCCGGACATCGCCGCGATGGCGGCTGAGCCGTCGTTTCAGCAGCAGGCCTTCGACGCCAAGCTGCAAGCGGACGACAAGATAGAGGCGCGAGACTGGATGCCGCTCGCCTACCGCAAGACCCTGTTGCGGCAAATATCTCAGCATGCGCATTCCGAAGTGGTGGGCATGCTGCCGGAAGGCAACTGGATAGGTCGCGCGCCCACGCTCAAGCGCAAGGCCATTTTGTTGGCCAAGGTGCAGGACGAGGGTGGGCACGGCCTTTATCTGTACGCGGCGGCGGAAACCCTGGGCAGCCCGCGTGACGAAATGGTGGCGGCCTTGCTGTCCGGCCGCGCCAAGTACTCCAGTATCTTCAATTACCCGACTTTGTCCTGGGCCGACATCGGCACCATAGGGTGGCTGGTGGACGGCGCGGCGATCATGAACCAGATTCCACTGTGCCGCTGCTCTTACGGCCCATACGCTCGCGCCATGGTGCGCATCTGCAAGGAGGAAAGCTTCCATCAGCGCCAAGGGTACGACCTGCTGTTGACGATGATGAGCGGCAACGTGGAGCAGCGGGCCATGGTGCAGGAGTCGGTGAACCGTTGGTGGTGGCCGGTGTTGATGATGTTCGGCCCGCCGGACCGGGATTCGGTGCACAGCGCCAGCAGCATGCAATGGGGCATCAAGCGCATCTCCAACGACGATCTGCGGCAGAAATTCGTCGACGCCATCGTGCCGCAGGCCGAGGTGCTGGGCATCGCGCTGCCGGACCCGGCGCTGGCCTGGAACGCGGAACGCGGGCATTACGACTTCGGCGAGCCGGACTGGGAGGAGTTCAAGCGGGTGCTGGCCGGCGACGGCCCCTGCAACCGCGAACGCATGGCCGCGCGCGTCCGCGCGCATGAAGAGGGGGCCTGGGTGCGCGCCGCCGCCCAAGCCTATGCAGACAAACAGGCGGCGCGCGCCGCCGCCTAATCAGGAGCCTCCATGTCCGAGTCCACCAACGCCTGGCCGCGTTTCGAGGTCTTCGTCCTCGGCCGCAACGCTTTGCAATACAAGCACTCCAGCAGCCTGCATGCAGCCGATGCGCGCCATGCGCTGCTGCTGGCCCGCGATATCTATTTCCGTCGCCAAGAGGGCGTCAGTCTGTGGGTGGCGCCCAGCGACAGCCTCGACGAAAACGGCGAGCCGCCCTCCGCGGGGGAGTCGGCCACGGAGTCGCAACAATACGAAGTATTTCTGCAGCTCAAGCCGGGCCTGGACCACCTGCACGTCGCCAGCCTGCTGGCCGCGTCGGCATCGCAGGCCTTGCAGCGGGCGGAGCGTGCCTTTGGCGAGTTCCCGCCCGGCGCGGTCTGGGCGCTGCCCAGCGCGGCGCTGAGCTGTAGCGAGCCGGACGAACGGGAAATGCTGTTCGAACCCATGGCCGGAAAGACTTATCGCCTGCCCACCTTCTTCCAGTTGCCGGAAGCCGTGAACCATATGTGAGGAGTGCGCGATGTCTGTGCAGAGAGTTGTGCAAACGCAGCCGCCGGTGACGGCGGACCTGATCGAATACGCGCTGCGGCTGGGCGACAACACCTTGTTGCTGGGTCAGCGTCTGGGTGAATGGTGCGGCCACGCGCCGGAGCTGGAGGACGACATCGCGTTGAGCAATATCGCGCTGGACCTGATAGGCCAGACGCGCTTGCTGCTGAGCCTGGCCGGCGAATGGGAAGGACGGGGCCGGGACGAGGACGCGCTGGCCTATCTGCGCGACGCGCCGGAGTTCCGCAATCTGACCTTGCTGGAGTTGCCCAACGGCGACTTCGGCCAGACCGTGCTGCGCATCGCCCTGTTCAGCGCCTACCAGGTGGCCTTGTGGCGGGCGCTGCGCGACGGCGCGGAGCCGCGGCTGGCGGCGATCGCCGGCAAGGCGCTGGCGGAAAGCCGCTACCACCTGCGCTACGCGGCGGAATGGGTGGTGCGGCTGGGCGACGGCACCGATGAATCGCGGCGGCGCATGCAGCGGGCGCTGGCGCATTGGTGGCCGTATCTGGCCGAGATGTTCGACAACGACGCGCTGGAGCGGCGCCAGGGCGGCATTGCGCCGCAGGCGGCTCTTCTGCGGAAGGAATGGGAGGCGCTAGTGCTGCCGGTGTTGGCGGAAGCCACGCTGCGGCTCCCGGCGGACACCGGCTATCGCTCCGGCGGCAAGCGCGGCGAACACAGCGAGTCCTTGGGCCATGTGCTGGCGGAGATGCAGTTCCTGCAGCGCGCCTATCCCGGAGGGTGCTGGTGATGCGCGCCGCGCGGCTGAGCGTGGCGCAAGCCTGGCGGGTACTGGATCAGGTGCCGGATCCCGAGGTACCTGTGGTGTCGCTGTGCGATCTGGGCATCGTGCGCAAGGTGGCGCGGGTGGGAGAGGACCTGGAGGTCACGCTGACTCCCACATATTCCGGCTGTCCGGCCACCGAGGCCATCGCCGCCTCGGTGCGGCAGGCGCTGAGTCGGGCGGGCGAGGCGCGGGTGGTGCTGCGCACCCAGTTGAGCCCGGCCTGGAGCAGCGACTGGATCAGCGCCGACGGCCGCGACAAGCTGCGCCGCTACGGCATTGCGCCTCCGGCGTGCGCGAGCGCGGCCGAGGACAACTGGCAGCCGTTGCGCTTCCAATCGACGGCGCCAGCCTGCCCGCAATGCGGCTCCGGTCGCAGCCGGCGGCTGAGCCAATTCGGCTCCACCGCTTGTAAGGCGCTCTATCGCTGCGAGGCGTGCCTGGAGCCATTTGAGTATTTCAAGCCGATCTGAGTCCGCGGAGAGGACCGGAGTAAGGAGACTGGAATGAGACTAGCTTTTCATCGCCTGCGCATCGTCGAACGCCGCCAGGAAACCGACGATGCCATTTCCTTGATGCTGGAGCCGCCGGCGGAGCTTAGGGAGAGCTTCCGCTTCACCCAGGGCCAGCATCTTGTGTTCCGCGAACAGATTGACGGCGTGGAGCAGCGGCGCACTTATTCGCTGTGCTGCGGTGTGGATGAGGACATCTTGCGGGTGGCGGTGAAGCGAGTGGACGGCGGCGTGTTCTCCAGCCACGTCCATCAGCATTGGCAGCCTGGGCGCGAAGTGGAGGCGATGCCGCCGGAGGGGCGTTTCTTCACGCCACTGGCGGTGGAGCAGCGCAAGCACTATCTGGGCATCGTCGCCGGCAGCGGCATCACCCCCTTGCTGTCCACCTTGAAAACCACCTTGCGGCGAGAGCCGCACAGCCGTTTCACCTTGCTGTACGGCAATCGGAAGCGCGGCGGGATCTTGTTCGCAGACGAACTGGCGGCACTGAAGTCGCGCTATCCGGCGCGCCTGGCGGTGTATCACTTCCTCAGCCGCGAAGCGCAGCAACCGGAGTTGTTCCACGGCCGTCTCGATGGCGAACGGCTGCAAAGGGCGCTGGCCGCGTTGCTGCCGGACAGCGCGGTGGACGAAGCCTTCGTTTGCGGACCCAACGATATGATAGATCAGTCCCGCGCCTGCCTTGAGCGCGCGGGACTGGCCGCCGGGCGCATTCATTACGAACGCTTCGGCGTGCCGGAGCGCGGCGAGGCCAAATCGGCAGCAGCGATCGAGGACAGTCCGGCGGCCAGCGTCACCATCATCATCGATGGTCAGCAGCGGCTGCTGGAACTGGGCGCGGGCGAGCGCATCTTGGAAGCGGCCACGGCGGCCGGAGTCGACCTACCTTACTCTTGCCAAGGTGGGGTATGCTGCACCTGCCGGGCCAAGGTGCTGTCCGGCCGGGTTGCCATGGACAAGAATTTCGCCCTGGAACCGGCCGAGGTGGAACAAGGCTTCGTGCTCGCCTGTCAGGCGCGTCCACGGACCCAGCAAGTGGTGCTCAGTTTTGATGAGCGTTGACGGTTGCTTGTCTAGAACCGCTGGCAAAACCCAGTTTCATCGGGGTTTGCCTGGCGGCTCGTAGTCATCGGGGAGGTTCGCTGGTGCCGCGTCTGGTCTTTTCATTCAACCGATATGCGGATATGGCCAGAACTAAATCTCCCAATTACGAGGCGCAGCAACAAAACATACTGGAAAACGCGGCCCGTCTGTTTGCCGAGCAGAGTTTTCCCAGTGCTTCGATAGCCCAACTGGCTGAGTTGTGCGGCATGTCCAAGCCGCTGCTGTACCACTACTATCGTGATAAATCGCATCTGCTGTTCGACATCGCCGACACCTATGTGGACCGGCTGGTCGGCATCGTCGACGAGGCGGCGCGGCAAGGCCTGCCGGCGGAGGCGCATCTGCGGCTGCTGATCGAGCGCTTCATGGAGGAGTACGCGTCCTCGCGCCACTACCACATGGTGTTGGTGCAGGACGTCAAATTCCTGGGCGAAGCGGACCGGCGGCAGGTGAAGGCCAAGCAGGCCGGCGTGGTGGCGGCCTTCGCCGAACTGATCGCCCGCTTGCGGCCGGAGCTGTCGACGGAGCAGGTCAAGCCGGTGACGATGACCTTGTTCGGCATGATGAATTGGACCTTTACCTGGTTCCGCGCCGACGGCGCGATTGATAGGGCGGGCATGGCACGGATAGTCAGCCAGTTGTTTCTTCACGGCGTGTATGGATGTGGAGAAGGAACTGACCATGAGCGAGCATTTGAGGGAGCGCCGCGCTGAGCGGATCTGCCACCTGGAGATTCACCGGCCGGCGCAGCACAATGCGCTGAGCCCCGAGTTGATGCGGGAGCTGGAGGCCGCGCTGGACGCGGCGGACAGCGACCCCGACATCAGCGTCATTCTGCTGTCCGGCACCGAGCAGGCTTTCGCCGCTGGCGCCGACATCGGCCGCATGGCCGAGTGGGATTATCAGCAAGTCTTTCTCGACGACTACGTGAGCCGGCATTGGGAGCGCGCGCGCAGCGTGCGCAAGCCGCTGATCGCGGCGGTGCGCGGCCTGGCGATAGGCGGCGGCTGCGAGCTGGCGATGATGTGCGATGTGATCATCGCCGGCGAGTCCGCCCGCTTCGGCCAGCCGGAAGTCAAACTGGGCACGCTGCCTGGAATGGGCGGCACTCAGCGCCTGCCGCGCGCCATCGGCAAGGCCAAGGCGATGGAGTGGTGCTTGAGCGGTCAGCTTTACAGCGCCGACGAAGCCGAGAGGGCCGGCCTGGTGTCGCGGGTGGTTGCGGACGCCGAGGTGTTGGCGACGGCGCGGGCGCTGGCTGCACGGATGGCCGGCTACTCGATGCCGGCGCTGATGCTGATCAAGGAGTCGCTGAACCGAGCCTTCGAATCCAGCTTGGCCGAAGGTCTGCTGTTCGAGCGACGCGCCTTTCATGCCAGCTTCTCTCTGGCCGACAGGAAGGAGGGCATGCAAGCCTTTCTCGACAAGCGGTCGCCGCAATTCCAACACCGTTGATCCAGGAGGTTTTCCATGCCCCATGCCTATATTTGCGATGGCATCCGCACCCCGTTTGGCCGTTACGGCGGCGCGCTTTCCGGCGTGAGGGCCGACGATTTGGCGGCGTTGCCACTCGCCGCGCTGATGCGGCGTCAGCCGCAGCTGGACTGGTCCTGCCTGGACGAGGTGATTCTGGGCTGCGCCAACCAGGCCGGCGAGGACAACCGCAACGTGGCGCGGATGGCGGCGCTGCTGGCGGGCCTGCCGCAATCCACGCCGGGAATCACCGTCAACCGCCTGTGCGCGTCTGGTCTGGACGCGGTGGGCCTCGCCGCGCGCGCGATCGCCGCCGGTGAAGCCGACCTGATTTTGGCCGGCGGCGTGGAGAGTATGTCGCGCGCGCCCTTCGTCATGGGCAAGGCCGACAGCTCGTTTGCGCGCAATGCGCGGATAGAAGACAGCACCATAGGCTGGCGCTTCGTCAATCCGGCCTTCCAGCGTCAGTTCGGCATCGATTCGATGCCGGAAACCGCGGAAAACGTCGCGCGGCAATTCCATGTCTCCCGCGCCGATCAGGACGCCTTCGCGCTGCGCAGCCAGCAGCGTTACGCCGCGGCGCGCGAGCGCGGCTTTTTCGACGCGGAAATCCTGGCGTTGGAGTTGCCGCAGCGCAAGGGCGAGTCGCTGCGGGTAGTTCAGGACGAACACCCACGGCCGGCTACCACGTTGGCGGAGCTGGCTCGGCTCAAGAGCGTGGTGGCGGATGGATCGGTTACCGCCGGCAACGCCTCCGGCGTCAACGACGGCGCGGCGGCTTTGCTACTGGCCAGCGGCGCCGGGCTCAAGCGTCACGGCCTGCGACCACGGGCGCGGATTCTTGGTATGTGTTCGGTAGGGCTGGAGCCGCGCATCATGGGCTTGGGGCCGGCGCCGGCGGCGGAAAAGCTGTTGCGGCGGCTGGGCCTGAGCGTGGCGGATCTGGACGTGGTTGAGTTGAACGAGGCTTTTGCTTCGCAATCGCTGGCGGTGTTGCGTCAGTTGGGCTTGGCGGACGACGACGCCCGGGTGAACCCCAATGGTGGCGCGATTGCGCTGGGCCATCCGCTGGGCGCTTCTGGCGCCCGGCTGGTCTTGACCGCCTTGCGCCAGCTGGAAGCCAGCGGCGACCGGTTGGCTCTGTGCTTGATGTGCGTCGGTGTGGGTCAGGGGGTGGCCTTGGTGCTGGAGCGGGTGAAGGAGCTTGCGTGATGGATGAACTGGTTGTGCTGGATTATCCGGCCGCCGGCGTGGCGCGGCTGCGCTTGAACCGCCCGCAGGCGCTCAATGCCTTGAACATGGCGTTGCGACGGGAGCTGGCGCGGCATTTCCAGACGCTGAGCGCCTCGGCCGATGTAAGAGTGATTTTGCTGTGCGGCGACTGCCGCGCCTTCGCTGCCGGCGCGGATCTGGCCGAGCTAGTGGACTGCGACAGCATCGAGTTGATGCAGCGCCAGGTGCACACGCTGTGGCAGGCGATTGCGGACTGTCCCAAGCCGGTGATCGCCGTGGTGGCGGGCTACGCCTTGGGCGGCGGCTGCGAGCTGGCGATGCATGCCGACATCATCGTCGCCGCCGAGTCCGCGCAGTTTGGCCAGCCGGAAGTCAAAGTGGGCGTGATGCCGGGGGCCGGCGGCACCCAGCGCCTGCTGCGGGCGGTGGGCAAATTCCGCGCGATGAAACTGCTGCTGAGCGGCGAGCGCATCGGCGCGGCGGAGGCGCTGGCGATGGGGCTGGTCAGCGAGGTGGCTGCGGATGAGGCGCTGGAAACGCGCGCGCTAGAACTGGCGGCGCAGATCGCCATGCTGCCGCCGCTGGCGGTGGCGCAGATCAAGGAAGTGGTGCTGGCCGGCGCCGACGCGCCGTTGGCGACGGCGCTGATGCTGGAGCGCAAGGCCTACCAGCTCTTGTTCGCGTCGCGGGATCAGAAGGAGGGCATGCGGGCTTTCCTGGACAAGCGCGCGGCGGTGTTTCGGGGAGAATAGAAAAACCGGGCGGCGATGTCGTCGCCGCCCGGCCCGCTCAGGCTATTTTCAATGCGCGCCGCTGTCGCTGCCGGAGGCGGTGAACGGCGGCTTGGCGAACCACACCAGGCCGATCAGCAGTACGAACAGCACGCCGGACAGCCAGAAAATCTCGTTGGCCGCCATGATGTAACCCTGCTTGGTGATCTGCAGCGAGGTCAGCGCCGCCTGCTGCCCGGAGGACAGGCCGGCCATGTCCAGCAGCCGGAACCAGGCGTTGGAGGCCTGATCGTAGAGGCTGACATGCTCGGTCAGGCGCGCGTGGTGCATCGCCTCGCGACGGTCCCACATCGTGGTGGTGATCGAGGTGCCGATGCTGCCGGCCAGAATCCGCAGGAAGTTGGACAGGCTGGACGCGCTGGCGATCTGGCTCGGGTGCAGGCCGGATAGCGTGATCGTGGTCAGCGGCATGAAGAAGCAGGCCACGCCAATGCCTTGCACTACCTGTGGCCACACCACGTAGGCGAAGTCCATCTGGGGGTTGAAGGTGCTGCGCCAGAAGAAGCAGACGGCGTACACGCTGAAGCTCACCGTCACTACCCAGCGCATGTCCAGCCGCTGCGCGTACTTGCCGATGATGGGAGACAGCACCACCGGGATCAGCCCGATGGGCGCCGCGGCCAGGCCGGCCCAGGTGGCGGTGTAGCCCATCTGGGTCTGCAGCATCAAGGGCAGCAGCACCACGGTGCCGAAGTAGAGCATGAAGCCCAGGCTGATGGCGATGGTGCCGACGGTGAAGTTGCGCTGTTTGAACAGGCTCAGGTCGACGATGGGATGCTTCTCTCCAAGCTCCCAGATCACCAGATAAACCAGCGCCAGTACCGCGATCACCGCAAGGGTGATCACCTCGGTGGAGTTGAACCAATCCAGCTCCTTGCCGCGGTCCAGTACCATTTGCAGCGCGCCTACGCCTATCACCAGCAAGGCGAGGCCGATGCGGTCGATCGGCAGATCGACGGTTTCGGTTTCGCGCGGCTTGAGGATGCGCCAGGAAATGAAGGCCGCCGCCAGTCCCACCGGCACGTTGATGAAGAAGATCCAGCCCCAGTGCCAGTTGTCGCTAATCACCCCGCCCAGAATCGGGCCGAACACCGGCGCGACGATCACCGTCATCGCCCATAGCGCCAGCGCCATGCCTTTCTTCTCCGGCGGATAGCAGGACAACAGCAGGCTCTGCGACAGCGGAATCATCGGGCCGGCCACCGCGCCTTGCAGCACGCGGAAGAAAATCAGCATTTCCAGGCTGCTGGACATGCCGCACAGCCAGGAGGTGAGCACGAACAACAGGGTGGAGGCGGTGAACAGCTTTACTTCGCCCAGGCGCTTGGCCAGCCAGCCGGTCAGCGGTACCGCGATGGCGTTGGCCACCCCGAAGGAGGTGATCACCCAGGTGCCCTGGCTGGTGGCCGCGCCCAGGTTGCCCGAGATGGTGGGCAGCGCCACGTTGGCGATGGTGGTGTCCAGCACTTGCATGAACACCGACATCGACAGCGCCAGCGTGATCCAGACCAGCTTGGAGCCGGTCAATGGTGGATGATTCATGGTCCGGCCCCCTTATTCGGCCTTGCCTTCACCCGCGTTGGCCGCCAGCAGCGTCCGCACCAGTTCATCGGCCTGTTTCAGGTCTGGCAACTGGCCGGAGACGTCCTGGTGGGCGACGAAGGGCTGGGCTTCGGCCACGGCCTTGCCGTCGGTGCTGGAGGTGTCCACCACCACATCCATCGACAAGCCGACGCGCAGCGGGTGCGATTGCAGGTCTTTCGGCTCCAGCTGGATGCGCACCGGCACGCGTTGCACCACCTTGATCCAGTTGCCGGTGGCGTTTTGCGCCGGCAGCAGCGAGAAGGCGCTGCCGGTGCCGGCGGACAGGCCCACCACCTTGCCGTGGTAGACGATCTTGCCGCCGTAGAGGTCGGACTTCAGCTCCACCGGCTGGCCGATACGGATCTTGGCCAGTTGGCCTTCCTTAAAGTTGGCGTCTACCCACAGGTTTTGCAGCGGGATCACCGACATCAGCGGAGTGCCGGCGGCCAGGCGCTGGCCAACCTGCACATTGCGGCGGGCGACGGCGCCGTCCAGCGGCGCCTTGATCTCGGTGCGCTGCAGCGCGAGCCAGGCTTCCTTCAGCCGGCTGGCGGCGGCCTTGACCGCGGGCTGCTGCGCCAGCGCGTCCTTGCCCAGCAGCGCGGCGCTGGCTTTTTGCTGTTCGCGCGCGGCGTCCAGCGCGGCCTTGGCGCCGGCGACGGCGTCGTTGGCGTGGCTCAACTCTTCCGCCGACAGCGCGTCGGTGCCGGCCAGCTGTTTGCGACGCTTCAGGTCAGCGTCGGCGCGTGCCAGTTCGGTTTCGCGCAAAGTGACTTGAGCGGCCAATTGCTGGGTGTTGTTCATCAACTGCCGAGTCTGGCGCACGACTTGGGCGAACTCGTTGCGGGCGCGGTCGAAGTTCAGCTGCGCATCGTTTTTGTCCAGGCTGACCAGCAACTGGCCGGCCTTGACGTGTTGGGTGTCGTCCACCAGCACTTTGGCGACGGTGCCGCCCACTTCCGGGGTGACTTGCACCAGATGGCCGCTGACGTAAGCGTCGTCGGTGTTTTCCTGATGGCTGAGCACTAGCGCCCAGTAGGCGCCGTAGCCGATGGCGATGGCGGTGAACAGGGTGGTGGCGATGATCAGATTGCGTTTGCGGCTTTGCGCGGTTTTGGTTTTCTTGTCCATGGATGCGTTCTCAGTGGGTGGCGGGGGCGGCGTTGAAGCCGCCACCCAATGCGGTGTTCAGTGAAACCCAGGCCAGCTTGCGGCCGGCTTCGGCGTCGATTCGCGCCGATTGTTGCGCCAGCGCGCTGTCTTGGGCGTCCAGCAGGTTCAGCTTGTTGATGATGCCGGCCTTGAAGCGGGCGGCGGCGGAGTCGGCTGCGCGATGGCTGCTGTCTTGCGCTTTGCGCGACTGCTCCAGCTGCTTGCCGCTTTGCTGCCAGCCGCTGACGGAGTCGGCAGCGTCGCGCAGCGCGTCCAGTACGGTCTGGTTGTAGCTGTGCACGGCGATGTTGTAGCCGGCCCGCTGTTTGCCCAGATTGGCCTGGATCGCGCCGGAGTGGAAGAGGGGCAGGCTGATCGCTGGCATGAAGCCCCAGAAGGTGGAGTCGCCGTTCATCAGCTTGTTGAATTCCAGCGAGGTCTGGCCGGCGAAGGCGGTCAGCTTGATATTGGGATAGAACTCGGCGCGCGCTGCCTTGACCGCGCCGGCGGTGGCTTCCACCCGCGCGCGCTGGGCGGCGATGTCCGGGCGCTTGCCCAGAAGGTCGGCGCTCAGGCTGTCGGCGTCCATGGCCGGCACGGTCAGCGCCTTGCCGGCTTGCAAGCCGCGCAAGGCTTCCGGGCCTTGGCCGGTCAGCGCCGCCAGCGCATGACGAGCGCGGTCGCTGTCCTGGGTTAGCGCGCTTTGCTGCTGGCGCAGGCGATGCAGCGAAACTTCGTTGCCGCGCTGGTTGTCGCCCGGCAGCAGGCCGGCGTTGATGCGGGCCTGGGTCAGCGTCTGGCGGCTTTCCGCCAGTTGGATACGCTTGGCCAGCACCGCGCTTTGCGCCTGCAGCCGCTGCAACTGGGTGTATTGGGCGATGACGGCTTGAGTCAGCGTCAGCCGGGTTTGCGCGCCTTCGAAGGCGATGGCTTGCTGCTGGCCGACGGCTTCGTCGATCTGGCCGCGGTGCTTGCCCCAGAAGTCGAACTCCCAGCTGCCCATCAGCATCGCGGTGTAGGCGTTGACGTAGTCGCGCGAGATCGGCGCCGGGAACTCGTAATGGAGCTGCGTCATATTGGCGCTGAAATCGAGTTTGGGGCCGCTATTGCCTTCGACGATGCCGACTGCGGCGCGCGCTTGGCTCAGCCGGGCTTCGGCCAGTTTCAGCGAGGGCGCGTCCTGCAGGGCCTTGGCTACCAGCTGGTTCAGCACGGCGTCGTTCAGTTGCGTCCACCAATCATTGGCGATCTGTTCGCCCTGGCCATTGGCCAGCCGTAATTGTTCGGCTTTGAGCTCAGATGCCGGGACGTTGTCAGGGCCGAAGCTCGCGCAGCCGCCCAGCAGGGCGCTGAGCAGCAGGGCGCTGACGCCGTGCTGCCATTGAGTCTTTTTCACCTTGTGGGACTCCCGTATTCACTTGCTGTATTAGCAATTGGTAAAGTGATTGATGATGTGATAGTCACGCAAGTTATTATAAGGGCGAAAAAAAGCCGGTTTCCCAGCTTTAACCGCCCAGGCTGCAGAGCAGTTTGCGCAATAAGCGTTCGAACTCCTGTTTTTCCGCGGCGTCGAAATCCGACCACAACTCGCGGTGGCATTCGCGTGAAACGGGCAGCAGGGATTCCACGAGTTGCACGCCGCTCGGCGTCAACTCCAGCAGGATCTTGCGCCGGTCCTCCGCGCTGGGCGAACGAGCTGCCCAACCATTTTTGACCAGTTCGTCGGCAATGCGCGTGGCGTTGGTGCGTGATGAATCCAGTGTGTCGCTGATTTCAGACGGATAGAGCGCTTGTTGCGGGCAGGCGTACAGCGCCAGCAAGGCCATCCACACCGTCTCGTTGAGGCCGTGATGCTTCAGCTTGTCGCACAGATGGGCGGACAGCCGCGGCAGGATGTGGTATAGCAAGCGCGCCAGAATGACTTCCTGGCGGGGCACGCCGGGAAAACGCGCTTCGATCCGGTTAACGGCCTGCTCAAGCGTTTGAAATGACTTGGTTGGATTCATGGTCGTTATTTTAGTAACGGATGTTACTATTCCGCAAGTGATAATTTTGAAGGGGATGGGACAGATGCAGGCCGGCGGGGCGTTGGGTGCAAAAACGCCCAAGAGCGATTGCCTTGGGCGCTGGAGGGCGGAGCCGGCGAAGCTTAGTCCAGAAGCTGCAGCACCCGTTCCGGCGGCCGCCCCACCACGGCGCGTTCGCCGCAGACGGCGATAGGGCGCTCGATCAGCTTGGGATTGTCTATCATGGCGGTAATCAGATGTCTGGGTTCTAGCGTGATGTCGTCCAGGTAGAGTTCGGCGTACTCCTCCTCTTTCTGGCGAATCAAGTCGCGCGGCTCCATGTTTAGGAGAGTCAGCAGGCGCTCCAGTTCTTCGTAACTGGGCGGGTGCTTCAGGTACTCTATGATTTCTATTTCCGCGCCGGCGTTTTCCAGCAGGCTCAGCGCCTCTCTGGATTTGGAACAGCGGGGGTTGTGATACAGGCGGATCATGCTGGTCTCTCCTTGTTATGGCTGGCGTGGAGTGGATTGATCGTGGCACGAAATCGAAGCCGGCGCCAGCGGCGCGAGCTTGAACGGCAAGATATGCACTATGACGTTTTATTTATATCAGTCCGGTTTGGCAAGTGTCGGCCTAACCGTTAACATGCATTGACTCTCATTGTTATTTATCCGCCATGCACCCCTCCACTCGCAGCCACTTCGGGCTGGCAATCCTGTTGGCGGCCCTGTCCACGCTGGGGCCGTTTTCGATCGACACTTTCCTGCCGGCGATGAGTGCGATCGGACAAAGCCTGGCGGTCTCGCCACTGCAGATGCAGCAGGCGTTGACGGTATATCTATTGTCTTACGCGGTGATGATGCTGTGGCATGGCTCGATCTCGGACGCGGTGGGCCGTCGCCCGGTGGTGCTGGTCACCACCTTGTTGTTCAGCCTGGCGTCGATAGGCTGCGCTTTGGCCGACAGCCTGGGCCAGCTGCTGCTGTTCCGCGCGCTGCAAGGCTTTTGTGGCGGTGCCGGCCTGGTGGTGGGGCGCGCCATCATCCGCGACAAGCTGGACGGCGCCGACGCTCAGCGGCTGATGTCGCAGGTGACCATGCTGTTCTCGCTGTCGCCGGCGATTGCGCCGGTGGTGGGCGGCTGGCTGTTCGGCGCTTTCGGCTGGCATTCCATCTTCGTGTTCATGGCCTTGATCGGCCTGGCGCTGTTCCTGATGAGTTGGTTTGCCTTGCCGGAAACCCATCATGAGTCCGTACGGCAGCCATTGAAAATCAAGTATCTGTTGGCCAACTACTGGCAGGTGGGGCGCAAGCGCGAGTTCCAGCTGCTGACCGCAGCGGTGTCCTTCAATTTCGCCGGCTTCTTCTTGTACATCCCGTCGGCGCCGGTATTTCTGATGCAGCATCTGCACCTGGGGCCTGAGCAGTTCCTGTGGATGTTCGGCCCGGCGGTGTCCGGCATCATGTTTGGCGCCTATTTGTCCGGCAAGATGGCGGGGCGGGTGTCGCAGAAGGACATCGTGTCGCGCGGCTACGTGGTGATGTTCATCGCCGCCGGCTGGAACTTGCTGTACAACCTGCTGGCGCCGGAAGCCGCGATGCCGTGGGCGGTGCTGCCACTGGCGCTGTACACCACCGGCATGTCGATCGCCGCGCCGTCCATCACCCTAAACCTGATGGACCAGTTCCCATCGCTGCGCGGCACCGCTTCCTCGCTGCAGGGCTTTTTCCAGACCATGATGTCCAGCGTGGTGGCGGGTCTGATCGCGCCGTTGGTTTGGGGCAGCCCGCTGAGCCTGGCGGCCAGCATGATGGTCATGCTGGTGCTGGGGTTTGTGTTCCGGATGGGTTATAGGAGGAGGGTGACAATGGCATCCTGATAATGCCGTAGAGTCTTAATGATTAAGACCGTATCAATAAAAACACCACAGCCTCGCTGTAATGCCGTTCACTTAAGCAAGTGAACGGCATTTTTCATGGTGCGAATCTTGCTCATACTTCGCTCATGTTGACTCACTCATTTCCATCCCTATGGTTGGCAAGGCTCACAAACACCCTGATTTCTCTGCCCTTTCTCAGAAAATTGATCCTCAATGGATCGTCCACGCCCTTGCAGTGACCGGCAAAGCCAGCGTGCGACGGCGTAAATTGCCGGCCGAGCAGGTCGTCTGGCTTCTGATCGCGCTGGCTAGGTTCCGGCATCAATCCATCCCGGAAGTCGCTGCCCATCTCGATTTGGTGCTGCCCGACGAGGCTAACCCCGACATTGCCAAAAGCGCTTTGACCCAGGCACGACAGCGGCTCGGAGAAGAACCATTGGCTCAACTCTTCACTCTCTCTGCGCCGGGGCTTGGGATGAACGGCAGCGACGCGGACGAACTTGGCGTGGGTTAGCCCGTTATGCCATCGATGGCAGCACCCTCCGAACCTCCGACACGCCGGAAAATCGCCAGCACTTTGGTGCTCAGGTCTATGCCTCGGGCGTTGTGGCAAGCTACCCCCAGTTGCGGCTGCTGACGCTAACGGCATTGGCCACCCATTTAGTACGGGAAGCGGTGTTTGGCGAATATGGCAAGAGTGAAATGCGCTATGCGCGCGACTTGCTACAGGCGGTTCCAGATCATTCGCTCACGGTGTTCGATAAGGGCTTTCTCAGTGCGGACCTACTGCTGCAACTTCAGCAAGCCGGCACTGAGCGCCATTGGTTGATTCCGGCCAAGGCCAACAGCAAATGGGAACGCCTAGATCCACACCCGACCGATTACCGGGTCCGGATGAAGGTCTCGCCGCAGGCCCGCGAACACAATCCAACCCTACCGGCCTATTGGGAAGCTCGGGCCATC
>NZ_MUKU01000003.1 GCF_002081825.1 Chromobacterium haemolyticum | reverse complement strand
ATTGAATGTGTTGTGCTTTGCCAGTCTGGCATCAGCAGGTACGTTACCCGCCCAATTGGCGCGCTTACTGGAGCAGTCGAGGCTGTTTGTGCTGCCACCACGCAGACCAGGCCGACATTGCCCGCGAGTCGTGAAGAACAGGGCACACAAATATCCAACGAAAAATGCCAGTCAGCGTTAACTGACTGGCATTACGCCGCCCGGCGGGCTTTTGTTTTGGGCGGCCGCGGCTTGTTCCAGCAGCCATTGTTTGAAGACGCCCATTTTCGGGTCGCGCAGGAGGTCCGGACGGTGTATCAGGTAATAAGCGAGGTCGCTTCGCAGCTGCGGCGCGGGGAGTTCGCGCAGCCGGCCGGCGGCCAGTTCGGCTTGCAGCAAGGAGCGCCGCGCCAGCGCGTAGCCGCGGCCGGCCAGCGCGGCTTCGATGGCGGCGTTGGAGTCCACGCAGACCACGCCTTGGTCGCAGTCCAGTTCCAGGCCGGCGGCGCGGCTCCATAGCTGCCAATCGCCGCGGTGTTCGTCGTGCAGCAGCCGTTCCCCGCTGAGGGCGTCCAGCCGCGCCGGCAGCGTGGGCGCGCATACCGGCGTCAGTTCGTCGTCCAGCAGCTTGCAAGCGTTGAGGCCGGGGTAGTCGCCCAGGCCGTGGCGCACGGCGAAGTGGATGTTTTCCGAAGCGGGGTCGACCACGCGGTTGCCGGTGCTGACGTGGACGTCGATATGCGGGTGCTCGCGCAGGAAGCCCTGTAGCCGCGGCAGCAGCCATTGAGCGCCAAACGAGGGGGTGCAACTGAGCAGGATCACCCGGCGCGCGCCGTTTAGCCGCGCGGTGGCGTGGTCTATCAGGTCCAGCGCTTGGCGGCAGGCGTCCAGGTAGTCGCGGCCGGCGGCGTTGAGCGTCAGGCCGCGGGCGCGGCGTTCAAACAAGGGCTGGCCGAGGAAGCTTTCAAGTTTGCGCAGTTGCTGGGAGACGGCGCCGGGCGTGACGTGCAGTTCTTCGGCGGCCTGCTTGACGCTGAGCCGTCTTGCGGCGGCTTCAAAGAAGCGGAGGGAGTCCAGCGGTGGTTTGGGCATATTCGTTTAGATTTTCTAAATCATCAAGCAGGAAAAATCGTTTGTTCGCCGCATCTTTGCGGTTGATGATTTCAGTATCTGGTTTAGCAAAGTTAAATACAAGGCGAAGGGAGAGGCATCATGGGGATGGCGAGCTTGAGTCGTTTGCTGCTGTTGGCGGCTTTGTGGGGCGGCAGTTTTTTGTTCATGCGCATCGCTGCGCCGGCGCTGGGCGCCTTGCCCACGGCGTTTGGCCGGGTGGCGCTGGGGGCGGCGGGCCTGTTGGGGTTGATCGCCTTGCTGCGGGTGCGTTTGTCCTTCAAGGGCAAGCTGGCCGCCACCATGATGCTGGGGGTGATCAATTCCGGCCTGCCTTTTTTGCTGTTCGCGCTGGCGGCCCGGGTGTTGCCGGCCGGTTATAGCGCGATCTTGAACGCCAGCACGCCGCTGATGGGGGTGTTGATCGGCGCGGCGGCGTTTGGAGAACGTATTACCGCCAACAAGCTGGCCGGCGTGTTGATTGGCTTGGCGGGCGTGGCGGTGTTGACGCGGACGGGGCCGGCCGCGGGGCCGGAAGCGCTGTGGGGCGTGGCGGCTTGTCTGACGGCCACCGCCTGCTATGGGCTGGCGGGGTTTCTGACCCGGCGCTGGATAGCGGACCGGGGCGGCCTGGATAGCCGCGTGGTGGCTTTGGGCAGCCAGCTGGGCGCGGTGGTGCTGCTGTTGCCGTTCATGGCGTGGCAGGCAAGCGCGCAGCCCTTGAGGTGGCCGGCGGCGGGAGCGGAAGTGTGGCTGGCCATGCTGGCCTTGGGCCTGCTGTGTACTTCGCTGGCCTATATCTTGTACTTCCGCTTGATAGCCGACGTCGGCCCGCTGAAGGCGTTGACGGTGACGTTCTTGATTCCGCCCTTCGGCATTTTCTGGAGTTGGCTGGCGCTGGGCGAGACGGCGACGCTGTCCCAGGCCTTGGGCGGCGGTTTGATCGCGCTGGCGCTGTGGCTGGTGCTGCGGCCGGAAGCGCCGGCGGCGCGCGCCGCCGCGCCGGACGAGGATTGGTCGATCTAGCGGCGGCGCGGGGCGGGTTTAGTTAAGCAGCAGATAGTTGATCGGGCTTTCTCCGCAGGCCGCCAGGCCGCATTCGAGGAACACGGACAGGGCGTTGCCCAAGAGCAGCAACATGGTCAGGGCCACGCCGGCTCTGGCCAGCCGGCTCAGTTGCGCCGGGGGCTGGCGGTCGAAGCTGTGTTCTCGCTGGCACAGCATCAGCAACAGCCCGCTGCCGATGAAGACGGCGAAGAAGGCGATGGCGGCCCAGGTGTAGAAGTGCAGGCCCAGGACGGGCGGGCCGAAGCCGGCGTCGCCGGGGGCGATGTGCAACAGCACTTGGCGGCCGGCCACGGCGAAGCCGGCGGCGGCGGCCAGCAGCATCATGCCGTAATGGCCGGGCTTGTCGCCCAGCAGCACGTTGGCGGCCAGCGCCACCGCTATCGCGCACAAGGCCACGCGTTGCAGCAGGCAGAGCGGGCAGGGCAGTTCATGCTGGGCGAACTGGAAGTAGAAGGCGACGAGCAGCATCAGGTTGATCAGCAGCAGGCCCAGCTGGTTTAGTTTGCCGGTGAGGTTTTGCGTCATGTCGGGCTCCTCACAGGGAAATGGGCAATGTGCTGGTGGCGTGGAACTTGAACCAGTACAGCGTGAGCGCGAAGGCCAGGCCCCAGCTGGCGTAGGCCCATTGGCGCTTGCGCAGAATCAGGGCCAGCAGGGAGGCGGCTAGCAGTAGAAACAACAGGGTATCCATCGGGAAGTCCTTAATGTGGCGGGTCGGCGGGGCCGGCCTGGGTGGTGGTTGCCAATGAATATTAGCGCTTGCTTAATGTTGTGTGAATAGCTTGTTTACGGGCGGTGCAGCGAAATTCTTTACGCAATCAGTACATTTACGATTCGTATCGTATAAAACGGGCGCGGCCGCGCGCGATGCCGCGCCGCCGAGCTTTACGGCCCGCGGCGGCCATTGGCAAGCTTTTTGCATTGAAGCTGTTGTTAGCATACGCTCAAGGCCGCCGCCATGTCCGCCTCCGATCCCGCGCCGCTTTACGCGGTGAAAGTCCGTCGCGATTACAACAGCTGGGTAGCGCGCGAGTCGCTGGAGGATTTTGCGCTGCGTTATACCCCGCACAGCTTCCGGCGCTGGTCGCCGTGGCGAGTGGCGCACACCGCGCTGGGCGGCGCCGCCGCCTTTCTGGTGTTGGAGGCGGTGGGCGCGGCGATGCTGACGGCGGGAGGCTTCGTCAACGCGGCCTGGGCCATTCTGGCGGTGGGGCTGGTGATTTTGCTGGTTGGCCTGCCGATCAGCGTCTACGCCGCCCGCTATGGCGTGGACATGGATTTGCTGACCCGCGGCGCCGGTTTCGGTTATCTGGGCTCCACCGTCACTTCCTTGCTGTACGCCGCCTTCACCTTTATTTTCTTCGCGCTGGAAGCCGCCATCATGGCGTATGCGCTGGAGTTGGGGTTTGGTCTGCCGCCGGCCTGGGGCTATCTGCTGTGCACAGTGGCGGTGCTGCCGCTGGTGGCTCACGGGGTCACCGCCATCAGCCGGCTGCAAGCCTGGACCCAGCCGCTGTGGCTGGGCTTGCTGCTGTTGCCTTACGGCTTTGTGCTGGCGCGCCAGCCGGAGGCGCTGAGCGGCTTCTGGCACTATGCCGGGGCGGAAGGCGGGGCGGGCGGTTTCGATCTGCGCCGTTTTGGTGCGGCCTTCGGCATCGGCATCGCCTTGATCGCGCAGATGGGGGAGCAGGCGGACTATCTGCGCTTCATGCCGCCGCCCGCCGCCGGCCAGCGCCGCCGCTGGTGGCTGGCTTGCCTGGCCGGCGGCCCGGGCTGGGTGTTGCCGGGCATGCTGAAGATGCTGGGCGGCGCGCTGCTGGCCTGGCTGGTTCTGGACCATAGTCAGGCCGGAGGGCCGGCGCCGGATCCGGCGCGCCTGTATTGGTTCGGCTATGTCCAGGGATGGGGCGACGGCCGGCTGGCGCTGGCGGCGACGGTGCTGTTCGTGCTGCTGTCGCAGCTGAAGATCAATGTCACGAATGCCTACGCCGGTTCGCTGGCCTGGTCCAATTTCTTCGCGCGGCTGACCCACAGCCATCCGGGACGGGTGGTGTGGGTGGTCTTTAATCTCTTGATCGCGCTCTTGCTGATGGAGCTGGAGGTTTTCCAGGCGCTGGCGCATGTGCTGGCGCTGTTCGCCAATCTGGCCATCGCCTGGATGGTCACCGTGGCGGCGGATTTGGCGATCAACAAGCCGTTGGGGCTGAGCCCGCCGGGCATAGAGTTCCGCCGGGGCTATCTCTACGACGTCAATCCGGTGGGGCTGGGTTCGCTGGTCTTGGCCTCGGCGGTTTCGGTGTCGGCGCATCTGGGGGCGTTGGGCGAGCAGATGCAGCCGCTGGCGCCCTTCCTGTCTTTGCTGACCGCTTTGCTGGCCACGCCGGCGCTGGCCTGGCTCAGCGGCGGCCGTTATTACCTGGCGCGCCGGCCGGCGTTGCCGCCGACCCCGCCGCAGCGCTGCGTATTGTGCCGCCGCCAGTACGAGCCGCCGGACATGGTGAGCTGTCCGGCGTATCGAGGCTGGATCTGCTCCTTGTGCTGCACGCTGGACGCGCGTTGCGATGACCGCTGCAAGCCCAAGGCGCGGCTGGACGAGCAATGGCGCGCATGGCTGAGCCGGCTGTTGCCGAGTGCTTGCCGGCCGTATCTGCAACGAGGCCTGGCCGATTATCTGCTGCTGATGACGCTGTTGCTGGCGGGCTTGGGCCTGTTGTTGGGCGGCTTGTTTTGCCTGGCGCGGAGCCGACCGGGCTTGGACGCGCTGGCGGCGCGGCTGCCGCAACTGGGCGCGGGCCTGCTGTTGGGCGGCAGCGTGCTGGCGTGGTGGCTGGTTTTGCTGCGCCAGAGCCGGCAGGTGGCGAGGCAGGAGTCCAAGCGGCAGACCCAGCGCTTGTTGCGGGAGATCGCGTCCCACCGCCGCACCGACGCGCTATTGCAAAAGGCGCGCCGGGCCGCGGAACAGGCCAACCAGGCCAAGAGCCGTTATGTGAGCACGCTCAGCCATGAGCTGCGCACGCCGCTGAACAGCATGTTGGGCTATGCGCAGATCCTGGACGGGGACCCTGAGATTCCGCCGTCGAAGCGGCCGGCGCTGGCGGTGATCCGTCGCAGCGGCGATCACCTGCTGTCGGTGATCGAGGGCACGCTGGATCTGGCGCGGATCGAGAGCGGCCGGCTCAATCTGGAGCCGCGGCCGCTGGATTTCGCTGAGTTCATCCGCCAATTGACGGCGATGTTCCAGTTGCAGGCGCGGGAGAAGGGGCTGGGCTTTCGTTTTCTGCCGCAAGGGGAATGGCCGGCCAGGGTGCGCGCCGACGAACGCCGGCTGAGGCAGGTTCTGATCAACTTGCTGGGCAACGCGGTCAAGTTCACCGCGCACGGCGAGGTCAGCCTGGGCCTGCGCTATCAGGGCGAGGTGGCGTGTTTCGAAATTGCCGACACCGGCCCCGGCATCGCGCCGGAGGAGGCCGAGCGCGTGTTCGAGCCGTTTGAACGCGGCAGCGGGGCCGCCGGCCAGGGCGGCAGCGGGCTGGGCCTGACCATTGCGGGGATGCTGACCTCGCTGATGGGGGGCGAGCTGAGGCTGGATAGCCGGCCGGGCGGGGGCTGCGTATTTACGCTGCGCTTGTTCCTGCCGCGGCTGGGCGCCGCGCCGGCGCCGCCCTTGTCGGCGCGCGTCGGCTACCAGGGCCGGCGGCGGCGGGTGCTGCTGGTGGACAATCATGCGCAGGACAGGGAGATGCTGGCCAGCGCCTTGCTGCCTTTGGGCTTCGAGGTGGAGCAGGCCGCCAGCGGCCAGGCTTGTCTGGACCGGCTGGAGCAGGCCGGGACGCTGCCGGATCTGGTGTGCATGGATCTGGCGATGCCGGGCCTGGACGGCTGGGAAACCCTGCGGCGCATCCGTCGTCGGCACGGCGACGCGCCGGCGCTGGCGGTGATTTCCGCCAACGCCTTCGAGCGGGGGCAGGACAACGACGCGGGCATCCGCGCCGAGGATTTCTTCGTCAAGCCCATCCGCGTAGAGCGCCTGCTGGACTGGATTGGCCAGCGCTTGGGGCTGGCGTGGCTGAGCGGCGCGGAGCCGGCGCTGCGCTGGCCGCCGGAGGAGGCGCTGGACGAGTTGCGGCAGGCTTTGCGGCGCGGCTACTTGCGCGGCGCGCGCGCCGCCCTGCTGCGCTTGGAGGTGGGTGCGCTGGGCGCGGACCCGGCTTACGCGCCGTTCCTCTCGCGGGCGCGTAGCCTGCTGGACGGCTGCCGGCTGGACGAGTTGCTGCAATGGCTGCCGGGAGCGCCGGCATGAGCGCGCCGCGGCCGGAACGGGCGACGGTGCTGATCGTCGACGATCAGCCGGAAAACCTGGCCTTGCTGCACGACGCGCTGGATTCGGCGGGTTACCGGGTCTTGCTGGCCACGGACGGCGCGGCGGCCTTGCGGCGCGCCGCCGAATGCCGGCCGGACATCATTCTGCTGGACGCGGTGATGCCGGGCATGGACGGCTTCGAGACGGCGCGGCGCTTGAAGGCGGAGGCGGAAACGCAGGCGATTCCCATCGTGTTCATGACCGGGCTCAGCGACAGCGAGCACGTGCTGGCGGCGTTTGCCGCCGGCGGCGCGGACTACGTGGTCAAGCCGCTGCGGCCGGCGGAGGTATTGGCGCGCCTGGCCGCCCATATTGGCAGCGCGCGCCAGCTGTGCCGGGCGCGGCAGGCGCTGGAGGCGTCGGGCCAGGCCTTGCTGGCGGCGGACCCGGCCAGCGGCCGGCCGCTGTGGCTGACCGAGCGCGCGCGCGGTCTGCTGCAGGCCCACGGCTGGTCCGAGTCGGCGCTGGCGGAACGCTGGCGGCCCTGGCTGGGCCAGGCCGAGGCGGGCGCGAGCCTGGCGTTGGAGGGGGGCGACGGCTCGGGTTTGTTGGCGCGGCGGCTGGCCGGGGACGAGTGTTTGCTGGCCTTGAGCGAGAGAGGCGAAGCCGCGGCGCCGCAGCGCCTGATGCGGGCGCTGGGGCTGACTCCGCGACAGGCCGAGGTGCTGCATTGGCTGAGCCTGGGCAAGACCAACCGCGATATCGGCGACATCCTCGGCATGAGTCCGCGCACCGTCAACAAGCATCTGGAGCATGTGTTCGCCCGCCTGGGGGTGGAAACCCGCACCTCGGCCGCGGCGCTGGCTTTGCGCAGCGCCGGCGGCGGGTGAGGGGGCATACGTCATGTAACGTATTTCGGCCGGGCGGGCCGGGGCTTAGTCTGATCCTGCAGTGCAACAATTTCCAGCCGGGCCGGCCAGACGGCCTCCCGGCGTTTCAGGATCGCCCCAGGAGCTTCCCATGTTCATTCGCCCTCATGTCTTGCCTACCCTTGCGCTGAGCCTGGCGCTGGGCGGCCTCGGCGCCGCGCCGGCCCTTGCCGCCGGCACCATCAAGGTAGGGGTGCTGCACTCCCTGTCCGGCACCATGGCCATTTCCGAAACCTCGCTCAAGAATATGGCGCTGTTCGCCATCGACCAGATCAACGCCGACGGCGGCGTGCTGGGCAAAAAGCTGGAGCCGGTGGTGGTGGATCCGGCATCCAACTGGCCGCTGTTCGCGGAGAAGGCGCGCCAACTGCTGAGCCGAGATAAGGTGGCAGTGACCTTTGGCTGTTGGACTTCGGTATCGCGCAAATCGGTGCTGCCGGTGTTCGAGGAGTTGAACGGCTTGCTGTTCTACCCGGTGCAGTACGAGGGCGAGGAGATGTCGCCCAATGTGTTCTACACCGGCGCGGCGCCCAATCAGCAGGCGATCCCGGCGGTGGAGTACCTGATGAGCAAGGAGGGAGGCGGCGCGCGGCGCTTCTTCCTGCTGGGCACCGATTATGTCTACCCGCGCACCACCAACAAGATTCTGCGCGCTTTCCTCAAAACCAAGGGGGTCAAGGACGCGGACATCCAAGAGGCCTACACCCCGTTTGGCCATAACGATTACCAGACCATCGTCGCCAATATCAAGAAGTTCGCCGCCGGCGGCAAGACCGCGGTGGTGTCCACCATCAATGGCGACTCCAATGTGCCGTTCTACAAAGAGCTGGGCAATCAGGGCCTGAAGGCGGCCGAGGTGCCGGTGATGGCGTTCTCGGTGGGCGAGGAGGAACTCAAGGGCATGGACGCCAAGCCCTTGGCCGGCCATCTGGCGGCCTGGAATTACTTCATGAGCGTGAAGAATCCGGTCAACGCCAAATGGATGGCGGACTACCGCGCCTGGGCGCGCAAGAAAGGCATCGCCGGGGCGGACAAGCTGGTGACCAACGATCCGATGGAGGCGACCTACGTCGGCATCCGGCTATGGGCGCAAGCGGCGCGCAAGGCCGGCAGCACCGATGTGGCCGCGGTGAGCAAGGCCCTGGCCGGGATGCGCCTGGACGCGCCGTCGGGCTATCCGCTGGAGATGGACGCCCGCAACCACCATTTGCGCAAGCCGGTGATGATTGGCGAGATTCAGCCCAACGGACAGTTCTCGGTGGTGTGGAAAAGCCGGAGCGTGGTGCGCGCCCAACCGTGGAGTCCCTACCTGCCTGGCAACGACAAACGGCCGGATGCCCCGGTGAAAAGCAAGTGAGCCGAGAAGGAGTCCGCGATGTCCTGGTGTAAAGCCTTGTCTTGGGCGCTGGCGCTGTGGTGCGCCGCGGCCGGCGCCGGCCCCTTGGCTGACCTGGCCGGCGTAGATCCGGCCGAGCGCGCCGGCTTGATTGAAAGCTGGGCGCCGCGTCCGGACGCGGAGCGCCGCGCGGCGGTGGCCGCGTTGGAGGTGGGCCGGCTGTTGCAGTCCGCCGATGGCCGGCGCGTGTTGTGGCTGAGGCCGGACGGCGCGCTCGCCGACGCGGTGTCCGGCCAGCCAGCGGCGGGCGACGCCGCCAGCCTGGAGCCGCTGCCGCTGAACAATCGGCTGCGCGGCGCTTTGGCGGTGTTTCACGCGGTTGCTCACTTGGACGCGGCGGATCCTGTACGGCGGCTGGCCGCGGTCCGCGCGCTGGCGGACAGCGCCAACCCGGTCTTGCTGCCCTTGCTGCGAAACCGGCTGGCGCGGGAGGGCGACGCCGAGCTGCGGCGCTCGTTGGAGCAAGCGTGCGCGCGTTTGTCGTTGGCCAGCCCGGACCCGGCGCAGCGGAGGGGCGCCGCCATGACGCTGGCGGACAGCGGCGATCCGGCCGCCTTGGCCTTGTTGGCGCCCTTGACCGACGCCGCCAGCGAAAGCGACGCCGGGGTGCGCGCCGCCGCGACGAGTGCGCAAGCGGCCATCCGCGCCAGCGTTCAGGTGGACAATTTGCTGGGCGCGGCCTTCGCCGGCCTCAGCCTGGGATCGGTGCTGCTGCTGGCGGCGCTGGGCCTGGCCATTACTTACGGCTTGCTGGGCGTGATCAATATGGCGCACGGCGAGATGCTGATGTTGGGGGCCTATGTCGCTTATGCGGCGCAAAGCCTGTTCCACAGCCGCTGGCCGGCCGCCGCCGACGCCTATCTGGCGCTGGCCTTGCCGGCGGCCTTCCTGTTCACCGCCGGCGTGGGCATGGCGCTGGAACGGCTGGTAATCCGCCACCTCTACGGCCGGCCGCTGGAAACGCTGCTGGCCACCTGGGGCATCAGCCTGGCGTTGATGCAGTTGGTGCGAACGCTGTTCGGCGCGCAGAACGTGGCGGTAGCCAATCCCGGCTGGCTGAACGGCGGCTGGGTCTTGAGCCCGGCGCTGACGCTGCCCTACAACCGCATCGCCGTCATTTTGTTCTCCGCGCTGACGCTGGGCCTGGTCTGGCTGGCGCTGAACCGCAGCCGGCTGGGTCTGTTTGTGCGCGCGGTGACCCAGAACCGGGGCATGGCGGACAGCCTGGGCGTGGCCACCGGGCGGGTGGACATGCTGGCCTTCGGCCTGGGCAGCGGCATCGCCGGCCTGGGCGGAGTGGCGCTGAGCCAGATAGGCAATGTCGGTCCGGACTTGGGCCAGGGTTATATCGTCGACAGTTTCATGGTGGTGGTGCTGGGCGGCGTGGGCCAGTTGGCCGGCGCGGCCTGGGGCGCGCTGGGTCTGGGCGTGGCCAACAAGCTGCTGGAACCGGCGCTGGGCGCGGTGCTAGGCAAGATTCTGATCCTGGCCGGCATCATTCTGTTCATCCAAAAACGTCCGCAAGGCCTGTTCGCCCTCAAGGGCCGGGCCGTGGATTAGGAGCCGCCATGCATCTTCCTTACTCTTTGAAACTCTTGTCCGGCCTGGGCCGCCGGCGCTGGGGCGCGGCGGCGTTGGCCCTGGTCTGGCTCGGTCTGCTGGCGCTGCCCTTGCTGCACGTGTTCGCGCCGGCGGACAGCGGCTGGCGGGTATCGGCTTATGTTCTGACCCTGGCTGGCAAGATTCTGTGTTACGCGGTACTGGCGCTGGCTTTGGACCTGGTCTGGGGCTATGCCGGCTTGCTCAGCCTGGGCCACGGCTTGTTCTTCGCGCTGGGCGGCTACGGCATGGGCATGTATCTGATGCGGCAGATCGGCAGCGATGGCGTCTACCAGAGCGCGCTGCCGGATTTCATGGTGTCGCTGGACTGGCGGGCGCTGCCGTGGTTCTGGCAGGGCAGCGAGCACCTGGCCTGGGCCTTGTGCCTGGCGGTGGGCGCGCCGGGGCTGTTGGCGCTGGGCTTTGGCTGGCTGGCTTTTCGTTCCCGCATTCGCGGCGTGTATTTTTCCATCATCACCCAGGCGCTGACCTACGCGGCGATGCTGCTGTTCTTCCGCAACGAGACTGGTTTTGGCGGCAATAACGGCTTTACCGGTTTCAAGCGCATCCTGGGCTTCGGCATTGCCGAGCCGGCCACCCGCGCCTGGCTGTTCTTCCTCAGCGCGCTATTGCTGTCGCTGTCTTTGCTGGGGGCGTTCTGGCTGATGCGCGGCAAGTTCGGCCGCATTCTCACCGCGGTGCGCGACGCCGAATCGCGGCTGATGTTCTGCGGTTATCGGCCGCAAGATTACAAGCTGGCGATATGGGTGTTGTCCGCCATGCTTTGCGGGCTGGCGGGCGCCTTGTACGTGCCGCAGGCCGGCATCATCAATCCGGGCGAGATGTCGCCTGGCAATTCGATTGAGGCCGCCGTCTGGGTGGCGGTGGGCGGCCGCGGCACCTTGGTCGGACCGGTATTGGGGGCCGTCTTGGTCAATGCGGCCAAGAGCTGGTTCACCGTGGCCTTGCCGGAGTACTGGCTGTTCTTTCTGGGCGGCCTGTTCATCGCCGGCACCCTGTTGCTGCCGCGCGGCTTGATGGGTTTGCTGGCGCGAGGCCGCGGCGCGTGAAGCGGCCGCGCGTTTATTTATTTTCCGGATATGCGACATGAATGCAACAAGCGAAAATCCCGTTCCGCGCGGACAGTGGGAGGGAGAGACGGTGGGCTTGTCCCGTCCATTGACACCGGGGCTGGACATCCGGCACGGACAGATATTGTATCTTGACGATGTCATGGTTGATTTCGACGGTTACCGCGCTTTGAACCGCTTGACGTTGTCGATCGCCGTCGGCGAATTGCGGGTGGTGATCGGCCCCAACGGCGCCGGCAAGACCACGATGATGGATGTGATCACCGGCAAGACCCGGCCCGACGCCGGCAGCGTGTTCTTCGGCCAGACCATAGACCTGCGCCGGCACGACGAGGCCGAAATCGCCCAACTGGGGATAGGGCGCAAATTCCAGAAGCCCACGGTATTCGAGGCGATGACGGTGGCGGACAACCTGGAGCTGGCGCTGGCCGGGGACCGATCGGTGCGCGCCAGCCTGCGCGCGCGGCTGGGCGCGGCTCCGCGCCGCCGCATCGACGAGCTGCTGGAACGGGTGCGGCTGCAAGATCAGCGCGGCCGGCTGGCCGGCCTGCTGTCGCACGGCCAAAAGCAATGGTTGGAGATTGGCATGCTGCTTGCTCAGCAACCCAAGCTGCTCTTGCTGGACGAGCCGGTGGCCGGCATGAGCGACGCCGAAACCGAGCAGACCGCGGAGCTGCTGCTGAGCCTGAAGGGCGAGCACTCCCTGATGGTGGTGGAACACGATATGGATTTCGTCGCCAGCCTGGGCGGCAAGGTGACGGTGCTGGCCGAAGGCGCGGTGCTGGCGGAGGGGACGCTGCGGCAGGTGCAGGCGAACGAGCGGGTGATCGAAGTGTATCTGGGGCGCTGACATGCTGGAAATCGACGGACTGGAACAGTATTACGGCGGCAGCCGCATCCTGCGCGGTATCAGCCTGCGCGCCGAGACTGGGCAGATCACCTGCCTGCTGGGGCGCAACGGCGCGGGCAAGAGCACGCTGCTCAAATGCCTGAGCGGGCAATTGCCGATACGCGGCGGGCGCATGCTCTGGCGCGGCGAGGACATTGCCGCGCTGGCCCCGCATCAGCGCGCGGCGCGCGGCATCGCCTATGTGCCGCAGGGGCGCGAAATCTTTCCGAGGCTGACGGTGGAGGAAAATCTGCGTTTGGGGCTGGCTCGCTTCTCCGGCGCGGCGGGCCGGCGCTTGCCGGACAGCGTGTTCGAGATGTTTCCGGTGCTTGACGAGATGCGCGGCCGCCGGGGCGGCGACCTGTCCGGCGGTCAGCAGCAGCAATTGGCGATTGGCCGCGCGCTGGTAGGGCGGCCGTCGCTGCTGATGCTGGACGAGCCGACCGAGGGCATCCAGCCCTCCATCATCAAGCAGATCGGCGCGGCGATCCGCCAACTGGCGGCTGGACGCGAGATGGCCATTTTGCTGGTGGAGCAGTATTACGACTTTGCCGAAGCGCTGGCGGACCGCTATCTGGTGATGGCGCGCGGCGAGGTGGTGCGCAGCGGCCTGGGCGGCGACATGCAGGCGGACGGCGTGCGCGGACTGCTGGCGATCTAAGCGATGCGCCGAGACTCCGCCGCCGTCGGCCTGCCGCCGCCCTGGGCCGCCGAACTGGAGCTGGCTTACCAGCGCCGCGATGGACGCACTATTCCGGTGCGGCGCTGGCATTGCGGCCCTTTGAGGGTGCAACGCCACTTCATCGACGCCGCCGGCCAGTGCCAGCACATCATCGTGCATCCGCCGGGGGGCATGGCGGGCGGCGACAGTCTGAGCCTGACGGTGAGTTTGGAGGAGGGCGCGGACGCGCTGCTGACCAGCCCCGGCGCCGCCAAGTGGTACGACGGATTCGGCCGCCCGGCCAGCCAGCGGCTGGAGCTGAGCTTGGCCCCCGGCGCGCGGCTGGAATGGCTGCCGCTGGAAACCATTCTGTTCGCCGGCGCGAAGGTGAGCTTGCAAGGCCGCGTCCGGCTGCAGGGCGATGCCGCGCTGCTGTACGGCGACGTGCTCTGTCTGGGGCGTCCGGCCTGCGGCGAGCGCTTCGACCGCGGCCATTGGCGACAAAGCCTGGACATCGAACGCGACGGCCGGCTGATCTGGTGCGAGCGCGCCGCCTTGGCCGGCGGCGACCGCATGCTGGACGCGGCGGCGGGGATGGGCGGCCAGACCGTGGCCGGCCTGCTGCTGTGGGCCGGGCCGTCGCTGCCGGCGGACTTGCACCAGGCGGTATTGGCGCTGCCGCTGACGGGCCGCGCCGCCGCCAGCCAGCTGCCGGATGTCTGGCTGGCGCGCTTCATCGGCGACAGCGCCGAAGCCGCCCATCATTGGCTGCGGCGGGCGCGGCGTTTGCTTTACCCGTTCACCCACGGCCGCGCGGCGCAGGAGCCGCGCATCTGGGCGACTTGACCCTTCAATGAGAAATGGGACTTCACGATGGAATTGACGCCCAGAGAAAAAGACAAGCTGCTGATCTTCACCGCCGGCCTGCTGGCGGAGCGCCGCCGCGCGCGCGGCCTGAAGCTGAACTATCCGGAGGCGGTGGCTTACATCAGCGCCGCCATCATGGAGGGCGCGCGCGACGGAAGGAACGTGGCGGAGCTGATGCATTACGGCGCCACCTTGCTGGGCCGCGAGGAGGTGATGGACGGCGTGGCCGAGATGATCGCGGATATTCAGGTGGAAGCCACTTTTCCGGACGGCACCAAGCTGGTTACCGTCCACCAGCCCATTGTATGAGGACGCCGCGATGATTCCGGGACAGATCCAGGCCGCCGAAGGCGAGATTGAGCTCAACGCCGGCCGCCGCACCCTGACGCTGACGGTGGCCAATACCGGCGACCGGCCTATCCAGGTGGGCTCGCACTATCACTTTGCCGAAACCAACGACGCCTTGCAGTTCGACCGCGCCGCCGCCCGCGGCTGCCGGCTGAACATCGCGGCCGGCACCGCGGTGCGCTTTGAACCGGGACAGACCCGCAGCGTGGAACTGGTGGAACTGGCCGGCCTGAGGCGGGTGTTCGGCTTTCAGGGCCGGGTAATGGGGGGCTTATGAAAATCAGCAGGCAGGCCTATGCCGAGATGTTCGGCCCCACCGTCGGGGACCGGGTGCGCTTGGCCGACACCGAATTGTGGGTGGAGGTGGAGCGCGACTACACCGTGTACGGCGAGGAGGTGAAGTTTGGCGGCGGCAAGGTGATCCGCGACGGCATGGGCCAGGGCCAGGGACTGGCGGCGGAGGTGGCCGACACCGTGCTGACCAATGCGCTCATCCTGGACCACTGGGGCATCGTCAAGGCCGACATCGGCCTCAAGGACGGCCGCATCGCCGCCATCGGCAAGGCCGGCAACCCGGATATTCAGCCCGGCGTCGACATCGTCATCGGCGCCGCTACTGAAATCATCGCCGCCGAAGGCATGATCGTCACCGCCGGCGGCATCGACAGCCACATTCATTTCATCTGCCCGCAGCAGATCGAAGAAGCCTTGATGTCCGGCGTCACCACCATGATAGGCGGCGGCACCGGGCCGGCCACCGGCAGCAACGCCACCACCTGCACGCCGGGGCCATGGCATCTGGCGCGGATGCTGGAAGCGGCGGAGGCCTTTCCGATGAACCTGGGCTTCACCGGCAAGGGCAACGCCAGCCTGCCGGAGCCGCTGCGGGAGCAAGTGCGCGCCGGCGCCATCGGCCTCAAGCTGCACGAAGACTGGGGGAGCACCCCGGCGGCGATAGACAACTGCCTGACGGTGGCGGACGAGATGGACGTGCAAGTGGCGATCCATACCGACACCCTGAACGAATCTGGTTTCGTCGAAGCCACGCTGGCCGCGTTCAAGGGCCGCGCCATCCACACCTATCACACCGAGGGTGCCGGCGGCGGCCACGCGCCGGACATCATAAAAGCCTGCGGCTACGCCAATGTGCTGCCCAGCTCCACCAACCCCACCCGGCCGTTCACCGTCAACACCATAGACGAGCACCTGGACATGTTGATGGTGTGTCATCACCTGGACCCGGGCATCGCGGAGGACGTGGCCTTCGCCGAAAGCCGCATCCGGCGCGAGACCATCGCCGCCGAGGACATCCTGCACGACCTGGGCGCCTTCGCGATGATGTCCTCGGACAGCCAGGCGATGGGGCGGGTGGGAGAAACCATACTGCGCTGCTGGCAGACCGCGGACAAGATGCTGCGCCAGCGCGGCCCCTTGCCGGGCGACGGCCCCGGCCACAGCAATTTCCGGGTCAAGCGCTACCTGGCCAAGTACACCATCAACCCGGCCCTGACCCACGGCATCGCCCATGAGGTGGGCAGCGTCGAAGCCGGCAAGCTGGCCGATCTGGTGCTGTGGCGGCCTGCCTTCTTCGCGGTCAAGCCCAGCCTGATCCTCAAGGGCGGCATGATCGCCGCCGCCGCGATGGGCGACCCCAACGCCAGCATTCCGACGCCGCAGCCGGTGCACTACCGGCCGATGTTCGGCAGCTGCGGCGCGGCGGTGGCGCGCGGGAGCGTCACCTTTGTCTCGCAGGCGGCGCTGCAGGCCGACATCGGCGCGGAATTGGGCCTGCGCAAGCGCTTGGTGGCGGTGCGAGGCTGCCGCCATCTGCGCAAGACGGACCTGATCCACAACGATTATCTGCCGCATATCGAGGTGGACCCGCAAAACTATCAGGTGCGCGCCGACGGCCAACTGCTGTGGTGCGAACCGGCCGAGCGCCTGCCGCTGGCGCAGCGCTATTTCTTGTTTTGAGAGGACGCCATGTTGCTGCTGACACGCCGCGCCGACGATGCGAGCGCCTGGGACGATGAGCTGCTGATGAGTTGCGAACTGCGAGGCAAGCGCCGGCTTCGCACCCGCAGCGCCGCCGGAGAAGACTGCGGTCTGTTCCTGGAACCGGGGCCGCCGCTGGTCGACGGCGAAGTGCTGCAGGCCGAGGATGGCCGCCGGGTGCGGGTAGTGGCCGCGCCGGAGGCCTTGCTGCATGTCAGTTGCGCCGACGCCATGGCCTTGACCCGCGCCGCCTACCACCTGGGCAACCGCCATGTGCATCTGCAAGTGGGCGAGGGCTGGCTGCGGCTGTTGGACGACGAGGTGCTGGCGCGGATGCTGGAGCAGATGGGCGCGCAGGTGCGAAAAATCGACGCGCCGTTCCAGCCGGAGTCCGGCGCTTACGGCGGCGGCCACCATCACTCCCACGGCAAGGAGGCGGCTTTCCAGTATCCGCCGCGGCTGCATCAGTACGGCGCGGCATGAGCGCGCTGGCGCGGTTGCAACTGCTGCGGCTGGCCAGCCCGGGCCTGCCTATCGGCGCTTATAGCTACTCGCAAGGGCTGGAGAGCGCGCTGGAATTGGGCCTGGTGTGTGACGCCGCCAGCGCCGCCGCCTGGTTGGGCGATGTGCTGCAAGGGCCGCTGGCCCGTTTCGAGGCCGCGCTGCTGGCTCAGGCCTGGCGCGCGCTGGCCGCCGACGATCAACCGACGCTGGCGCGGATCAACCTGCAATTGCTGGCCAGCCGAGACAGCCGCGAATTGAGGCAGGAAACCGTGCAGATGGGGTATTCGCTGCGCCGCTTGCTGCAAGCGCTGCCGGAGTGCGCCGCTTTGCCGTGGCCGGCCGGCCTGGAGCAGCCGGAGTTGGCGCTGCCGGCGGTTTGGGCGCAGGCGGCGCGCGCCTTGGGCGTGGACGAGGCCGGCGCGGTGGACGCGTATCTATGGGGCTGGCTGGAAAACCAGGTCACGGTTCTGCTCAAGGCGATGCCGATGGGGCAGACGGCCGGCCAGCAATTGTTGTCGGCGCTGTTGCCGGCCGTGGCCGCGGCCGGCGCGGAGGCGAGACGGATGCCGGCGGACCAACTGAGCAATTTCGCCCCTGGCCTCGCCTGGGCGGCGATGAAGCATGAAACCCAGTACAGCAGGCTGTTCCGGTCTTGAGCCGGCGGCCGCGATCTCAAGGAGAAAGCGATGAACACAACAGGACTCACCAAGGGCCGCGGGCCGTTGCGGGTGGGCATAGGCGGGCCGGTGGGCTCCGGCAAGACCCACCTGACCTGGGCGCTGTGCGCGGCGCTGCGCGATAAATACAATGTTGCCGCCGTGACCAACGACATCTACACCCAGGAAGACGCGCAATTCCTGGTCCAGCATCAAGCGCTGGAGGCGGACCGCATCATCGGAGTGGAAACCGGCGGCTGCCCGCACACCGCCATCCGCGAAGACGCGTCGATCAACCTGGAGGCGGTGGCGCGGCTGAACGCCCGCCATCCGGGCCTGGATCTCATCTTTATCGAAAGCGGCGGCGACAACCTGGCCGCCACTTTCAGCCCGGAGCTGTCGGATCTGACGCTGTACGTGATCGATGTGTCCGCCGGCGACAAGATTCCGCGCAAGGGCGGGCCGGGCATCTGCAAATCGGACCTGTTGGTGATCAACAAGATCGATCTGGCGCCGTTGGTGGGGGCCTCGCTGGACGTGATGGCGCGCGACGCCGGCCGCATGCGCGGTGAGCGGCCCTTCGTGTTCTCCAATCTCAAGCTTGGCCAGGGGCTGGCCGACATCATCGCCTTCGTCGAAACCCAGGGCATGCTGCAACTTGACGTCTCGGGAGCTGAAAATGACCATCTTGCGTAAACCTCTGTCGGCCGCGCTGGCGCTATTGCTGGCCAGCGGGCTGGCCCAGGCCCACCCCGGCCACGCCGTCGCCGGCTTTTCCAGCGGCCTGGCGCATCCGCTTGGCGGGTTGGACCACCTCTTGGCCATGTTGGCGGTGGGCTTGTGGTCGTGGCGGCTGGGCGGCGCGGCTCGCTGGCAAGGCCCGTTGACCTTCATGGCCTTGTTGGCCGTTGGCAGCGTCCTGGGCTGGCTGGGCGTGAGCGCGGCGGCGCTGGAAAGCGGCATCGCCGCCAGCGTGATTGCGCTGGGCCTGCTGCTGGCCTTCGCTTTGCAGCCGCGGCGCGGTCTGGCCTTGTCAGCCATTGCCGGCTTTGCTTTGCTGCACGGCATCGCTCATGGTCAGGAGATGCCGCACGACGCCTCCGGCCTGGCTTACGCCGCCGGTTTCGTGCTGGCTTCCGGCCTGTTGCACGCGGCCGGCTTGTTGTTGGGGCGAACGGAAGCGCATTTTGCGCTGGGCGAACGGCTGGGCCGCCTTGTCGGCGGCGGCATCGCCCTGTGCGGAGCGCTGATGCTGGGCGGCTGGGTCTAGCGGCGCGGCAAGGCGGGCGGCGGCGGGTAAGCGGCCATCTTGCCAATGAAAAAACGCCGGCTTGCCGGCGTTTTGCGCTGAGACGGCCAGAGGCCGGTTCAGACCTCCGCGTTGCTGTGGGCGACTACGTTGAAGCCTTCCTGAGGGCTGGGCGGCACGAAGTAGCGGGTGATGTGGTCGAATTCCGCCTCGCTGACGCTGAACGGGTGGGCGCCCTTGGCGTTGCGCTGACGCAGCCGCGCCTTGCAGGCTTCGTCGCTGACGTCCAGAAGATGCAACTCATGGGCGGCGCCGCTGGCGTCGATCAGCTCGCGCATCCAGCGGCGGCTTTCCAAGGTGTTGGCCGGCATGTCCAGCACCACGGACAGGCCTTGGCGCAGCAGGGCGGCGACGTGGGCGGTCAGCGCCTGTTTCAGCGACTGCGAGCGGCGCACGTAGTCGGTCATGGTGCGGATCTCGCCCGGGTAGAGCTGGGCTAGCCATTCGTCCTCGCTGATCAGGACGGTGCGAGCTTGTTTGGCCAGGTTGCGGGTTAAGGTGGACTTGCCTGCGGCGATTTTGCCGCAAACCAGATGCAGCGTCGCCGCGGCCGTGTCTTTGGATTGTTCATTGCTAGGCATGGCAGTCTCCTGGTGGTGGCTCATATGAAAAAACCCGCCGTGCGGGCGGGTTGCCGGGCTTCGTCTGGCCGCGCGCTAACCCGCCCCGAAACGGGCGTCAATCCAATCTTGGCTGGCATAGGGGACGAAACGGCGCATAGTGGGCTTATGGTCGCCGCTTGAGGCGGGCTTGTCAAACCGAGGAGGCGGGCCGGCCGCCGCAATATCCGGTAGACTGCGCCGATGTGCGTCAATTATCTATGCCCCCATCCCGATCAACTGCCGCTGTTCGGCGTGGAGGCCGGCGAGCTGGTTTGGCAGGAAGAAGCCTGGCAGGACTACGCCGCTCCCTTCGTCGTGGCCGGCCGCCAGGGCCTGGAACTGCGGCTGGGCAATTACGGGCTGGTGCCCAAGCGCCATCAACCGGACGGCATGCGGCTGTCCACCACCAACGCGCGCTCGGAAACCGTGGCCGAGCTGAAAAACTTCCGCTACCCGTGGCGGGCCGGCCAGCGTTGCCTGGTGCCGATGCGGGCCTTCTTCGAACCCTCGTATGAAACCGGCCGCGCGGTGCGCTGGCGAATCGGCCTGGCCGACGATGCGCCGTTCGCGGTGGCCGGGTTATGGCGGGCGTGGTCGGAGCCGGATGGCTCGATCAGTCACGCCTTCACTCAGTTGACGGTAAACGCCGAGGCGCACGCGCTGATGCGCCGCACCCACAAGCCGGAGGACGAAAAGCGTTCGCTGGTGATTGTGCGGCCGGAGGATTATCTAGCCTGGCTGACGGCGCGTCGCCCGGACGACGCGCATCGCTTGCTGCGTTTGTTTCCGGCGGAGGAGATGCGCGCGGAGGATGCGCCGCTGGCGCCGCGCCAGGGCGGGCCCAAGCCGACGCCGCAGCCGCTGCCGCGTACCTTGGGTTTGTTCGACTGAGCGACTACCGCCTGTTCATGCTCTTCGCCGCGAGCATCCGCGAGGAAGAGCGTGAACCGGTGTTTAGATCATCGCCTTCGGATCCACCCACTGATCAAACTGTTCCGCCGTCACATAGCCCAGCTCCAGCGCCGCCTGCTTGAGGGTGCCGCCGTTGGCGTGGGCCAGCTTGGCGATGGCGGCGGCCTTGTCGTAGCCAATGTGCGGATTGAGAGCAGTGACCAGCATCAGCGATTGCTCCAGCAATTGCTCGATGCGAGGGCGGTTTGCCTGCATGCCGCGCACGCAATGATGGTTGAGGCTGTCCATGCCGTCGGCGAGCAGGCGCACGCTTTGCTGGAAGTTGTGCGCGATCAGCGGCTTGAACACGTTCAGCTCGAAGTTGCCCGACGCCGCGCCGATGGACAAGGCCACATCGTTGCCCAGCACCTGGCAGCACAGCATGGTCATTGCCTCGCACTGGGTGGGGTTGACCTTGCCCGGCATGATGGAACTGCCCGGCTCGTTTTCCGGAATCAGCAGTTCGCCCAGGCCGCTGCGCGGACCGGACGCCAGCCAGCGGATGTCGTTGGCGATCTTGATCAAGGCGGTGGCCAGTTGCTTGAGCGCGCCGTGCGAGTGCACCAGCGCGTCGTGCCCGGCCAGCGCGGCGAATTTATTGCCGGCGCTGACAAAGGGCAGGCCGCAAGCGCGGTTGAGTTCGGCCGCCACGCGCGGGCCGAACTCCGGGTGGGTATTGAGGCCGGTGCCCACGGCGGTGCCCCCCACGGCCAGTTGGTAGAGGCCGGGCAACGCGGCGCGGACGGCGTGTTCCGCTTGCTCCAGCTGATCCACCCAACCGGACAACTCCTGCCCCAAGGTCAGGGGGGTGGCGTCCTGCAAGTGAGTGCGGCCGATCTTGACGATGTCGGCGAAGGCGGCCGTTTTGTCCAGCAGCGCGGCGCGCAGCCGGCTCAGCGCCGGCAGCAACCGGTCGTGTACCGCGCGCGCGGCGGCCACATGCATGGCGGTGGGATAGATGTCGTTGGAGGATTGGCCGCGGTTGACGTCGTCGTTGGGGTGGACGAGCCGGCCGGGGCCGCGCTCGCCGCCCAGCAGTTCCGAGGCGCGGTTGGCCAGCACCTCGTTCATGTTCATATTGGTTTGCGTGCCGGAGCCGGTTTGCCATACCGACAAGGGGAAGGCGTCCGGGTGTTTGCCGGCCAGCACTTCGTCGGCGGCGGCGACGACGGCGTCGGCCTTGTTCGCCGGCAGCTTGCCCAGCTCGCGGTTGGCCAGCGCGGCGGCGCGCTTGACCTGGGCCAGCGCCAGGATCAGTTCCGGCGGCATGGTTTCGTTGGAGATGGCGAAGTGGCCGAGCGAACGCTGGGTTTGCGCGCCCCACAGCGCATTGGCGGGGACTTCGATGTCGCCGAAGGAATCGTGTTCTATTCTGTGTGTCATGGCATGCCTTTCGCACGGGAATGAGGTTTCGATTGTATGCTAAATGCAAGTTAAGGGCTGAACCATTGACCTGTTTTAGGGTCTGAATACGAGGCGGAGCACCTCGGACAGGCCGCTTTTCGAGGTGCTCCCATCGTTTTCGTCTTTGAGAGCGTGTTTACGGTCTTGCGAGAAAGAGCGAGACAGGGCGAAAACAGCTGAGAAAGCGGAATGTACATGGGGTACATGAGCATTTCGAGGCTGTACTCGCCGCGTCAGATCTGACGAGTCGCATCAGATCGTAAACAGGTTCTTGGCTTGCATCTTGGCTTTCAACAGGAGTCCACCATGTCGCTTCGTTCCGAATCCACTTTGCGTTCCTTTACCCTGGCCTCGGGCCAGTCCTGTCAATTCCATTCGCTGCCGGCGCTGGCGGAGCTGGGCGTCGGCGATGTCGGCCGGCTGCCGGTGTCGCTGCGCATCGTGCTGGAGTCCTTGCTGCGCCATCTGGACGGCCAGCGCGTCAGCGAGGAGCATGTGCGCCAATTGGCCGGCTGGCGGCCGCAGGCGCCGCGCAGCGAGGAGATCCCCTTCGTGGTGGCGCGCATCGTGCTGCAGGATTTCACCGGGGTGCCGCTGCTGTGCGATCTGGCGGCGATGCGCTCGGTAGCCGAGCGCTTCGGCAAGCCACCCAAGCGCATCGAGCCGCTGGTGCCGGTGGACCTGGTGGTGGACCACTCGGTACAGGTCGACCACTTCCGCGAGAACAACGCTTTGGACCTTAACATGAAACTGGAATTCCGCCGCAACGCGGAGCGCTACCGTTTCATCAAATGGGGGATGCAGGCCTTTGACACCTTCAAGGTGGTGCCGCCGGGCATAGGCATTGTGCACCAAGTGAACCTGGAATATCTGGCGCGCGGGGTGTTGAGCAAGGATGGGGTGTATTACCCGGACAGCCTGGTGGGCACGGATTCGCACACCACCATGATCAACGGCCTGGGCGTGGTGGGCTGGGGCGTGGGCGGCATCGAGGCGGAGGCCGGCATGCTGGGTCAGCCGGTGTATTTCCTGACGCCGGACGTGGTGGGCGTGCATTTGAAAGGCAGGCTGCGCGAGGGCGTGACCGCCACCGACTTGGTGCTGACCGTGACCGAGCTGCTGCGCAAGGCGCAGGTGGTGGGCAAGTTCGTGGAATTCTACGGCGCCGGCGCGGCCTCGCTGACCTTGCAGGACCGGGCCACGCTGGCGAATATGGCGCCGGAGTACGGCGCCACCATGGGCTTCTTCCCGCCGGACGAGCAGACCGCAACCTATCTGACCGCCACCGGACGCAGCGAAGCGGAGGTGGACGCGTTCCGTCGCTATTTCCAGGCGCAGCAGATGTTCGGCATGCCGCAAGAGGGCGACATCGATTACAGCAGCGTGCTGGAACTGGACCTGGCCACGGTGGCGCCCAGCGTGGCCGGGCCACGTCGTCCGCAGGACCGCATCGCCTTGCCGGAGCTGAAGCAGCGTTTCACTGAGCTCTTGCATCAGCCGGCCAAGGCCGGCGGCTACGGCAAGAACGAGGCCGGCGGTTTCAGCGGCAAGCTGCGCCACGGCTCAGTGCTGATCGCGGCGATCACCTCCTGCACCAACACCTCCAACCCAGGGGTGATGCTGGCCGCCGGCCTGCTGGCGCAGAAGGCGGCGGCGCGAGGGCTGAGCGTGGCCGGCCATATCAAGACTTCGCTGGCGCCCGGCTCGCGGGTGGTGACGGACTACCTGGGCAAGGCGCATTTGCTGGCGCCGCTGGAGCAACTGGGTTTCCGCGTGGCCGCCTACGGCTGCACCACTTGCATCGGCAACGCCGGCCCGCTGGAGCCGGAGTTGGAGAACGAGGTCAGCGGCCAGGATTTGATCTGCGCGTCGGTCTTGTCCGGCAACCGCAACTTCGAGGCGCGCATCCATCCGGCGATCAAGGCCAACTTTCTGATGAGCCCGCCGCTGGTGGTGGCCTTCGCCATCGCCGGCCGGGTGGATATCGATCTGGAGCATGAACCGCTGGGCGTTGGCGTGGATGGCAAGCCGGTGTATCTGCGCGATGTCTGGCCCAGCCAGCAGGAAGTGGGCGAGGCTTTGCTGCAAGCTACGGACGCGGCCACTTACCGCCGGCTGTACCAGGATTTCGCCAGCGGCAACCCCTTGTGGAACGATATCGCCGCCAGCGTGGGCGAGGTCTACGGTTGGGAGCCGTCCAGCTATATCGCGGAGCCGCCGTTCTTCCAGGATTTCGCGATGCAGCCCACGGCGCAGCCGCCCATCCGCGGCGCGCGCGCCTTGGCGATCTTCGGCGATTCGGTGACCACCGACCACATCAGCCCGGCCGGCTCGATCAAGCCCAGCTCGCCGGCCGGCCTCTATCTGCAGGCGCAGGGCATCACGCCCGGCGATTTCAACAGTTACGGCTCGCGGCGCGGCCATCACGAGGTGATGATGCGCGGCACTTTCGCCAATGTGCGCATCCGCAACCTGATGCTGGCGCCGGATGCGGACGGCAAGCCGGTGGAGGGTGGCCTGACCCTGCTGCAGCCGGACGGCGAGCAGATGTCGATTTACGACGCGGCGATGGCCTATGTGCGCGCCGGCACGCCGACGCTGATTTTCGCCGGCGAGGAGTACGGCACCGGTTCCAGCCGCGACTGGGCGGCCAAGGGCACGCGCTTGCTGGGCGTGCGCGCGGTGGTGGCCAAGAGCTTCGAACGCATTCACCGTTCCAATCTGGTGGGCATGGGAGTGTTGCCGCTGCAGTTCCTGGACGGCGACAGCGCCGCCGGTCTCAAGGGCGACGAAACCTTTGAGCTGCGCGGGCTGGAGGAGGGCATCGCGCCGCAGCAGCGGGTGCGCCTGCTGATCCGCGACGCCGCCGGAGGCGAACGCGAACTGCCCTTGCTGCTGCGTATCGATACGCCGGTGGAGGTGGATTACTACCAACATGGCGGCATTCTGCCTTACGTGCTGAGGCAGTTGCTGGCCTGAGCGTCGTATTTTGAACGGCGCTTAATGAACAACAGCCGCTTTGAGCGGCTGTTGTTCATTGGCGGAGCAGCGGGATTCAGCTGCGGCCCAGCTTGAAGTTCTGCCACAGCCGGCCGTAGATGCGCAGGGTGTCCTGGCCGACGCTGCGCTGGATGAAGCTGTTTTTCAGGTCTTCGGCATTAGGGAAGATCGAGCGCTCATTCAGGTATTGTTTGCCGACGAATTGCCGCGCCGGCAGGCTGCCGGGGGCGAAGGTCACGGTATTGGCGTTGTCCGCGGCGATCTTGGGGTCCAGGCTGTAATTGATGAAGGCCAGCGCGTTGGCCACATTCTTGGCGTCCTTGGGAATGGTCATGCTGTCCACCCAGATCGCCACGCCCTGTTTGGGCATCAGCGGCAGCACCTTGACGCCGTTCTTGGAATCCGCCGCGCGGCGTTTGGCGATGTTGAGGTCGCCGCCGTAGCCCATGGCCAGACAGACTTCGCCACTGGCCATGTCGTTGATGTAGCCGGAGGAGGAGAAGCGGGTGACGCTGGCGCGGATGGCGTTGAGCTGCGGCATGATGGCGCGGTAATCGGCTTCCTTGGTGCTGCCCGGGTCCTTGCCGAAGTAGTGCAGTGCCATCGGGAAGAATTCGGACGGGGAGTCCAGAATGCTGACGCCGCAGGATTTGAGCTTGGACACGTATTCCGGTTTGAACAGCAGGTCCCACTCATTGGCCGGCAATTTGCCGCCCAGCGCCTTTTTCACTTTTTCCTCATTGATGCCCAGGGTGATCACGCCCCAGAAATACGGCACCGCGTATTTGTTGCCCGGGTCCGACACTTCCATCATTTTCAGCAGCGCCGGATCTATGTTCTTGTAATTGGGAAGCTTGCTCTTGTCCAGCGGCTGAAACAGGCCGGCCTTGATGCCCAGGCCTAGCACATTGTTGGACGGCACCACCAGGTCGAAACCGGAGCGACCGGTCATCAGCTTGGCGTTGAGGGTTTCCATGCTGTCGTAGACGTTGTAATTGACCTTGATGCCGGTTTGCTTGCTGAAGGCCGGCACGGTGGTGGGGGCGATGTAGTCGGACCAGTTGTAGACGTTGACGGTATTGGCCTGAGCGAGGCCGGCGCCGGTCAGGCCGAGCGCGAGCAGGCCGTGCTTCCAAGTGTTCATGCTCTCTTCCTTCTCTCTCTTTGCGTGGTTCTTGCGATGCGTGTGGCCGGTGGGCCCGGCTCTAGCGCAAGACGCCGGCGCGGGCCGAATCTTGCCGAGCCAGCATATCGCCCCAAGCGGGTGGCGTCTATTATTTTTGCCATTTGATGTTTTTGTGTTAATTATCTGCGTACTCCATGCAACCCCGCCTGACGCGCGCGGTCCTGCCATAAGCGGGGCCGGCCGGCGGACACGGTGGGACGCGCGCATTCGCGTTGGTGCTTGAGCGCCGACGCGGACAAAGATAACAAGGCGAGGGCCGACGTTGCGACGCGGTCCCGACAAAGGAGATGCACCATGCGTAATGTTGACAACGCGCTGCCGGCCCCGGACGGGGGTGGCTTGAGCGCCAAGGGTTTGCCCGCCGGCTCCATCGGCATTCTCGGGCTGGTGGTGATTGGGATTTCCGTATGCGCGCCGGCGTACACGCTGACCGCGTCCCTGGGGCCGGCAGCCACCCAGGTGGGCAAGCAGATGCCGGCAGTGTTTTTCGTCAGCTTCATTCCCATGCTGTTGGTGGCCATAGGCTACCGCGAGCTGAACCGCGAGATGCCGGACGCCGGGACGTCCTTCACCTGGGCCACGCGGGCCTTTGGGCCATGGATAGGCTGGATCGCCGGCTGGGGGCTGGTGGTGTCCACGGTGCTGGTGCTGTCCAACACCGCCGCGGTGGCGGTGGACTTCATGTATCTGGCGCTGGGCCAGGCCTTGGCGCGGGCGGACATTGCGGCGCTGCCTGACGACGCGGTGGTGAACATCGCCTCCTGCCTCAGCTTCATGGCGGTGGCCACCTGGATTTCCTGTCGCGGTCTGCAATCCACCAAGCGGGTGCAATATGTGTTGGTGTCGTTTCAGGTGTTGGTGCTGGCCTGGTTCGCTTGGGCGGCGTTCAGCGCCGCCGCCGACGGCGGCCATCCGTATTCCATACCGGTGGAGTGGAGCTGGTTCAATCCCTTCGCGGTGGAGAGCTTTTCCCAATTCGCCGCCGGGGTGGCGGTGTCCATCTTCGCCTATTGGGGCTGGGACACGGTAGTGACCATCAGCGAGGAAACCACGGGCGACAAACGCGCCAATCTGTCCGGCAAGGCCGCCACGCTGGTGATGGTGCTGCTGGTGGGCTCTTACGTGCTGATCAGCGCGGCGGTAGTGTCTTTCGCCGGCGTGGGCACCGACGCCACGGGTCTAGCCAACCCGGCCATCGCGGCCAATGTGTTCACCGCGCTGGCCGGGCCGGTGATGGGGCCGGCGGCCATCTTGCTGTCGCTGGCGGTGATGTCCAGCTCCGCCGCGTCCTTGCAATCCACCTTTATGTCGCCGGCGCGCACCATGCTGGCGATGGGCCATTATCAAGCTCTGCCGGCCAAGTACGCGGTGGTGGAGTCCCGCTTCAAGGCGCCGGCTTACGCCACCGTGGTGTCCGCGCTGGTGGCCTCTGTGTTTTACGCGGTGATGCGGGTGGTCAGCGAGAACGTACTGTCCGATACCATTACCGCTCTGGGCATGATGGTGTGCTTCTATTACGGCCTGACGGCCTTTGCCTGCGTCTGGTATTTCCGCAAACAGGCGCTGACTTCGGCGCGCCATTTCCTGTTGCGCGGCCTGTGCCCGGGCTTGGGCGGCATCCTGCTGTTCGTCGCGCTGATCCGCACCACGTTAGACAGCATGGACCCGGCCTTCGGCAGCGGCTCTCATATCGGCGGCCTGGGCCTGGTGTTCATTCTGGGCGTGACGGTGGCGCTGGCGGGCTTGCTGGTCATGTTGTACATGTGTCGTCAATATCCGGCCTTCTTCCGCGGCGAGGTGTTGAAGAAGGGCACGCCGGTATTCAGCTTCGACGAAAAAATCTGAGCGCCGGTTTCGAGCGCGAGCAAATGAAAAAGCCGCCCGGAAGGGCGGCTTCGACATGGTTGGTGAGATGGTTCAGATGCGGAAGAAGCGCACCGCTTGATGCAAACGCTGGGCAATGTCGGACATGGAGTGAGAGCTGTCCGCCACATTGCTGACGATGGCGGTGTTTTCCTCGGCCATCTGCGCCACTTTTTCCATATTCTGCGCGATCTCGGTGCTGGCCAGCTTCTGCTCCTGCACGGCGCTGACGATGGTGCCGGTGCTGTCGGTGGACTTGGCCACCGCTTGTTCGCCCTCCTGCAAGGCGTTCTCCACGGTGGAGACAAAGGCCTGGCTGCTGCTTAGCGAAGCAAGGCTGCTGGTGATGGCGTCTTCCAGCTCCACCGACTGGGTGCCCAGCACGTGAGTGACCTGGTCGATTTCCTTGGCGGATTCCGCCGAGCGCTCGGCCAGTACGCGCACTTCGTCGGCCACCACGGCGAAGCCGCGGCCCAGTTCGCCGGCGCGGGCGGCTTCGATGGCGGCGTTGAGCGCTAGCAAGTTAGTTTGGTCGGCGATGTCGCGCACCTGGCTGGTCATGCTGGTGATCTTGCGGGTGTTGGCGACGAAGTTCTTCACCGCTTCGGCAATGCCGTTGACGGCTTTCTCGACATTGTTGACTTCCTTGATCAGCAAGCTGAGTTGGGCGGTGCCGTTCTTGGCGGTGACCAGGCTGGTTTGCGCGTGTTCGCGCACTTCCTGGGCGGCCTCGGCCACGTGGCTGATGCTGACGGTCAGTTCCTCCACCGCGGCGGCGGAACTGGCGGCGGCCTGGCTTTGCTGGTGGGAGGCGGTCAACACTTGCTCGGCGGATTCGGACAACTGGCTGGCCACGCTATTGGCTTCTTCCGCACCTTGCTGGACGTTGCCGATGGCTTGCACCAGTTGTTTACGCATATCGGCCAGCGCCGCGATGACCTGGGCGGGCTCGTCTTTGCCGTCCGGCGTCAACTCGATGCGCAGATTGCCGGCGGCCACTTCGCGAGCGGCCTCCACCGCGCTGTTCAGCGGGCGGGTGATGGAGCGGGTCAGCAGCCAGCCTATCAGCGCGGCCGCGGCCAGGCAGATGGCGGTGATGGTTAGCGCGGTGGCGCGCACGGCGGTGGCGCTGGCCTCTGCTTCCTTGCGGCTGTCTTGGGCGCGGTCGGCCAGCGCCTTGCTGAGGGCTTCCACCTTTTGTTCCAACTGGTGGATCAGCGGGCGGTGCTCCCCAACCATGAAGGCTTCTGCCTCCTTGTTCTGGTTGGCCATCGCCAGCGCCATCAACTTTTTAGTGGGCGCGTCCAGCGCTTCCTGGGCCTGGCCCACGTCTTTGAGCAGGGCGGCGGTGGCCGGTATTGGCGGAAACTTGGTGAAGTGGTCTTCCAGCGCCTTTTCCGCGTTGTTGAAGGCCTTGATGGTTTGGTCGGTCTGCGCCTTGATCTCGGCCATCTTGGCCGGGTCGGTTTCAATGATCAGATCGCGAGCGCCGATGCGTTGCTGCTGCAGGTGGTGGTCCAGTTGAGCGACTATCAGCAAGGATTCCAGCCGGTTGTCGGTAATGTCCTCCATGCCGTCGCTGATGGAGGAGAGTCCGTTGAGCATGACCACACTCATGATCAGCACCAGGGCGATCAGCGCGCCGAAGGCGAGGGCGAGTCTTTGTCCAATGCGCAGGTTTTTCATCAGTTTGTCCCGTGGTGACTTTATTGTGGTGCTTCCAATTTAATATATTTATGAAGTGATCAAAAAGTGAATAATTACTTATAGGACAGCGGATAAAACTTTTGGAGACGTTTTTGCGATCTTGCGGAAAAACCATGGGCATGAGGCGGTGCGACGGCAAGGCGGGCAGGGGCGCGGCCTGGCGGCGTCGCTTATGCGAGAGGTATGAAAAAAGCGGACCGGGGTCCGCTTGGTCTGCTTTGCCGCGGCGCGCGGCTTACTTCTGGATTTGCGCCTTGGCTTTGAGCTCGGCGATCAGCTTTTCCACGCGGCCGCCCATGATGCGCTGGGTCAGTTGCGGGCGGATGTCGTCCAGCGCCGGCACATTGCGTTGCACGCGGGCGTCGTCCAGCTTGATCACGTGCCAGCCGAACTCGGTTTTCACCGGTTTGGCGGTCACTTCGCCCTTGGACAGCTTGGTCATGGCTTCGGAGAACGGCGCTACGAAGGAGCCGGCTTCCTGCCAGTCCAGATCGCCGCCCTTGTCCTTGCTGCCCGGATCCTGGGACTTCTCCTTGGCAAGCTTGTCGAAGGACTTGCCTTTCTTCAGCGCGTCGATCACCGCCTTGGCTTCGGCTTCGGTTTTCACCAGGATATGGCGAGCGTGGTATTGCTTGGTTTCCGGCACGCTGGCCACCAGCTTGTCGTATTCGGCTTTCAGGTCGGCGTCGCTGACCGGGTTGGACTTTTCATAGTCCTTGATCAGGCGGTTGGCCAGCGCCATTGCTTGCATATTGGCCAGTTCGGCGGCGAATTCCGGCGACTTGTCCAGACCCTTCTTCACGGCTTCCTGGCGCAGCACTTCGGCGGTGACCAGTTGATCCTTGACCATGTCGCGCGCTTGCGGGTTGGCCGGCTGGCCCTGGGCTTCCATCATCTTGACCACGGCGTCGATGCGGGCGTCGGAGATGGCCTGGCCGTTGACGACCGGGCCGGCAACCACGATGGCGCTGCCGGCGAAGGCGGCGACGAGGGCGCTGGTCAGCAGGAGTTTACGCATATTCTTAGGTGTCCTGAAGGTTTGGTTTATTGGATCTTGGCCTTGGCGCGCAGGTCTTCCACTGCCTTGGCGATGGCTTCTTCTTGCAGTTGGCGGCCGATTTGCGGCTTGGCCTCATCCAGCGACGGAAGCTTGGCGTCACGAATGTCTTCCACCTTGAACACGTGCCAGCCCAGCGGGGACTGGTACGGCTTGCTGCTGGTCTGGCCTTTGCGGATGTCTTTCAGCGCGGCGGCCAGCGGCGGGTCCATGCGGTTGAGGTTGCCCCAGCCCATTTCGCCGTTGCTTTGCTTGGCGTTGGGGTCGATGGAGCGGGTTTTCACCAGTTCGTCGAACTTGGCGCCTTTTTTCAGATCGGCGATCGCTTTTTGCGCGTCGGCCTCGCTCTTCAGCGTGATCTGGCGCGCGTGGATCTCCTTGCTGCCGGCCTGTTGGGCGGCGAGTTTGTCGTAGACGCTCTTGATCTGGGTCTCGCTCACCGGCGCTTGTTTGGCGATGTCGGCGAACAGCGCTTCGCGCAGCATTTCATTGCGGATGTCGTCCAGGCGCTGGGTGAACAGCGGCTGCTTGTCCAGCTGGCGCTTGCGGGCTTCCTGCAGGATGACTTCGCGGGTGATCAGCGATGTTTTCAACTGCTCGCGCAATTCCGGGTTGTCCTGGGCCTTGCCGCCGCTGCTTTGCACGATGTTGGCGACTGCGGCGTCCAGTTCTTTCTTGTCGATGGCTGCGCCGTTGACCACGGCGATGGATTCCGCGGCGGCGGGCAGGGCGATGGTGGCGGCCAGCACGACGGCGGCGATGCGGGAAAGCTTCATGGGGTACCCCTTGGATGGAATCAAGTCAGATTTCTTCAGGCGTGAACGCTCTGATGGCCAGAGCGTGCACCTTGGTTTGCATCAAGTCGCCCAGCGTTTCGTAGATCAGCCGGTGGCGATGCACGCGGCTCAGCCCCTGAAAACGGGCGCTGACGATGGTTAGCGTGTAATGCCCGCCGCCGTCGCGCGCGCCGGCGTGGCCGGCGTGCAGCGCGCTGTCGTCCTGAATGTCCAGGTGTTCCGGCGTTAAGGCTTGCAAGGCGGCGCTGAGGAGTTCAACCGTGGCGCTCATTGCGGAAACACCTTGAGGAAGGGTTTGACGCTGACGCCGGCGTAGACGCCGGCCGCCACGTAGGGATCCGCGTCGGCCCAGGCCTGGGCGGCGTCCAGCGATTCGAACTCGGCGACGATCAGGCTGCCGCTGAAACCGGCGGGGCCGGGGCTGACGCTGTCGATGGCGGGACAGGGGCCGGCCAGCACTAGGCGGCCGGCGTCCTGCAGCGCCTGCAAGCGGGCCAGATGGGCCGGGCGGGCCTCCAGCCGGCGCGGCAGCGAATCTTCATGATCTTGGCCGATGATGGCGTAAAGCATTATTTCTTTTCCTCAATGTATTTGGAGAGGAACAGGCTTTGGGCGATGACGAAGCCGAGCATCAGGCCCAGGCCGCCAAACAGTTTGAAATTGACCCATACGTCTTCGCTGAAGCGATAGGCGACGAATAGATTGAGCGCGCCCATGAAGGCGAAGAAGCCCACCCAGGCCCAGGTCAGCTTGCGCCATACCGGCGCCGGGAGCTGCAACTGTTGGCCCATCATCAGCTTCAGGCCGTTTTTGCCCAGGAAGTCGCTGATCAGCAGGCCGGCGCCCATCACCCAGTACAGCACGGTGGGCTTCCACATGATGAAGTGCTTGTCGTGCAGCAGCAGGGTGGCGCCGCCCAGCACCACGATCAGGCCCAGGCTGACCCACTGCATGGTGTCTACCTTGCGGTGGCGCAGCCAGGCCCAGCCCACCAGCAAGGTGGTGGCGACGATGGCGACGCCGGTGGCGATGAACATGTCGCGGCTCAGCCAGTAAGTGGCGAAGAACAGGACGACGGGAAATAGATCAGTGAAGAATTTCATGCGCACGATTATGGGGGCGGCCCGGCGGATATTCAAGCCGGGCAAGGGTTGAAGAGTTCAATGTGAAACGGAGGCTCGCCCGGCGTTCGCGCGCGGGGCGAGCCTGTTGCAAGGCAGCGCCTTCAGCGCTGGGTCTGCTTGACCACGCTCATCGCGCTGGCTACCAGCGAGCTTACGTCGGCCACGTTGGCCGGCAGGATGATGGTGTTGTTTTCCTTGGCCAGCTTGCCGAAGGCGGCTACGTATTGCTCGGCCACTTTCAGGTTGACCGCTTCCAGGCCGCCCTCGGTGTGGATGGAGCTGGCCACGCGCTTGATCGCGTCGGCGGTGGCGTCCGCCACCAGGCGCAGCGCTTCGGCCTCGCCCAGCGCTTTGTTGATGGCGGCCTGTTTGTCGCCCTCGGAGTTGTTGATGGTGGCTTGCATCTCGCCCTGGGATTTTTGGATCGCGGCCTCGCGCGCGCCGTTGGCCAGGTTGATCTGCTCCATTTTTAAGCCCTCGGACTGGGCAATGCGCGCGCGCTTTTCCCGTTCCGCGGTGATTTGCGCCTGCATCGCATGCAGGATGTCCTGCGGCGGCACCAGGTCCTTGATCTCATAGCGCAGCACTTTGACGCCCCAGTTGATCGCGGCCTCGTCCAGAGCGGCCACCACGGTCTGGTTGATCTCGTCGCGTTCCTCGAAGGTCTTGTCCAGTTCCATCTTGCCGATCACCGAGCGCAGCGTGGTTTGCGACAGCTGGGTGATGGCGATGATGAAATTGCTGGTGCCGTAGGAGGCGCGCTGGGCGTCGGTCACCTGAAAGTAGAGAATGCCGTCCACTTTCAGCTGAGTGTTGTCGCGGGTGATGCAGACCTGGCTGGGCACGTCCAGCGGCACTTCCTTCAGGCTGTGCTTGTAGGCGATGCGGTCGATGAAGGGAATGATGATGTTGAGGCCGGGCGCGAGGGTGCCGTGATAGCGGCCGAGGCGTTCGACGATGAAGGCGTTCTGTTGCGGCACCACCGCCAGCGATTTGAACACGAAGACGATGACGGCGGCGAGCAGGATCAGGGGCAGGAGTTCCATGGGTCTTATTGTTCCGGTTGGGTTGAACTGATTTTGAGCAGATTGCCGTCGCGGCCGACGATGTAGGCGGTGGCGCCGTCTTCCAGCGCGGCGCCGTCGACGGGAGACGCGTCCCAGGCCGCGCCGCGGTATTGCACGCGGACATGGCCGGCGGGGGAGGCGTGGAGGATTTGCACCGGCTGGCCCAGGTCCGGGTCGTCGGCCTGCGGCTGGGCGGGGAGGGACGGATGCCGGCGTTTGTAGCCGTATACCAGCGCTACGCCGGCTACACCGGCGATGCTGGCGATCACGTATTGGCTGGCTTCGGGCGCGCCCAACCAGGCGGAGGCGCCGCCGCACAACATGGCGACGGCGACGACCAGCAGGTAAAAGGTGCCGGAGTAGAACTCGGCGATCAGCGCGATCAGCGCGCTGGCAATCCAGATGGCGGTTAGCGGCAAAACAATGCCCTTGTCAAATTGAAGCGCTCATTTTCATGCCATCGCCGCGGAATGACAAGCGAGCGGGCGTCGACCGTCAAAAAAACAGGCGAACGCCTAGAACCGGTTTACGGCCTCGCTCTTGCTCGCGAGACCCTGAACCGGTTCTCAGACATGATCCTTGTCCGGCAGATAATGGGACAGGCGAGCCTCTTCCTCATCATCCAGCCAGAATTTGTCCAGCATGACCCAGATTACGGCAAGCAGCGATGCAAGCACGACGAGCAGGATGATCATGGCTTTGGCTCCTTTAAGGTGAACAAGGCGCATTCCCGTTTTCATTGTAGTGCTTGCCCCGGTGCTTTGCCGGCGATAGGGGTACAATCCACCCCTTCAGACAGCCAGAGGGATGGAATGTTCCATTTGCAAGCGTTGGCGCAGGCCGAGGTTGAAATCAAGAAGAGCCGTTTCATCGGCATCGTGCAAGCGGTGAGCAGCCGGGAGGAGGCGCTGGCCCGGCTGGCGGAGATTCGCGCCCAATGGCCGGACGCGCGTCATTACTGCGCGGTGCTGCTGTGCGGCGCGGACTCCATGCTGGACGACGACGGCGAACCTTCCGGCACCGCGGCGCGGCCAATGTACAACGTGCTTAGGCACAAGGACGTCTGCGATGTGCTGGCGGTGGTGGTGCGTTATTTCGGCGGAATTAAATTGGGTGCGGGCGGCTTGGTCAGAGCCTACACTCAAGCTGTTAACGCCGCGATGGACGCGGCCTGCCTGGTGGCGGTGGTGCCGCGCGGAGATTACGAGGCGACGGTGGATTTCGCCGGCGAGGCGCGGCTGCGCCATTTATGCCAGGAACTGGGGGTGCCGGTGTCGGCCCCCTGTTACGGCGAGCGGGTGAGCTTGAGGCTGAGCTTGCCCCTTGCCGAGGCGGAGGCCCTGTTGGCGGCGTTGACGGACGGGATGGCCGGCGCGCTGGAGGTGTCGCCGGCCGACTGAGGCGCCGTACGGCGCGGGCGGGGCCGCGCCGGCCCTTTACGCTGGAGAGAGGGAACTCATGTCGCAACAGCAATATCGCCTGGTGACGCGCAGCGATTTCGACGGACTGGTGTGCGCGGTGCTGCTCAACGAGCTGAATCTGATCAACGAGATCAAGTTTGCCCACCCCAAGGACATGCAGGACGGCAAGGTGGAGATCACCGAGAACGACATCACCACCAACCTGCCGTACTTGGCGGCGGCGCATCTGGTCGTCGATCACCATCTTTCCGAAACCCTGCGCAACTCCAGCGCGGACAATTACGTGATAGACCCCAAGGCGCCGTCGGCGGCGCGGGTGGTGTACAACCATTTCGGCGGCAAGCAGGCGTTTCCCAAGATCAGCGACGAAATGATGGAGGCGGTGGACAAGGCCGATTCCGCGCAGTACTCCTTGCAGGAAGTGCTGCACCCCTCTGGCTGGGTGCTGCTCAATTACCTGATGGACGCGCGCACGGGCCTGGGACGCTTCAAGGAGTTCCGCATCAGCAATTATCAGCTGATGCTGGACTTGATCCGTTATTGCCGCGATCACAGCATCGATCAGATTCTGGCCCTGCCGGACGTGCAGGAGCGCGTGGAGTTGTACGCCAAACACGAGGCGCTGGCCAAGGAGCAGATCCGGCGCTGTTCCCGCGTCTATGGCAACCTGGTGGTGTTGAATCTGCTGCATGAAGATGTGATTCACCCGACCAACCGCTTCATGATTTACGCGCTGTTCCCGGACTGCAACATCTCCATTCATCAGCTATGGGGCGTCAATCGCCAGAACACGGTGTTCGCGGTGGGCAAGTCCATCATTAACCGCAGCTCGCGCACCAATGTCGGCGCGCTGATGCTGCAGTACGGCGGAGGCGGTCACGAGGCGGCCGGCACTTGCCAGGTGGGCAATGACCAGGCTGATGACGTGCGCGACGAGCTGGTCGCGCGCATCCGCGGTCACGGCTGAGAAAACAGGCTCTAGAACCCATTAACGATCTCGCGGGCCAGCGCGAGGCCGCGCAAGATCGTGAACAGGCGCTAAACGTCGGCCAACTGTCGCAGCACGTCCAGGGCCTGATGCAGGTCCTGGCACACCGCCAGCGCGTGATGGGTCTGGTCCGCCGGCGGGGTGACCAGGTCCGGCACCAGAATCACGCGCATGCCGGCGGCAACGCCGGCATGCAGGCCGTAGATCGAGTCCTCAAGCACTACGCAGCGCAGGGGGTCGACGCCTAGCTTGCGCGCGGCGGCCAGGTAGACGTCCGGCGCCGGCTTGGTGTGGGCCACTTCGTCGCCGGCCACCACGGTGTCGAAATAACGCGAGAGCCCGGTGCGGCCCAGCTTGATGTCCGCCAGTTGGCGCTGGGTGGACGTGGCCACCGCGCGCGGCAGGCCCTGCGCGAGCGCCCAGTTCAACAGTGCCTCGATGCCGCGCTTCAGCGGAATCTCTTCATGCTCCAGCATCTGCCAGTAATGCCTGCGGCCCACGTTCTGCAGCGCGACGGCGTCCTCTTGGCTGCCCAGCCTTTCGCTGAGGAATTCGGTGCAGCGGCGCATGGACAGGCCCACCATGTCCAGCAGCAGCTGATCGCTGAGCGTCATGTCCAGTTCATCGGCGGCGCGGCGCCAGGACTCCATGGAAATTCTTTCGGTGTCTATCATCAAACCATCCATGTCGAACAGAATGGCGTCATAGTTTTGCGGCATGCGGGCTCCTTTTCCGGGCTTCGACCTTACCCCGATAGCCCGGCTGCGGCAAGCGCTCCCCCTCTGGTATAGTGTGCCATCGCAAACGGCAGAGGAGGCGGATGTGCAATCGGTATTGGTAGCCAATCCCAAGGGCGGCAGCGGCAAATCGACCTTGGCGACCAATCTGGCCGGCTATTACGCCGCGCTCGGTAAACGCGTGATGCTGGGCGATGTGGACCGGCAGCAATCCTCGCTGGGCTGGCTGGCGCAACGCGACGCCGCGCTGCCCTCCATCGCCGGCTGGGAGGTCAAGGCCGGCGAGGCGGCGCGGCCGCCCAAGGGCACCGAGGTGGTGGTGCTGGACAGCGCGGCGGGTCTGCGCGGCAAGAAGCTGGCGGCCCTGGTGTCCCGGGTGAGCCGCATCCTGGTGCCTATTCAGCCGTCGCCGTTCGATATGTGGGCGAGCGAGGCTTTTTTCGAGCAACTGCTGGAAGAGAAGGCCATCCGGAAGAACAAGGCCTTCATGGCGGTGGTGGGCATGCGGGTGGACCCGCGGACCCGCTCCGCGCGCGAGCTGGAGAAATTTCTGGCGGACCACGAAGTGCCGGTATTGACCTGGCTGCGCGACACCCAACTTTACGTTCAGGCGGCTTCCAGCGGGCTGTCTCTGTTCGACCTGCCGGCGTCGCGCACCCAGCGCGACCGCGAAGCCTGGCAGCCGCTGCTCAACTGGCTGGGCGAGGAAGACGAAAGCTGGTGCGACAAGTGAAAAGTTTTGTCTTGATCTGAAATAAAATGGCTTGACGTGAAGAAACCGGCGGCGTAAGGTGTGCCGGTAAGTGCGTGCGAGCCAAGCGAGGCGTCGCAGGGGACACTGTAAACGGGAGCCGTCGGGGCTCCCGTTTATATTTGGGGCCCCTCGTTTTTTGACTCTATTTCCGCTTTGGGAGCAAACGCATGATCAAGACAGAACTCAATTACGGCGACGTTTACCTGGTGCCGAAAAAGACCGTAGTGGACAGCCGCAAGGAGTGCGACACCTCGGTGCAATTCGGCCCGCGCCGTTTCGACATGCCGATCTACGCGTCGAATATGAAGTCGGTGGTCTGCGCCGAGACCAGCGAGCTCTTCGCCGCTCAGAACTGGTTCTACACCATGCACCGCTTCAATGTGGACGCGGTGGCTTTCACCCGCGCCATGCAGGAAAAAGGTCTGTTCGCCTCCATCAGTGTAGGCGTCAACGAAGACACCCTCGAACAGCTGGACGCGCTCAAGCAAGCGGGACTCACCCCTGAATACATGACGCTCGACATCGCCAACGCCTGGTGCGTGAAGGCGGAGCGCATGATCAAGCACATCAAGCAGCTCTTCCCCGGTACTTTCCTGATCGGCGGCAACATCGCCACCGCAGAGGCCGCGCGCGACCTGGAAAGCTGGGGCTGCGACGCGATCAAGGCTGGCATCGCCGGCGGCCGCGTCTGCATCACCAAGAACAAGACCGGCTTCCATCGCCCGATGATTTCCACGGTGCAGGACTGCGTGGCCGCGGTCAAAGTGCCGGTGATCGCCGACGGCGGCATCGTCGAGCACGGCGATATCGCCAAGGCATTGGCCTGCGGCGCCAGCATGGTCATGGCGGGCTCGCTGTTCGCCGGTTACGACGAATCCGCCGGCGAGATCGTCGAGATCAACGGCAAACACTACAAGGAATACTTCGGCAGCGCCTCTCAGTTCAATAAGGGCGCCTACGTCAACGTCGAAGGCAAGAAAATCCTGGTGGAGTACAAGGGCAGCATCGGCAAGCTATTGCGCGAACTGAAGGAAGACCTGCAGTCCTCGATCAGCTACGCCGGCGGCAACACCCTGCAGGCCTTGCGCGACGCCGAGCTGATCCAGGTTCGTCGCTGATCCGGGCCGCTCGGCTCAGGCGTGCTGCGTCGCCGGACGGGGCGCGCCCTCTTGCGGCTGGGCGCGGCATTGCGCCCAGATCGAGCACTCCAGTTGCATGGCCACCTCGTCGCGTTGATTGAGGGTGGTCCAGCGCACTTTCACCACGCCGAAGCCAGGCTGGCTGTTGGAGCGGCGCTTGTCCAGCACCTCCACAGCGACGCGCAAGGCGTCGCCGGCGCGGGTGGGCTGCGGCCAGCGCATCTTGTCGATCTGCATGCCGATCAAGCCGTTGGCCATCTTGCCAAGCTCGGTCTGGGTCACTAGCCGCATGCTCAGGCTGCTGGTCTGCCAGCCGCTGGCGGCCAGGCCGCCGAACAGGCTGTCCGCGGCGCTTTGCGGGTTGGTATGGAAATGCTGCGGATCATACTGCCGGGCAAAGCCGATCAGCTCCTCCTCGCTTAGCACGTGGGTGGGGCTGTGGAACAATTGTCCCGCTTTCAAATCTTCAAAATAGAGCATATCGACTTACGTTGGCGTCATCTCGAGCGCGCAGCTTAACGCGGCCGGCGAAACGGGTCAAAATCCGCAAGGCATTCAGCCGAGCAAGGGGGATATTTTGTCGCAAGATAGACAGTTGGAAGTGTGCGCCGGCTCGCTGGCGTCCTGCCTGGCCGCCGCGCGGGGCGGCGCGGCCAGGGTGGAATTGTGGGCCAGCCTGGAAACCGGCGGAGTCACGCCGTCGCCGGGCATGATTGCGCTGGCGCGGCAGAGGCTGGACATCGGCCTGCAAGTGATCGTGCGTCCGCGCGGCGGCGATTTTCTGTATTCCAACGACGAATTCGAAGTCATGCGCCGCGACGTGTTGGCCTGCCGCGAACAGGGAGCGGACGGGGTGGTGCTGGGCCTGTTGACCGCGGACGGCGACGTGGATGCGGAGCGCACCCGCGAGCTGGTGCTGCTGGCCGGGCCGATGACGACCACCTTCCACCGCGCCTTCGACATGGCGCGAGATCCCGAGCGGGCGTTGGAGCAGATCATCGCCAGCGGCTGCCGGCGCGTGTTGACCTCCGGCCAGGCGCCGGACGCGCTGCGGGGCGCGGCTTTGATCGACCGCTTGCGTCGTCAGGCGGGAGAGCGGTTGATTCTGATGCCGGGGGGCGGCGTGCGGCCGGACACGCTGGCCGAGCTGGCGCGGGCCACCGGCTGCCGTGAATTCCACGCCTCTGCCCGGGTTCGGGCGGCCAGCGCGATGCGCCATCGCCAAGCCGGGGTGAGCATGGGGGCGGCGGGCATGGACGAGTACGACAGGATGGAAACCTGTGTCGAAACGGTGAGAGCCATGGCGGATTTGCTGCGCGGCTTGGATTGACGCTTGTCGGGCGGAACGGATTTGCAGGATGATGCTGACATTTCCCGGCGGCGGGCCATTATGAGGCGGAGAACCTGAACCAAGGCGCGCCGACGCAGGCCGTGCTTGAGTACGACAAGAAGGCGCAATGCAGGGGCAGGGGTTTTGTTAGCGGTTTTAAGGAGCGCAAGATGAGCAAGCCGTCGCATGTGGTCAATATTGATCAGGTGGAAGCCGTGGACTACCGGGACGGGGAAGGATGGGGCGGCAGCTATCAGCCGCTGACGCCGGCGCTGGACGCCTTGCCCGGCCGGCTGGGCGCCAATCTGACCCGTCTGCCGCCGGGGCGCGCGGGCTGTCCCTTTCACTCCCATGCCCGAGAGGACGAGATCTTCTATGTGCTGTCTGGACGCGGGGTGCTGCGCCTGGGCGACAGCCTGCAGGAAATCGGTCCGGGAGACTGTATTTCCTGTCCTGCGGGCACCGGCGTCGCGCATCAGATCGCCAACCCTTTCGATCAGGACCTGGTCTATCTCGGCATCGGCGTCAACGATCCGCACGAGGTCTGCGTCTATCCGGACAGCGGCAAGGTGCTGGTGCGCCATCTGAAACAAGTGGGGCGATTGGAAAGCGCGCCGTATTACGACGGCGAGCCGGCGCGCCCCGGCATTTTCGACTTGCTGGAGCGGGAGCAGGCCTTGGCCCGGAAATAGGCGGCTTGGCATGCGGCGGCGGCATGAGCGATAACGGAACCATCGTTCATCAATGGACAAGGCAATGAAGAGGCTGGCATTAAGTCTTGCGACGGCATTGGCGATGGCCTGGCCGCTGAGCGCGGCGGCGGCCGAGCCCTTGCTGCTCTGCTACGAGGACCAGGCCTCCTATCCCTGGCTGGACGGCCGCGGCGGCGGGCTGGACATTCAACTGATCAAACACCTGCAGGGCGCGTTGAAACGGGAGCTGTCCCTGCATCCAATGCCGTGGCGGCGCTGCATCAATATGCTGCGCCAAGGCAAGATGGACGGCGCCTTCGCCGCCAGTTTCGTGCCGGAGCGCTTGCAATGGGGGGTGTACCCCCTGTTGTCGGACGGCGCGCCGGACGCCAGTCAGCGGCTGCATAGCGCCAGTTATTCCTTGTATCGGCTCAAGGGCACCACGGTGGACTGGGATGGCGCGCGCCTGTCCAGCGGCATGGCGCCGATAGGCATGCAGACCGATTTTTCCATCGGTGTTTTTCTGCGCAAGCAGCAGGTGGCGATAGACGACAGCAACCGCGATCCGCTGGCCATTCTGCAGATGTTGCGTTTGCGGCGCTTGAGCGGCGCGGCGCTGCAAACGCCGCGCGCGGAGCAGATTCTGCACGACCATCCCGAGCTGGCGGAGGCGATAGAGCGCTGCCGGCTGCCCTTGGAAGAGAAATCTTATTTCCTGATACTGTCTCGCCAATTGGCGTACCGCGAACCGAGCCTGCCGGGCAGGATCTGGGCGGAACTGGAACGGCAACGGGAAGCGCCGGCTTTTCTCGCCCAGTTGCGGGCGGCGGGAGCGCACCGGGAAGCGGGCGGGACTGCGCGCAAATGAAGACAGAATATTCAGAGACTACTTGCTATCAAACTTAAAGTTTTTGCTTTATTATTTTCCGCTCCATGATTGACTTGGGAATCCCAATGCATAAAAAAACACTTCTGGCCGCAGGCTGTTTGTGGCTGGCCGCCGGACCGGTTTTGGCGGAGGCCTGGTCCTATCCCGGTTGGCAGGACAGCCGCGACACCCGCGTCAAGGCGCTGGCCCTGTTGCAGACCTTGAACGCCACCTTGCTGAGCAATAGCAGCGCCACCCGCACTTTGCAGCAATGGTGCGCCGATCACCGGATGGCGTCGCCGGCGCAGATCCGCGCCTTGCGCAACCCGGCGGATCACAAGGAAGCCAGCGCGGAAGTGCGCGCCCAATTGCAGGCGCGGCCGGGAGAACGCATCGCCTACCGCCGCGTGCAACTGGCCTGCGGCGAGCACGTGTTGTCCGAGGCCGACAACTGGTATCTGCCGTCCAAGCTGAGCGAGGAAATGAACCGCCTGCTGGACAGCAGCGACGTGCCGTTTGGCCGCGCGGTGGCGGCGCTGAATTTCCGCAGGCAGACCGAGGAGGTCAAACTGCTGTGGTCGCCGTTGCCGACGGGCTGGGAAATGAAGGCCGCTGCTCCGGAGACCGCCGCCGCCGGGCTGGACATTGCCCAGCAAGTACTGCAACACCGCGCCGTGTTGTATCGCGGCAGCGATAACGCGCCGTTCAGCGTGGTGGTGGAAACCTATCAGCGCGAAGTCTTCGCTTTCCCGCTGGCCTATTGAAGAATCGGTTCACGATCTGCTGCGCGTCAGCGGATAGCTCGAGCCGGGCGCTGGCAGCGTCCGACGAGTAAACATCACAAGAAAAAAGCAACCATGATGAAGCAAAAACCAATACTGGGCTGCCTGTTGTTGGGCGGCCTGATCGCCGGCCAGCCGGCGCTGGCGGACCGCCTGGACGACATCCTGCAACGCGGCAGCGTGCGCGTGGGCACCACCGGAGATTACCGCCCGTTCAGCGAACGCGACTCCGGCGGCGAATACCGCGGCCTGGATATCGAAATGGCGCAGAGCCTGGCGCGGGCGCTGGGCGTCAAGCTGGAGCTGGTGGCCACCAGCTGGCCGACGCTGATGCGCGACCACGCTGCCGGCAAGTTCGATATCGCGATGAGCGGGGTGTCGATCAATCTGGAGCGGCAGAAGCGGGCGCTGTATTCGCAGCCCTATCTGAACGACGGCAAGACGCCGATCACCCGCTGCGAAAACGTCCAGCGTTTTCAAACCATCGCCCAGATCAACCAGCCTCAGGTCAAGCTGATCGTCAATCCGGGCGGCACCAATGAAAAGTTCGCCCGCGCTCGCCTGCCGGCGGCCGCGCTGACCGTGCATCCGGACAACGTCACCATTTTCCGGCAGATCATAGACGGCAAGGCCGATCTGATGGTGACCGACGCGGTGGAAACCCGTTATCAGCAGAAGCTGCATCCGGAGCTGTGTGCGGTGCACCCGGAGAAGCCGTTCGACTTTTCGCAAAAAGCCTATCTGCTGCCCAACGACTGGCGCTGGAAAGCCTGGGTGGATCAATGGCTGAGCCAGAGCCTGCAAAACGGCGAATTCGCCGGCCTGTCGGCCAAGTGGCTGGGAAACTAAGCGGGATCTAAGAATGTGTTTACGATCTCGCGAGCCAGGGCGAGACAAGGCGAAAACCGCTGAGAAAGCGGAATGGTCAAGAGCTACATCAGCATTTCGAAGGGGTACTCACCGTGTCACGTCTCATAACGCGCGGCAGATCGTGAACAGGTCCTAAGTTTCACTGCCGCGTAGTTGCTCGATATAGCAATTGAACAACTCGGCGTGGCTGGCCACGCCGAGCTTCAGATACAGATTGCGGCGGTGAACCTTGACCGTTTCCGGCGAAATGGCCAGTTGTTGGGCGATGGCCTTGCTGGACAGGCCGCACAGCGTCAGCCGCGCCACTTCGGCTTCGCGCTCGGACAGCCTGCCGTGGCCAAAATGACTCAGCGTCTGCGTCAGTTGGTCTGACAGGCTGGCCGAAGGAGGTGTGGGTGCGGAGCACAACTGCCAATGGCGCCGCATCGCGGACAGCAGCCAGGGCTGCATCACGCGCAGCTTGCCGATGTCGGCCGGCTCGAACTCGCTGGCCTTGCCCAGCGACAATGACAAGACCTGCCCCGCATCGACGCGCAGCAGCACCTGAACCTCGTCCACGCCGACTTCGCCGCTCATGTAACGTTGGAAATATTCGCTTTGGCGGAAGTGGTCCGGCGCGATGTCGGGCAGGTGGTGGATGCCGTCGACAAAAGGCCGTTGCGTGTACTGATAGAAGGGGTCCAGCAGGTACAGCCCCTGGCAGTAAAGCGCCATCGGCGACGCCACGGCCTGATGCTGAAAATCACACTCCTCAAGAATCCGCGGCGGCGCGTCCGCGTGGTAGCAGGCGGCCAGCGCATTGTCCAGCGGCACGCCGCCGCGCAACAGCAGGACCATCTGGCGCCAAAACCCGGGCAGGCCGATTTGCGCCATCAACTGAGCCAGATGATGGTGCAGCGGCAGTTCCTTCAACAAAGCTTCCATCCGGCAATCCCCGCTTGGGGTAACCCATCACGGTGATTGGGCACCTTCCCGCGTCAAAATACACTGTCTTCCGCAAGTCTGACTACAAGACCATAGCGACAAGAGGAGAACAGAATGAGCCAGCCAGCAAGCCGCCCCGGATTGCGCCGCTCGTTGAGCGTGACGGATGTCGTGTTGATTACCGTGTCCGGCGTGACGCCGGCCAGTTCCATTTTCGTGATCGCGCCGTTTGCGCTGCAAGGCGCCGGCAGCGGGGCCTTTCTGGCCTTTGTACTGGCGGCGGCGTTGGCCGTCGTGTTTGCGCTCTGCTACGCCGAGCTGGGCGCGGCCCATCCCAACGCCGGCGGAGAATACGTGATCATCGAGCGGGTGTTCGGCCGCGCGCTCAGCCTGCAAATGTATCTGCTGATTTTATGTCTGTTGTTGTTCATCCCCGCGGTGCTGGCCACCGGCGCCGCGCCCTATCTGAACTCCGCGCTGGGCGCCCGCCTGGACGGCGCCGAAGTGGCGCTGGCCATGATTGTGCTGTGTTTCGGCATTGCAGTGCTGGACATCAAGGTGAACGCCTGGCTGACCGGTTCTTTTCTGCTGCTGGAGCTGGCCGCCTTGGCCTTGATCGCCTGGCTGGGCTTCAGCGAAGCGCAGCAGCCGGCTGCCGTGCTGTGGCAGCCGGTAAAGGCGGCGGCCGACGGAGGCCTCGCCGCGGTGTCCGCCGCGACAATCTTCGCCATGGTGGGGACTGCCGTGTTCGCTTACAACGGTTTTGGCGGGGCGGTGTACTTTGCTGAGGACATGCGAGAAAGCGGGCGGCCGGTGGCGCGAGCGGTGCTGGCGGCGCTGTCCATCGTGGTGCTGGTGGAACTGATACCGGTGACCGCCCTGATCCTGGGAGCGCCCTCGCTGGCGGAAATGAGCCGGCAGGCCGATCCGATCAACTACGTGCTCAGCCATTTGAGCAGCCCGGGGCTGGCGCGGGTGATCAGCGGCGGCATCTTTCTATCGGTGTTCAACGCCATCATCGCCATCGTGGTGCAAAGCGGCCGCTTCTTGTACTCCAGCGGCCGGGACGGCTTGTGGCCGGCGCCGGCGAGCCGGGCGCTGCAACGCATCCATCCGCGCTTCGGCACGCCTTGGGTGGCCACGCTGGCGCTGGCCGTCCCGTCCGCCTTGCTGACCTTTCATTCCAGCCTGGGCGCTCTGGCGTCCTTCACCGTAATCATCCTGATGCTGAACTACTTATTGTTGGCGTTGGCGGCCTTGCGCAGCCGCCTGGGCCGGCACCATCACCCTTATCGCATGCCGGGCTGGCCGTGGCCGCCCTTGTTGGCGGGGGTTGGCAGCCTGGCGCTGTTGTGGGCGGTGCTGCGGGACGCGCCCGCGCGGGATTGGTGGATTATCGGCGGCATCGCGCTGACCGGGCTCTTGCTGGCGGGCCGTAAGCAGCCCGCCGTCGTATTGATCGTTGAAGAACAGAAAGAGAGGTGAGTATGTTGAAACGAGCCAGAGCATTGGGCATTCGCATCGGCCAGGGCGAGCCCGGCCCCTTGAACGCGATTACGGACGTGCCCGGGGTGAGGGTGGGGCACGCCGCCGCCTGGGCGGATTTCGACGACGGCCGCCGCGCGCGCACCGGGGTCACGGTGATCGAGCCGCGGCCGGGCCTGGCGCGGCGCACGCCGTGCTTTGCCGGCGTGCATGTCTTGAACGGCAACGGCGACGCCGCCGGCCTGGAGTGGTTGCGCGAGGCCGGCGTGTTGAGCACGCCGATCGCGCTGACCAATACCCACAGCGTGGGCGTGGTGCGGGACGCCTTGATCGCCGGCGAGCGCGAGGCGGTGGCCGGCGAGCCGCAGCTGTATTGGACCATGCCGGTGGTGCTGGAAACCTTCGACGGCCTGCTCAACGACATCAACGGCTTCCACGTGAGGGCGGAGCACGCGCGCGCCGCGCAAAGCGCTGCCAGCGGCGGCTTGCCGGCCGAGGGCAGCGTGGGCGGCGGCAGCGGCATGATCTGCCACGAATTCAAAGGCGGCATCGGCACCGCCTCGCGGCGGCTGCCGGCGGAGGCGGGGGGCTGGACCGTGGGAGCGTTGGTGCAGGCCAATCACGGCAAGCGAGGCTCGCTATTGGTGGAGGGCTACCCGGTGGGCCGTCATCTGAGCTGCGCGGAGATTCCCTCTCCGTTTGAGACTGGACGGCTGCCGCAGCCCGGCATGGGCTCCATTGTGGCGGTGCTGGCCACCGACGCGCCCTTGCTGCCGGATCAATGCCGGCGGCTGGCGCAGCGCGCCGGCATCGGCATCGCCCGCACCGGCGGCGGCACCGAGGACTCCAGCGGCGACATCTTCGTGGCCTTCGCCACCGGCAATCAGGGCTTGCCGATGACCGATTACGCCAGCAAGGGCGCGCTGACCTGCGCGGTGGAAATGGTGAACGCGGACCATCTCTCGCCCTTGTTCGAGGCGGCGGCGGAAGCGGTGGAAGAGGCCATCGTCAACGCCTTGCTGGCGGCGGGCGATCTGACGGGCAACCACGGTCACGCGGCGCATGGACTTAAGGCCGAGCGCTTGCTAAGCGCGCTGACGGAAAGCGGCTGGCGTCCGCGTTAAGCCGCAGGCCCGCCCGGCTCCGGCGTTGGGTTCGCGCCATGCGATGCAATTATCATTGTGTGGCCGCGCAGGCGGCGAACCGACGTGCTGGAGGCGGGCATGAAAACACCGGATATTTCAGTGGACGAACCGCGGCGTTTGGCGACCCTGCGCGCGCTGGGCGTGCTGGATACCGCAGCGGAGGAGCGTTTCGACCGGTTGACCCGGATGGCCAAGCGCTTGTTTCGGGTGCCCATCGCCCTGGTCAGCCTGGTGGGCGAAAACCGCCAGTGGTTCAAATCCTGCGTTGGGCTGCCGGAGGCGGAAACCGGGCGCGACATTTCCTTTTGCGGCCACGCCGCCTCGGTGTTGGCGGTGACCACGGCGGACGCGCTGAATCTGCGGCAGATGGTGGAGGTGGCGCGTACCTTGAACCCGGAGTTGCGCATCGCGCTGCGCGCGCGCAATGCGGAGGAAGCCGAACTATTGCGCGGGGAAGGCTTGGGCGCGGTGTTTCTGGCGGACGAGGAATTGGCGGGCAGCATAGGCCGGCACGTGCTGCACTGCTTCACCGCCGAAGCGGCGCGGGCGGCGCATTGAACGCGGCCGCTCAGTTCCGTTCCAGCCAGGCTTTGGCCGCGGCCAGATCGCGCGTCACCCAGTCGGCGTCGGCCTCGAATTGCGCGTCGTCGACGCCGGGCTGGCGGAACAGCGTCAACAGCAGCTCGCAACCCTCATCGCGCGCCAGCAGGCGCAAGGGGACGTAGACCTCCGCCTGCCCGGGCGGCGACACCCAGTGATCCAGCACGCCGTAGTCATTGGTCGGCGAAAAGCGCAAGGGCATCACGCCGTGAGGCGTGTCCGCCAGCCAGCCGTCGCCGTCGCGGCGCAGCGCGCCGGCCAAGCCGGACGCCCAGCGCGGGAAGTTTTCCGGCGGCGCCAGCAAGGCGTAGGCGCGGGCGAAAGGGCAGGCAATACTGATGCTGAGATGGCGCGGCGGCGTGGACATGGGATTCTCCAATACGGCGATGCTACTTGAGTGTAGCCGACGTCGGACCATGTGCCGTTGACATGGTCAGCGCCAACGGGCTATGGTCATTCCCGGTGCTCAAAACACCAAACAAACATACAGCGGCTACCGCACCCGTAAGATTCGCGGATTTTTTGCGTCCATGGTTTTGGCAAACTCCCACTTGTGGGACAATGCGCGTCCATGGCCGGGTGTGCGGCTAATACAATACCCGCAAGGGGAATACGCCCGCCGTCTGTATGCGGTTTTGAGCACCCGGCCGCCCTCTCAAAAGGGGCAGAACTCAAAACGACATACAGGAGGCCGCCATGGCCAAGACCGACACCCTCCGCGAGGCGCGTCGCGCCCTCAGGCATATTCGTGCCGCCCAATCCCATTTCAAACAATTGCCCGAGGCGCTGCGCCGGGAGATGTCCCGTCAACCGCCGCGTCAAACCCCGTTCATCGTAGAACTGTCCCCAGAGGTTTTGTGGAGCCTGCTGGAGGCGAGGTATGGCGTGGAATGCGCGTGCGACCGGTTGCGGCTGGTGATTGCTGCGATGCAGGGCAGCACAGCCAAGTAGATTGCCCGGAGACAAGGCGAAAAAGACAAAAGCCCGGACATATGTCCGGGCTTTTGATATTGGCGGAGGCTGTGGGATTCGAACCCACGGACGGTTGCCCGTCGGCAGTTTTCAAGACTGCTGGTTTAAACCACTCACCCAAACCTCCAGCGTCTGGTCATAGCCGAGACGAGCGGAGCGCAAGATCACGGCATGAATCCGGCCTGCTGCACTTCCCGAATCGGTAAGAGGGCGCAATTCTAGCGGGTCTTAGTCGCTTTGGCTAGAGGGCCGGCGCATTTGACGCCAGCATTTCCGCCGCGTGCTCGCGCGTGGTCTGGGTCAGCTCCACGCCGCCCAGCATGCGGGCGATTTCCAGCACCCGTTGTTCGCTGTCCAGCGGCTCGATGCGGCTCTTGACCCGGCCCTTGTGTTCGCTCTTGCTGACCTGCCAGTGATGGCTGCCGCAGGAGGCCACTTGGGGCAGGTGGGTGATGCACAGCACTTGGTAGCGCTGGCCCAGCTGTCGCAGCATGTGGCCGATGACTTCGGCGACGCGGCCGCCGATACCGACGTCCACCTCGTCGAAGATCAGCGTGGGCACGCTGGCCACCTGGCTGATCACCACCTGCATGGCCAGGCTGATGCGGGATAGTTCGCCGCCGGAAGCCACTTTGGCTAGCGGACGCAGGCTGGTGCCGGCGTTGGCGGCCACCAGGTATTCGATGGATTCCAGACCGTGGGCGCCGGGTTCGGGCTGGGGCGCCAGTTCGATGGCGAAGCGCGCGCCGCTCATCGCTAGGTGCTGCATTTCCGCGCCGATGCGCGCGGACAGCTCGCTGGCGGCCTGGCGGCGTTTGCCGGACAGCGCTTCGGCCTGCGTGCGGTAGCGCGCCAACGCGGAGGTTTCCGCCAGGGACAGCGCTTCGATGTCGGCGGAGGCTTCCAGCGCTTGCAGCTGTTGCTGCCAGTCGTCCAGTTTTTCCTGCAGGTCTTGCGGCTGTACCCGGTATTTGCGCGCGGTGCTCATCAGCGCTTCCAGCCGGCCTTCCACTTCGGCCAGCTGGCCGGGGTTTTCGTCGATGTCGCTGGCGTAGTCGCGCAGGCTGTAGACCACTTCGCGCAGTTCGGCGTCCACGGAGTCGAGCAACGACAGGGTGTCCGCCAGCCGCGGGTCCAGATTGGCCAGCTTGCTGAGCCGGGTTTGCACCTGGGACAACATGGTCAGGCAGCTATTGTCCATCTCGGACAGGGTGTCCACCGCCAGCTGGGCGCTTTGCGCCAGTTCGGCGGCGTTGGCCAGCCGGGAGTGGCTTTGGTTCAGCACGCTCCATTCGTCCGGCTGCAGATTGAGTTCGCTCAGTTCGTTGATCTGCCAGTTCAGCCTTTCGCGTTCGACTTCGGATTCGCGCGACAGCCGCTCGGCGTCGACGCGGGCGCGGCGGGCGGCTTGCCAGTCCTGCCAGGCTTTGTGCACGTCGCGGGCCAGCGCGACGGAGCCGGCGTAGGCGTCCAGCAGCTGGCGTTGGGCGTCGGCTTTCATCAGCGACTGGTGGGCGTGCTGGCCGTGGATGTCGACCAGGAATTCGCCCAGCTGCTTGAGTTGGCTGAGGGTGGCGGCCTGGCCGTTGACGAAGCTGCGCGAGCGGCCGGATTTATCCAGCAGCCGGCGCAGCAAGAGCACGTCGTCGTCGCCGTTGAGGCCGTTTTCTTCCAGCCATACGTCGATTTCCGGGCGGCAGCGGGTGTCGAATTCGGCGGTGATCTCGGCGCGTTCGGCGCCTTCGCGCACTTGAGCGCCTTCGGCGCGGTCGCCCAGCAGCAGGCTCAAGGCGTCCAGCAGTATGGACTTGCCGGCGCCGGTTTCGCCGGTGAGCACGGTGAAGCCGGCTTGGAAGTCCAGCGAGATGCTGTCGACGATGACGAAGTCTTTAACGGTCAGCGATAGGAGCATGGGTGTTCGCGTCAGGTGTCAGAGCAGGCGCTCGCCCCAGTGGAGCTTGTGGCGCAGCATGTCGTAGTAGTTGTAACCCACCGGGTGCAGGATGCGCAGCGGGTTGCGGTAGCGGCGGATCAGCACGCGGTCCATTTCCATCAGGTCGCAATGGGATTGGCCGTCGAAGTGCACGCGCGCGTCCAGGCCGCGGGTGAGCATGAATTCCACTTCGCAGGAGTCGTTGACCGCGATGGGGCGGTTGCTCAGCGATTGCGGGCAGATGGGCACCAGGGCGATTGCCTGCAGCGTGGGGTGCAGGATGGGGCCGCCCGAGGCCAGCGAGTAGGCGGTGGAGCCGGTGGGGGTAGAGACGATGAGGCCGTCCGAACGCTGGCTGTAGACGAACTGGTTATCGATGAAGACTTCGAACTCTATCATCGAGCCCATGGCGCCGCGGCTGAACACCACGTCGTTGAAGGCCAGCGCGTTGGCCACTTCGGCGTCTTCGCGTATCACCGCGGCCTGCAGCAGAATGCGGTCTTCCGGCACGAAATCGCCGCGCAGGATGGCGTCCACGGAGTCCAGCATCTCGTGCAGGGGGATGTCGGTCATGAAGCCCAGCCGGCCCTGGTTGATGCCGATCAGCGGCACGCGGTAGGGGGCCAGCAGCCGGGCGATGGACAGCATGGTGCCGTCGCCGCCCAGCACGATGACGATGTCGGCCAGCTTGCCCATGTCGTTGCGGTCTATCAGCGCGTGCGGGCCGGCTTCCTGCTGGGTGGCGCTGTCTTTGTCGATCAGCACGGTGGCGCCGGAGGCGGACAGGTGGTCGGCCAGCCGGCGCAGGGATTCAACGATGGCGGGCTTGCTGTGCCGCGCCACCAGGCAGACGTGTTTGAACAGTCGTTCCATGGCGTTGTTTCAGTAAGGGGTGGGCGTATCGTTCAAAAAACTGTCGTCGTTGGGTTTCTTGCCGGTGGCTTCCAGCGCTTTCAGGTAGAAGCGCACCAGGTCCGCCAGAGAGTCTACACCGAGTTTGTTGAACAGGTTGGCCCTATGTACTTCTATGGTGCGCGGTGACAGGTCCAGCACCCGGGCGATTTCCTTGCTGGACATGCCGTCCGCCACCAGTTCCAGTACTTCGCGCTCGCGGCCGCTGATGCGGGCGAGCAGGCCCATCACTTCCTGGGTTTCTTCTTCCTTGCGGTGTTGCAGGATGCTGAGGCGTATGCCCTTGCGCAGGCTTTCGATCAGCCGCGCTTGGTCTATCGGCTTGGTCAGAAAGTCGATGGCGCCGGTTTGGAAGGCGCGGCGGCATTGTTCGATGTCGCCGTGGCCGGTGATGAAAACGATGGGCAAGGTCACGTTTTTATTGATCAGTTGCTCCTGCAGCGCCAGGCCGTTGATTTGCGGCATGCGGATGTCCAGCACCAGGCAGGCGATGTCGTTGCCGCCGTAGTGGGCGAGAAATTCCATCGCGTTGGGGAAGGTGACGGTGCGCATGCCTTGCGCGGCGATGAGCATGGCCAGCGAATCCAGTACGGCCGGATCGTCGTCGACGATGTAGACGGTTGGCGTGGTGTTTTGCATTGTGTTTTTGACTCCTGCCGGTTACCCCGTTGACGGCGGCGCGTCCCTTTGCGGCAGTTCAATGATGAATTCCGCGCCGCCGGTTGATTTGTTGCGTGCGCTCAGCTTGCCGCCAAACGCTTCTATGGCGGTCTGGCAGATGGCCAGGCCCAATCCCATGCCGCTGGCTTTGGTGCTGAAGAAGGGCGCGAAGATGCGATCCAGCAATTCCGGCGCGATGCCGGCGCCGTTGTCGCCTATGCTGAGCCGGATCCAGCGGCCGTTCAGGCTAGTGGCGATGCTGAGCCGCCCCCAGGGGGCGACGGTTTCCATGGCGTCCAGCGCGTTGCGCATCAGGTTCAGCACCACTTGTTCCAGTTGTATGTTGTCAGCGTAGACCAAGGGCAGATCATGGCAAATATTCTGCTCAATATGAATATCGTGGGTTTTTAGTTCGTATTCCAGCAGGTTGAGCGCATTGTCCACCACCTGGTTCAGATCGATGGGGGTGAATTGCTGGGTTTTTTTGATCACGAATTCGCGCAGGCGCTGGATGATTTGACCGGCGCGGCTGGCTTGGGTGACGGAGGAATCCAGCGCGCGGCGCAGCATGGCCATGTCCGGCTCTTCGTCTTCCAGCAGGCTGAGGCCGGCCTGGCAGTAGCTCATGATGGCGGACAGCGGTTGGTTGATCTCGTGGGCGATGCCGGAGGCCATCTCGCCCATGGTGTTGATGCGGGCGACGCGGGCCAGCTCCATTTCGTGCTGGCGCAGGCGGGTTTCGCTGGCTTCCAGCGCGGCCAGCATGCGGCGGCGGATCGGCGCGGTATCGCGGAAGGTCAGCACCGCGCCCATCAGCCGGCCGTCGCGGCCGGGCAGCGGGGAAACCGAGCCTTCGATCAGCAGTTTTTCGCCGTCGCTGCGCATCAGATAGCAGTTTTGCGCCAGCAGCACGGTTTCGCGGCGCTGGATGGCCTTGTGCACCGGATCCTCCTCTACCTGGCGCGCAAACTCGTAGTTGAGCCTCACCACTTGATGCAGCTTGCGTTGCGCGGCGTCCCGGGCTTTGAGGCCAAGCAGGGTTTCCGCCGCCGGGTTGAGGTAGCGGATGCTCAGGTCGATGTCGATGCTGATCACAGCGTCGCTGATGCCGCTGAGCGCCACCATCGCGTATTCGCGCTCGCGGTGGAGCTTGTCTTGCGCCTGTTCCTGCGCCTGGCGGTTTTGCGCCCGCAGCGCCAGGATGACCAGCAACAGGTAGGCCGGCACCATGGAGAAGACGGCGTTGAGCAGGAGTTCCAGCGGAGCGGTGCGGTCGAAACTGAGCTGGCGGCGCACCGTCAGTTCATAGGGCAGGTAGGGCGTGTCCAGGCTCTTGCGGATTTCCAGGGCCGGCAGCAGCCAGTGCGCCAGCCAGCCGGGCTGGTCCTGTTGCTGATGGCGGTAGATGAGCGGGTCGTAGCCGCTGGGCGCGCTGTCCTTGCGCTGTAAGGCCACGCTGTAGCGCGTCGCCATATTGGGGGTCAGGCTGACCAGCTTGTCCAGCGCCAGCACCTGCACCACCATGCCCGCGGTCTGCTCGCTGCGCACCAGCGGCACTGGCGAGGGCGCTTCGGTATTGTAGATGGCGGAGAAGAAGGCCAGGGCCTGCTTGCCGTTGTTGAGGCGCAGCACCGGGGATACCGCCTCGCCCTGACCCATCGCGCGGTGGACGGAGGGCGCCAGTACGGTGTCGGCCAGCAGGTCCAGGCCCATTTCGCGCCAATCGTCGGAGGCCAGGCCGGGCTCGGCCATGCTAAGCGGCAGGTAGCGTGGCCGTTTAGCCGCCAGCCGCCAGGCTTGTTGCTGGTCCCAGGCGTTGTCCTGCTGGTGCTGGTAGTCGCGGATGCGGTAGGGCTGGCCTTGCAGCTGGCTGCGCATGCGTTCGAATTCGCGGCGGTAAGCGTGGCTGACCAGCGGCTGGTAGCCGATGAAGTAGAGCTGAGGCTGTTCGCGCGCCAGAGACTCCACCAATAGGCGGATGCGCGCTTCACGCAGGCTGTTTTCCTGATCGACGATGTCGACCACGCTTTGTTGCAGCATCTCGCTTTCCTGCAGGCGGGTCTGCAGGCCGGAGAGAATCAGGCTGTGCACCTGTTGGTGTTCTTGATGCTGCTGATTGAGGTCCAGCGCCACCGATTGGCCCAGCAACAGGGCGAAGGTGAGCAGCCACAACACGGCGCAGGCCAGGCGTCCGCGGGGGGAGGCGGTGCGCAACAGGTCCAGGTGACGGGTGAAGGCGGTGCGGAATGCAGTGATGATGCTGTGCTTGTCTGCCATGGGGAGGTTGGGTTCGTCCGGCGCGCAGCCAATCTGGGCATCGCCGCTACTGTGCCGGATTATAGCGGCGATGCCCGGGGCGCGCGAACCAAGCCGGGAGCTGGGTTCGCCCCTGGCAGGGTGTGGCTTATTTCTTCAAGTAAACAGAAAAATGTTGCTGAAACTTGGCCAATTTTGGCGCTACAACCATCTGGCAATAGGGCTCGTGGCCATGTTGATCAAAGTATTGCTGGTGATAGTCTTCCGCCGGATAAAAAGGCGCCGCTGCCTCCAGCCGAGTGACGATGGGCGCCGGGTAGTCGCCGGCCAGGTCCGCCAGCTTTCGTTCCGCCGCCTGACGCTGTTCTTCGTCGTGGTAAAACAGCACCGACGCGTATTGCGGGCCGATGTCGTTGCCCTGGCGGTTGAGGGTGGTGGGGTCGTGCAACGCGAAGAAGGCGCGTAGCAGGGTGTCGTAATCGATCTGGGCCGGGTCGTAGCGGATCTGCACCGCTTCCACGTGGCCGCTGCGGCCGCCGCAGACTTCCTTGTAACTGGGGTTGGCGCCGGGGCCGCCGGTATAGCCGGAAATGGCGCTGTGGACGCCGGCCAAGCGGTTGTAGGCGCTTTCGATGCACCAGAAGCAGCCGCCTGCGAAGGTTGCGGTTTTCATGTTTGGCTCCATTGACGGGTGGGATGAGTATGAGTCGTGTCGGGGAGAGGGATCTGTCCCTCGGCGCCGAAAATTTGCCAAGCCAGGCGCACGGTTTCGGTCTGGATCGCCACGGTGTCCTCAATTGGCACCGCGTAGCCGCCGCCCATGACGACGGCGACAGCGGCCTTGGCCTGGCGACAGGCTTCCAGCACCATGCGGTCTCGTGCGGCCAGGCCGTCGAAGCTCAGCGCCAGCTTGCCCAGGCGGTCGCCGGCGTAGGGGTCGGCGCCGGCCAGGTAGAACACCAGGTCCGGGTCCGCGGCGAACAGGCGCGGCAGTTGCTCGGCCAGAACGGCGAGGTAGGCTTCGTCGTCGGCGCCGTCCGGCAGTTCGATGTCCAGGTCGCCGGGCTCGCGGCGGAAGGGAAAGTTGCCGGCGCCGTGCATGGAGAAGGTGAAGATGCGGTCGTCGCCGCGGGTGATGGCGGCGGTGCCGTCGCCCTGGTGCACGTCCAGGTCCAGCACCAGCGCGCGGCGGGCCAGGCCTTCGTTCAGCATCAGCCGCGCGGCCACGGCGATGTCGTTGAACACGCAAAATCCGCTGCCCATCGCGCGGCCGGCGTGGTGGGTGCCGCCGGCCAGATTGACGCCGCAGCCCCGCGCCAGCGCCCAGCGGGCGGCGGCGATGGTGGCGCCCACCGAGCGGCGGCTGCGTTCCAGCAGTTGCGGGCTCCAGGGCAGGCCGATCTCGCGCTGTTCGGCGGCGCTGAGCGCGCCGTTGAACACCTTGTCCAGATAGGCGTCGTCGTGGGCCAGCGCCAGCTCGTAGCGGCTGGCCGCCGGCGCGGCGTCCATCGCCTCGGCGGCGAAGCTGGCCACCGCCTGCGCCAGCAAGGCGTACTTCTGCGCCGGGAAACGGTGTCCGGGCGGCAGCGGCAGCGGAAATTGATCGGTGCGGAAAATGCGCATGCGCGGGCGCTTAGAACGCTTTGACCAGGGCGAAGCGCGGCAGGGTCTGGCCCTCGTGCGCGACGCTTTCCTCGAACATGCCGGCCGGGCGCGCCCACAGGCCGAACTCGCCGTAGAGCGCGCGGTACATCACCAGCAACTCGCCGGTTTCGGAGTGGGTGGCGGTGCCCAGCACTTCATAGAGCGGGCCTTTGTAATGGCGATAAATGCCGGGAGCGATTTTCATGGGGCCTCCTTGGCTTACGGCAGATGGGCGAGGGCGTCGGCCATCAGTTGGAATAGGCCATCGGCGTCCACCTCGGTCAGGTAGAGCGCGTTGGGCTCGCGGCCGGATTCTCCGTGCCAGTCCACCACGGTGGCGCCGGTAGTGTAGTGGCCGGCCAGTTCCACTACCACGTTGACTTCGCGGCCGCTGAACAGATCGGGGCGCAACAGATAAGCGATCACGCAGGGATCGTGCACCGGCGCGCCGTCCTGGCCCAGCTTCTGCACGTCGTAGCGTTCCAGAGACGTCAGCAGCGAGGCCGCCAGCGGGCCGCAACGGTTGGGCAGCTTGCGCAGCAGCGCCACGCGCGCCGGCGTGGTGGTCGCCTGGTGAGTGACGTCCAGCGGCAACATTACGATGGGCGCGCCGCTGCGCAGCACAATGTCGGCCGCGTGCGGATCGGTATGGATGTTGAACTCCGCCGCCGGGGTCATATTGCCGCCGGCGAAATAGCCGCCGCCCATTAGTACGATGCGGTCGATGCGCGCGGCAATGTCCGGCGCCCGGCGCAGCGCCAGCGCGATATTGCTCAAGGGGCCCACCGGGCACAGAGTGACGCTGCCCGGCGGTTCGCGGCGCAGGGTGTTTACGATGAAGTCCACCGCATGTTCGGCGCGTACCTGCATGGCGGGTTCGTGCAGCGGCGCGCCGTCCAGACCGCTGGCGCCGTGCATGTGTTCGGCGCCTTGAAAGGGCTGGACCAGCGGCCGGTCTGCGCCGGCGTAGACCGGCACATCGTTGCGACCGGCCCATTCGCAGACGATGCGGGCATTGCGGGTGGTCAGTTCCACGCCGACGTTGCCGGCCACCGTGGTCAGGCCCAAGAGCTCGATGTCGGCGCGCGCGCCCAGCAGGAACAGGATGGCGACCGCATCGTCAAGGCCTGGGTCGGTGTCGAAGATGACGCGGTGCTGTTTCATGTCGGCTCCATTGGGCAATGTCATCAAGGGGGCGAAGGATGCCGCAGCGCTTGGCGGCGCGTCAAGGCGCGGCCGGCTGCGGCGAGGGCGCGCTCCATTCATAGACTCTGAATTCGGTATCCAGTTTAAACCCTGATCGTTCATACAGTCGCTGCGCGCTCAGGTTGTCGTGTGCGGTTTGCAGCGTGAGGCCGCCGCCCAGCGCGGCGACATGGGCCTGGCAATGTTCCAGCAATAGTTGGCCGACGCCGCCGCCGCGACAGGCCGGCGATACGAACAAGTCGTGCAGCAGCCAGTGCGGGCGCAGGGCGAGCGAGGAGAAGCCGGGATAGAGCAGGGCGAAGCCTTGGACGCCGGCCGCGTCTTCAGCTAGAAAAACCACCGCTTCGCCCATGCGCAGCCGCTGTTCCAGGAAGGCGGCGCAGGCTTCCGCCGGCTGCGCTGTCCGATAAAAATCGAGATAGGTCAGAAATATGGGCAGCCATGAGCGGACGGACTCCGCGTCGGCCTGGCGAACAGCGATTTGCATTGAATGCCTTTCCCCGCTTTGCGGTACAATATTTGCCTTTTTTCCGGCGATGTTTGCAATGAAATTGGTTCTTGCCCCGATGGAGGGCCTGGTGGACGAGGCGATGCGCGATGTGCTGACCCGGGTGGGCGGCATTGATCTGTGCGTCACCGAGTTTGTCCGCGTCACTTCGGCGCTCTTGCCCACCCGTACTTTCATGCGGCTGGCGCCGGAGCTGGCGCGCGCCGGCAAGACCCGCGCCGGCGTCACGGTGCGGGTGCAGTTGCTGGGTTCGGACCCGGCCTGTCTGGCCGAGAACGCGGCCAAGGCCGCCAGCCTGGGCGCGCCGGGCATAGATCTGAATTTCGGCTGCCCGGCGCCCACTGTCAACCGCCATCGCGGCGGCGCCATTCTGCTCAACGATCCCGAGCAGTTGTTCCAGATCGTGCAGGCGGTGCGCGCGGCGGTGCCGGCAGAAATACCGGTCACCGCCAAAATGCGGCTGGGCTATGAAGACAAGAGCCGGGCCTTGGAATGCGCGCGAGCTCTGGAGGCCGGCGGCGCGCAGGAGCTGGCGGTGCATGGCCGCACCAAGGTGGAGGGTTACCGGCCGCCGGCGCACTGGGACTGGATCGCCCGCATTCGCGAGAGCGTGGCGGTGCCGGTGGTGGCCAACGGCGAAGTGTGGACGCTGGACGATTACCGCGCCATCCGCGAGCAAAGCGGCTGCGACACGGTGATGATAGGCCGCGGCCTGGTAGCCTGTCCGGACCTGGCTTTGCGCATCAAGCGCCAGGACGGCGCCGAACCCATGCCCTGGAACGAGATGCAGCCCTGGGTGCTGGACTTGTTCCTGCAGTGCCGCGTTCAGTCCGAGGATGGACGCTACCCGGTGGCGCGCACCAAGCAATGGCTGGGGCAGCTCAAGCGAAGCTGGCCGGAGGCCGGCGCCTTGTTCGAGCGCATTCGCAGGCTGACCACGCCGGACGAAGTGGAGCCTGTACTGCGAGACATGCTTTCTAAGTAAATGTACTCATATCTAAATGCTATGGGGATGTGTAACATTCAATTGCGCGCTGCACTGGTATAGCAGGGCGCTGTGATTCCGGCGGCTCCCCAGCTCCGGCGATTACACTTCCCCGATACCTTGCAGCCCTCCCTATACGGGAGGGATTTTTTTTATCCGCTGCGATGGGCTATCAATGAAAAGCGGCCGGCCTGTTGTTTCCTCTTCCTTCCCTGCCGCAACGGCGCCGCCATCGGCGGTTTCCCATCAAGACTTCATCGCGGAGGCGGCATGGATACGGCCCCGACGGTTAGCTGGCTGGAAAAGCTGATCCCTCAGGCGTGGCACGATAGTTTGACGCTGTTTGTGGCGTTGACCGCCGCCTGTGCCGCCTTGCTTTATCTGTTGCGGCCGGAAACCCGCAAATCGACGCTGCGCTCCTTGTTGGCCGCCGCCCTTGCCTTGGTGGCGATCAATCTGGGGCCTCAGGACGGCCAGGCGGTGGCGGAGTGGGTCAAGCAGGTGGCCGTCATCGTGCTGGGGCTGGCCTTGATCCGGTTATGGGCGATGATGTTGATGCGTTTGTTCCTTCCCTTGCTGCGCCTGCATCCGCCGCGCATCCTGGAGGACATTCTGCTGGTACTGGGCTGCGTAGGCTGGGGTCTGGTGCTCTTGCGCCTGGCCGGCCTGGATCTGAGCCATATCGTCACCACTTCGGCGGTGATTACCGGCGTGCTGGCGTTCTCCATGCAGGATACGCTGGGCAATATTCTGGCCGGCCTGTCGTTGCAACTGGACAATTCGGTGGAGGTGGGCGACTGGATCAAGTCCGGCGAGTTGTCCGGCAGGGTGGTGGAAATCAATTGGCGGGCCACGCTGGTGGAAACCCGCAACTGGGAAACCGTGGTGATTCCCAACAGCCAGTTGATGAAGGGACAGTTCGCCATCCTGGGCAAGCACCAGGGCGCGCCGCTGCAATGGCGGCGCTGGGTGTGGTTCAACATTAATTGGGATACCTTGCCCAATCAGATCATCACCGTGGTGGAGCGCTCCTTGCGCGAAGCCCAGCTGCCCGGCGTGGCCTTGTCGCCGGAACCCAACTGCATTCTGATGGGCTTTGAGAACGGCTATAGCAAGTACGCGGTTCGCTATTGGCTGACCGATCTCGCCGCCGACGATCTGACCGATTCCGTGGTGCGTACCCATATCGACGCCGCCTTGCGCCGCCACAACCTGAAAATGTCTTCGCCGCACTACAATGTGCTGACCATCAAGGACAATGAAAAGTATATGGAAGCGCGGATGAAGAAGCACCTGGAAGAGCGGGTGCAGGCGCTGCGCAAGGTGGAGCTGCTGACCAGCCTCAACGACGAGGAAATGGTGGTGTTGGCCGATCAGCTCAAGTTCACGCCCTTCGTCACCGGCGACATCATCATGCATCAGGGCGCGGTGGCGCACTGGCTCTACATCATGCTTAGCGGCGAGGTGGAGGTGTGGGTGAACCTGCCGGACGGCAGCCGCAAGCTGGTGGATGTGCTGGAGGGCGGCAACTTCTTCGGCGAAATGGGCTTGATGACGGGCGAGGCGCGCAGCGGCACCGTGATCGCGCGTTCCAATGTGGAGTGCCTGCGGCTGGACAAGGAGTCTTTCCAGTCCATTCTGAGTTCGCGAAAAGAATTGGCGGAGGCGATCTCGTCGATTCTGGCGGAACGCTTGGCGGAGCGCACCCGCAAGCTGCCGCAGGATTGGCAGGAGGGCCATGGCGCGCCGCAGCGTGCGGAATTGGTGGACAAGATCCGGCGCTTCTTTGGCCTGGGCAAGCACTGACCGTGCTGAAGCGCAAGCCATACGCGGTTTTGTGTCGACTCGCCGCGCTAAATGAGGCGCCCACGGCGGCCCCAAGCAAGGGGCCGCGCGGCCTAACTTAATCCAGCGGGTGGAAGTGCTTTAGGATGCTGGAGAAATCCAGCTTGCCGAAGCCGGCCTGAGCGTGTTCCTCGTAGAGATTGCGCGCCAGCGAGCCCAACGGATTGGCCGCGTGGCTGTGCAGCGCGGTTTCCTCGGCCAGCCCCAGGTCTTTCAGCATCAGTTCGGTCATGAAGCCGCCGCTGTAGCCGCGGCTGGCCGGCGCGTTCTCCATCACGCCGGGCCAGGGGTTGTACAGCTCGGTGGCCCAGTTGCGGCCGGAGCTTTGGCTGATGATGTCGGACAGCACCTTGGGATCCAGCCCGTTTTTCACGCCTAGCGCCAGCGCCTCCGCGGTGCCGGCCATCAGGATGCCCAGCAGCATATTGTTGCAGATCTTGGCGGTCTGGCCGGCGCCGGCGGCACCGGCGTGGAAGATGTTCTTGCCCATGGCTTGCAGCAGAGGCCGCGCCCGTTCCAGCTCGGCGGCGGCGCCGCCGACGATGAAGGTCAGCGTGCCGGCGGCGGCGCCGGCGGTGCCGCCGGACACCGGCGCGTCCAGCATTTTGAGGCCGGCGGCGTCGGCCGCGGCGGCCACTTTCCGCGCGGTGGCGGCGTCTATGGTGCTGCAGTCCACCACCAGGGCGCCGGCCGGCAGCTGCGCGAACAGGCCGGACTCTCCCAGGTACAAGCCTTCCACGTGGCGGCCGGCCGGCAGCATGGAAATCACCGCGTCGGCGCCGCGAACGGCGTCGGCGGCGCTGGAGGCCGCGCGCGCGCCGGCGGCGGCCAGCTTGGCCAGCGCGTCGGCGGACAGGTCGAACACGTTCAACTGATAACCCTGCTTCAGCAGGTTGGCGGCCATGGGGCCGCCCATATTGCCCAGGCCAATGAAGGCGATGGTTTGCATCTTCTCTCTCCTCGATTGTTATTGGAGCGCGGCCAGCGGGTGGTCGGCCTCAGTCCACGGCGAATCGAAATGGCTGTCAACCCAGCCCGGCGGAATGTCGCCCAGCTCGCGGCAATGCCATTGCGGCGCGCGGTCCTTGTCCACCAGCAGCGCGCGCACGCCTTCGCGGAAGTCTGGCTTGGCGCAGAAGTTGACCGACAGCGCCAGCTCCATGCGCAGGACCTCGGCCAAGGACAGGTGTTTGGCGCGCTGGAAGATTTCCCAGCAGACGGCGGCCGATGTCGGGCAGCCGTGAGCGAAGCTCTTGGCGGCGGCGGCCAGCCACGGGTCTTCAAAGGCGGTGTCGCGCAGCGCGGCGGCCACCGCTTCCAGGCTGCCGCGGTTCATCAATTGGTGCACCGCCAGCAGATTGCGGCCGGCGTTGGCCTCCGGCAGCGCCACGTCGCGCTCCATCTCGTTGAGCAGGGCGCTGACCAGGCCGTGGTGGCGCTCCGCCGGCTGTTCCCAGGCCAGATCGCGCAGCGCGGTCAGCAGCGGGGCCTGGCCGTCGGCCGGCAGCACATGGTCGGCCAGATTGCACAGCAGCGCGTCGCCGGCGTTCAGCGGCGCGCCGGTCAGGCCCAAGAACAGGCCGAGCTTGGCCGGCATCCGTTGCAGGAACCAGCTGCCGGCCACGTCCGGGTACAGGCCTATGGTGATTTCCGGCATGGCGATGCGGGTGGCCGGGGTGGCCACGCGGTGGCTGGCGCCGGCCATCAGGCCCAGGCCACCGCCCATGACGATGCCGCCACCCCAGACGATCAGCGGCTTGCGGTAGCGGTGGATGTGGTAGTCGAGCCGATATTCCTCGCTGAAGAAGGCGACGGCGTGCGGGTTGGGATAGACGTCGCCGTCTTCCAGCAGCGCGGAGCGCAGCGAGCGCACGTCGCCGCCGGCGCAGAAGGCCTTGTCGCCGGCGCCGCGCAACAGCACGGCTACCACGGCGTCGTCGTTCGCCCAGGCGTTCAAGCGCGCGTCCAACAGCCGTATCATCTCCAGCGTCAGCGCGTTCAGCGATTTTTCCGCGTTCAGCGTGGCGATGGCGATGCGCTGGCCGCCGCGGACCGGCAGTTCTTCAAACAGTAGCGGGTGGGACATGGCGGATTCGTCCTTGGGTGAAGGTCAGGCGTTCTTCCACTGCGGCGCGCGTTTTTCCAGGAAGGCGCGGGTGCCTTCGCCCTGATCCTGGGTGTCGAACAGCTTGATGAAGCCTTCGCGTTCGTGGATCAGATTGTGCGCCGGCGGCTGCAGCCGCGCGCGTTGCACCAGCTGCTTGCACACCGTTACCGACGACGGCGATTGGCGGTCGACTTTTGCCGCCAGCGTGAGCGCGGCGTCCAGCGCCTGGCCCTTGGCCACCACTTCTTCCACCAGGCCGATGCGCTCGGCGGTGCGCGCGTCGATGCGCTCGCCGCACAGAATCATGCGCTTGGCCCAGCCTTCGCCCACCAGCCAGGGCAGGTTCTGGGTGCCGCCGGCGCAGGGCAGCAGGCCGACGCCGGCTTCCGGCAGCGCCATTTGCGCCTGTTCTTCGGCGATGCGGATGTCGCAGGCCAGCGCGCACTCCAAGCCGCCGCCCATCGCATAGCCGTTGACGGCGGCGATGCTGACGCCGCGGAAGGCGGACAAGGCCTCGAAGGCCTCGCCGAACAGCATGGTCATCTCGGTGGCCACCTTTTTGTCGCCGTCGGCGAACAGCTTGAGGTCGGCGCCGGCGGAGAAGAACTTCTCACCCTGGCCGGTGATCACCAGCGCGTAGATGTCGCGGTCCGCGTTCAGGTCCGCCACCAGTCGTTTCAGTGAGCTCAGGCTGTCGCGGTTCCAGGTGTTGGCCGGCGGGTTGTCTATGGTGACCACGGCGGTGTGGCCGCGTTTTTCCACGTTCAGGTGGGCGTAGTTGTTCATAGCGTTTGCCTTTATGGATTCGGTTTTGATTGAGCGAGGCCGGAAAAGTCCAGCAAAGCGGCTGGGGCAAGGCGACGCAAGGCCGCATCTTGGATTTTCCGGCTTCGCTCAGCGCAGGGTTTCCAGCGCGCCGTCTTGCAGCAGTTTGCGCGCCACGATCATCCGCATGACTTCATTGGTGCCTTCCAGAATCTGGTGCACGCGCAGGTCGCGGACATGGCGTTCCAGCGGAAAGTCCTTCAGATAGCCGTAGCCGCCGAACAGTTGCAGCGCGTTGTTGGCCACATTGAAACTCAAATCCGTGGCCAGCCGCTTTGCCATGGCGCAATAAGCGCTGGCGTCCGGGCTGGCCTGGTCCAGTTTCCATGCCGCCAGGCGCACCATCTGCCGCGCGGCCACCAGCTCGGTCAGCATGTCCGCCAGCCGGAATTGCACGCTTTGCAGCTCGGCCAGCGGCTGGCCGAATTGCTGGCGCTCCTGCACATAGCGCTGGGCGGCGGCCAACGCGGCTTGAGCAGTGCCCACCGCGCAGGTGGCGATGTTGATGCGGCCGCCGTCCAGGCCCTTCATCGCGAAGGCGAAGCCCTGGCCTTCCTCGCCCAGGCGGTTGGCGGCGGGGATTTCCACATTGTCGAAAGTGATGGCGCGGGTGGGCTGGCTGTTCCAGCCCATTTTTTTCTCTTTCTTGCCGTATTGCACGCCGGCCGCGTCCGCCGGCACCACGAAGGCGGATACGCCTTTGGGACCAGGGCCGCCGGTGCGCGCCATCACCACCAGCACCTGGGTGCTGCCGGCGCCGGAGATGAACATCTTGGAGCCGTTGAGCACGTAGTGCTCGCCCTTGCGCTCGGCGCGAGTCTTCAGCGCGGCGGCGTCGGAGCCGGCGCCGGGCTCGGTCAGACAGTAGCTGCCCAGCAGCTCGCCGCTGACCATGCGCGGCACCCAGCGCTCGGCCAGCTCCTGGCTGCCGAAGCTGGCTATCATCCAGGTCACCATATTGTGGATGGTCAGATAGGCGGCGGTGGAGGTGCAACCGGCGGCCAGCTCTTCGAAGATGATGGCGGAGTCCAGCCGCGGCAGGCCCAGGCCGCCGTAGGCTTCCGGCGTGTAAAGGCCGAGAAAGCCCATTTCGCCACCGCGGCGGATCACGTCCAGCGGAAAGGTTTCCTCTTCGTCCCATTCGGCGGCGCGCGGCGCGAGCTCGCTGGCGGCGAAGTCGCGGGCGCTGTCCTGAAAGGCGATTTGTTCTTCGGTCAGTGCGAAATCCATGGCGGGCTCCCGGTCAGCGCAGCGAAATGGTGGTGTTGACCTTGCCGCCGCTGGCGGCGTCGTCGAACCAGCGGCTGGTGACGGTCTTGGTCTGGGTGTAGAACAGCACGACCTGCTTGCCGTAAGGACCGAGGTCGCCCAGCTTGGAGCCGCGCGAGCCGGTGAAGCTGAACAGCGGCACCGGCACCGGGATGGGCACATTGACGCCCACCTGACCGACGTCGATCTCCTCCTGGAATTTGCGCGCTGCCGCGCCGCTCTGGGTGAACACCGCGGTGCCGTTGCCGTTGGGGTTGGCGTTGACGATGGCGATGGCGTCGTCCAGCGAGTCCGCCGCCATCAGGCACAGCACCGGGCCGAAGATTTCCTGGTGGTAGATGCTCATTTCCGGTTTGACGCCGGAGAAGATGGTTGGGCCGACGAAGTTGCCGCGCTCGTAGCCGGCCACCTGGATGTCGCGGCCGTCCAGCTCCAGGCGCGCGCCTTCTTCCACGCCGCGGCCGATCAGGCCGGCCACGCGTTCGCGGGCGGCGCAGGAGATCAGCGGGCCCAGGTCCGGGTTGTCCTTGCCGGCGCCCACGCTCAGGCCGCGCGCCTTGGCCACCAGCTCCGGAATCCACTGCTGGGCCTCGCCCACCAGCACCGCCACCGACAGCGCCATGCAGCGCTGGCCGGCGGCGCCGAAAGCGGCCCCGGCCAGCTGGTTCAGCGCCTGTTCCTTATTGGCGTCCGGCAACACGATGGCGTGGTTCTTGGCGCCCATCATGCACTGGGTGCGCTTGCCGTTGAGGCTGGCGCGCTGGTGCACATGGGTGCCCACCTTGGTGGAGCCGACGAAGGACACCGCCTTGATGTCGCGGTGGTCGCACAGGGCGTTGACCACCTGTTCGCCGCCGTGCACCACATTGAGCACGCCGGGCGGGATGCCGGCTTCCAGCGCCAGTTCCACCAGGCGCATGGTTACCATCGGGTCTTGTTCCGAGGGCTTGAGCACAAAGGTGTTGCCGGTGGCGATGGCCATCGGGAACATCCACAGCGGGATCATCGCCGGGAAGTTGAACGGGGTGATGCCGGCGCAGACGCCCAGCGGCTGCAGCACGGTATAGGTGTCGACGCCGCCGGCGACGTTCTCCGCGTATTCGCCCAGTTGCAGATTGCCGATGGCGGACGCGTGCTCCACCACTTCCAGGCCGCGGAAGATGTCGCCCTCGGCGTCGGCCAGGGTCTTGCCTTGCTCGGCGGTCAGCAGCGCCGCCAGCTCCTTCATGTGCTCGCGGATCAGCTGCTGGTATTTCAGGAAGATGCGCGCGCGCGCGCCGATGGCGGTTTTCTTCCAGCCGGCGAAGGCGGTCTTGGCGGCGCTGACGGCGGCGTCGACTTCGTCCTGGGTGGCCATAGGCACCCGCGCCAGCACTTCCTGGGTGGCCGGGTTGACGATGTCACGCCATTCGGCGCTGCGGGATTCGACGAATTCGCCGCCGATCAGCAATTTGATGGTGGGGACTGCCTGGGTCATGGTGCTGCCTCCGTCTGATCTTGATAAAGCCCGTTGCCGGCGGCGCCGGCTCAGGCGTAGCTGTAAAAGCCCTTGCCGCTCTTGCGGCCCAGGTGGCCGGCCTGCACCAGTTGGGCCAGCAGCGGGCAGGCGCGGTATTTGCTGTCGCGGAATTCGGTGTAGAGGATGTCCATGATGGACAAGCAGGTGTCCAGGCCGATCAGGTCCGCCAAGGCCAGCGGGCCGATGGGGTGGTTCATGCCCAGCTTCATCACGGTGTCGATGTCCTCGGCGCTGGCCAGGTTTTCGTACAGCGTGAAGGCGGCCTCGTTGATCATCGGCATCAGCACCCGGTTGGAAACGAAGCCGGCGGCGTCCTTGACCGTGACCGGGGTCTTGCCCAGCGCCTGGCTCAATTCGTAGACCAGCCGGTAGGCGGCTTCGCCGGTTTGCAGCGCGCGGATGATTTCCACCAGCTGCATCACCGGCACCGGGTTCATGAAATGCATGCCCACCACGCGCTCCGGCTGGCTGACCCAGCTGGCGATGCGGGTTAGCGAAATCGACGAGGTGTTGGACGCCAGCACCGCGTCCGGACGCACCACGGCGGCCAGTTCGCGGAAGATGCTTTCCTTGACGGCGGCGTTCTCGGTGGCGGCTTCCACCACTAGGTCGCGGTCGGCCAGGTCGGCAAGGCGGGTCGTGGTCTGGATGCGGGCGAGAATGGCGGGGACATCGGCTTCGGCCAGTTGGCCTTTCTTCACCAGCCGCGCCAGGCTGGAGGCGACGGCGGCCAGGCCCTTGTCCAGCGCGGCCTGGCTGACGTCGGCCAGGCGCACGTCGTAACCATGGGCGGCGAAGACCTGGGCGATGCCGTTGCCCATGGTGCCGGCGCCCACCACTGCGATTTTGGCTTGCATGTTGTTTCCTCGACTATTTGCTCTATGCTGTATTCAAGATAGCTTGACGTTTACGTTAACGTCAATCAACAATGACAAGCGCAACGGGGAATGTTGCGCGAATGGTCCGGCGGCGCCGGGGAGGGCGGGAGAGGAAGATGGCGGAGCAGACTTACAGCATTACCGAGTTGGCGCAGGAGTTCGACGTGACCACGCGCACCATCCGCTTTTACGAAGATCAGCAGTTGCTGGAACCGTTGCGGGCAGGGCAGCGCCGCATCTACAGCCGGCGCGACCGGGTGAGGCTGATGCTGATTCTGCGCGGCAAGCGCATCGGCTTGTCCCTGCAGGAAATCCGCGAGCTCTTCGCGCTCTACGACGCGGCCAGCGACGACGCGCCCCAACTACACGAATTTATCCGCATCCTGCAGCGCAAGGAGCAGCAGTTGCAGGAGCAGATGGAAGACATCAAGGTGGTATTGAGCGAAATTTCCCAATTGCGGCATCAGTGCGAGAAAACGCTGGACAAGCGCGGCGCGGATGCCCCGCAATCGACTTGAGGAGTGAGCAATGCAACAGCAAGACATCGTGATCGTGGGCATGGCGCGCACCGCCATGGGCGGCTTCCAGGGCGCTTTGGCGGCCAAGACGGCGGCGGAGCTGGGCGCGGCGGCGATCCAGGCCGCGGTGGAGCGCGCCGGCGTGCCGGCGGCCGACATCGACGAAGCCATCGTCGGCTGCGTGCTGCCGGCCGGCCAGGGCCAGGCGCCGGCGCGTCAGGCGGCGCTGGGCGCGGGCCTGCCGCTGGCGGTGAACTGCACCACGGTCAACAAGATGTGCGGTTCCGGCATGAAGGCGGCGATGCTGGCCCATGATCTCTTGCGCGCCGGCAGCGCGCGGGTGATGGTGGCCGGCGGCATGGAGAGCATGAGCAACGCGCCCTATCTGATGACCAAGGCGCGGGCCGGTCTGCGCCTGGGCCATGGCGAGATCAAGGACCATATGTTCCTGGACGGCCTGGAGGACGCTTACGACAAGGGCAAGCTGATGGGAGTGTTCGCCGAATGGTGCGCGGAGAAGTACGGCTTCAGCCGCGAGGCCCAGGACGCCTTCGCCATCGCCTCGCTGAACCGCGCCCAGGCAGCCATCCGCGACGGCCTGTTCCGCGAGGAGATCGCGCCGGTGACGGTGAGCGGCCGCGGTGGCGAGCAGGTGGTGGATACCGACGAGCAGCCCTTGAAGGCCAACGTCGACAAGATCCCGACGCTGAAGCCGGCGTTCAAGAAGGACGGCACGGTGACGCCGGCCAACGCCAGCTCCATTTCCGACGGCGCCGCCGCGCTGGTGTTGATGACGGCGGAGGAGGCGGCGCGCCGCAGCCTGCGCCCGCTGGCCCGCATCGTCGGCCACGCCACCCACGCCCAGGAACCAGGCTGGTTCACCACCGCGCCGGTGGAGGCTATCCGCAAGTTGCTAGCCCAGGCGGGCTGGAGCGCCGGCGATGTGGATCTCTACGAGATCAACGAAGCCTTCGCCGTGGTGACCATGGCGGCGATGCAGGACTTGGGCCTGCCGCACGACAAGGTCAACGTCCACGGCGGCGCCTGCGCGCTGGGCCATCCCATCGGCGCCTCCGGCGCGCGCATCATCATCACCCTGCTGTCGGCGTTGCGCCAGCGCGGCGGCAAGCGCGGCGTGGCCAGCTTGTGCATAGGTGGCGGCGAGGCCACCGCGATGGCGCTGGAACTGCTCTGAAACGTAGGCGAGCCGGCATTCGGCTTTGATGAAACGGTCCTGTCGGCTGCCGCGCCGCCAGGACCGTTTGTCGTGAGGGCAGGTGAGACCGGCAATGGATTTTTTCTTGCTAAACACAGAAGCGACCGCACTTTATTACGTTAGGATAATTGCGTTAGCATGGTTCGATAACCCAACCATAAGAGAATTCTGCGATGAAGCTTACCTTGATCTCGCTGGCTTTTGTCGCCGCCAGCCTGGCCTTGCCGGCGCAGGCGGCCTCCGCTCCGGTTGACGGCCACGCGCTGCCGCCCGGCATTGCCTGGCTGCAGGGCGATGTGCCGGCCGCTTTTGCCAAGGCCAAATCGGAAAACAAGCCGCTGTTCCTGTACTGGGGCGCGGTATGGTGCCCGCCGTGCAACCAGGTCAAGGCCACCATTTTCAACCGACAGGACTTCATCGCCCGCACCCGCCAGTTCGTGCCGGTCTATCTGGACGGCGACAGCCCGGACGCGCAAAAGCTGGGCAGCGAGTTCAAAGTACGCGGCTACCCAACCATGATTCTGTTTCGGCCGGACGGCACGGAGATCACCCGCCTGCCGGGCGAGGTGGACCCGGAGCGCTATCTGCGTACGCTGGAACTGGGCTTGGCGGCGGCGCGGCCGGTGAAAATCTTGCTGCAGTCGGCCCTGGCCGGCGACGCGTTGGCGGACGGGGACTGGCAATTGCTGGCGGACTATTCCTGGGATACGGACCAGGCGCAGATCGTGCCTGAGAAACAAGTGGCGGCAACTTTGGCGCGGCTGGCGGACAAGGCGCCGGCGCGACCGGCGGGCACCGCCTTGCGGCTGAAGTTGAAAGCGCTAGCCGCCGCGGCCGGCGAGGAGACGCCGGTGACGGACCGCGCGCAAGGGCTGGCCGTCGCGCGCGCCGCCTTGGCCCAGCCGCGCGTCAACGCCGACATCCTGATCAACAGCGCCGCCGACATCGTCAAGGTGCTGAGCGCGGACGAGGCGGAGCGTCAGGCGTTGACGGCGCAATGGGACGCCGCCCTGGACAAACTAGCTGTGGACGCGGGCTTGTCCACCGCGGATCGCCTGGGCGCCTTGTCGTCGCGGCTGGCGCTGGCGCGTTTGAACCAGCCCAAGGGCGAGCTGCCGCGGTCCTTGCGCGAGGAGGTCAAACAGCGAGTGGCGGCGGCGGACAAGGCCACTGGAAATCCCTACGAACGCCAAGCGGTGATCACCGCCGGCGCGGACCTGCTGACGCAAGCGGGCTGGCTGGACGAGTCCGACGCGCTGCTGAAGGCAGAGTTGGGCCGCTCCCACGCGCCGTATTACCACATGCTGATCCTGGCTTCCAACGCCAAGCAGCGAGGGGACAAGGCCGCGGCGCTGGATTGGTATCGTCAGGCCTATGAAGCCGCCAACGGTCCGGCCACGCGCCTGCAATGGGGCGTCAGCTATCTGAGCGGGGCGATTGAGTTGGCTCCGGGGGACGAGAAACGGATAGAGAGCACCGCCAGCGCCATTTTCAAGGAAGCGGGCGGCACGCCCAGCGCCTTCTACGAGCGCAATCGGCGCTCGCTGGAAAAAGCGGTGAATCGGCTCAAGGGCTGGAGCCGGCAGCAACAGCAGGCGGCGGCGCTGGCGCGGCTGGCCGGACAGCTGGACGAGGTGTGCGGCAAGCTGCCGGCAGGCGATCCGCAAAAGCCTGTTTGCGAGGGCCTGGCGCAGTCCGCTCGCTCTTGAGTCAGCCGGCGACCGGCAGCGCCGACAGCATCACCTTGTCGCGGCCATGATGCTTGGCTTGGTAGAGCATGGCGTCGGCCTCGCAGAACAGGCTTTCCAGCGAGGCGTGGCTGCTGTTCAGGCAGGCCACGCCCAGGCTGGCGGTGAAGCGCAGCCGCGCGCCGGCGTCCGGCAGCGGCAATTCGATGCGGGCGATGGCGGCGCGCAGCCGCTCCGCCACCTGGCCCGCCTGTTCTCGGCCGGTATCCGGCAGCAGAATGCAGAACTCTTCGCCGCCGTGGCGGCCGATCAGGTCCGTCTGCCGCGCTTGTCGGCGCAGACAGTCCGCCAGCGCGGTCAGCGCCTGGTCGCCGGCCAGGTGGCCGTGGCGGTCGTTGATGCTTTTGAAATGGTCCAGATCCAGCACGATCAGCGACAAGGCGCGCCGCTCGCGCTGGGCTAGACGGAACGCGGCTACCGCCTCTTCGTCGAAGCTGCGCCGGTTCAACAAACGGGTCAGGCTGTCGCTGCGCGATTGTTGCAACAACTGATCCATCGCCCGTTCGTACACCAGATAGAGCTGGCACACCACCACGCCGTAGCCAGACCACTGCGTCATCAGCAGCAGCAGGTTCTGACGCTGGCCAACCACTTCGATGTCCGGCTGCATGGCGGACAGCGCCAGCGCCAGCCGCGTCAGTTCCAGCAGCAGGGTCAGCACCGCCAGCGCCGAAGCCAGCGACTTGCCGGCGCGCGGTGAATCCTGTTCCGCCTGCCACAATCGCCAGGCGATCAAGCCCCATAGCAGACAAGCGCCCAGCGAGAAGATGGCGTGGCGGGCCAGCGCCGAATGCGCGAGGCCGTCGTGGATGAACAGCAGCAGAGGAATGAAGACCAGGGCTAGGCCCAAGGGCAGGCTGTAGTGGCTGGAGTGCTTGTAAAAACGCTCGATGCTGATCAGCACGTGCAGCGCCGCCAACTGGATCAGCAGCTTGGCGCTGATGGAGATCAAGGCGGGGTCCAGCTCCAGCGGCGCCAGGTAGAGCATGCCGGCCGCCGCGTCCAGCAAACCGCCGATGGCGAGCGCCAGCACCGCGGGTTGGCGTTGGCTGCGCTGCCAGAACAGGAAGGTGACCAGGGAGATGACCAGGCTGTAGCCGGCGGTGCAAGCCAGTGTTGTCCGAGGGTCGAGAAAAAATGACATCGTGTTCTATGGGCAAAGAGCGTCTGGCAGGGTATCGGCCAGGCAAGCGCACGACAATAGCAGTCTATTGATATCCATACAATTTCACTCTGAAATAAAACGCCGCCCCATGCCAAGGTATGCGGCGCGTGCGCTACAATTATCTCTTTTGACTGTTGGTCTGCATCATGGACAAGCCGCGGTATCCGATCAGCGAGCGCGAAGTGGAATTCAGCGCGATGCGCGCGCAAGGCGCGGGCGGGCAAAACGTCAACAAAGTGTCGTCGGCGGTGCATCTGCGCTTCGACGTGCGGGCTTCCTCGCTGCCGGAATGGCTGCGGGAGCGGCTGCTGGCCCAGCCGGACCAACGCTTGAACAAGGATGGGGTTCTGGTGATCAAGGCGCAGCAGCATCGCACCCAGGAATTGAACCGCGCGGACGCGCTGCAGCGCCTGCAGGCCTGGGTCGATGCCGCCAGTCACATCCCCAAGGCGCGCCGCGCCACCAAACCCACTTACGGCTCCAAGCAGCGGCGGCTGGCCGGCAAGACGCGGCGCGGCGAGGTCAAGTCCCTACGCGGCAAAGTGGATCTATAGCCGGCCCAATTGCTTCGGCGGAATCCCTGGAATGTATTAGTGTTAATGCTGTGGGCATTAATATTGAGGCAAGGGGGCCGCGATGCAAGGCTTGACGATTAGGGCGCAGCTGCAGCTGCTGGCTTTCGGCGTAGTGGTGTCCTGTCTGCTGATCGGCGCGGTTGACTACCAAAGCACGGCGCATCTGGTGCGCAGCATCAACGAGTTGCTGGACAGCCAGGGCGCGGTGCGGCGGCAGATGGATGCCGACATGATGCACGACGCGGTGCACGGCGACGTTCTGGCGCTGATGTTGGCGCAGAAAAACGGCGATCGCGCCGCGCTGACCGAAATCCGCAAGGACGTGGACGAGCACAGCAAGCGCTTTCTCGGCGCGATGAAGGAAAACCAGGACAAGATCAGCGATCCCGAAGCCCGTTCCTTGCTGCAGCAGATACTGCCGGTGGTGGAACGCTATACCGGAGCGGCCGCCGCCATCGTAGCCGCCGGCTTTGACCAGCCGGAGCAGGCCACGGCCAAGTTGAAGGACTTCCAGCAGGACTTTGCGCTGTTGGAGGACAAGATGGAAAAACTGGCCGACGCCATCGACAGCGGTTCGAGGCGGCAGAACGATAGCACGGTGGCGCAGGTTGGCGTGGCTGCCGTGATCATCATTGTGGCGGCGCTGGTTGCGGCTTTGCTGATGGCCCTGCTGTGCTGGTGGGTAGCGCGGTCGGTGCTGCCTCCCATCGAGCGTTTCAAGGACACGGCGCAGCGCATCGAACGCAGCGGCGATCTGTCCATCCGTGCTCAAGTGGGACGGCGCAATGAGCTGGGCGCGGCCATCGGCGAATTCAATACCCTGATGGACACTCTGCAGGGCATTGTGGGCAAAGTGGGCCAGACTTCGGGCGCGCTTGGGGGTTCGGTCGACGAGATCGCCCAACTCACCCAAAACGTGGAACAGGCCAGCCGGCTGCAAACCGATTCGGCGCAGTTCATGGCCGGCGCCATTCAGCAACTGGCCGACCATCTGGCCAGCGTGGCCGAGCACGCCGACAGCACTTTGCGCATCGCCGGCGAAGTGGGGCAATGCTCGAGCGAAGGCAGCAAGGCGGTGCAGCAGACCGTGGGCAATATCGGCAACCTGGCCCAAACCATTCATCATAGCGCCAACAGCGTGCAACTGCTGGAAGGCGACATCCGCAAGATAGGCGGCATGGTGGATTCAATCCGCAGCATCGCCGATCAGACCAATCTTTTGGCCTTGAACGCGGCCATCGAAGCCGCGCGCGCAGGCGAATCCGGCCGCGGCTTCGCCGTGGTGGCGGACGAGGTGCGCGCGCTGGCGGAACGCACCGCGCAGGCGACGGCGGACATCGTCAACGTCATTTCCCAGTTGCAGGCCACCTCGGTGCAAGTGGTCAGCGGCATGGAAAACGGCGTGGGCCAGGTGGAGCAGGGCGTGGAACTGGTGAAGCAGCTGGGCGGCATGGTGGGCCAGATCGGCCGCCAGGCCGGCGTGGCGGAGGAGCGCATCCGCAATATCTCTCGGCTGCTGGACAATCAGAAGGCGGCCGGCGCGCAAATTCTGGCCAACGTCGACGAAGTGACCCAGCACGCCGGCACCACCAGCCGTTCGGTTGAGCTGGTGCAAGACGAGTTGGTGCAGCTGCGCGGCCATTTCGGCGAGCTGAGCGAATCCATCCGCCATATGCGGGTGTGAGCGGTTTGGCCGCCGCGGCTTGCGCGGGTAGAATGCGCAGTTTTCGGCACGCGGAAGCGATGTGAGGATACGGCCATGGCCAAGAAGCAAAAACAAGACGAGTTGGACGAGGAAACCCGCGCGCTGCTGGAGTGGTGCGCCGAGGTGGAAACTCACCTGGTGGCGGCCGGCGCCACCGTGGCGGAGGCGCAGGAGCATATCGAGGAACAGGCGGAGTGGTACACCGATCAGTACTACGACGGCCTGAGCCCGGAAGAGGCGGCGCGGGCGGCGCTGAAATGAGTAGACGCATCGCCGTCATCGACTTTGAAACCAACGGCGCGTCTCCGGGGCGCGATTGCCGCGCCACCGAAATCGGCGTGGCGCTGCTGGAGGACGGCCGCATCGTCGGCCGCTATCAAAGCCTGATCAACGCCGGCGTGTGGATTCCGCCGATGATCGAGCGCCTGACAGGCATCAGCAACGCGATGTTGCGCGACGCGCCGCCGCCGGCGGTGGCGATGGCCGAAGCGGCGCGCTTCGTCGGCGACACGCCGCTGGCCGCTCACAACGCCAGCTTCGACCGCAAGTTTTGGGATTACGAGCTGGCCCAATTGGGCCTGGGGCGCCAGCAGGACTTCGCCTGCACCCTGTTGTTGTCGCGCCGGGTGTTGCCGCAGGCGCCGGACCACAAGCTGGGCACTTTGGCGCGCTGGCTGAGCTTGCCGGACACCGGCCGCGCCCACCGGGCGCTGGCCGACGCGGAAATGGCCGCGCAACTGTTGTGCCATTTGCAGGGCGAGCTCAGCCGCCGTTACGGCGCGCGGCTGGCCGATCACGGCCAGTTGTGCGGCATGCAGAAGATCAGCGCGGCCAAGATAAGTCAGTATCTGCAAGCCCAGGCCGGCTGAGCCGCTGTCGCGCGTCGCGAGACGCGGTGGAAGTCTCATCAGCCTTCGTCGGGCGCGCCGACGCCAAACGCGGGCCTGGCCGTGAACCAGTCCAGCGCCCGTTCGCGCAGCGCGGCGACGGCCGGCGTTTCCGCCCGCTCGCGCAGGCAGGCCAGCACGATGCGTTGTTCCGGCAGCGGCTCGGCGATGGGACGCAGCGTCAGCGGCCGGCCGTCGTAGCTGTGATCGCCGCTGGGGCGGGTGTAAGCGATGGCCACGCCCAGGCCGTGGGCCACCATGCCGCGCTGTAGTTCAAAACTGCGGACCGACTCCAGCCGCGCCGGCCGTAACCCGTGCATGCGTAGCAAGTCCAGAAAATGCGAGCCGCTGTGCGCTTGTTCGGTCAGCAACAGCGGCCATTCGCACAACTCCTTCAACATTACCCGCTCTGTCCGCGCCAGCGGATGATCGACCGCCAGCAGCGCGTGAGGCGCCAGCGTGCGCAGTTCGGTCAAGGCCAGCGTGGGCGGCAGCGCCAGATCATAGCTGATGGCGGCGTCCAGCCCGCCCTGAAGCAGCTGCGGGCCGATCAGGTCGAACCCACATTCGCGCACCTCCACGCGTAGAGACGGATGACGTTCGCGCAGCGCGCGCAACACAGGCGGCAAGCAGTAGGGCGCCAAGTCCTCAAAGCAGCCCAGCGCCAACTCCCCGGCTAGCGCGTCCGCGCCGTCGGCCAGCCCCTCCAGCGCCATTGCGGCTTCCACGGTCCATCGCGCTTGCGCCAAAGCCTGCCTGCCAAACGGCGTCGTCGCCATTCCGGCGCCGCGGGTGCGGATAAACAGGGCCTGGCCCAAGATGTTTTCCAGCTCGCCTACGGCGGCGGACACAGCCGGCTGAGACACGTTCAGTCGTTCGGCCGCCGCGCTGATGCCGCCGTGACGGGCCACGGCCAGCGCGTAGCGTAATTGGCGCAGGGTTAACTTCATCGTTTTTTCCGAGGAGAACAATCAAAACATATTATTTTATTTTGGCATGGATTTGCGGCGATAGTGAGGGCAGCCGCCCACAGTGGCGGCGCCCACCCGCATCAATCGAGAGGAGAACGTCATGCTTGCCTGTCCCGAGATTTCCGCCGCCGACGTCGCCGCCTTCCAGCGCGACGGCGCAGTCTGCCTGCGCGGCCTGTTTCGCGATTGGGTGGACGTCATCGCCGCCGGCATCGAGCGCAATCTGCGCGCGCCCGGCTCCTACGCCGGCAATGTGGTGGCGGCAGGCGAGCCGGGGTCCTTTTTTGAGGATTATTGCAATTGGCGGCAGATTCCCGAATTCGAAGCGGTGGTGAGGGAGTCGCCGTCCGCGGCCTGCGCCGCTGCCTTGATGCGTTCGGCCAGCGCGCAATTCTTCCACGAGCATGTGCTGGTCAAGGAGCCCGGTACTCACAAGCCCACGCCCTGGCATCAGGACATCCCGTATTACTTCGTCGACGGCGAACAGACCGTCAGTTTCTGGATTCCGGTGGACCCGGTGGATGAGGCGACGCTGCGCCTGATCGCCGGTTCGCACCGCTGGGAGGAATGGGTGCGGCCGCTGCGCTGGAAAGATGAATCCAGTTTTTATCAAGGCGACGCGCGCCGATATCGAGACGCGCCGGACCCGGATCGCGAGCCGGGCATGGAGGTGTTGGAATGGGCTTTGGAGCCGGGCGACGCAGTAGTTTTCGACTTCCGGACTGTGCACGGCGCGCGGGGCAATCCCGGCGGAGGTAGGCGGCGCGCCTTGTCCTTGCGTTGGCTGGGCGACGACGCGCGCTACGCCGAGCGTCCGGGCCGCACTTCGCCGCCCTATCCGGAACATGGCATGCGGCCGGGCCAGCGCTTGCGCGAGGATTGGTTTCCGGTGCTGTGGCCGGCGGCCTGAGCAAGAAGCTGTTGAATGCCAAACGGCCCGCCAGGGCGGACCGTTTGACCGGATCAGGCGTCCAGCCCCTGCTGGGCCAGCGCCGCGGCGCGCAGCACTGCGCGCGCCTTGTTCTGGGTTTCCTGCCATTCCATTTCCGGCGAGGAATCGGCGACGATGCCGGCGCCGGCCTGCACGTAGAGCATGCGGTTTTTCAATACCGCGGTGCGGATGGCGATGCACAGATCCATATCGCCGTTAAAGCCGAGATAGCCGACTGCGCCGCCGTAGATGCCGCGCTTGCTGGGCTCGAACTGGTCGATGATTTCCATCGCCCTTACCTTGGGCGCGCCGGACAGGGTGCCGGCCGGAAAAGTGGCCTTGAGCACGTCGATGTTCGACACCTCGGGGCCGACCTTGCCCTCCACGCTGGACACGATGTGCATCACATGGGAATAGCGTTCGATGGCCATATTGTCGGTGACGCGCACGCTGCCGGTGGCGGCGACGCGGCCCACGTCGTTGCGGCCCAGGTCCATCAGCATCACGTGTTCGGCGATTTCCTTGGGGTCGGCCAGCAACTCGGCGGCCAGCGCCTCGTCCTGCTCGCGGGTTTGGCCGCGCGGGCGGGTGCCGGCGATAGGACGCACGGTGACGGTGTCTTGCTCGCGGCGCACCAGGATTTCCGGCGAGGCGCCCACCACGTGGAAGTCGTCGAAGTGATAGAGGAACATATAGGGCGAGGGGTTCAGGCTGCGCAGGGCGCGGTAGAGGCTGAGCGGGGTCTCTGCGAACGGCATTTGCATGCGTTGCGACAGCACCACCTGCATGATGTCGCCGTCGTGGATATAGCGCTTGCAGGCGGATACCGCGTCTTTGAAGGCCTGTTCGCCGTACTCGGACGCCGATTGCGTGCCTTGGGCAGGCAAGGACAAGGGCGCTTCCAGCGGCTCGCGCAGGCGGGCGCGCAGTTGCGCCAGCCGCGCTTCGGCTTTGAGCAGCGCGTTGGGCACTTCCGGATCGGCGTAGACGATCAGATAAAGCTTGCCGGACAGGTTGTCCACCACGGCCAATTCCTCGGACACCATCAGCAGCATGTCCGGCGTGCCTATGGTGTCGGGCTTGCTGGTTTCGGACAGCCGCTTTTCGATGTGGCGGATGGTGTCGTAGCCGAAATAGCCCACCAGGCCGCCGGTGAAGCGGGGCAAGCCGGGTTGAGACGGAGTGTGGAAGCGTTGTTGAAAGGCTTCGATGAAGGCAAGCGGGTCGCCGCTGTGGCGCTCGATGACTTTGTCGCCGTATTCCACCTGTACCTGCTGGCCGTTGACTCGCAGCCGGGTGGTGGACGGCAGGCCGATGAAGGAGTAGCGGCCAAAGCGTTCGCCGCCGACAACGGACTCCAGCAGATAGGAATAGGGCTGGTTGGCCAGTTTCAGGTAGACCGACATCGGGGTGTCGAGGTCGGCGAACAACTCCAGGCTGACCGGGATGCGGTTGTAGCCGGCGGTGGCGAGGCGGTTGAATTCTTCATGAGTCATGGCGGGTCCTGCGCTTTTGTGGTCGTGGTGAGGTCGAATGCGGCTTGTTAAACAGGCATTGAGCGACGCCATCGGCATCCAAGCCGGTATCCTTGCTTGTTCATGAAGTTGTCATCCGTAAAAGAAGTTATCAGCTGATCAGCTATTCTTCATCAAATCGTATAGTTCGGCAATATTAGCCACGACCAAGTCGGCGCCCAGGCTCGCCGCATCGGCATAGCCGTAGCTGACGGCGATGGCGGCGCAGCCGGCATTGCGAGCGGCCAGCACATCGTTGGCGGAGTCGCCTACCATCGCCATCTGTTCCGGGGCGATGCCCAGCACTTGGCAGACATGTTGCAGCGGCAGCGCCGACGGCTTCTTTTCCGCCAGGGTATCGCCGCCGATGAGCAGGCTGAAGTGGTCGCGCAGGCCCAGTTGCTCCAATAACGGCAGCGCCAGCCGTTCGGACTTGTTGGTGATGACCGTCAGCGGCAGTTGCAGCGCGCGCAACAGGCCCAAGCCCTCGCTAACGCCGGGGTAGATAGTGGTGTGGTCGCTCAGGTGTTCGCGGTAGTACTGGATGAAGAAGACGTAGCCGCGCTCCCACAGCGCCGGATCGGCCTGACCGTCGCGTTCATTGGTCAGCGCGCGGTGCACCAGGCTGGCGATGCCGTCGCCGACATGCTCCTGAATGCGCAGGGCCGGCAGCGGCGGCAGGTCCAGGTGTTCGCGCATGGCGTTGGCGGCGGCGGCCAGATCGGGGATGGAATCAACCAGGGTGCCGTCCAGATCGAAGGCGACGGCTTTGATGTGTTTCAGGTTCATAGGCGTTTCAGTGCGGCGGCCTTGGCCGCCGCCGGTTTGGTTTAGTTTAAGGCGGGCTTGCCGTGTCGCGCCTCGCTACGCGCGGCAGGTTTTGAACCGCTTCTCAGAACGTGTTTACGATCTCGCGAGCTAAGGCGAGACAAGGCGAAAACGGTTGAAGAAGCGGAATGTACAGGTGGTACATGAGCATTCTGAAAGCGTTTTCAACGCCGTATCGCCGACGCGCAGCAGATCGTAAACAGGTTCTCAGCCCAGGTTGCGGATGTCCACCACGGCTTGCAGGCCAAAGGCCGGCGACAGCAGGTGATCGACGATGCGGCGCGCGGCGGCGGCCGGGGTGCTCAGTTCGCCGTCCGTTTTCAGCGCGTCGAAACGCGATTTTTGCGGAAACTGTTCGGCGTCGCTGCCGCGTATGCTGGCCTGCATGTCGGTGTCGACCACGCCGGGATAGAGCGAGACGATTTGCGCGGCCTTGTCCTGGCCGGCCTGTTCCGCGGCCACGCTGCGGCTGAAGTGGTCCAGCCCGGCCTTGGTGGTGCAATACACGCTCCAGCCCGGGTAGGGTTTGGCGGCGGCGCCTGAGGAAATGTTCAGGATGCGGCGGCGGGCCTTGAGGCCGGCGCTGGCGCGCAGCAGCGCGTCCGTGGCCAGCATCGGCGCCGCCAGATTGATCGCCAGCGCGCGGACCAGGTCTTCGGCCGGGTAATGGCCGGCCTGGGCGATGGGCGTCACCACGCCGGCGTTGTTGATCAGGTTGAGGCTGGCGCAATCGGCCGGCTTCAATTGTTCCACCGCGGCGACGATGGCCGGGGCCACCGCGGCGGCGTCGGAGAGGTCGACGTCTAGGGCGATCAGGCGTTCCGGATAGCGGCGCGCCAGCGGGGCCAGCGCGTCCACGGCGCCGCGCGCCAGGCCGGCGACACGGTAGCCGTCGGCAAGCAGGGCTTCGGTCAGCGCCAAGCCGAGGCCGCGGGAGGCGCCGGTCACGATGAAGGCATGCATAGTCTGTGCTCCTGGGAAGAGGGCCGGCTTCAGCGGAGCTGGGCCAGCTCGGCGCGCATCGCGTCGATCACGGTTTTATAGTTGGCCTGGCCGTAGATGGCGGAGCCGGCGACGAAGGTGTCGGCGCCAGCCTCGGCCACCGCGCGGATATTGTCGGCCTTGATGCCGCCGTCCACTTCCAGCCAGATTTCGCCGCCGTGCTTGGCGGTGTATTCATCGATGCGGCGGCGCGCCTCGCGCACTTTGTCCAGCGCGTGCGGGATGAACTTTTGGCCGCCGAAGCCCGGGTTCACCGACATGATCAGCACCATGTCTATCTTGTCCATCACATGGTCAAGGTAGGACAGCGAGGTGGCGGGGTTGAACACCAGGCCGGCCTTGCAGCCAGCATCCTTGATCAGGCCCAGCGTGCGGTCCACACGCTCGGAGGCTTCTGGGTGGAAAGTGATGATGTCCGCGCCGGCTTTGGCGAAGGCGGCGGCCAGGCTGTCCACCGGCTTCACCATCAGATGGACATCGATGGGCGCGGCGCTGTGCGGGCGGATGGCTTCGCACACCATGGGCCCTATGGTCAGGTTGGGCACATAGTGATTGTCCATCACATCGAAATGGATGATGTCGGCGCCGGCGGAGATGACATCGCGAACCTCTTGACCAAGACAGGAAAAATCGGCGGAAAGAATGCTGGGAGCGATACGGAAAGTGCGCATAGGGCGTTGCTTTGGGCAAGGATGAACACGGGATGGCCACATTCTACCGCGCCAAAAGCGTCCCGGCGGGATAAAATGAAGCACAAACAACAAAAGGAGCGCTGAACATGGCGGAAAAAACCTACCGTGTCGAAGTGGAAGCCGAACCGCATTACATCGAAGAACAGTCCAATATGGCCAACGACATTTATGTGTTCGGCTATCGCATCCGCATCACCAACACCGGCAGCGAACCGGCGCAACTGGTCAGCCGCCACTGGATTATCGCCGACGCCAACGAGCAGGTGCAGGAAGTGCGAGGCATGGGCGTGGTGGGCGAGCAGCCGCGCATCGAGCCGGGGCAGTCTTTCGACTATTCCAGCGCCACCCATCTGAAAACGCCCTACGGCTCAATGAAGGGCAGCTATCAGTTCCTGGCCGACGACGGCAAGCGTTTCGAGGCGGAAATCCCCGAGATGAATCTGGTGGCGCCGCGCGTGCTGCATTGATGGCCCCTTCGAATGTCCGTTACGCGTTGGCGAGGCGGCGTTGAAACCGGCTCCGGCATGCTCATGCGTCGCTTGACCATGCCGTTTCCGCCAGCCGCAACGCCTTGCCTTGCTCCATGCCGCTAGGCTTTGAACAGGCTCCGGGACTTCACAAAGCCGGCGGCGTTATTTTTCCCTTGGCCAGGTCCACCATACGATGAAGGTGGCCAATCCGCCGGCAATCGCCGCTTCCAGCAATAATATCCACATGTCCGCGCCCCCTGGCGAGCGTTGATGATGTTTGCAAAACAGCTCAACTCTCACTTTGGAACAGCTTGACGCAACAGGCAATCCCAAATATGCGTTTTACCCATTCCGGCCCGGCTCCGGCCCGTCGCAACGATGTCGCCACCCTCAAGACGCTTGTGCCCTATTTATGGGTGTTCAAGTGGCGGGTGCTGCTGGCGCTGTCCTGTATGATTTTGGCTAAGGTGGCTGCGGTCAGCGTGCCCTTGTACCTGAAGGACATTGTCGATCAACTCTCGGTGCCGGCCACTCTCTTGGCCTTGCCGGTGCTGGCTCTGGCCGGCTACGGCTGTGCCCGCTTGCTGTCAAGCGTGCTGGGCGAGCTGCGCGACGCGGTGTTCGCGCGGGTGATCCAGGGCGCGGTGCGCAGCGTGGCCCGCGGCGTGTTCCAGCACCTGCTGCGGCTGTCGCTGCGCTTTCATCTGGAGCGCCAGACGGGGGGCATGAGCCGCGACATCGAACGCGGGACCAAGGGCATAGGCTTTTTGCTGAACTTCACCGTGTTCAACATCCTGCCCACGCTGCTGGAAATCGGCATGGTCACCGCCATCCTGCTGCACCGTTACGCCTGGCCGTTTGCGTTGGTGACCTTCGGCACCATCGCCGTCTACATCGCGTTTACCCTGGTGGTGACAGAGTGGCGCACCGTTTACCGCCGCAGCATGAACGACCTGGATTCCAAGGCCAACGCCAAGGCGATAGACGCGCTGCTCAATTACGAGACGGTTAAATACTTCAACAACGAAGCTTATGAGGCGGAGCGCTACGACAAGAACCTGGCGGCTTGGGAGGCTTCTGCGATCAAGAACCAGGTGTCGCTGTCCATGCTCAACGCCGGTCAGGGGCTGATCATCGCCAGCGGCGTCACTTTGATCATGGTGTTGTCCGCGCGGGAGGTGGTGGCCGGGCGGATGACGGTGGGCGACGTGGTGCTGGTGGCCACTTTCATTACCCAGTTGTACGCGCCCTTGAACTTCCTGGGCTTTGTCTATCGCGAGATCAAGCATTCGTTGGCCGACATCGAGCGCATGTTTGTGCTGCTGGGCGCCAACGAGGAGGTGGCGGACGCGCCGGAGGCTGCGGTCTTGGCCGCGCCGGCGGCCGGGGTGCGCTTTGAACAGGTGGGCTTCGCTTACGAGAGCAAGCGGCGGATTCTGAACGAGGTCAGCTTCGATATTCCGGCCGGCAAGACGCTGGCGGTGGTCGGCGCCAGCGGCGCGGGCAAGTCGACGCTGTCGCGCTTGCTGTTCCGCTATTACGATGTTGGACAGGGGCGGATTCTGGTCAACGGCCGCGACATACGCGAACTGACTCAGGACAGCCTGCGCGCCCATATCGGCATCGTGCCGCAGGACACCGTGCTGTTCAACGACACGGTGTATTACAACATCGCTTACGGCCGGCCGGGAGCCAGCCGCGAGGAGGTGATAGAGGCGGCCAAATCGGCGCACATCCACGATTTTGTCAGCAGTCTGCCGGACGGTTACGACACTATGGTGGGCGAGCGAGGCCTCAAGCTGTCCGGCGGAGAAAAGCAAAGAGTGGCGATTGCGCGCACCATTCTGAAAAATCCGCCCATTCTGATTTTCGACGAGGCCACCAGCGCGCTGGACTCCCGCACCGAGAAGGCGATCCAGCGTGAACTGGCAGAAATATCCGCCAATCGCACTACCTTGATCATCGCCCACCGGCTGTCCACCATCGTCGACGCCGACCAAATCCTGGTGATGGAGGCCGGGCGCGTATTGGAGCAGGGCGCGCACCGCGAACTGCTGGAGCGCGGCGGCCGCTACGCCGAGATGTGGCGCTTGCAGCAGACAGAGCAGCCGGCGGCCGACGAGGCCTGAGAACCTGTTCAGAGTCTGCTGCGCTTCGGCGCTACGGCCTTGAACAGACTCAGGGCTGGCGGCGACCGGCGGCCTTCAACTCGCTCATCGCCGCCAAGACGCCGTCGGCCAGCGCCAGCATGCGCTGGCAGTCGGCCGCCTGCGGCAGGGAGGCGAAGTCCAGCGTTGGAGCCAAGGCCTGCAAGGCGCGGCGTGCGCTGGCGGCCACGTCGGCGGCCAGATTGAAGTCGCCGGGGGACAGCACCCGGCCATTGCGGATTTTCTTGTAGTACACGGCCGCCATCTGCGCGTATTGGACCGAGGTTTGCTGCGCGGCCAGGCTGGGCTCCAAAGCCTCCAGCAAGCTCATGATTTCGCGGCAAGCCTGTTCCGCAGCGTTCCAGCGCTTGTCCTGTTGCTGGCGTTGCTGCGCCTGGGGCTTGGTCGCGGCTTTCTTGCTGGCCATCTTGAACTCCTGGGATAAAAGACAGAGCGCCGCATTCTAGCCATCCCGGCCGCGGCGCGCCACCATCGCGCTATTCGTGCAGGTGGAAGCCTAGCAGGGCGTCATCTTCGCTGGGCAGCGACAGTTCGACGAAGTCGTTCAGGCAGAACAGGGTCAGTTTGCCGCCGTAGACGGCGCCGGTATCCAGGTTCAGCACATTGTCGAAGCGGGTGGCGCTGGTTTGCGGGGTATGGCCCACCAGCAGCAGATCCACGCCGCGCACGACGCCGCCGCGGCCATGCCGCGCGCGTTCCCGCGACCATAAGGTGACGTTGCGGCCTGTCTCCGGCAGCGTGCCGTTCGCGAGGCCGGAGGTCAGCGCCTCCCAGTCGTTGTCCGGGCAGTCGGCGTGCACCACGCCGATTTTGCCGCCATCCGCGGCGGCGATTTCAATGGCGTATGGCAGGCGCTGAAAAGCGGTCAGGCAGGCTTGCCGCTGAGGAGCCGGCAGCGTCAGCAACCAGGAGCCTCCGTTGTTGACGTGGCGGACTTCGGCTTGTTTGTCGCCCAGCAACGAGTCGATCGCCAGCTGTTCGTGATTGCCGCGCACCGCGTAGAACCATGGTTGCGCCAACCACTCCAGCACTGCTGCGCTGTCGGCGCCGCGATCTATCATGTCGCCAACCGACAGCAGGCGATCGCACTCGGGATTGAAGGCGGCCATTTTCAGCAGGCGCGATAATTGGCGGAAGCAACCGTGAATGTCGCCAACCGCCCAGTCTCGGCCTTGGATATTGCGTTGCAGCTTCAGAATCATGCTTGAACTCGGGGGTGGGGAGCGTTTATTTTGCGCCATGCCCATGGTTTTGTCATTGTGTTGATAGTTTCAAAACTAGAATTGTTTTGGTTTGACTATCAATGGCTTACCGAGTTCGGCATCGTCCGGGCTTAGCCGGTTCGCCAATCCTGGCAAAACTGCCGGCGGAAGTCGCGCAACCATTGTAGCCGCAGTTCCGCCATCTTTCTGCCGGCTTCTGTCTGCATCATGGCCGGCAATTTGGCGAGCTTGACCTCGATGTGGTCCAGCGCCCAGCGACGGTCATCCAGCTCGCGGGCCTCGCCCAGAGGGTCCAGCGGGTGGGCCAGCGCGGAGTCCATGCGCCCGGCGGTGTAGAACAGCCGCGCCAAGCCGACGGCGCCCAGCGCGTCCATGCGGTCGGCGTCCTGCACGATGCGAGCTTCCAGGCTTTGCGGCGGGATGGCGGCGCTGAAGCTGTGCGCCTCGATGGCGTGGGCGACGCCGTCCAGCCGGTCCGCCGGAAAGTCGCTGGCGGCCAGCAGCGCGCGGGCGCGCGCGGCGGCCTGGCGCGAGGCCAGATGGCGTTCCGGGTGGTTTTTCGGCAAGTTGACCAGATCGTGCAGATAACAGGCGGCCAGCACGGTCAGCGCGTCGGCGCCGGGGTGGGCGTCCAGCAACTGCCGGGCGCAAGCCCAGACGCGGTGGAAATGGTTCAGGTCGTGGGCGCCGTCGTCGTCGCCAGGCTGTTGTTGCAGCAGGTCGATCAGGCGGGCGCGCCAGACATCGATAGTCGCATTGGGGAGGGTGGCGTTCATGGCGGCGGCAAGGATTGGGGCAGGGGATTACAGCCCCAATCCGCGTTGCCGTCAAGCCGGCCATTTAACAGGTGTTTAGCCTGCGTTCATCTCGCAGTAGCGCGCGGCGATCGCCGAGGCCAGGCGGGCGTTGTTCAGCACCAGCTGGATGTTGGCGGCCAGGCTGTTGCCTCCGGTCAGCTCGCAGACGCGGGCCAGCAGAAAAGGGGTGGACTCCTTGCCGGCTACGCCTTGCTCCTCGGCTTCGCTCAGCGCCTGCTCAATGGCGGCGTCGATCTTGTCGCGCGGCATCGCGTACTGTTCCGGAATCGGGTTGGCCACCACCACGCCGCCGCGCAGTTCCAGGCTCCACTTGGCCTGCATCGCGGCAGCGATGTCGGCTGCCTCGTCCAGACGGTGGTCCAGTTTGAAGGCGCTGTCGCGGGTGAAGAAGGCCGGCAGATGGTCGCAGCGGTGGCCGATGACCGGCACGCCGTGGGTTTCCAGGTATTCCAGCGTCAGGCCCAGGTCCAGGATGGACTTGGCGCCGGCGCAAACCACGGCCACCGGAGTTTGCGCCAGCTCCTGCAGGTCGGCGGACACGTCGAAGCTGCGCTCGGCGCCGCGGTGCACGCCGCCGATGCCCCCGGTGGCGAACACGCGGATGCCGGCCATCGCGGCGATGATCATGGTGGAGGCCACGGTGGTGGCGCCGCTGCGCTTGCCGGCGACGATGAAGGGCAGGTCGCGGCGGCTGACCTTGGCGATGTCGCGGCCGCCCTTGCCCAGGTATTCGATCTCATCCGCGCTCAGGCCGGCTTTCAGACGGCCGTCTATGATGGCGATGGTGGCCGGCACCGCACCGTGGGCGCGAATTTCCGCTTCCACCTGCAACGCGGTTTCCACGTTCTGCGGATAGGGCATGCCGTGGGAGATGATGGTGGATTCCAGCGCCACCACCGGACGGTTGGCGGCGAGGGCGGCGGCAACTTCGGGATGGATGTCGAGATGGGCGTTGTGCATTGCGTGCTCCTTGTTGATGACGAGATCAGGCGTTCAGATAGGCGTCCACCGCCGCGCGCGACAGCGAGGGATTATTGGTGGCGGCGCAGGACAGCGTCAGCGCGGCGCAGCCGCGGGCAAAGCGCACGCTGTCCGCCAGCGACAATTCATTGAGCCAGCCCCAGGCGAGGCCGGCCATCAGCGCGTCGCCGGAGCCGGTGGTGTTGACGATGGCGCAGTCCGGCGCTTCCAGCCAGCCGTCTCCGGCTTCGCCGCTGTAATAGATGCCGGCGCCGGCCATGCTCAACACCACGCGGCACACGCCCTGGCCATGGAACCAGCGCGCCGCCTCCGGCGCGTGCTCCGCCCGCTCCAGCGGCAGGCCGGACAGCGCGGCGGCTTCCAGGCGATTGGGTTTCAGCGTGTGAATGCGGGGCAGCCAGGGGCGGATGCGTTCGGCCTTGAACGCGGACACCGGGTCGACGAACAGCGGCTTGTCGCCGCTTTCGGCGATCAGCCAGGCCAGCGCGTCCGAGCTCAGATTGGTGTCGGCCACCACCGCGCCGGCATGGCGCACCAGCTCGCGCTGCGCCTGCAAGCGCTCCGGCGTCAGCCGGTTGAGGATGTCCATGTCGTTGATGGCCAGCGCCATGTCGCCGTCGGCCTGCTGGATGGACAGATAGGTGGAGGTGGCGGCGTCCGGCAGCGTCAGACAGCCGCGGACGTCGACGCCGGCGCGCTGGGTGGCCTCCAGCAGCGAGCGACCGTGAATGTCGTCGCCCACCACCGATATCAGCCGGCAGTCGGCGCCCAGCCGCGCCAGGTTTTCCGCGACGTTGCGCGCCACACCGCCGGGCGAACAGCGCACCCGGCCGGGATTGGAGTCGCCGTGGCGCAGCGCGGCGGCGGCGCTGCCAACGATGTCCATATTGGCGCCGCCGACGGCGGCGATATAGCGCTGCTCGGCCAGGATGTAACCTTTGCCGCGGATGTGTCCCTTTTGCACCAGGTTCATGATGTGCCCGGCCACCGCCGAGCGGCTGATGCCCAGTTGATCCGCCAGCTCCTGCTGCGGGATCAGCGGATCCAGGCGCAGCAGTGAGAGGATTTGTTGCTCCCGCTCAGTCATCAAACATTTGTCCGTTTTGCAAACATTTGTTTGATGTTACGGCTTTGGCATGTTGCGGGTCAAGGGGGTCGCATTTCCCATTGCGATAACCACAGCTTAGCGCCGCAAGAATGCAGCAGACCGGCGCCGGCGGCGTCGTCTGAGTCGAGATTGTTGACGGCCAGCGCGGGAGCGGAGGTTTCCCGCTGCACGGCGGCCAGCAGCGAGCGGGCGACGCCTCGGCGCCGATGCGGCGGAGCCACCGCCAGTTCCGCGATATCGCCAGCGTCGGAATAAAGCGCGTAGCCCAGCAAATCGCCATCCTGTTTCGCCGCCAGCAATAGCAGCGGCGGCTGTGCGCGCTCAAGGCTGTCGCGGCTGTTGGGCACGGCGGGTTCGCTATGCAAAGGCCAGCGAGGCCAGAGCGAGCGATCCGTCGGCGCGCAGCGCCAGCCGGGCGCGGCATCCACGGCCAGTGCCTGTTCTATGCGGTAACAATCCAGTCGCCGGTGCGGGCGATAGCCGAGCCGTAGATAAGCAGCCATGGCCGCGGCGTTGTCGCTGATGACTTCCAGCCGCTGACGCTGGATGCCCCGGCTGGCCAGTCTTTGCTTGATTGCGGCGGCCATGGCCTGCAGCACGCCCTGGCGGCGCGCGTCGGGCCTGACGCCGGTGGCGATGCAATAGCCGATCGGGCCGGCCTCGTCGCAGTGCACGCCGGTCAGCCACAGACCGACGAGCGCGCCGTCACGCCAGGCGCCGACGCTCAGTTCCGGACGCCAGCCGCGTCGATGCAGCATGGCGGACAGTTGTTCTTCGTCTATTTTCATGGGCAGCAGATAGTCGCTGAACGCCAGCGTGAAGGCTTGATGGATGAGGGGAAAATCGATCAGGGACAGGCTGTGCAGGCGCATGGACGGGCTCGGGTAAATAGGGGTTGGGCTGATTATGCGCGGCGACGACGCGGCGTGGTCGGCGCTGTCGTGAATTGGATACAAAAGACAGAATTCAGCAATGACAGCTGACGACGATGCGACTAGACTATAGCCATGCGCATTGTGCGTGTTTCAAAGGGAGGCGAAGTATGGATGGATTGAGTCAGATCAGCGGGCAGGGCGTGTCCAACAGCATCCAGATCTACGCATTGAAAAAAGCCATGTCGGCGCAGTCGCAGTCGGCTTTGAGCTTGGTGCAAGGCGCGTCCGACACTATGGCGCAGGCCCAGGCCAGCAATCCGGCCCATCTGGGGCAGAACATCGATACCCGCGCTTGATCCGGCGCGGGAACTGAAAAAGCGGCCTAGGCCGCTTTTTTTATTGCGAGGTTTCAGAACCTGCTCACGATCTAGCGAGCTAAGGCGAAAAAAGCTGAGAAAGCCGAATGGTCAAGTGGTACATGCGCATTTCGAAGCTGTACTCACCATGCCGCGTCTCATGATGCGCAGCAGATAGTAAACTGGTTCTCAGGCGCTGAGCGCCTGATCCGAGTCTTCCGGGAATTGCCGCTCCAGCCAGTTAGCCAGCCATTCCGCCGCGCTCTCCCAGCGCGTGTCCAGCATCATCATATGGCCAAGATGGGGCAGGATGTCCGCCGCCACGTCCAGACGCCGCGCGGTGGCCACCACGTCTTCCGGCCCCACCAGTCGGTCTTCCGCCGCGCCCAGCACCAGCGCCGGCAGCCGCGCCAGCGGCCGGTTGGCCAGCGGGTTGACCAGGGTCATGTCCATCAGTGCGCGCTGACTTTCCTGTTGGCAACGGCTGATCAGCAGTTCCACCGCCGATTCGGGCGCGTCCGGCGACAGCAGCATGTCTTTCAGCTCGATGAACTCCGGATCGTACAGGCCGTGCTGGTACATATTGAGCTTGAGAAACAGCGCCGGCGCCTGCGTCAGCAACCGCAGGCTGGAGGAGGCGAGCCCGCCGGGCGGCACTGAGGCGAGCAAAGCCACGCCGGGCAGTTTGTGGCGGCTCAGATATTGCTGCGCCACGTAGCCGCCCATCGAATGGCCCACCATCACCGGCGCTGTCGACAATTGTTTGAGCGCGAAGTCCAGATTGCGCACATAGTCGTCGACGCCGATGGCGGCCAGGTAATCCCGACCCTCGCTGTCGCCGTGGCCTTCCAGGCTCAGCGCCCAGCAATCGTAGCCTTGCTGGGAGAACCAGGGCATGAAGTTTTCCCGCCAGCACCAGGCGCCGCAAAAGGCGCCGTGAACGAACAACAACGGCGGCGCAAGGCGCGCCGCCGTTGTGGCCGGGGCTTGATGAAGCAGCTCCAGGCGCGGGTGCATCACAGGACTTCTGCAGCGTGGTCGGCCAGCCGCGAGCGTTCGCCGCGCTGCAGGGTGATGTGGCCGGAATGGCCCCAGCCCTTGAAGCGGTCCACCACATAAGTCAGGCCGGAACTGCCCTCGGTCAGGTAAGGGGTGTCGATTTGCGAGATATTGCCCAGGCAGACCACCTTGGTGCCGGGGCCGGCGCGGGTGATTAGCGTCTTCATCTGCTTGGGCGTCAGGTTCTGCGCCTCGTCTATGATCAGGTATTTGTTGAGGAAGGTGCGACCGCGCATGAAGTTCAGCGATTTGACCTTGATGCGGGAGCGGATCAGGTCGCGGGTGGCGGCTCGGCCCCAGTCGCCGCCGTCGTCGTCGCTTTTGTTGAGCACGTCCAGATTGTCCTCCAGTGCGCCCATCCAGGGCGCCATCTTTTCCTCTTCGGTGCCCGGCAGGAAGCCGATGTCCTCGCCCACCGGCACGGTGACCCGGGTCATGATGATTTCGGAGTACAGCTTCTGCTCCAGCGTCATCGCCAGGCCGGCGGCCAGCGTCAGCAGCGTCTTGCCGGTGCCGGCCTGACCCAGCAGGGTGATGAAGTCCACCTCCGGATCCATCAGCAGGTTGAGGGCGAAGTTCTGCTCGCGGTTGCGAGCGGTGATGCCCCAGACATTGTTTTTGTGGTGGCTGTAGTCCTTCAACGTCTGCAGCACCGCGGTCTTGCCTTCCACCTGGGTTACCCGCGCTTGCAGCGGCTGGGCGCCCTCCTGCCACAGCATCTGGTTGACGTAGAGGTTCTGGCCGTCCGGGCCCTTGACCTGGTAGTAACTGCGGCCCTGTTCCTGCCAGGATTTCATGTCCTTGCCGTTGCGCTCCCAGAAGCTCTCGTCGATCTCGCGGGTGCCGGTGTAGAGCAGGTCGGTGTCTTCCAGCACCTTGTCGTTGAAATAGTCTTCCGCGTCCAGGCCCAGCGCGCGGGCCTTGATGCGCATATTGATGTCTTTGGATACCAGGATCACCGAGCGGCCCTGCTGCAGTTCCTTCAGCGCCATCACGATGCCGAGGATCTGATTGTCGGCCTTGCCCACCGGCAGCGACGGCGGCAGCACGCTGTGTATCGCCTGAGTCTGCAGGATCAGCTTGCCGGTGGCGGCGTCGCGGCTGGCGTTCTTCAGCGGAATGCCGGATTCGATTTTGGCTTCGGCGCCGCTGACGATCTCATCGAGGAAACGGCTGGCTTGGCGCGCATTGCGCGCCACTTCGGACATGCCCTTCTTGTGGGTGTCCAATTCTTCCAGCGTGATGATGGGGATGAACACATCGTGTTCTTCGAAACGATACAAGCAGGTGGGGTCGTGCAGCAGCACGTTGGTGTCGAGAACAAACAGCTTGCTGGCGCTGATTTTTTTGCGGCTGGCCATAATGATCCCCTGGTTTTATCGCGGGGCGGTCCGGTGGCCGGCCGCCCCGACGCGGTTTTAGAGCGTCTTAACGAAGTCCAGCACCGCCGCGGCGTGGCCGGGCACTTTGACGCCGCGCCATTCGCGCGCGATGTCGCCGTTCCCGTCAATCACGAAGGTGCTGCGTTCAATGCCTCTGACTTGTTTGCCATACATATTCTTCATCTTGATGACGCCAAACAAATTGCAGATGGTCTCCTCTGTGTCGGACAGCAGTTCAAACGGCAGCTCCAACTTGGCCTTGAAATTTTCATGGGATTTCAGGCCGTCGCGGGAAATGCCGACGATGGCGGCCCCGGCGGCGGCGAATTCGGCATGGAGGTCGCGGAAGTCTATGCTTTCATTGGTGCAGCCGGGGGTGTTGTCTTTGGGGTAGAAGTAGATCACCAGCGGTTTGGGGCTGGAGGACAGCTGAAACGAGGCGCCGGCGGTGCCGGGCAGGGTGAAGTCGGGGCAAGCAGTGCCGGACATGCAGTAACTCCTGTGGTGGAACTGGGTGGTGCGTCCGCCTTATTTTGAGATTAGCGGATTCCCGCCCGGTTAGACAATGGGAATGGGTAACGAAATTTTCACGGCGCGTGTTCGCGCCGCAGCAGCACCAGAAGCGCGCCGGCGCCGCCCATGGTTTCGCCGGCCTCGCAGAAGGCCAGTACGTCGGGGTGGTGCTTGAGCCAGGCGCGCACCATGCGTTTGAGCACCGGCTGGCCGTTGGAGCCGAAACCCTTGCCGTGTATCACCCGCACGCAGGGGCCGTGGCGCCGCGCCTGGTGCAGGAACAAGGCCAGCGCATCCTGTGCCTGGTAGCGGTCGCAGCCGTGCAGGTCGAGCTGGCGGCAGACCGGCCAGAAGCCTGCGCGCAGCTTTTTCAGCGTGGCGGAGGGCATGCCGGGCCGGGCGAAATGGGCGTCGATCTCGGCTGGTTCGAACCAGCCCACCATCTGCTGCAGCAAGGCCTGTTGCACCGCTTCCGATGTCTGGCCGTGCTGATGGCGCCGGCGCGGATGTGGGCTGGGCTTGGGGCGAGGGCTGGCATGTCGGTCGTCCGGCTTCACGGGCTTGACGTCGCGGAACAACTGGCGGAAATCCGGTTCTGGTTCGGCCGGCGGCGCGGCGGAAACGGAAGCGCCAGCAGGCGCGCGTGAGTCGCGCACCTGCTGGCGCAGGCCTTGCAAGGCTTTCTTGAAGGCTTTCAAGCGTTTACTTCAGGCTGTCCAGATAGCGTTCCGCGTCCAGGGCGGCCTGGCAGCCGGAGGCCGCGCTGGTCACCGCCTGGCGGTAGATGTGGTCCTGCACGTCGCCGGCGGCGAACACGCCCGCCGCGCTGGTGGCGGTGGCGTTGCCCTCGCGGCCGCTCTTGGTGATCAGGTAGCCGGTGCCGTCCATTTCCAGCTGGCCTTTGAAGATTTCGGTGTTGGGCTGATGGCCGATGGCGACAAACAGGCCCATCACCTTGATCTCTTCCGTGGCGCCGTCCTGCATCGATTTCAGGCGCAGGCCGGTGACGCCGGAGTTGTCGCCCAGCACTTCGTCCAGGGTGGCGTTCAGCTTCAGGCTGATCTTGCCTTCCTTGACGCGGTCCATCAGCTTGTCGATCAGGATTTTCTCGGCGCGGAAGGTGTCGCGGCGATGGATCAGGGTTACGTGCTTGGCGATATTGGCCAGGTACAGCGCCTCTTCCACCGCGGTGTTGCCGCCGCCGATCACCGCCACGTCCTGGTTGCGATAGAAGAAGCCGTCGCAGGTGGCGCAGGCGGACACGCCCTTGCCCTTGAAGGCCTCTTCGGACGCCAGGCCCAGGTATTTGGCCGAAGCGCCGGTGGCGATGATCAACGCGTCGCAGGTGTATTCGCCGGCGTCGCCCACCAGGCGGATCGGCTTTTCGTGCAGATGGGTGGTGTGGATGTGGTCGAACAGGATTTCGGTGCCGAAGCGCTCAGCGTGTTGCTGAAAGCGCTGCATCAATTCCGGGCCCATCACGCCGGCGGCGTCCGCGGGCCAGTTGTCCACGTCGGTGGTGGTCATCAGCTGGCCGCCTTGCGCCAGGCCGGTGACCAGCACAGGCTTCAGGTTGGCGCGCGCCGCGTAAACGGCGGCGGTGTAGCCGGCGGGGCCGGAGCCAAGAATCAGCAGGGGGCTGTGGCGAGTCGTGGTCATGATGTTTTCCTGTGTGAGAAGCGGTAAGAGAGCCGATGGCGTCGGTCCGGGGCGGAGTGCTTGGAGCCGCGAATGCGCCGTTCAGTTCTGAAGTATGGAGCCAAGCCGACGGAATCCAAGTTCCGGACACCCGCCGACGTCGGCCGCGCCTGCGCGGCGACGACCGTTTCGGCTGACAATATACAAGAGCGGAGGGGCAAGGTTAAGGGTCGGCGTGATTGGAATATTCAACATTGCTGATTGAAATCCTTTATCACCCGTCCAGACCGTCCTATCGGCCGGGCTTGGTTCAGATCAAAATCATTTGCGCATTCACGCGTTGATTCAAAAGCTTGCCGTTTTTCGGGGCGCAGTCATGCCGGAATCCGCGGCGGGGCTAGGCCCGCTTGGCCTGCAGCGGCCGCGTGGCGGCTACTTGCCAGCGCCGGCTGCGTGCTATACTGTCCGCTTTCGCGTTGGGTGCGTGGTGTAACTCCGCGCAGCGCCACTCAAGGTGAGGCAATGTCCGTCGAGTCTGCCAATCCGTGGCGTCGTACCGTCCCAGATGACTAAACCTGTCACACACTTAAGGATTTAACATGCAAGTACAGCTGGAAACATTGAGCAATCTTGAGCGCCGCATGAATATCGCCCTGCCGATGGCGGCTATCGATACGCAAGTGGCCGAGCGCCTGAAGCGCGTAGCCCGCAACGCCAAGATTCAAGGTTTCCGCCCGGGCAAGGCTCCGCTGAAGATCGTGGAAATGAACTACGGCGCCCAGGTGCGTGAAGAAGTGATGGGTGAACAGGTTCAACAGGGTTTCTACTCCGCCGTGAGCGAGCAGAAGCTGCGCGTTGCAGGTTACCCGCGCTTCGAGCCGGTAGCCGCCGGCGACGACAAGGAAAACTTCAAGTTCGCAGCCACTTTCGAGATTTACCCGGAAGTGAAGGTAGGCGAACTGGCCGGCAAGGAAGTGGAAAAGCCGCTGACTCCGGTGACCGACGCCGAAATCGAGAAAACCATCGATATCCTGCGCAAGCAGCGCACCCGCTACAACCGCGTTGAGCGCGAAGCCGCCACCGGCGACCGCGTGATCATCGACTTCAAGGGCGCCATCGATGGCGTGGCCTTCGAAGGCGGCTCTTCCGAGAACTTCCCGTTCGTGCTGGGCCAAGGCCAGATGCTGGCCGAGTTTGAAGCGGGCGTTGCCGGCATGAAGGAAGGCGACATCAAGAGCGTGGAAGTGAGCTTCCCCGAGGATTACCACGGCAAGGACGTAGCCGGCAAAACCGCCGTGTTCGAAATCCTGCTGAAGAATGTGGCTGAAGCCGTGCTGCCGGAAGTGAACGAAGAGTTCGCCAAGCTGCTGGGCATCGCCGACGGCGACGTTGAGAAAATGCGCGCTGAAATCCGCAAGAACGTGGAACGCGAAGTGAAGCGCCGTCTGCAGGCCCGCACCAAGGAAAACGTGATGCAGGCGCTGTTGGACTCCACCGAAATCGAACTGCCGAAAGCCCTGGTCAGCCTGGAAATCGGCCGTCTGGTCGAGCAAGCTCGTCGCGACATGCAGCAACGCGGCATGAACGTCAAAGACATGCCGTTCCCGCCGGAACTGTTTGCTCAGCAAGCCGAGCGCCGCGTGGCTCTGGGCCTGATTCTGTCCGAAGTCGTGGAATCCAACAAGCTGGAAGCCAAGCAGGACCAAGTCAAGGCCATGATCACCGAGTTTGCCGACAGCTACGAAGATCCGGCTGAAGTGCTGACCTGGTACTACGCCAGCCCGGACCGCCTGGAAGGCCCGACTTCCATGGTGCTGGAAGATAATGTGGTTGAATTTGTGCTGTCCAAGGCCAATGTTGTAGAGAAAGAACTGTCCTTCGACGCCCTGATGGGCAACAACGCCTGATAACAGCTGGAGTGGCCGATGAAATCGATGATGGAACCTCAAAGTCTGGGCCTTGTGCCCATGGTGGTGGAACAAAGCGGCCGCGGCGAGCGCGCGTATGACATCTACTCGCGTCTGCTGAAGGAGCGCATCGTGTTCCTGGTGGGCCCTGTCACGGATGAGTCGGCCAACCTGGTTGTGGCGCAGATGTTGTTCCTTGAATCGGAAAATCCGGACAAGGATATTCACTTCTACATCAACTCGCCGGGTGGGTCGATTACCGCGGGCATGTCCATTTACGACACGATGAACTTCATCAAGCCGGATGTTTCCACCTTGTGCATCGGCCAGGCCGCCAGCATGGGCGCCTTCCTGCTCGCCGCTGGCGCGCCGGGCAAGCGCTTCGCGCTGGCCAACAGCCGGGTGATGATTCACCAGCCGCTGCTGTACGGCGGCGGCCTGTCCGGCCAGGTCACCGATATTGAGATTCACGCTCGCGAACTGGTCAAGGTCAAGGCCAAGATGAACGAGTTGCTGGCCAAACACAGCGGTCAGCAGCTGGAGCGGGTGATGGCCGACACCGAGCGCGACAACTTCATGTCCGCCGACGAGGCACAGGCCTACGGCTTGATCGATAAAGTGCTGACGTCCCACAAGGACGTGAAAGCTTAAGGAGTGATGGAATCCGCAAATGGCTGACAAGAACAGCAATGAAAAGCTTCTCTACTGCTCTTTCTGCGGCAAGAGCCAGCATGAAGTCCAACGCCTGATCGCCGGGCCGCAGGTCTTCATCTGCAACGAATGCGTCGAGTTGTGCAACGATATCATTCGCGAGGAGCTGGAGAAGGGCGTCGGCGATGTCGCGTCCGCCTCCGAAGACAGTCCGCTGCCTACGCCTCAGGAAATCCGGGCGGATCTCGACCAATACATCATTGGTCAGGATTTCGCTAAGAAAACCCTGTCGGTGGCGGTGTACAACCACTACAAGCGCCTGAGCAGCCCGGCAAGCAAGAGCGACGTCGAGCTGGCCAAGAGCAATATCCTGCTGATCGGTCCGACCGGTTCCGGCAAGACCTTGCTCGCCCAGTCGCTGGCTCGTCTGCTGGACGTGCCCTTCGTCATCGCCGACGCCACCACGCTGACCGAAGCGGGTTACGTGGGCGAGGATGTCGAGCACATCATCCAGAAGCTGCTGCAAAAATGTGACTACGACGTGGACAAGGCCCAGCGCGGCATCGTCTACATCGACGAGATCGACAAGATTTCGCGCAAGTCGGAAAACCCGTCCATCACCCGCGACGTATCGGGCGAGGGCGTGCAGCAGGCGTTGCTGAAGTTGATCGAGGGCACCGTGGCCTCGATTCCGCCGCAGGGCGGCCGCAAGCATCCGAATCAGGAATTCATTCAGGTGGACACCACCAACATCCTGTTCATTTGCGGCGGCGCTTTCGACGGCCTGGAGAAGATTATTCGCCAGCGCTCGGAGAAAGGCGGCATCGGTTTCGGCGCCGACATCAGCTCCAAGGACGACGGCAAGAGCTTGTCCGTGTTGTTCCAGGAAGTGGAGCCGCAGGATCTGATCCGTTTCGGTCTTATTCCCGAACTGATTGGCCGACTGCCGGTGGCGGCCACGCTGGAAGAGCTGGACGAGGAAGCGCTGGTCACCATCCTGACCCAGCCGAAGAACGCGCTGATCAAGCAGTATCAGAAGCTGTTCTCGATGGAGTCGGTGGAGCTGGAGGTTCGTCCGTCCGCCTTGCGCGTGATCGCCAAACAGGCGCTGATCCGCAAGACCGGCGCGCGCGGTCTGCGCTCCATTCTGGAACGGGCGCTGCTCGACACCATGTACGAACTGCCGTCCATGGCCGATGTGGAAAAAGTGGTTGTGGATGAAAAGGTTATCGACAAGGGCGACAAACCGTTGTTCATCTATCGCGACAAGGACGACAAGGCGCAATCGGCCTGATTGTTCGCCGCGACTCCGGAGACCGCCCAAACCGGGCGGTTTTTTATTTGTAGAGCCGGAAATCTGATTTAGTATGGGGGTGTTGAATTTTACTGTCCGCCCCCCATCTCCCAAGCATTGTTTCACAAGCAAGGTTAGGTGATATGCCGCAACCCGCAGAACTCAAAGAAGAAGCCACGCTGCCATTGCTGCCGTTGCGCGACGTGGTGGTCTTCCCCCATATGGTCATCCCGTTGTTCGTCGGCCGCGCCAAGTCCATCCGCGCGCTGGAACTGGCGATGGACGAGGGCAAGCAAATCCTCTTGGTGGCGCAGCGTTCCGCCTCTAAGGACGAACCGTCCGCCGACGATCTGTACCAAGTCGGCACCATCGCTTCGGTATTGCAGATGCTCAAGCTGCCGGACGGCACCGTTAAGGTGCTGGTCGAAGGCCGGCAGCGCGCGATGATCGAATCCGTAGGCGAGGAAAACGAGTGCTTCGTCGGCGCCTTCAAGCCGCTGAGCCCGGAAGCCGAGGAATCGACCGAGACCGAGGCGATGCGCCGCGCGCTGCTCGCTCAGTTTGAGCAGTACGTCAAACTGAACAAGAAAATTCCGCCCGAGGTCTTGAACTCGCTGGCCGGCATTGACCGCGCCGGCCGCATGGCCGACACCATCATCGCGCACCTGCCGTTGAAGCTGGAGCAGAAGCAGGAAGTGCTGGAGATGTTCGACGTGCAGCAGCGCCTCGAGCACCTGATGTCTCAGCTGGAAGGCGAAATCGACATCCTGCAGGTGGAAAAGCGCATCCGCGGCCGCGTCAAGCGGCAGATGGAAAAGAGCCAGCGCGAGTACTATCTGAACGAGCAGGTCAAGGCGATTCAGAAAGAGCTGGGCGAGATGGACGAGGTCAGCGACCTCGATGAGCTGGAAAACAAGATCAAGGTCGCCGGCATGAGCAAGGAGGGTCGCGAGAAGGCGATGTCCGAGCTCAAGAAGCTGCGCATGATGTCGCCGATGTCGGCGGAAGCCACTGTGGTGCGCAACTACATCGACACCCTGCTCGAGCTGCCGTGGAAGAAGAAGACCAAGATCAGCAAGGACGTGGCCAAGGCCGAGGAAGTGCTGGACGAGGATCACTTCGGCCTGGAGAAGGTCAAGGAGCGGATTCTGGAGTACCTGGCGGTGCAACAGCGCGTCGACAAGCTCAAGGCGCCCATTCTGTGCCTGGTGGGGCCGCCGGGCGTAGGCAAGACCTCGCTGGGCCAGTCCCTGGCGCGCGCCACCAACCGCAAGTTCGTGCGCATGGCGCTGGGCGGGGTGCGCGACGAGTCCGAGATCCGCGGCCATCGCCGCACCTATATCGGCTCCATGCCGGGCAAGGTGCTGCAGAACATGAGCAAGGCGGCGGTGAAGAACCCGCTGTTCCTGCTGGACGAAGTGGACAAGATGGGCGCGGATTTCCGCGGCGATCCGTCGTCGGCGCTGTTGGAGGTGCTGGACCCGGAGCAGAACCACTCCTTCATCGACCACTACGCCGAAGTCGAGTTCGACTTGTCCGACGTGATGTTCGTGGCCACCGCCAACTCGCTGAACATTCCGCCCGCGCTGCTGGACCGGATGGAGATCATCCGTCTGGCCGGCTATACGGAGGACGAGAAGGTCAATATCGCCATCAAATACCTGCTGCCCAAGCAAATGAAGGCCAACGGCGTGCAGGAGGGCGAGCTGGCGGTGCAGGAGTCCGCCTTGCGCGACATCGTGCGCTATTACACCCGCGAGGCCGGCGTGCGCAGCCTGGATCGCGAGATCGCCAAGATCTGCCGCAAGGTGGTGACCAGCGCCTCGCTGAAGGCGGGCAAGGCGGCCAAGGTGACGGTTAGCGGCCGCAATCTGGACAAATACCTGGGTGTGCGCCGCTTCGACTACGGCATCGCCGAGGACGAGAACCGCATCGGCCAGGTCACCGGCCTGGCCTGGACCGAGGTGGGCGGCGAACTGCTGACCATTGAGGCGGTGTCGCTGCCGGGCAAGGGCAATATCATCCGTACCGGCCAGCTGGGCGAGGTGATGCAGGAGTCCATCACCGCGGCGATGAGCGTGGTGCGCAGCCGCGCGCGTTCGCTGGGCATCAAGCCGGACTTCTACGAGAAGAGCGATATGCACATCCACGTGCCGGAAGGCGCGACGCCCAAGGACGGGCCCAGCGCCGGTATCGCGATGACCACGGCCCTGGTGTCCATCCTGACAGGCATTCCGGTGCGCGCCGATGTGGCGATGACTGGCGAGATCACGCTGCGAGGCGAGGTGTTGCCCATCGGCGGTCTGAAAGAGAAGCTGCTGGCGGCCCATCGCGGCGGGATCAAGCATGTGTTGATCCCCAAAGGCAACGAAAAAGATTTGGTTGAAATTCCCGCCAATATCAAGCATAAAATCGAAATCCATGCCGTTAAGTGGATAGACGAAGTCTTGGCCTTGGCGTTGGAGCGGCAGCCGGAGCCTTTGTCGGAAGAAGAAAAGCCGGCGGAGGAGTTGCGAGCGACGCAGGAGGCTGGGCAGGGCGTGTCCGTGATGAAGCATTAAGAATCATGGCCTTAGCCAAACGTTGAATAACTTGTGTTCATGCGGCTTTTCAGCATGCTTGCGAAATGGCAAAATGCCCGTCAAAGCCGCTTGACACAAGGATTTCGCCCTTGCTATAAAGCAAGCGGTTTTTATCCGAATTACGTAGACCGAGAACGACGAAAGGGGACTTACGTGAACAAGTCTGAACTGATTGACGCTATTGCCGCTGAGGCCGATATCTCCAAAGCCGCCGCCGCCAAGGCGCTGGATGGCATGGTGGCCGCTGTAACCGACGCTCTGAAAAAGGGCGACACCGTGACGCTGGTGGGCTTCGGCACCTTCTACGTTGGCGAGCGCGCAGAACGCAGCGGCCGCAACCCGAAGACCGGCGCCACCATCAAGATCCCGGCAGCTCGTTCGCCGAAGTTCCGTGCTGGCAAGGCACTGAAAGACGCGCTATAATTAGCGGCCTTGGCAGCCCTAGCGGCTGGCAAGGTGTTTCGAGGGGCGTTTAGCTCAGTTGGTAGAGCGTCTGCCTTACAAGCAGAATGTCGGCGGTTCGACTCCGTCAACGCCCACCACAGTCCGGAGCGGTAGTTCAGTTGGTTAGAATACCGGCCTGTCACGCCGGGGGTCGCGGGTTCGAGTCCCGTCCGCTCCGCCAGAACTCACAAAAAGGTGAACGAAATACAGCGTTCACCTTTTTTTTTGACAAGGGTGGCTCAAGCCAATCGCCATGTTCGAGTTTGTCCAGAACAATAAAGTCTTCATTCAGGTTGTATTGGGAGCTGTTGCGTTGACCTTCGTGGGCTTCGGCGTGGGCAGCTATGAAGCAGCTTCCGACGACCCTTATCTCGCCAAGGTAGGTTCCGCCAAGATTTACAAGCGCGATCTGGATCGAGCCTTGGAGGGCCAGCCCACCGATCCGGCCAACCGTCAGGCCGCGCTGGAAAACCTGATCCGTCAAGAACTGCTGCTGTCCGACGCCCACGACCGCGGCGTCACCGTCAGCCCCGAGCAGTTGCGCAAAGTCATCGCCTCCATTCCGGCCTTCCAGGACAACGGCAAGTTCAGCCCGGAACGCTATCGCGAATTCCTGCAAAACCGTTACCCGTCGCCTGAAGCATTCGAAATCCAGGTCAAGCGCGACCTCGTGCTGCAAAGCCAGCTGACCGGCATCGCCGGGACCGAGTTCGTCGCGGGCACGGTGGTTAACCGCTTGGCCGGCTTGTTGGGCGAGGGCCGCGAAGTGCGCTCCCTGCTGTTGAAGCCGGCGGACTTCGCCGCCGAAGTCAAGACCGACGACGCATCGCTCAAGGCCTTCTACGACGCCAATTTGAAGCGTTTCCGCGTACCGGAGCGGGTCAAGCTCGACTATGTGCTGCTGTCTCAGGACGCCTTGGCTCAGGGCGTCAAGCCCAGCGACGCCGAGCTGCAGAAGTACTATGAAGAACATAAGGCCGAGTTCAGCAATGAGCAGCGCCGCGCTTCCCACATCTTGCTGACGGTGGCCAAGGACGCCAAACCGGAGCAGAAGGCCAAGATCAAGGCTGAAGCCGAAGCGTTGCTGAAGGATGTGCGCGCCAATCCGGCTCGTTTCGCGGAACTGGCCAAGGCCAAGTCGCAAGACCCGGGTTCCGCGGCTAATGGCGGCGATTTGGGCTTCTTCGGCCATGGCATGATGGTGAAGCCTTTCGACGACGCGGTGTTCCGCATGAAGCCGGGCCAGATCAGCGAAGTGATCGAGACCGAGTTTGGTTATCACATCATCAAGCTGGATGAAGTCAAGGCGCAGGACTTTGCTGAAGTGAAGGCGGCTATTGCCGAGAAGCTGCAGCGTCAGCTGGCGGGCAGCCTGTTCCGCAGCCAGGCCGACAAGCTGACCGAACTGGCCTACCAGCAGGGCGATTCGCTGAAGGCGCTGCAAGAGCAGCTGAAGCTGCAGCCGCAGCATTCCGATTGGCTGAGTCGCGGCAAGCCGGCGGCGGACCCTCTGCTCAACAGCCCCAAGGTGCTGGAGGCGGCGTTCAGCGAGGACGTGCTGAAGAAGAAGCACAATAGCGAGCCTGTGGACATCGGCAACAACCGCCTGTTGGTGGTGCGCGTGGCCGAACATCAGCCGGAGCGTCAGCAGACGATGGACGAGGTGCGTGAGGTGATCAAGGCCGAGCTGGTGGCCAAGGAAGGCGCCAAGCTAGCCGAGAAGAAGGGCCAGGCGCTGTTGGCCGAGCTCAAGGCGGGCAAGGGCGAGGGCAAGGCTTGGAGCGAAGCCAAGACCCTGCTGCGCCGTGATCCGGGCGGGTTGCCGATCGCCGATGCGCGCGCCGTGTTCGCCGCTCAGGCGGGCAAGCTGCCGGCCTTTGCCGGGGCCAAGCGCGATAACGGAGAATACGCGCTCTATCGCATCGACAAGGTGATTCCTGCGCCGGCGGCCAGCGAGGCCGAACGCGGCCAGCTGAGCGCCATTCTGGGCGAGATGAACGCCAATGCTCAGTTGTCCAGCTATCTTGACACGCTGCGTCAGAAGTACAGTGTGACGATGGGCAAGCAGGGTTTGTCCGACGCTCAATAAACCCGCGTTGATTCTGTCAGATCGCCGCCGCCAGCGTTTGCTGGCGGCGGTTTTTCATATGCTTTTTGCTGATTTGTTTATGGCTATTCTCTCTAAGAGAGGTTGATTTTTGAACTGGATAAGACAATTTCAATGTTTTTTTGGGTGGAGCTATTGACTGAAAACGAAAAAAGATATTCAATCATAAACAAATTTAGTCGCCGATTTGAACACAGCTTGCGGGCGTAAAACAGCTAAAGCGTGGGTGAGCAGACCCAGGAAGCAATTCAGCATCTGCTTACAGTAATCTCGATTCAGCAGTGATTCCGAAGATTCCCATGCAAGGCCCGCCAAGTTCATTGGCGGGCCTTGTGTTTTTGGAGTATTTGGAATGATTCATCTGCAAAATGTTCGTAAGCGTTTCCGTCATCCCGAGGGTGGCTGGTTCAACGCGGTCACGGACACCTCTCTTACCATTCGTCCGGGTGAAGTCTTCGGACTGATCGGCTTTTCCGGCGCCGGCAAGTCCACTTTGCTGCGCCTGATCAATTTGCTGGAGCGCCCGGACCACGGCGCGGTCATCGTCGACGGCGAAGACCTGACCAGCTTGTCCGCCAAGGCTTTGCGCCGCGCGCGCCAGAATATCGGCATGGTGTTCCAGCAATTCAATTTGATGGCCAACCGCACGGTGGCCGGCAATGTGGCCTTCCCGCTGGAAGTGGCTGGCTGGGCCAAGGCGGACATCGACAAGCGCGTCAAGGAATGCCTGGAAGTGGTGGGCTTGCTGGACCGCGCCAATCACTATCCGGCGCAGTTGTCCGGCGGCCAGAAGCAGCGCGTCGGCATTGCCCGCGCACTGGCGCCCAATCCCAAGGTGATTCTGGCCGACGAGCCCACTTCGGCCCTGGACCCGAAAACCACTCAAGCCGTGTTGGAGTGTCTGAAAGACATTAATCAACGCTTTGGCGTCACCATCGTCATCGTCACCCATGAGATGGGCGTGGTGCGGGCGATCTGCCATCGCGCGGCGGCCTTGGACGCCGGCCGGGTGGTGGAAGTGGTGGATGTGTCGAATAACGAGGTGGCGGCGGATTCCGATCTGGCGCGCTCGCTGCTGGAGGCCGCGTAATGGATGCCGCAACCTTGAATGAAGCATTGCAAAACCTGGTGAGCATGGGGCCAGAAATCTGGCAGGCCTTTCAGGAAACGCTGGTGATGCTGGGCATAGGCCTGAGCGCGGCCATTTTGCTGGGCGGCCCGCTCGGCATTGTGCTCTACCTGACCCAGCCGGGCCAGCAGTTCGCCAACCGCGCGCTGAACGGCGTGCTGGGCTGGGTGGTGAACCTGGTTCGTTCCTTCCCTTTCATTATTCTGATGGTGTCTTTGGTGCCGCTGACGCGGGTGCTGGTGGGCAGCACCATTGGTCCGGTGGCCGCTTCGGTGCCGCTGGCCTTCGCGGCGATTCCATATTTCGGCCGTCTGGTCGAGCAGACCCTGCGCGAGATTCCGCGCGGCGTGGTGGAGGCGGCCGAAGCGATGGGCGCCAGCCCCTTGCAGATCATCTGCAAAGTATTGCTCAACGAGGCTCGCTCCGGTCTGATTTCCAGCCTGACCATCCTGACCATCAGCTTCCTGAGCTATACCGCGGTGGCGGGGGTGGTGGGCGGCGGCGGCATCGGCGACCTGGCCATCCGCTACGGCTACTACCGTTATCAGACCGATGTGATGGTGGCCATGGTGCTGATGCTGGTGGCGCTGGTGCAAGTCATTCAGCTGCTGGGCAATCGCCTGGCGGCCAAGCTGGACAAGCGTTGACATTTGCCGGCGCTTGGCGCCGGCATGGCGGACCTTTTACCTATCAATGGACAAGCAGGAGAAATAAATGCGCAGATTCGTGATCAAGGCAGTGGCGGCTTCGGTATTGGGATTGGCGGCGGCGGGCGCGGCGCTGGCGGCGGACCCGGCCAAGAAGGACATCGTGATCGGCACCACCGTCGGCGATTTCGGCGACATGGTCAAGCAGTCGATCAAGCCCATCCTGGAAAAGCAGGGTTACAAGGTTAAGCTGGTGGAGTTCACCGACTATGTCCGCCCGAACCTGGCCTTGCAGGAAGGCGCGCTGGATGTGAATGTATTCCAGCACAAGCCCTATCTGGACAACTTCGTCAAAGAGCACAAGCTGAATCTGAAAGAGGCTTTCCAAGTGCCGACCGCACCGCTGGGCATTTACGCCGGCAAGATCAAGGCGCTGAAAGACGTCAAAGTGGGGTCCACCGTGGCAGCCCCCAATGATCCGTCCAACTTTGCCCGCGCGCTGGTGATGCTGGCCGATCTGGGCTGGGTCAAGCTGAAGCCGGGCATCAATCCGCTGACCGCTTCCGAGCGCGACATCGCCGTCAATGTGAAGAAGATCAAGATCATTCCGCTGGAAGCCGCGCAACTGCCGCGTTCGCGCAGCGATGTGGACTTCTCGGTGATCAACGGCAATTACGCCACCAGCTCCGGCATCAAGCTGACCGAGGCGATCTATCAGGAAAAGAGCTACGCCTACGTCAACTGGGGCGCGGTGCGCACGGCGGACCTGGCCAAGCCCTGGGCCAAGGACGTGGTGGCGGCTTACAACTCGCCGGCGTTCAAGGCTTTCGCCAAGCAGAAGTACGCGGGCTACAAGCTGCCGCAGAACTGGAACTAAGCGCAGGCGCTTATTCGCGCGCCGGCAGACGGCCGGCGGCGCAGGATTTCTTGTAACACTCCTGGCTACAAGACTTGATGGGAGGGCTTAGCCCTCCCAATTTTTTTGCGCGCTTAGAATGTGTTTACGATTTCGCGAGCTAAGGTGAGGCAAGGCGAAAACAGCTGAGAAAGCGGAGTGTACACACGGTACATGAGCATTTTGAAGCGGCACTCACCGTGTGACGTCTCACGACGCGCAGCAGATCGTAAACAGGTTTCTCAGGCCCGCTAACAAAACCCCTGATCCTGCGTTGCGCCTCCTTGTCGTACTGGTGCTGTCTGCGTCGGCGCGCCTTGGCTCAGGTGCGCTGCGCGGTTTTGTTAGGGGCCCTTATTTCAGATAGGAGCGCAGCACGCCTGTCACCTGCTCCAAGTCCTTGCTGCGCTGTGCGGGATCGACGGCCTCCGGGCCCAGATGCTCGCGCAGATGGCCTTCTATCACCTCCATCATCAGCCCATTGACGGCGCCGCGCACCGCGGCGATCTGTTGCAGCACGGCCGAGCAATCGACTTCCTGTTCCAGCGCGCGTTCCAGCGCTTCCGCCTGGCCCTTGATGCGGCGGACGCGGGTCAATAACTTTTTCTTGTCTTTCACGGTATGTGGCATGCGAGTGGACGTTCCTTATTGCAGATAATATACTGGGGTATAGTATATGGACGCAGCTTTGCTGCGGTGGCGCCGGTTTGCCCCTCCGTTGGCTGGGGAGGCCGGCATGAACGTATTGTAAAAGAAGGCTGAAGATGCCGCCAATCGCTGAACTGATTCAACAAGGAAGCATTAATCTCTGGTTGTTCATTCCTTCCGCCATCCTGCTGGGAGCGCTGCACGGGTTGGAGCCCGGGCACTCCAAGACCATGATGGCCTCTTTCATCATCGCCATCCGCGGCAGCATCGGCCAGGCGGTGCTGCTTGGCCTGTGCGCGGCCTTGTCGCACTCGCTGATCGTCTGGCTGTTGGCTGCGCTGGCGCTCAAATACGGGAATCAGTTGATTGCCGAGCAGGCGGAGCCTTATCTGATGTTGTTTTCGGCCGCCGTGGTCATGGTGGTGGCTGCCTGGATGCTATGGCGAACATGGCGGGACAATCTAGCCGCGTGGGCCATGCGGAAGCCGCCGCAGGGTGGCCGCATGATAGACACCGGCCATGGCCTGATGGAGGCGCTGCCCTTGCGGGAGGAGGGCCTGCGCGTGGCCTTGTACCAGTACGACGCCGGTTTGCGTCGGCTGAAGCCTGATGGTCGTGGTTTATCGCTGGCATGGCGGCGCGGCGAAGAGGAAGGGGAGCTAGGTTTTAAAACTGGAGGGGAGTATCTAATCAGCTCGTATTTGCCCGCCGGAGCGCTTGTAAGCGCTTTGCTGTTGAGTCACGGCGGTCACGCTCATCGCTACCCTTTGCAGCTGGCGGCAGTGGGCGGCGCTGAACGCGTCGGAGCCTACCGTCGGGCTGAGGCCGCGGGGCCGGCAAAGCGAGCTTGTCGAGCGCCGGCGGCGTTGCCCGTTTATCAGGACGCGCATGAACGCGCGCACGCGGAACAGATTCAGCGGCGTTTCGCCGGCAAGGAGGTAGGCAACGCGCAGATTGCGCTGTTTGGCCTGACTGGGGGCTTGATACCGTGTCCGGCCTCGGTAACCATTTTGCTGCTGTGTCTGCACCTGAAGCGCTTCTCCCTGGGGGCCACCATGGTGGCTTCCTTCAGTCTGGGGTTGGCCTTGGCTCTGGTCAGCGTTGGCGTGTTGGCGGCCTGGGGCGTGCGCCAGGCGAGCGCCCGCTTTGGCGGGCTGGGCGAATGGGCGCGGCGCGCGCCCTATCTCTCGGCCGGTTTGATGTTGCTGGTTGGGCTGGCGATGGCCGCGCAAGCAGCGCGCGGCCTGGCCGCTTAGAGCCTGTTTACGATCTGCTGCGCATCTGCGATACGGCGTTGAAACCCGCTTCGAAATGCTCATGTGTCCCATGTTGATTCCGCTTTCTCAGCCGCAACGTCTTGTCTCGCTTTTGCCCGCGAGAGTTTGAAGGGCCCCTAGGATGGCTGCCGCGCGGCGCCGGCGCGGCCCAGGTATCGCCCCAGCCAGCGGTCCTGTTCCCACAGCATGTGCAGGATGGATTCGCGCGCGCGGTAGCCATGGCTCTCCGCCGGCAGGGTGACCAGCCGCGCCGTGGCGCCTAGCCCCTGCAGCGCTTGATACAGCCGTTCGCTCTGTAGCGGGAAGGTGCCGGGGTTATTGTCCATCTCGCCATGAATCAGCAAGAGCGGGTCTTTGATCTGATTGGCGAAGTTAAACGGCGACATGGCTTGATAGACCTCTTTTGCCTGCCAGAAATTGCGTTCCTCCGATTGGAAGCCAAAGGGCGTCAGCGTGCGGTTGTAGGCGCCGGAGCGAGCGATGCCGGCATGGAACAGCCTAGTGTGAGCCAGCAGGTTGGCGGTCATGAAGGCGCCGTAGGAATGACCGCCGACGGCGATGCGGGCAGGGTCCGCCACGCCCAGTCGCACCACTTCGTCCACGGCGGCCTGGGCGTTCATTTTCAGCTGCGGCAGATAGCTGTCGTTCGGTTCTTTGTCGCCTTCGCCGACGATGGGCATGCCTGGGTCGTCCAGCACCGCGTAGCCGCGCGCCAGCATGGCTAGCGGTCCCCAATAGCTGACGCGGTTGAAGCGGTAAGGCGACTCCGTCACCTGGCTGGCCGCGGCGGCGGTTTTGAACTCGGTGGGATAGGCCCACATCAGCAGCGGCAGCGGACCATCGCGTTTGGCCTCGTAGCCCGGAGGTAGGTAGAGGGTGGCGCTCAGCTTCACGCCGTCGGCGCGTTGGTAGCGCAGCAGCTTTTTGGAGACATTTTTCAGCTGTGGGGTTGGGTGGAGCATATGCGTTAGCGCAAGCGCTTCGGCGGCGTGCCCCAGCGTCAGACGGTAGAGATTGGGCGGCTGGTCGACGGATTCGCGGCTGAGCAGAAGCTCTTGGCCGGCGTCGTCCAGCAGCGCCGCCGGCTGTTCGAACCAGGGCGCTTGCGATTGCCACAGCCGCGTGGCGCGTTTATCGGCCAGGGCGTAGCGGTCGACGAAGGGACGGTCGCCATCGGGGCCGGCGCCTTCGCCCAGTAGATAAACGGACTTGCCGTCCGGCGTGGTTTGCAGCACGGATTGGCCGTTGGCGTTGCTGACCATGGCCGCCTCGCCTGGGTCGCTGTAGCGGTCTTCCGATTTGCGGCTGCTCAACAACTCCGGTGCGACGTCCTGATCGGGACGGGCGCGCCAGACTTTCAGTTCGCGGGTTTTCCACCAGTGTTCGCGCACCAAGGCCAGGTCGCTGCGGCCCCAGCGGACATCGGCGAAGCGGCTGGCCAGCCGCAGCAGCTGCCGCGGCGCTTGCTGAAACGGCGCGGCTTGCAGATAGAGCGCGTCGCGTTCGGCGGCGGCGCGGCCGGGGTCGCCTCCGTCCAGCGCTTCCACCCAAAACAGGGTGGCCGGCGCGTCGGCGCGCCAGGCGACTTCGCGAGGACCGGCCTCCACCGCGTCGTTGCCGGACGGCATGCGCTCTAGCAGCGGCCGCTGGGCCACGGTGTGGGCAATGCGGCCTTGCCGGTCCAGCACGTCGATGCGTTTAGGAAAGCGGGATATCGGCACCAGGCCGGAGTAGGGGCGCTGCAGGCGGGTGGCCAGCAGGTATTGGCGATTGGGTGAGCCGCTGACGCTAAGATAGCGGTCGGCTTGGCCGATCGGGCTGAGCTTGCCGTCCAGGCCGACCAGCGCCAATTGGCTTTGCAACTGATAGTCGAGCAAGTCGGCGTCGTACGGGGTCTTGAGCAGGTCGGGATAGGTCCGGGTTTGGGACAGGATGCCGCCTTCGCTTTGCTGGATGTTGGGGCCGCTGGGCGCCTGGGGTTGCCGTGGCGCGAGGCCTTGCTTCGCGGGTACGCGCTTGATCAGCAATTGTTCGCCGAACCAGGCGAAGCCGGGGCCGGTGGAGGCGTTGAGGTGGAAATCGCCCAGCCGGTGGGCACGGGCGCCGGCGACATCCAGCAGCCACAGTTCCACGCCCTTGGCGCCCCACAGGCTGAAGGCCACTCGGCTTTCGTCGGCGGACCAGGCGCTGTCCGCGATGCGGGCTCCGGCCGGCAGACCGCGCACCGTGCGGGCGCGGCCTTGTTTCACGTCCAGCAGGGTCAGCGCGTTGCCGAAGTCGAAACGGCTGGCGGCGCGCATCGAGGGGTTCAGGCGCAGGCCGGCCAGCTTGAGTTCAGGTTGAGCGACGTCGGCGATGCCGGGCAGTCCGGGGCGGTGGATTTGCAGCAAGGTCCGGCGTTTGGGGCCCAGATTTTGCAAGGGCGGACGCGGCGCGTCCACTAGCGCTTGCAGTTCCGCGGGCGGGGTCTGATAGCCGTGCTCGGCGGCGCTAAGCGGCGCCGCGGCCAACAGGCCGACAATCAGCGGCGCGCCGATCAACAGCGGGGAACGAAGGGACATGCGGGACTCCTGGCGAAGAATGGCGGGCAAGTCAAAAAACTTGCCCTAGTCTCGCCGGAGCGTCAAGGCGCGCCGCGCGCGGGCGGCGGCGGCCGAGTGCGCGCTAGAGCGGCGCGGCGGCGCTAAGCAGTTCTTTTTGCTGCGGATTGGCCGGTGTCACCGGGTAGTCGAAGAACTGCAGCGTCAGGCCGCCGCCGTCGGCGCTGAAGCGGGCCGGGAAGCCCAGCGGCAGCGTGGTCTTGTCGTGGACATGACCAAAAGGAATGCCAGTCAGTACCGGAAGGCCGGTCAGGCGGCGGATTTCCGCCAGCACCGCCTCCAGGTTGTAGCCGGGATCGTAGATGTCGATCTGACGATTCATATTGAAGTCGCCGATGAAGATGGCGCGTTGCTTGGCCAGCACGCCGGCTTGATGAAGCTGCTGCAACATGCGTTCGATGCGGTAGGGCTGTTCGGCGACATCCTCCAGGAACAGCAGGCCGCCCTTGATGTCCGGCAGGTAGGGGGTGCCGACCAGGCTGCTGAGCACGCTGAGGTTGCCGCCCCAGAAAATGCCCTCGCCGCTGGCGTTGTGGCGCTGTGGCGCGTCGATGCGCAACTGGCGGTTGGCGGTGGTGGTGGTGGTGAGGAATTCAGTCAGGGTGAAGGCGCTGGGCTGCTTGGCGCCGAAGTCGCTGACCATGGGGCCGGCGAAGCTGCCCAGCCCGCCCTTGGCCAGCAAGGCCAGCTGGATGGCGGTGAAGTCGCTGTAGCCTATCAGCTGGCTGCCGGATTCGCGCAGCAGAGGGCAGAGCCGGCCGTAGTCGATATGCGGCAGCAGGCGGGTAGCGCCGTAGCCGCCGCGGCCGGCCACCAAGAGTTGCGGCGCGCGGCGGCGCGCAATCAGCTGGTTGAGATCGCTCAGCCTTTGCGCGTCGCTGCCGGCGAAGCGCTGATCGCGGCGGTCCAGCGCCTGGACGTTATCCAGTTGGTAACCGGCCTGGCGCAGCCGCTCCACCGCCAGCTGCTTTTGGCGCGCGTCAGGCAAGGGGCCGGAGCAGGCGGTGAAATAGAGGCTGCTGCCGGCGGAGACCGGAGCGGGAAGGGTTTGGTCAACCATGGTGCGACATCCTTGCAAGAGGCCAAGGCCGGCGCTGAGCGCGCCCATTTGGAGTAGTTGGCGACGAGAGTATTGAATGCGGGCAGTCATTGAATCCGGGGCCGATAAGGGCTGGTGCAAACGAGGTTCGACAGCGCGAGGCTGCGTGAGTTGCGCCAGTATACGGCAAACGCGGCGACGATGCTGAGCGCCGCCGCCGTAGTGAACTTGGAACAGTTTACGATCTCGCGAGCTAGAGCGAGACAGGGCGTTGCGGCTGAGAAAGCGGAATGTACACGTGGTACATGAGCATTTCGAGGCCGGTTTCAACGCCGTGTCGCCGACGCGCAGCAGATCGTAAATAGGTTTTTAGGCCAGTAGATTGGCCAGGCTGGAAGTGGACTGCTGCATGGCGGACAGTTCGCTGTTCAGCGTGGTGTACTGGTTCAGTAGCGAGCTCTTCTCATTGGCCAACTGGTTGTTGAGCCGGGACTGGAGGTTGTTCTCGTCGCTGATCTTGGTGTTGATGTCGCCTTGTTCGGTGGTGATCATGCCGTTGGGCCCCAGCAAATTGTTGATGGCGGTATTGAAGGCGTTGGCGTAGCCGTTGTTCTGGGCGTTGCCGAACAGATTGGCCACGGCGCCGGGGTCGGCGTTCAGCGCGGTGGTGAAGGCGGTGGAGTCCAGTTTCAGTGTGCCGTCCGCCTGCTGGGTGATGCCGACCTGGGCCAGATAAGCGTAAGAGGAGGAGGCGTTGACGCCCGGCACCGGGGTGCTGAGCAGGCCGGCTAATTGCTCTTGCAGGCCGATGACGTCGCTGCTGTTCTTCATGCTGCCGCCCAGCGCGGAGTTGCTGGCGCTTATCACCTGGTTGTAGGCGCTGACGAAGTTTTGCAGCGTCGAGGTGACATTGGCGGTGTTCTGGCTCATGTTGAGCGTTGCCTGGCCCAGTTTGTTGAGGTTGACTGTGGCGCCGTTGATTACATTGTTCAGGGTGTTGCTGCTGCTGGACACGTTGACGCCGTTGACGGTAAGCAGCGCGTCCTGAGCCGCCGCGGATTCGCTGGCGGCCGCGCTGCTCTGGCCCAGGCCGGCCAGGGTGTTGCCGGAGGTGGCGCCGCTGTCGCTGCCACCGGCGGAAATGCTGAAGGCGTTGGCGGGGCCGGATTGCGAGGAGGCCAGCACCAGCGAGTAATGGTTGTTGTACTCCACCACCGACGCGTTGACGCCGATGCCGGCGCTGTTGATATTGTCGGCGATGGAGGACAGCGAGATGGTGGAGCCGTTCTGGCCCAGTTGCACGGTACTGGTGGTGCCGTTGACGGTGAAGCTCAGCGCGCTGGGGGCGCCGGCCAGCGCCGCGTTCTGGTCGGTGATGGCTTGTCCGCCGGAAGTTTGGTCGAACACCAATTGCCGCGGCTGCGCCAGTTGGGTGACGTTAAGCGCGTAATTGCCGGCCACGCCGCCGGAGGTGGTGCTAGCGGTGGCGATGGTGTTGTCGGTGGAGGTGACCTGGAATTGTTGCAGGAAACTGCCCGAGGCCATGGCGGTGACCGAGGTCTGCAAGCCGGACAGCGCCGAACTGATCTGGCCGATGGAACTGAGTTGGGACTGATAGTTGCTGACCCGGGTCTGGCTTTGGGTCAGCGGCTGGGACTCAATCGACATCAGCTGACTGACGATGCTTTGAACGTCCAGCGGTCCGACGCTGGTGGTAATGGATGCCATGACGACTTCTCCTCGCGCGATCCGCTGCCATGGGGCGCTGCAATGCTAGAGATTCAAAAATTTTGTTGTCGTAATGCGTCCATCACGGTCGCGGTTCCGGCTGCCAGGCCGAGGCGGGCTTGCGCCGCAGCTTCCATTGTAGAAGGCGGCGCGCAGTGCGCTGATGAATCGTTATCGACCACTCCCGTCCGGACTTTAGCGCGGCGCGCGCGAGTGTGTCGGCGGGTCGGTTTCCGTCATAACGCGGGCCGCGGCGGCGGGTTGACGTCGCCACGGCCCGAGCTGTCACGAACCGTTCTTGAGCTCGGCGGCTTCGCCGGTTTCGCCGCTGTCTTCCGGCGGCGGGCTCTTGGGGGGCAGGAAGAAGGACAGCGGCGCGCTGAGGAAGCGCTTGAGCAGCATGGGCACCAGCGGCCACAGCAGGCTGCCGGACAGCTTGCGCGAGCGCAGCGCTACCCATAGAGCCAGCGAGAAGCTGACCGCCAGATTGGTCAGGCCGATCAGCGCCACGCCGGCGCAGCCCAGCAGCACGGTGGCCAAGGGCAGCTGGAAGTCCTGCGCCACGGTGGCGAAAGCCAGGTTGGCGGCGGAAAAGGTGATGTGGCGGATGTCGATGGGCAGGCCGAGGATGAAGCCTATGGTACCGGTCAGGCCCAGGAACATGCCGAAGTAAAAGTTGCCGGCCAGCGCGCCCAGATTGTGCTCGATATAGCTGCCCAGTTTCCAGGCGCGGTGCTCGCCCAGCAGCCGCTTCAGCCCGGCATGGGAGGCGATGCGCTCAGGGATGCGGCGGTAGATCGCCTTGTTGTCGTAATAGCCGGCGATCAGGCCGGACAGAAACAGGAAGACGCCGGCGATGGCGGCGTGCGGCAGCGCCAGGCTATGGAGGGGGTCGATGTCGTGCATCAGGCTCTGGGCTTTGGCCACGTTCACCACCGGCGCGCCAAAGGCGGCTTGCCAGGCGAAGGCGATCAGGCCGGCGGTGGGGATGGCCAGCAACACGTTGCCGAGGATGGCGACGAACTGAGTGCGCATCACTTTGACCACCAGGTCGGCCAGGTCTTCCAGCTGTTTCTTCTGGCCGTGGTTTTCATGCAGCACCGCGGCGATGCGGGCGGCGGTCATCGCAGGCTGCTTGGTGGCGATGGTCAGGTGCAGGATCTGCACGATGATGAAGCCGATGGCGTAGTTGAGGCCGAAGGCGATGCCCTCCCACAGCGGCGGCAGATGGCCGCGGCTGAGCATCAGCTTGATCAGCGCCATGAAACCGACGATGAGGCCGGCGCCCATCGCCGCCTTGGCCATGGTTGACCATTCCTGGCGGCTCTCGGCGATATAGTGTTCGCCGTGGCGGCCGGCGTGCTCGGTGACTTGCAGCGCCAGCAGCTCCACATTGGACTTGAACAGATCGCGCAGGCTGTATTTGCGGTTTTCCGCGCGCGCGAAAGTGACGATGAGCTGGAACAAATGCGGTTCCGCGGCCGGGTCGTGCTCCGGATCCAGGATGGCCAGCAGCGCGCGGATGCGGGCTATGCTCTGCGCCAGTCGCAGGCCATGGTAGGTGAGGTTGACCGAGATGCCGAAGCGGCGCGCGTTCTTGCGCACTTTGTTGAGAATGCTTTCACACTGATCCAGCAGCACCAGCACGTGCTTGTCGTCCTCGGTGCGCGGCATGCTCTCCACCAGATCGCGGCGGTAGCCGTCTACATAGCGCTGAACCTCGGCGTTCAGGTTGAGGAACGGGGATTCGAAGCGTTCGATGTCCGGGTTGATGCGCACCAACTCCGGCTCCAGGCCGATAGCGGTGATCTGGGCCGACAGCACTTGCACCGACTCCAGCAATTGCAGACGGGTCTGCTGCCAGCCGTCGGCGTTGTCGTTCTCCTGCCAGGCCATCGCCCGCCACAGCGCGTGCCAGGTGGCGTTGGGGATAGCGGCCAGCCAGATGTAGTCCTGCTTCCAGCTGAACAGGCGGCTGAAACGGTCTTGCAGCGAGTCCGCCTTATAGGGCATGGGCAGGATGCGCTCGCCGACGCGGCGCAGCAAGGTGGAGCCGAAACCTTCGTTGGCCAGGATGCCGCATTCGGTGTACAGCGGAATTTGCCGGGTTTCGGTCAGTAATTGCAGCAAGGCCTTGCGCAAGGCCGCGCGGTAATCGGAGTGGTGCTCCAGCAGATAGGACAGCGCTTGCAGATTGACGACCGCTTGTTGCGGTTTGCCGGCGTCGTCGGGGCGTAGGCACTGCAGCAGGGCGGACAGGGCGTCGAGCTGGGCCGGTGCTTGGCTGATTTGGCGCAAGGCCTGTTCCAGGCTGGGAGACTGAATGTTTTCGCTCATCTAGGGTGCTGGTTTGGATGCAAGTGAGTGGTGGGGCGCGACTCCGGCCTACAACCTTAATGGTAGGCGCAAGCGGCTTGATTTTCCGGCGCGGCGCGAGCGCCTGCTTGGCGGCGCGTGGAATCGGCGTCAGGGTTTAGAGATGGGGACGATTGATTCAGTTTCCAGCTTTGCTTGCAAAATCGCGTAATTGACACCTTACTGACCAGTAAGTAAAGTGCTTTGCATGACTCAAAGCGCCGATCCCAAGACCGACACCCGCAAGCGCATTCTGGACATCGCGGAGCAACTGCTGCTCAGCCGGGGCTTCAACGCTTTCAGCTACCAGCACATCAGCTCGGAGCTGGGCGTGCGCAACGCCGCCATTCATTATCACTTTCCCAAGAAAAGCGATCTGGGCGTGGCCTTGATCCAGCGTTACCGCCGGCGTTTCCAACGCTTCATCGACCAGCAGGCGGCGCAGGATCCCAGGGCGCAGCTGGAGGCGTATTTCGGCTTGAGCGACAGCTATTACCGGCAGCACCGGCAGATCTGCCCCAGCGGCATTCTCAGCACAGAGTTCCTGACGCTGCCGGAGGACATGCAGCAAGAGGCGGCGGCCTTCATTGACGAGATGCGGCTATGGGCGGTGGACATCACCCGGCGGGGCGCGGCCTGCGGCCAGATGCGTTACGCCGGCACGCCGGAAGCCATCGGCATGATGTTGTTTTCCGCCTTACAAGGCGCGCTGCAACTGGCGCGCATCGATCCGCACGCGCTGGAGACCATCAAGCAGCAGGTGCGCGCGGTGCTGGGGCTGGACGGGCATTGAGTGTCGAAATCACGACAACAACAGAGGGGCGCTACATGGAGTACAAGAAAAACAGCATGAGCCGCATTGCCGACAAAGTGGGCAAGTTGCCGGCGGGAATGCGCAGCACGGTATTGAGTTTGATGTTCGGCAAGATCGTGCCGTTTCTGTCCACGGCCGGCCTGCGTTTCGAGGAGGTGGGCCATCAGCGCTTGACGGTGTCCATTCGCAACCGCAAGAAGGTGCAGAACCACATTCGCGGCGTGCACGCCGCGGCGATGGCCTTGCTGGCGGAGACTTCGACCGGCTTCGTCGTCGGCATGAACATGCCGGACGACAAGCTGATGCTGCTTAAGTCGATGAAGGTCAACTACGTACGTCGTTCGCAAGGGGATATGCGCGCGGTGGCCAGCCTGAACGCGGAGCAGATTCAGCTGATGCACGACACGGAAAAGGGCGAGGTGCTGGTGCCGGTGCTTGTCACCGACGAATCCGGCGAATCGCCGATCGAATGCGAAATGCTGTGGGCGTGGATTCCCAAGAAGCGCCCGGAACAAGGAGCGGCGGCATGATCAATCTGGAAACGATGCGGATCGAACTGAACGAGCATGTAGCGCTGATTCGCCTCAATCGCGCGGATAAGGCCAATGCCTTGAACCGGCAAATGTGGCAGGATTTGCGCGCCGCTTTCGAGTGGCTGGACGACACTCCCGAGGCGCGCGTGGGCGTACTGGCCGGCGAAGGCAGGCATTTCTGTTCCGGCATCGACCTGGGCATGCTGATGGGCGTGCAGGCGGAGATCGCCGACGATTGCGAGGCGCGCAAGCGCGAGAAGTTGCGTAGGCTGATCCTGGATCTGCAGGACTGCGTCAATAGTCTGGAGCATTGCCGTAAGCCGGTGATCGCCGCGGTGCACGGCGCTTGCGTCGGCGGCGGCCTGGATATCGCGCTGGCCGCGGATTTCCGCTTCGCCGCCGCGGACGCGGTGTTCTCCGTGAGGGAGATCGACGTGGGCATGGTGGCGGATGTGGGTTCGCTGCAACGGTTGCCGCGCGTGGTGGGCGAGGGCCTGGCGCGGGAACTGGCCTTGACCGGCCGCGACGTGGCCGCGGAAGAGGCGCTGGCGATGCGTCTGGTTAACCGCGTGTTGCCGGATGCGGAGGCGGTGCTGGCGGCGGCGCTGGAATCGGCGCGGTTGATCGCCGGCAAGTCGCCGTTGGCGATGCGCGGCTGCAAGGAAGTGCTCAACTACAGCCGCGACCATTCGGTGGCGGACGGCCTTAATTATGTGGCGAGCTGGAACGCGGCGATGCTGATCTCCGAGGATATCCAGAAGGCCGGCATGGCCATCCTGACCGGCCACGCGGCGCAGTTCCGCGACTGAGCGCGGTTTGTCTTTCCCAATGGCGCCTGCGGGCGCCATTGTCGTTGGCGGCGGGCAAAGAAAAAGAGGCGCGGAGCGCCTCTTTCGGTTCAAGCGGTAGGACTGGGCTTACTGGGCGGCGCTGGCGGCCGGCGCGGCGGCGGCTTCGCCGCCGACGGTGGACACCACTTCCCACTTGCCGCCCTTGACCTGATACACGGTGACCGCGCCGTTCTTGATGTCGCCCTTGTCGTCAAAGGCGATCTTGCCGGTCACGCCGGTGTAGCCGGTCTTGCCCACTTCGGCCAGATAGGTTTTGGGATCGGTGGATTTGGCGCGCTTCATCGCATCCACCAATACCATCACCGCGTCGTATTCATACGGCGCGTAGATCTGCACCTCGGTGTTGAACTGCTTCTTGAACTTGTCGTTGAACGCGGCGAAGCCGGGCATCTTGTCGCGCGGCACGCCGCAGCTGGACGCGTACTGGCCGTCGGAGGCCTCGCCGGCCAGCTTGATGAATTCCGGTGTCTGCCAGCCGTCGCCGCCCATCAGTTTGGCCTTGAGGCCCAGGCGCTGCATCTGCTTGGCCAGCGGGCCGGCTTGGGCGTCCATGCCGCCGTAGAAGATCAGGTCCGGCTTGCTGGCCTTGATCGAGGTCAGGATAGCGTTGAAATCGGTGGCGGTGTTGGTGGTGAACTCGCGCTTCACCACTTCGGCGCCCTTGCCCTTGACCGCAGCCTCGAACTGGTCGGCGAGGCCTTGGCCGTAAGCGGTGCGGTCGTCGATGATGGCGATCTTCTTGGCCTTCAGCCCGGTGGCGGCGAATTCGCCCAAGGCGCGGCCTTGCTGCACGTCGTTGGCGATCACGCGGAAAGTGGTCTTGAAGCCTTGCTTGGTGTAGTCCGGGTTGGTGGCGGAGGGGGAAATCTGCGGAATGCCGGCGTCGGAGTAAATCTTGGACGCGGGGATGGTGGTGCCGGAGTTCAGGTGGCCCACCACGCCTGCCACACCGGCGTCAACCAGGCGCTGCGCCACTTGGGTGCCGATCTTCGGATCGCCTTGGTCGTCTTCCGACACCAGTTCGAATTTGAGCTTCTTCCCGCCGATCTCCACGCCGGCGGCGTTCAGATCGGCGATGGCCAGCTTGGCGCCGTATTCGTTGTCCTTGCCCAAATGGGAAATGGGACCGGACATCGGCGATACCTGGCCGATCTTGACGACGGCGCCGTCGCCTGCGGCTTGAGCCGGGGCCGAAGCCGCCTGATTGGCGGCCGGTTGCTCTTGCTTGCCGCAGGCGGCCAGGGTCATGGCGGCAGCGGCAATGACGCTGAGGCGGACATATTTGTTCATGTGATGTATCCCCTGATTCTCTATTCTGTAGACTCTAGTCATCTCTTTGTGGCCAACGGCATTTTGGTGAAATGACCGTTGGTTGCGTTTGATTATGGGTAGCTGTTTGCGCGAGTGTCAATGTCAAAACCGGGGAGGGATGCAACTATTTGTAAACTTCTTCGCCGATGGTGTGTCTAAAGCGCAAACGCCCCCTGGAATAATTGCCAGGGGGCGTTTCTTGTATTTCAAGTTTTTGAATTTAAATGACTTGTTCGGATTCTTGCCGGCAGTCTTGTTTCAGGTCTTGGCGCCCAAAGCCTGGGCTCGCTGCTGGCGCAACGGGGCGTTTTCCTCCGGCGCCTCGCACCATCCCGACAGATTCTGTTTGATCATAGTCGAGATGGCGAGAATCCATTGCGGGTTTTCATTCAAACACGAAATGTATCGATATTCGCCGCCGCCGTGGCTGAGGAAGGTTTCCTTGCCTTCCATCGCGATTTCCTCCAGCGTTTCCAGGCAGTCGGCGATAAAACCGGGACAGAGAATATCCAGCTTGCCGGTCTTGTCCTTGCCTAGTTGAGTCAATACTTCGCTGGTATAAGGCTGCAACCATTCCGCGCGGCCGAATCGGCTTTGGAAGCACACTTGGTACTCCTGTTGCGTCAAGCCCAATTCTTCCGCCAATAAGCGGCCGGTTTTCTGGCATTCGCAGTGATAGGGGTCGCCCTTGTCGCGGGTGAGCCGCGGCACGCCGTGAAAACTCATCACCAGTTTGTCGCCGCGGCCGTGTTGGCGCCAATGCGCGCGCACTTGTTCCGCCAGCGCGCGGATATAGCCGGGATCATCGTGAAAATGACGAACGGTGCGCAGCTCCGGCATATTGCGCAGTTTCATCAGCGAGCGGAATACCTGATCCAGCGCAGTGGCGCTGGAAGAGGCCGCGTATTGAGGATACAAGGGCAGCACCAGCAGGCGTTCCACGCCTTGCTCGCGCATGCGGGCGATCACGTTTTCCACCGAGGGTTCGCCGTAGCGCATGGCGAAGTCCACGACTAAGTTGCGCAGCCCCATTTCACCCAGCTGGCCTTTGATCAACGCAGTTTGTTTGCGGGTATGGGTGTAAAGCGGCGAGCCGTCCTTTTCCCAGATCGCCGCGTATTTCTTGGCGGATTGGGCGGGGCGGGTGTTCAGGATGACGCCGTTGAGGATCAGCCACCAGAGCGCGCGCGGGATTTCGATCACGCGGCGGTCGGACAGAAACTCTTTCAGGTAGGGGCGCAGCGCCTTGGCGGTGGGAGCTTGCGGCGTGCCCAGATTCATCAGCAGCACGCCGGTCTTGGGCGCGTAATCGTGGCGAAAAGGGGGTTCGGGCTTGAAATCCGCCATGCGGGACCTCTTGGTTGAGGCCGGGCGGCATGGCGCCCGGCCGGGTTTGGGGGCGGCTGGCTTGTCTTAGTCTTCGCGGGACGGCGCCAGCACTGCGCGGTTGCCGTTGCTTTCCATCGCCGAAACCAGGCCGGCGGATTCCATCTGCTCAATCAGCCGCGCGGCGCGGTTGTAGCCTATGCGCAGATGGCGCTGCACAGAGGAGATCGACGCCTTGCGCGTCTTGAGCACAATGGCGACGGCTTCGTCGTAAAGCGGATCGGCTTCGCCGCCCGCCTCGCCGTCAAGGCCGGAGGGCGAGCCGTCTTCGCCGTCGCTCTGGCCGGTGAGAATGCCTTCCACATAGTCCGGCCCGCCGGTGCTTTTCAGGAACTCCACCACATGGTGCACTTCTTCGTCGGCGACGAAGGCACCATGAACCCGGACCGGATAGCCGGTGCCAGGCGGCAGATAGAGCATATCGCCTTGGCCGAGCAGGGTTTCCGCGCCCATCTGGTCCAGAATGGTGCGGCTGTCTATCTTGCTGGACACCTGGAAGGCGATTCGCGTCGGGATATTGGCCTTGATCAGGCCGGTGATCACGTCCACGGACGGCCGTTGGGTGGCCAGGACCAAGTGAATGCCGGCGGCGCGGGCTTTCTGCGCCAAGCGCGCGATCAGTTCTTCTATCTTCTTGCCGGCCACCATCATTAGGTCGGCCAGTTCGTCTATCACCACCACGATCAAGGACAGGGAGTCCAGCGGCTCCGGGGTTTCCGGGGACAGGCTGAAGGGGTTGGGGATTCTCTCGCCGGCCTTGTCCGCGTCCTTGATCTTCTGGTTGAAGCCGGCCAGATTGCGCACGCCCAGCTTGGACATCAGCTTGTAGCGGCGCTCCATCTCCGCCACGCACCAGTTCAGCGCGTTGGCCGCTTGTTTCATATCGGTGACCACCGGGGCCAGCAGATGCGGAATGCCTTCGTAGATCGACAGCTCCAGCATTTTGGGGTCGACCATGATCAGCCGTACTTCTTTGGGTGTGGACTTGTACAGCAGGGACAAGATCATCGCGTTGATGGCTACTGATTTGCCGGAGCCGGTGGTACCGGCCACCAGCACGTGCGGCATCTTGGCGAGGTCGGCGGACACGGGTTGTCCTGCAATGTCCTTGCCCAGCGCCATGGTCAGCTTGGAGGCCATGTTCTGGTAGCCGTCGGAGCCGACGATTTCCGACAGACGCACGATCTGGCGTTTGGGGTTGGGGAGCTCCAGGCCCATATAGGTTTTGCCGGGAATGGTTTCCACCACCCGGATGGAAACCAGGGACAGCGCGCGCGCCAGATCTTTCATCAGGTTGACGACCTGGGCGCCCTTGACGCCCACCGCGGGCTCCACCTCGTATCGGGTGATCACCGGGCCCGGGTAGGCCGCGACCACTTTGACGTCGACGCCGAAATCGGCCAGCTTGCGCTCAATCAGCCGCGAAGTGTACTCCACGGTGTCCTGCGATACCGGTTCTTGCTGCTCCTTGGGCGCTTCCAGCAGCGTCAGGCCGGGCAGCGCGCCGTCCTTGGGATCGGCGAACAAGGATTGCTGTACCGGCTTCTGGGCCTTGGTGGACAGCGGCACGTCCAGCACCGGCGGCTCGATGCGCAGAGGGATTTTCTCTTCGTTTTTCTTTTTCTCGGTGGTGATCTTGGCTTCCCGCTTTTGCGCGATCTCCTTGCCAATTTCGCGATCTTTGCGCGCCTGCCAGCTGTGCCACAGTTTCAAGGCGCCGTCTTCCAGCGCGCCGCCCAGCCGCTCCATGATGTCGAGCCAAGACAGGCCGGTGAATAGGGAGAAGCCGATGGCGGCGAGCACGCTGAGAAAGAGATAGGCGCCGGACAGGCCCAGGCCGTGGGCGATGCCTAGGCCGATGAAATGCCCCAGCATGCCGCCGGCGGACAGCGGCAGGTTCAGCGCTTTTTCGGCCAGGATGATGGCTTCAATGCTGGCGCTGGAAAACAGCAGTAGCAGAAAGCCGCCGATGGCGGCGACGGTGATGGGGTTGAGCTTGAAGCCCAGCGTTTCCATGCGCTGATAGCCCCAGGCGATGGCTACCAGGCAGAACACCACCAGCCACCAGGCCGACAAGCCGAACACGTAGAGCAGCATATCGGACAGCCAGGCGCCGAAAGCGCCGCCGTAGTTGCGCACGGTGGGATCCGAGGAGCTGTGGGACCAGGAGGGGTCTAGCGGGGAGTAGCTGGCCAGCACCAGCACCAGGTAGACGGCCAGCACAGCCATCAGCAACCACCACGCCTCGCGCAGCAGCGAGGCCAACTGCGGCGGCAACGGCGTCTGGCTGTTTTTGACTACGGCTTTGCGCTTGAAAAGTCGCATTTTTCTCTTGTTCGGCTATGACTGTCGCTGATTATAGCCTGACACGCCCGGTTTAAGCGTGTCGGAATGTATTCAGCTTTGCTGACAAGACTTGATGGCGTTCCCTTTAGAGACTCTGTTCAAAGTCCATCGTGTTTGCACACAAGACTTTGAACAGGCTTTGAGACGCTTACTTGGGATAGAGCGCGCCGAGCACGCGTCCGCCGGCGGCGCCGGTCACTTCCGGCAGGTTGCCGGCCAGGCGGCGCAGGAAGCGCCAGCCCAGCCAGGCGAAGGCGGCGGCCTCGACTTGGTGTTCGGGCAGGCCCAGCGCGGCGGTGCCGGCGATGCTTTGTTCAGGCAGCAAGGCGGCCAGTCGGCGCATCAGCGCGCCGTTGCGCGCGCCGCCGCCGCAAACGAAGACAGTCTGGTTCGTCGGGCAATGCAGGGTGACGGCCTGGGCGATGCCGCGCGCGCTCAGCTCCAGCAGCGTGGCTTGCACGTCGACGGCGGGCACATGGCGGCCCAGCAGTTTTTGTTCAAGCCAAGGCAGGTCGAACAGATCGCGACCAGTGCTCTTGGGCGGGGGCTGGCGGAAGAAGGGTTCGTCCAGCAGCGCCTGCAGCAGCGAGGACTCCACCGCGCCTTGCTCCGCCCATTGACCGTCGGCGTCGTAAGGCTGGCCCTGATGGCGCAGGCACCAGGCGTCCATCAGCATATTGCCGGGGCCGCAGTCGAAGCCGATCACCGCTTGGTTAGGGTGGAGGCGGGTCAGGTTGCTGATGCCGCCGATGTTCAGGATCACCCGGTTTTGCTCCGGCGCGCCAAACACCGCCTGATGGAAGGCCGGCACCAGAGGCGCGCCCTGACCGCCGGCGGCCAGGTCGCGGCTGCGGAAATCGGCGATCACGTCGATGTGGGTCAGCTCGGCAAGGCGGGCCATATTGCCTATTTGCCAGGTGTAGCCGGCGTCCGGCGCGTGGCGTATGGTTTGGCCGTGGCTGGCGACGGCGGCGATGTCCGCCGGTTTCAGCTCCTCAGCGGCCAGCAGGCCGTTGACAGCTTGGGCGTAGAGCTCGGCCAATTCATTGGCCAGCCGCGCCGCGCGATCCAGCTCATTGTCGCCGATCGCCTGCAGCGCCAGCGCCTGTTCGCGCAGTCGCGGCGGGTAGGCGACGAAGTAGTCGGCTTCGACGCGGAGCGCGCCTTGTTCATCGAAGCGCACCAGCACGGCATCGACGCCGTCCAGGCTGGTGCCGGACATCAGTCCGATCAAGCGTTGATTCATCAGTCTAGCAATGCGATGTTGGTGGGCAGCTCGCGCAGCAGTTTCAGGTGCGCGGTCAGCGGCTGGTTGCCGGATTTGAATTCGGCCAGCTGAGTGGCGCTCAAGCCCGGTGTCGGCAAGGCGTTGGTGGCCGGGTCCACCGCCTGGCCGTTGATCCGCACTTCAAAGTGCAGATGCGGGCCGGTGGAGCGGCCGGTGCTGCCGACATAGCCTATCACCTCGCCTGCCTTGACGCTCTTGCCGGAGCGGGCGCCTGGGGCGAAGCGGCTCATGTGCGCGTACAAGGTGGTCATTTTCTGATTGTGGCGGATTTCCACCATATTGCCATAGCCGTTTTGGCGCTCCACCTTGACCATGGTGCCGTCGGCGGGGGCAATGATGGGGGTGCCGGTGGCGGCGGCGTAGTCCACGCCGGAATGCAGGCGCAAGGAGCGCAGTATCGGGTGCTTGCGGAAGCCGAAGCCGGAGCTGATGCGGGCGTTGGCTACCGGCTGGTGGCTGAAACCCTGTTTGATCGGCTTGCCCTGCGCGTCGTAATAGGCGCCGGATTCGCTGTCGTGGGCAAAGTAGAAGGCTTGGTGCAGCTTGCCGGAGCGCAGGATTTCCACCGCCAGCAGGTTGCCGGCGGCGATGGGCGCGCCGTTGTAAAGCAGGGTTTCGTACACCAGATTGATGCGGTCGCCCTTGCCCAGGGAGTTGATGTTGAACTGATCGGCGAAGATTTCCGTCAGCTGGGCGCGGATGTCGCGCGGCACCTGGGCCTTGGCCAGCGCGGCGCCGACCGAGCGGGTGATCAGCAGTGAGCGCACCGTCTGCACCGCCTCGGTGGCGATAGGGTCGGCGCTGGCCTGCCATTCGCCTTTGACCTTTTCTATGGCCACCAGCACCTGTTCGCCGTTCTCGTCGTCATTGAGGAAGCGCAGGCCGAAGAGTTCGCCCAGATCATTGGTTTGCACCGACAGCGTGGCGCCGGTCTTCAGCTTGAGCAGGTCCTTGGACAAGGGGCTGGAGTGCAGGAAGCGGTTGGCTTCGCTGTCGCGGATGCCCAGCCGGTTCAACACGCGGGCAATGGTGTCGCCGCGCTGGATCGCCTCGTCGCGCCAGTAACGGGTGGCGCTCTCGTTGAAGGAAAAAGCCGGCAGGGTCAGTTGCTCGGTCACTTCTTTTTGCAAAACTTCCGGCTTGGTGGGCTGGGCGCCGTTCTGAGCCACGGCGAAGGCGGTGGCCATGCCGAACAAGGGCAGGGAGGCGGCCGCGCCGATCAAGCTCAGATGATGGTTCATCAGCTTGTGGAAGCATTTTTGCGGGATATGTAGCAGTTTGCGATAATCCATCGTTCACTATAAAAGGCTGGCCATGAGCCAACCTTATGTAAATTCCGTATTTGCCAATCACAGGCCTTGCGGCCGCGTCTCAACATTTGGGGAGCTTGCGCGGCATAAGTTCCTGTGCAAACTGTAAATTATAGCCGCGATTCCGGATGCTATCCGCCTGATTTCACCCGGCGCCCATGCCAGGGCGTTTTCGCAAGGCTTTGATATTACTTCGATCTCGTCATCCATGTGTAGCGATAAATGAAATTGACATTGTTGTTGCCCGGTCTGCTTTGGCTGGACGGCCACGACGGCGCCGATGTGTGCAAGGGCCTGGAACTCCCCGCCCTGCAGCGCTTGTTGGGTCAGGGCGAGCGCGCCGCCGGACCTGCCGCGCTGAGCGAACTCTTGGCCGCGCCGTGGCGCGGTTCAGCGGCCGGCCTGGCGAGGCTGCGGGCGCGCCAGGCCGGCTTGCCGGCGGAGCAGGGGGATTGGCTGCTGGCCGATCCGGTGCATGTGCGGGTGGACCGCGACCGCGCCTTGCTGGCTGATATCGGCGTGATGAGCTTGAGCCAGGCCGAGGCAGAGACCTTGGCCGATGCGGCGAACCGCCATTTCGCCGACGACGGCTGGCGTATTCACCCGCTGGAGCCGGGGCGCTGGCTGTTGCAACTGGACGCGCCGGCGGCGGCCAGCTTCAGCCCGCTGCCGGACGTGGTGGGCGAGGACATCAACGCGCATTTGCCGCAGGGCGAGCGCGGCCTGGACTGGAGCCGGCTGCTGAATGAATTGCAGATGCTGCTGTACGCCCATCCGCTGAACGATGAGCGCGAGGCGCGCGGCGAACTCGGCGTCAACAGCTTATGGCTGTGGGGCGGGGGCGTAGAGCCGGGCTGGCGCGAGCCGGCGGAACAGGTGTTCGCCGACGAGGATTGGCTGGGCTGGATCGCGGCCGAGGCCGGCGCGCCGTGTCTGCCGGCGCCTTACGACTTCGCCGGCTTCGTCGATCAGGCCGGCGGCCGCGACAGTCTGCTGGCGCTGGACGCCTTGCAGGCGGCGGCGCAGTACCGCGACGCCTGGGGCTGGCGCGAAGCGCTGCAGCGCCTGGAGCGCGATTGGTTCGCTCCCTTGCTGCAGGCGCTGCGCCAGGGCCGGATCGACAGCCTGGTCTTGCGCGCGCACGGCCCCAGCGGACTGGAGCTGAAAGTGCGTCGCAACGACCTGTGGAAATTCTGGAAGCGGCCGCTGCCGTTGTCCGCCTTGTATTGAGAAAACATGTCCCAAATCGTTTCCCGAAGCATTCCCGTCGACACTCACGAACAATTGCTGCGCCAGGGCTTGAGCCCGTTGATGGCGAGGCTGTACGCCGCGCGCGGCATTTGCGACTGCGCCGAGCTGGATTACGGCCTCAAGGCCTTGCTGCCTTATCAAAACCTGAAAAACATCCAGCCGATGGCGGAGCGCCTGGCCGACGCCATCGCCGGCCGTCAACGCCTGTTGGTGGTGGCGGATTACGACGCCGATGGCGCCACCGCCTGCGCGGTGGCGGTCAAGGGCTTGTCCATGCTGGGCGCGCGCGTGGATTTCATCGTGCCCAACCGCTTTGAGTACGGTTACGGCCTGACCCCGGAGATCGTTGAGCTGGCCGCGCGTCAAAACCCGGACATCATCGTCACCGTGGACAACGGCATCGCCAGCGTGGACGGCGTGCTCGCCGCCAAGGCGCGCGGCATCGAAGTGCTGGTCACCGATCACCACTTGCCCGGCGATGTGCTGCCTGAGGCCTTGATCGTCAACCCCAATCAGCCCGGCTGCGAATTTCCGTCCAAGAACCTGGCCGGCGTAGGGGTGATGTTCTACGTGTTGCTGGCGCTGCGCGCCGAAATGCGCCGGCGCGGGGTGTTTGACGAGCGTAGTCAGCCCAATCTGGGAGAACTGCTGGATTATGTGGCGCTGGGCACGGTGGCCGACGTGGTGCGGCTGGACCGGAACAATCGCACCCTGGTGGAAAACGGCCTCAAACGCATGCGCGCCGGCCGCATGGCGCCGGGCATCGCCGCCTTGTTCCGCGTCGCCGGTCGCGCCCATTACAAGGCCAACACTTTTGATCTGGGCTTCACGCTGGGCCCGCGTCTGAACGCCGCCGGCCGGCTGGACGATATGAGCCTGGGCATCGCCTGCCTGCTGTCCGGCAACGAGGAGCAGGCGCAGCGGCTGGCGCAGCAGCTGGATCAGCTCAACCGCGAGCGGCGCAGCATAGAACACGGCATGCAGGACGAGGCGCTGGCGGCGCTGTCCGGCATCGACGCCGACAACCGTTATACGCTAAGCCTGTTCCGCGACGACTGGCATCAGGGCGTGGTCGGCATCGTCGCTTCCCGGCTCAAGGAGCGCTTCCACCGGCCGGCCATCGTGTTCGCGCCCGGCGACAACGGAGAGATTAAGGGTTCCGGTCGCTCGATTCCCGGCTTCCATCTGCGCGACGCGCTGGACCTGGTGTTCAAGCGCCATCCCGGCCTGATTCTCAAGTTCGGCGGCCATGCGATGGCGGCCGGCCTAAGCCTGCAACAGACTCGCTTCGACGAATTTCAGCGCGCCTTCGAGGCAGTGGCGCGCGAGTTGTTGGAGGAGCGCCATCTGACCCGCACCATAGAAACCGACGGCAGCCTGGCGCCGCGCGAATTGAACCTGGCCTTCGCCGAGCAATTGGCGGCCGAGGTGTGGGGCCAGGGCTTCCCGGTGCCGTATTTTCACGACCGTTTCGCGGTGATGAGCCAGCGCGTAGTCGGCGACAAGCACCTGAAGCTGCGGCTGGCGCGCGACGGCGAGGAGTTCGACGCCATGCTGTTCAATCAGGTGGAGTGGCTGCCGGACAATGTCGATGCGGTGTACCAGCTGATCGCCAACGAGTGGCAGGGCCGCAAGGAGTTGCAAGTGTATTTGCAGCACTGGGCGGAGGCGGACCTGGAGCGGAAGGGATTGGGTGTTTAACGATCTTGCGCTCTGGGAGTTGGCGTGGCTGCTGGCCTGGCTCGCTTGGCCGCTGGTGTTGGCCATCCTGCTCTTGCTGATGGCCTGGGGAGTGTTGAGCAGGGGGCGGTTCGGCGCGGCGCTCAAATGGGGTAGCGGCGTTCTTGCCGTGGTTTTCAGCGTTTGCGTGTGGCTCGCCCCGGCCGAAGCCGTCTGGCGTGAGCCTTTGCAGCTATTCGGTGTGTTTCTCGCGCTGGCCTTGTTGTTCTGGAGCGCCGCTTTAATTCATTTATGGAGAGCCCGGCAATGAGCATGCCGTTGGTAGCGATATTGGCTGCGCTGGTCGCGGGTTTGGGAGGCTGGGCCGCAGCCAGGATCATGGGCGCGCGCCGGCGCGAGTTGGAGTTACAGGATTGGATGCAACGCCTAGCCACGCAGACAGCGCAGCTGGAAAGCGCCAAGGAGTTGTTGCAGGAGGCGCGGCATAAGGAAGCCAAGCTGGCGGAGGCTCAGCAGCAGGCCGCCGCCTATTGGTCGGCGATGCAGGAGCATGTCAAGCAACTGGAAGATATGCGTCAGCAGCGCGGCAGACAGGCGGAACGCTTGGAGCAACTGAACACGGAGTTGACCCGGCTCACTGCGCGCGAGCAGGAACTGATGACGCTGCTGGAGCAGGAGCGCGGCCAGAACGCCGAGAAGCTGGCCTTGCTGACCGAAGCGCGCGAAAGCATGGCTGGACAGTTCAAGGCCTTGGCCGGGGACATCCTGGAAGAGAAGGCTAAGCGCTTCACCGAGCAAAATCAGCAGAACCTCGGTCACCTGCTCGGGCCCTTGCAGCAGCGGTTGCAGGATTTCGGCAAGCTGGTGCAGGACAGTTATGAAAAAGACAGCCAGGGGCGCTTGTCGCTGGAGGCGGAGCTCAAGCGCTTGCAAGAGCTCAACAGCCGGCTGGGCGACGACGCCATCGCGCTGACCAAGGCCTTGACCGGCGCCAGCAGCAAGGCGCAGGGCTCTTGGGGGGAGATGGTGCTGGAGCGAGTGCTGGAAACCTCTGGCCTGCAGAAGGATCGCGAGTACCGGGTGCAAGTGTCCGACGTGGTGGCCGGCGAGGACGGCAACCGTCGCTACCAGCCGGACGTGGTGATAGACCTGCCGGAAGGCAAGCAACTGGTGGTGGATTCCAAGGTGTCGCTGAACGCCTATGTGCGCTACACCGCCGCCGAGGACGAGGCGGAACGGGCGACGGAAATGAAGGCCCATGTCGCGGCCATCCGCAATCACATCCGCACGCTGTCGGAAAAGCGCTACCAGGACCTGTACCGGCTGAACACCCTGGACTTCGTGTTCATGTTCATTCCGGTGGAGCCGGCCTACCTGCTGGCGGTGCAGCAGGACATGAGCTTGTTCAACGAGGCTTTCGAACGCCGCATCATGATCGTCGGCCCCAGCACCCTGCTGGCGACCTTGCGCACCGTGGCCAGCATCTGGCGCTATGAATACCAGAACCAAAACGCGCAGGAGATCGCCCGCCAGGGCGGGGCAATGTACGACAAATTCGTCGGCTTCGCCGCCAATTTGGAAAAATTGGGCAAGCAGTTGGACGTGGCTCGCGACAGCTTTGGCGATGCGATGAAGCAGTTGTCCGGCGGCCGCGGAAATCTGGTGGCCAGCGCCGAGCGCTTGCGCAAGCTGGGGGTGCGCAATAACAAGCAATTACAGCAGCATCTTAAACTGGGCGCGATGGAAGACGAGGGCGCGGAAGAGCCTGAAGAGCCCGGCCCGGACTGACGGAAGTCGGTTGAAGATGACCGTTTCGTGATAGAATACGAGCTGTCATTACCTATGCTGGCCGCCCTGCGGCGGGCGCGTGAATGCACCCGCAATCGCAGGGCGGCCTGTTCATCCTTACGAATCAAGAAACTATGACCGATAACCTGTTCGCCAAGGAAACCATCCCCATCAGCCTCGAAGAGGAGATGCGCCGTTCCTATCTGGATTACGCGATGAGCGTGATCGTGGGTCGCGCCTTGCCTGATGTGCGAGATGGTCTGAAGCCGGTGCACCGTCGGGTGCTGTACGCCATGCACGAGCTGTCCAACGACTGGAACCGCGCGTACAAAAAATCGGCGCGTATCGTTGGCGACGTGATCGGTAAATACCACCCGCACGGCGATAGCGCGGTATACGACACCATCGTGCGCCTGGCGCAGGACTTTTCGCTGCGCTACCCCTTGGTGGATGGTCAGGGCAACTTCGGTTCGGTGGACGGCGACAACGCCGCCGCAATGCGTTACACCGAGATTCGCATGGCGCGCATCGCCCATGAGCTTCTGGCCGACATCGAGAAGGAAACCGTGGACTTCGGTCCCAACTACGACGGCTCCGAACACGAGCCGCTAATCCTTCCGGCCAAAATCCCCAATCTGCTGATCAACGGCTCCTCCGGCATTGCCGTGGGCATGGCCACCAATATTCCGCCGCACAACCTCAACGAGGTGGTGGATGCCTGCCTGGCCTTGCTGGCCAACAGCGAACTGACCATTGACGAGCTGATCGACATCATTCCGGCGCCGGACTTCCCCACGGCCGGCATTATCTACGGCACCGCCGGCGTCAAGGAAGGCTACCGCACCGGCCGCGGTCGCGTGATCATGCGCGCGCGCGTCCATTTCGAAGACATCGGCAAGGGCGACCGCCAGGCCATCATCGTCGACGAGATTCCGTATCAGGTGAACAAGGCGCGCCTGCTGGAGCGCATCGGCGAGCTGGTGCGCGACAAGCAGATCGAAGGCATTTCCGACTTGCGCGATGAATCCGACAAGTCCGGCATGCGCGTGGTGATCGAGCTTAAGCGCGGCGAAATGCCGGAAGTGGTGCTCAACCACCTGTACAAGCTGACCCAGCTGCAGGACAGCTTCGGCATCAATATGGTGGCGCTGGTGGACGGCCAGCCGCGCTTGCTGAACCTGAAGCAGATCCTGGTGGAGTTCCTGCGTCACCGCCGCGAAGTGGTGACCCGCCGGACCATCTTCGAACTGCGCAAGGCGCGCGAACGCGGCCACATCCTGGAAGGCCTGGCCGTCGCGCTGTCCAACGTCGATGAAATCATCGCGTTGATCAAGGCGTCGGAAACCCCGCCGCAAGCCAAGGTCGCGCTGATGGGCCGCGAATGGCGCTCCCCGCTGGTGGAGGAAATGCTGTCCCGCGTCGATCAGGACAAGGCGCGTCCGGACGGACTGGCGGAAGAGTTCGGCCTCAAGGCCAGCGGCTACCGTTTGTCCGACGCCCAGGCCCAGGCGATTCTGGAAATGCGCTTGCAGCGCCTGACCGGCCTGGAGCAGGACAAGATCGTCGCCGAATACCGCGACATCATGGCGGTGATTCTGGACTTGCTGGACATCCTGGCCAAGCCGGAACGCATCAACCAGATCATCGGCGAGGAGCTTGCTGCCATCCGCGCCCAGTTCGGCGACGCGCGCCGCTCCGAGATTGAGCCTTTCGGCGGCGACATCAACATCGAGGATCTGATCACCCCGCAGGACATGGTGGTGACCATCTCCCACACCGGCTACATCAAGGCGCAGCCCATCGACGACTACAGCGCCCAGCGCCGCGGCGGTCGAGGCAAGCAGGCGGCGGCCACCAAGGACAACGATTTCATCGACACGCTGTTCGTGGCGAATACCCACGACTTCGTGCTGTGCTTCTCCAGCCGCGGCCGCTGCTACTGGCGCAAGGTCTATGACCTGCCGCAGGGCGGCCGCCAAAGCCGCGGCAAGCCCATGGTCAACGTGCTGCCGCTGGAAGAGGGCGAGAAGATCAATGCGCTGTTGCCGGTCAAGGAGTTCCGCGACGACCAGTACGTGTTCATGGCCACCGCCGACGGCACCGTGAAGAAGACGCCGTTGCGCGCCTTCTCCAAGCCGCGCGCGGCGGGCATCATCGCCATCAATCTGGACGAGGGCAACTACCTGGTAGGCGTGGCGCTGACCTGCGGCAAGAGCGTGGCGGGCCAGGGCGACGAGGATGACGATGTCATTGTCGAAGAGGACATCGTAGTAGGCGAAGGCGAACTGATCGAGGACGGCCTGCCGGTTGAGGGCGATCAGGTGATGCTGTTCTCCGATGCCGGCAAGTCGGTGCGCTTCAGCGAAAGCCAGGTGCGGCCGATGGGGCGCACTTCCAGAGGCGTGCGCGGCATGAAGCTGGGCGAAGGCCAGAAGCTGATTTCCCTGCTGGTGACCAATTCCGAAGACCAAATGGTGCTGACCGCCAGCAACGGCGGTTACGGCAAGCGCACCCGCACCGGCGATTTCCGCCTGACCAGCCGCGGCACCCAGGGCGTGATCGCCATGGACCTGACCGACAAGACCGGCTTCAAGCTGGTGGCCGCCAGCCTGGTGGAGGAAACCGACGACGTGATGCTGATCACCACCGGCGGCGTGCTGATCCGCACCAAGGTGGCGGAAGTGCGCGAAACCGGCCGTTCCGCTCAGGGCGTGCGCCTGATCAATCTGGACGAAGGCGAGCAGCTGATCGGCCTGGAGAAAGTGGCCGAGGGCGATAGCGACGACGAGACGGACGCGCTGGAAGGCGAAGACGGCGTCGAGGCTGCGGACGAGGGCGGCGAGGCATGATTCCGACGCCGGCCAATCCCGAAGTGCTGGAGGCGATGAGCCAGCTTTTCGTCTCCTTTCCGCACTGTCGCACCCTGGGTTTCCAATACATCGGCACCGAGGGGCGCAAGCCCACCTTGAAGGTGGACTGGCGTGAGGACCTGGTCGGCAACCCGGCCACCGGCACTTTGCACGGCGGGGTGATCACCTCGCTGGTGGATACCTGCAGCGCGGTGGCGGTGATGGCGCATCTGCCTGAGCTGGAAACCATCGCCACGCTGGATCTGCGCATCGACTACCTAAAGGCGGCCACGCCGGGAAAGCCTATCTTCTGCCGGGCGGAATGCTACCGCCTGGCCAGCCAGATCGCCTTTACCCGCGCCGTGTGTTATCACGAATCGCCCAGCGATCCGATCGCCCACGGCGTGGCCACCTTCATGCGGGAATCCAGCCGCACGCCGATGCTGCCGGAGGCCGCCGCATGAGCCGCTTCATGGAACGTTTCAACGCCTTGCGGGATCAAAAGGCCTATGCGCTCATCGTGGACGAGCTGCCCTATATCAAGTTGATGGGGGTGGAGTTGGGCGAGGACGACGCCGGCGAGTTGCTGTTCCAGTTGCCGTTCGCCGAGCGCAACGTCGGCAATACGGCCCTGCCGGCGCTGCACGGCGGACTGATCGGCGGTTTTCTGGAGAGCGCGGCGATGCTGCATCTGATGTGGATCCGCGAATCGCAGGAAACGCCGAAGATCGTCGACTTTTCGCTGGACTATCTGCGCCCGGGCCGGCCGCAAACCCTGTACGCCAAGTGCGAGATCACCAAGCAGGGCAAGCGGGTGGCCAATGTGTTGATCGAAGCCTGGCAAGAAGACCGGCGAAAACCGGTTGCCGTGGCGAGAGCCCACTTCCTGCTCAGTCAGTAAACTATAACAAAGGCCCGGCGCTTAGCGATCGGGCCTTCGCATACCAAGGCCCGGAGTTCGCCGGTGCGGGCGCCAAGGGCCGTCAACGCAAATAGAGGATGAACATGGCCAAAGTGTACAACTTCTCCGCCGGCCCCGCCGTGCTGCCTCATCAGGTGCTGGCCGAAGCGCAAAGCGAAATGCTGGATTGGCACGGCTCCGGCATGTGCGTGATGGAAATGAGCCATCGCGGCAAGGAGTTCATGGAAATCATCCATGACGCCGAGCACGACCTGCGCGAGTTGATGGGCATTCCCGCCAACTACAAAGTGCTGTTCCTGCAGGGCGGCGCTTCGCTGCAGTTCGCCCAGGTGCCGCTTAACCTGCTGGGCGAGCGCGACAGCGTGGACATCGTCAATACCGGCCACTGGTCCAAGCTGGCGATTAAAGAGGCGCGTCGCTACGCCAAGGTGAATGTGGCGGCCAGCAGCGAGGACCGCAACTTCGCCTACGTGCCGGACGAAGCCGGCTGGCAGCGCGACCCCAAGGCGGCCTATCTGCATTACACCTCCAACGAGACCATAGGCGGCTTGCAATTCCCCTTCGTGCCGCAAAGTCTGCCGGACGTGCCGCTGGTTTGCGACATGTCCTCGGACTTCCTGTCGCGGGAGGTGGACGTCAGCCAGTTCGGCCTGATCTACGCCGGGGCGCAAAAGAACATCGGTCCGTCCGGCCTAGTGGTGCTGATCGTGCGCGAAGATCTGCTGGGCAAGGCCCGCGCCGACCTGCCCACCATGCTCAATTACCAGGTGCACGCCGACGCCGATTCGATGTACAACACCCCGCCTACCTTTCCGATCTACATCTCCGGCCTGGTGTTCAAATGGCTGAAGGAACAGGGGGGCGTCAAATCCATCGCCACGCGCAACGAGGAGAAGGCCGGACTGCTCAATCATGTGATCGAGTCCAGCGGAGGCTTCTACCACACCCATATCGACGCGCCGTTCCGCTCGCGGATGAACGTGGTGTTCCGGCTCAAGGATGAAGGGCTGGAAGAAACCTTCCTGCTGGAAGCGCGCAAGAACGGCTTGATCCAGCTGAAAGGGCATCGCGCGGTGGGCGGCATCCGCGCCTCCATCTACAATGCGATGCCGATAGAGGGCGTCAAATCGCTGGCTAACTTCATGCAGGACTTCGCCCGCATGCACGGCTGAGTTTTCGCCTCAGCGTCGTCAAAGCCCGCCGGCCGGCGGGCTTTGTTTTTATCCCGCTGGCGCGGCATGCCACGCTACGGTGGCGCTCCCATTTTAATCGTTTGAATTGAGCGAGGAGAAGGCAATGCATTGGCAAGTGAAAATCCTGTTATCGATGGTTTTGGCCGTCTCCCTCCCCGCCGGCGCCGACGGCGGCCAAGCCTTATTGGCGGCGGCCGGCCGTGGGGACGCGCCTGAAGTGCGGCGCTTGTTGCGCGCGGGCGCGCCGGTGGATATCCGCGATGCCCGCCAGCGCACGCCCTTGCTGCTGGCGACTTGGGGCAATCATCCGGAGGCGGCGCGCTTGTTGATGGAGGGTGGCGCGGATGTGAACGCCAAGGATAAGCAGCAGGACAGTCCCTATCTATTGGCCGGCGCCCAGGGCAGGAATGAGATTCTGGGCATGATGCTGCGGTACGGTGCGGACCTGGCCAGCACCAATCGTTATCAAGGCACGGCGTTGATCCCCGCCTGCGAACGAGGCCACGCGGAAGCGACGCGGCAATTGATTGCCGCGGGGGTCAAGCTCAATCACGTAAACCAGCTGGGTTGGACCTGCTTGCTGGAAGTGGCGATTTTGGGAGCGGACAGCGCGCAGCATCGCGACATCGTCCGGCAACTGATCGCGGCCAAGGCGGATCTGAATCTGGCGGATCGCGACGGTGTAACCGCCTTGCAACATGCTCGCCGCCGGGGGCTGTCCGGCGTTGCCGCCATGCTGGCGGAGGCGGGCGCCCGCTGAGCTGCGCTGAACAAAACCGAGAGAGCCCGGTCTATCCCCATTTGCCAAGAGCAAGCCGCAGTTCGTCATTCTAGGAGTTGAACCATGAAATCCATCTTGTTTGCCGCGCTGACCCTGAGCAGCGCCGTCGCGCTGGCCAAACCGCTTACCTTGCCGGAGATCCAGGCTGGTCAGCGCCAGGTCGTCAACTACGTTTGCGCCGGTGGCGCCAAGTTGGCGGTCAAGTATTACAACGTCAAGAACGGGCAGAGTTTCGCGGTATTGCCGATCAAGGGCAAAGCCATGTTGTTGAGCAATGTGGTGTCCGGTTCCGGCGCCAAATACGCAGCCGAGCAATACAGCTGGTGGACCAAGGGGCCGGAAGGCACGCTGCGCGACGAAATCACCGACAAGGTATTACTGGACGACTGCAAGGAAAGCCGGCGCTAAAGCGCCGGGCCGGAGCTGGACGCCGCGCGCGCGGCGTCCAGCTCCGGACGCTGCAGAAATTCGCGCAGCGGCATCGGTCGCGCAAACAGGTAACCTTGCAGCCAACCCACGTCCAGACGAGCCAGGTAGGCGCGCTGGGCTTCGGTCTCCACGCCTTCCGCCACGATTTCCAGCTTCAATTTGTGCGCCAGCTCGGTCACGCTGTCGACGATGTGGCTAGACGGCGCGTCCGCGCCGATGCTGGCGGTGAAGCTCTTGTCTATCTTGATGCCGTCCAGCGGCAGCTGTTGCAGATAGACCAGGCTGGAGTGGCCGGTGCCAAAATCGTCTATCGCTATCTTCACGCCTAGTTCGCGCAGCCGCGCCAGCCGTTCACAGGTCTCGGGAGTGGGCTCCACCATCTCTCTTTCCGTTAGTTCCAGCACCAGATTCAGCTCTCCCGGCGGGAAGTGGGCGAGAAACTGTCGGCAGTCGGCCAGCAAAGCGTCGTCGCGCAGATGGGCGGCGGTGATGTTGATGCCCAGGTGGAACTGCGGCGGCAGTCGGCTTCGTCCCAGAGTTCGCGCCAACTGGCGCATCATCTGCCGCGTCATCGGCACGATCATGCCGCAGTCCTCGGCGCGTGGAATGAACAGGTCCGGCCGGATCAAGCCATCCCGCGGATGGCGCCAGCGCATCAGCGCTTCCGCGCCTTGCCAGCCCAGCCCGTCGGTACGTACCACGGGCTGTAAAAAGGGCTCGAATTCCCCGTTGTCCAGCGCGCGCTGCAGTTCGACGGTGGGCGAAGCCGGCCGGCTTAGTTGCCAGTGCAGCGCGGCGGCCAGCACCAGGCCCAAGGCCGCCATGCTGAGAAAGACCAGTTCGTAGCTGCTGGCCATCTGGCGGTAGAGGTCGTGGTGGTTGAAGCCGCTGACCAGGGTGTAGGGGTGGCGGGAGGAGGCGCGTTCTATCGTAATCAGGTCGAAGGGCGGGCTGGGGTTGGCGTGCACCGCGTGATCCGGCCCTATCCAGAGCGGCCCCACGCGCATGTAAACCGGGCTGTAGTCGCTGGCCATGTCCAGGCTGAATTGCAGATGCACGCCGTCAATGGCGATGTAGATGGCCGTCGGCCCCGCTTGCTTGCGGTAAATGATCAGCGGACGGCCTGGCGTCAACTCGTTGCCGGACATCAAGCGCAGCTCGGTTTCCGGGCGCGGTTTGTCCGGCGACGAGATCTGTCTGTGGTAGACGCCGAACAGCGAGGAACAATAGAGAATGCCGCCGCGTTCCAGCGTGACGCTGCGGATGAAGGGCACGATGGTGACTTGTTTGCGCAGAGCTTGTTCTATTTGCGGGCATGGCTGCTTGGTCAGCGGGGCCACGGTGTTGGCGGCCTGAGCCGCGTAGTCCAGCATCAAGTCCAGCATGCTTTCCGCTTGACCTGTTTGCAGGGTGGCCTGCTGTCGCAGCCGGTTGCTTTCCTGCCAATAGACGATGGGGGTGATGACGGCCAGCGGCAGCAGCGCGGCGACGCCGATCAATAGCCAGCGGCTGATGCGGGCGGGCAGGGTTAGGCGGCGGGACATCATGGCGCTGATGGGGGAGTCGGCATGGTTCATGATATACGAGGGCCGCCGCCGTTGCCGGGAGGGCTAGCGTTCCGCCGCTTCCGGCTGCGACAGGTAAACCAGGCTTAGCAGGATGAAGCCGATGAAGGCGTAGGCCTTCATCTGACCGTTCCACTGGCTGGCCCACATGGCGAAGTATTCGCCGCCTATCACCGCAAAGCCGGTGTACCAGACCAGCAGCGCCGGAATGCAACCCAGCGTGAATAGCGTCTTGCCTCGCAGATAAGCCTCCTCGCGTCCGCATAGCGCGCCGCGCAGCATGGCGCTGCCTCCCCAGGCGCAGATCAGACCGAAGGCCAGCTCGCCGGCGATGATGGCCAGATAGGCGGCTTGCTGCCAGCCGGGATGGGTGATGGCGCGTCCCTTCAGCGCCTGGCCGTTAAACCAGGGTTCCATGCTGTCCATGGCCAGCACATGGCGCACGAACTGCCAGTTGCTATCGTAGTCCAGGAGGTTGCCGCTGGCGGCCAAGAGGCCGAACAGGGCGATGGAAAGCGCGAGCAGGCTTTTGAAGCATTGCTGGGCGCGGCGCAGGGTTGGCAGTTGCATGGGATTTCCTTATCGAAGGGGCAGGGGCGATTGTGCCAGCCCGGGTCCGGGCTGTGAATGGCGGGGCGGCGCGCGAAAAAAACCCCGCCGGAGCGGGGTTGGGATCGCGGGCGGGCAGCGCTCAGAACCAGCGGTTGTAACGTTTGATGTAGATGGTTTTCACCGTCTGGGCCAGTGCTATATAGCCGAGCATGGTGGCCAGCAACCACCAGAAGTAGCTGAGGTCCAGCTTGACGAAGCCTATGCTCTCCGCCAGCGGCGAGAACGGCAGGTAGCAGCCGATGGCGATGGCCAGCGTGGTGGACAGCAGGACCGGCAGCGAGGCGGTGCTTTGCAGGAAGGGGATTTTGCGCGTGCGCAGCATGTGTACCACCAGAGTCTGCGACACCAGGCTTTCAATGAACCAGCCGGAGTGCATGATGCTGGCGCCGCCGTCGCTGACACCGTGCGGTTGGCCTGCGTAGTAGGCCGCGCCGGCGCCGAACACCGTCCACATCAGAGCATAGGTGGTGATGTCGAATACCGAGGAGGTGGGGCCTATCCACAGCATGAAGCGCTTGATGTTGTTGGCTTCCCATTTGCGCGGCTTTTTCAGGAAGTCGGGATCCATCTTGTCCCAGGGCAGCGCCATCTGCGACACGTCGTAGATCAGGTTCAGGATCAAGAGGTGCATCGCCAGCATCGGTTCCCACGGCAGCCAGGCCGAGGCCACCAGCACCGAGAACACATTGCCGAAGTTGGAACTGGCAGTCATGTTCAGGTACTTGAGGATGTTGCCGAAGGTTTCCCGGCCCTTGATCACGCCTTCTTCCAGCACCATCAGGCTCTTTTCCAGCAAGATGATGTCGGCGGTCTCCTTGGCGATGTCCGCGCCGCTATCCACCGAGATGCCGACGTCGGCGTCGCGCAGCGCCGGCGCGTCGTTGATGCCGTCGCCGAGGAAGCCGACGGTATGGCCGTTGGCCTGCAGGGCCTTGACCACCCGCGACTTCTGCAGTGGGGTCAGCTTGGCGAAGATGGTGGTGTGTTTTACCGCGCTGCACAGTGCCACATCGTCCATCGCCTCGATGTCTTTGCCGACCAAGGGCACGCCGGGGCTGAGGCCGACGTCGCGGCACACTTTGGCGGTGATGATGGGGTTGTCGCCGGTCAGGACTTTGACCGCCACGCCATATTCCTTCAGCGCGCGGATAGCCGGCGCGGCGGAGTCCTTCGGTGGGTCGAGGAAGGTCAGGAAGCCGCGCACCACCAATTGGGCCTCGTCATTGGTTTTGTAGTTGCGCTTGGCTTCTTCGGCCGGAATGTCGCGGGTGGCGACCAGCAGCACGCGGTAGCCCTCGGCGTTGTAATCCTGGCTGCGTTTGAGCAGGGCGGCGCGCTCCTCGGTGGTCAGCGGTCTGATCTGTTCGCCGTCCTGCACATGGCTGGAGACGGCCAGCATTTCTTCCACCGCGCCCTTGGAGATCATCAACTGGCGGCCGCGCTGGTTTTCCACGATCACCGACAGCCGGCGGCGCACGAAATCGAACGGCATTTCGTCCACCTTGTCGTAGCCGCTGGGCTTGACGCGGTTGCCCAGTTCGTCGGCATGTTCCACCACGGCAATATCCATCAGGTTCTTCATGCCGCTCTGGTGGAAGCTGTTTAGCCAGGCCAGTTGCAGCACGCCCTCGTCTTTGAGCCCATGGATATTGTAATGGTGTTCCAGGATGATCTTGTCCTGGGTCAGGGTGCCGGTCTTGTCGGTGCACAGCACGTCCATTGCGCCGAAGTTCTGCACAGAGTTCAGGCGTTTGACCACAACCTTGCGCCGCGCCATCGCCACCGCGCCCTTGGCCAGGTTGGCGGACACGATCATGGGCAGCATTTCCGGGGTCAGGCCCACGGCCACCGCCAGCGCGAAGGTGAGGGCGGACATCCAGTCGCCCTTGGTCAGACCGTTGATCATGAACACCACGGGCACCATCACCAGCATGAAGCGGATTAGCAGCCAGGATACGCTGCTGACGCCGCGGTCGAAGCTGGTTTCCACGCGCTTGTGGCTGACCACGTTGCGGGCCAGCGAGCCGAAGTAGGTATCGGTGCCGGTGGCCACCACGATGGCGGAAGCCTTGCCGCTGACCACGTTGGTGCCCATGAAGCAGACATTGGGCAGATCAAGCAGATCGGCATCGCCGTTGGCCTGGCCATTGGCCGATTTCTCGGCCACCGCGCCCAGAGTGTCGTACTTTTCCACCGGCAGTGCTTCGCCGGTCAACACGGCCTGGCTGATGAACAGATCGCGGGATTCGATCAGTTTGATGTCGGCCGGGATCATGTCGCCGGCTTGCAGGTGGACGATATCGCCGACCACCAGCTCGCTCATCCCGATTTCCTGACGGATTGGGCTGCTGCCGTTGGCCGGACGTCGTTGCACGGTGGCGGTGTTGCGCACCAGCGATTTCAGCTTTTCCGCCGCCCTGGCGGAACGGAACTCCTGCCAGAAGCGCAGCAGGCCGCTGATGCTGACCATGGTCAGCAGGATGATGATGCCGGTCCACTCTTGGTCGCCCGGAGCGGCGAAATAGACGTCGGTGAAATAGCTGATGGCGGCTAGCACCATCAGGACGACGACAAAGGGGTTTTTGAAGGCTTGCGCCAGTTGAATCAGCGGGTGCGGCGCCTTGTCGTGGGCCACTTCGTTGGGGCCGAACTGGGCGTAGCGCTGATGCGCCTCCGCCATGGTCAGGCCGTCTTCGTGGCCGCGTACGCGTTGCAGGGTTTCTTCTACGGAGCTGTCGGCTTCCTGTACTGCGCGGATGACCGGTTTTTCCTGTTTTGCGCTAGGGGTAGCGACATAGCCTTTCAGCTTGTGTCGGCTGCTAGTGTGTTTCGTCATTGTTTCGTCTCCTGCGCGCGTGTCCCGCGCAGTGCGGCCGTGGCTGTTTAGGCCGGCCGGGTATCTGGCGGACGCAGCACGGGGGGTGTTGCGGGTGTTCTGGGTTCGAGGTTGGCGCCCGCCTGCGTTGTTGTCTGTGTGTGCAGGGCGGGCGGTCGCGGGTAACTGTCGTCGGTCATGGTGTTTCCTTATGAGAAATGGAAGCTTGAAAATCCCGCGCCGCCACGGATGAGCGGAGGCCGGCGCGGGACGATGAATCAGGGTTGAGCCAGCGGGCGGACCCCGGCGGACCACTCTGGCCGGACCTGACCGGGCAAGATGTCCAACCGGACTCGGGCCAGCGGTAGGTTGCCGAGCCTTTGCATGATGGCCTCGAGAAAGTGCATGGAGGCGTCGCCGCGGGAGCGGAACTCCGTGGCCAGCATCCAGTTGGCGGGCGCGCCGGAGGCCTGGCACTCGCCAACCAGCAGGGTTTCGTTCCAGCTGGACACTTTCAGTCCGTGCCCCTGCGCGGCGGCACGGATTTCCCGGCGAGCGGCCTTGACCGCTTGCGTGGGGCAGATGACCGACAGTTGATAACGCTGCGGCCGGATGTTGTGGCGGATGATGTCGTTCATGGCGATCTCCTTGCGATCCGGCTTCCGTCGCGTTTAGACGTGCCGGTCCCTGCCTTACGGCATGCAATGACAGGGTTGTGTTTGACGGTGGCGAGGCGCGCGAGCCTATCTCGCCGCCGTCAGGCGGGGGAGATCAGGCGGTGCGGGCGGCCTCGGGTCTGCAAGATCGGGGTTCCGGTTCTTCAGACATGGCTGGCCTTTCTTGGCGAAGAGGGTTGAACGGCGCGCAACAGCGCGGCGGGCATTGATCGAATGTTCAGGCGCTGGCCGCCCAGCGACGGGGCGTCGCCCGCGTCTCCGGCTTGCGGCGGCCCCAGCGCACGCGATGGATTTCCGGCATTTTGCTCAGGCGCAAGGCCATTTCGTTGAAGGCGCGGCGCAGGGCCACCGGGCAATCCAGCCGTACGCTCAGGCAGGCTTGGCCTGCGGCGGAGGCGGGCGTAATGGTGACGTGGGTCGCCGCCAGGCCCAGGGTGTGCATTTCCCAGAATAATTGCTTGCGCAGCGCGGTAATCACCGGGATGTCGCAAGTCACATTCAAATGGCAGCTAGTTTCGTCTTGGCGTTTGCTTGGGGTGCGCGCGAGATAATTAAATAACCAAGCCAGTTTATTGTGGCGCATATTTCACTCCCTCATTTTCATTTTGAAAATGCGACAGACAGCATTATTCCCTTTCTGTGTTTTATAGACGCAGAAATGAAAATATATTCAATGGTCGATTGCGATGGTCGGCGGCGGCTAATTGGCCGGTCCCGCTGTCGCAATAAGGGAGAGGCTCAGATCAGCAATACACCAAAGGCCGGCGCGGTCGCGGTTCAGGGTCTTCAATCAACATCAGAACCTCCTGCTGGCTGGCAGCGTTTGCGTTTCAAGGATGCGCGGATTTGTCCGCGCACGGAAATAATTAGGGTTGCTTAGTGCGCCAAGTGGGCTCGTTGGGCCAGCAAAAAGGCGCGATTGGGCACGCGCGGGCGCTGTGCATGGCGCGCCCAGTGAACTCGGTTTACCTGCGGCAGCTGGCAAAAATGCGCGGCAAGCTGGTTCAGGCAACGGCTGGCCACGTCGGGGCAGGCGAACAGCACGCTCAAACAGGCCAGGTCGTTATCGCCGGCGGTCAGGGCAATGCGTTCCACTTCCAGGCCGCGGGCGTGCAGCTGTTTGGCTGCTTGCACGCGCAGCATGGTCAGGTCCGCATGGACGCAAAAAATATTCAACTGGTAAACGGCGGCCGGGGCGGTGGTTTTGCCTGGGCGCAGCAAGGCTGCCAGTTTGGTGATCAAGCGCATGATGATTCCTCCCGTTGGCGATGCAAGGAGGACGCGACGAAGATCCGAAGGCAAACGCCGTCAAAGGGAATCCGTGCGCAATCAGGCGGTAAATCGCCCGCGCGGCGCGAATCTGGGGATGTCTGAAATGGGCGGCCGTTTGGCCTGGGCTCCGGCTCGCACTGGACTGCGCTATGGGCGCGCCGCTGATGTGCGTTGTTGCCGAATTTTTAGACACCACACCCTGTCATTGCAGGATGTGGCAGAGAAAAGGTTCTGCTAAATCCTGCAAGACGGCGTTGCGATACAAGATCGACTACTTCCGTCGTTGTCCACGATGAACCTTTGCAGTATTTGAGATGCCCGGAGTATAGGGGGCTTTGAGAGGATAGGCAATCCTTAATCAGACTTTTTTACATTTTTGTGTGCGCCGCAACACTAAATAAGCCGTGAGCATGGAGGGGGATGAAAAGAAGAGCCGCATTGCCTTAAGCAAGGCGGCCCATGTTGGAGATATTCTCCGGCTTTGATTGGTTAATTAATATCACGCCTTTAATCGGCGCCGTAAGCGTAAGGCCCGCCTTTTTCCAGCGCGGCTCGATAAGCCGGGCGCGCGTGGATGCGTTGAAGGAAGTCCAGCACATTCGGATGCTCTTGGGTCAGGAAGCCGCGTGCGCGGGCCGCCTCCAGCGGAAAACTCATCTGGATGTCGGCGGCGCTGAAGACGGGGCCGGCAAACCAGCCGCTGCGTGCCAGGCTGCGGTCGGCGTGATTCAACAGCGCATCCAACTGAGGCTGCAGATAGGCGCGGCGGACGCCGGCGGCCAGTTTGCGCGCCAGCGGCCGCAGCAGCCAGGGCACCGGTGGCAGGTCCAAGCGCGAGAACACCAGGCTCATCACCAGCGGCGGCATCAGCGAGCCTTCGGCGTGGTGCAGCCAAAACAGGTAATCGCTGTGTTCCGGCGCGGCTGAGGCGGGTTTGAGCCGGCCGGAGCCGTAAGTGTCCACCAGGTATTCGACGATGGCGCCGGACTCGGCCAAGGTCAGTTCGCCGTCGCTGATCACCGGCGACTTGCCCAGCGGATGTAGCGCCTTGAGTTCCGGCGGAGCAAGCAGGGTGTGCGGATCGCGCTGGTAGTGTTGAATTCGGTAGTGAAGATTCAACTCCTCCAGCAGCCAGAGCACACGTTGCGAGCGGGAGTTGTTCAAGTGGTGGACGGTAATCATGGGCGGGTTCTCCCTTGTGTTCGAGCGCTGAATAGGGGGTGGTGAGTGTTTGACTTGGGATGCCTCGGAAAACGGGAGCTGTCAAACAAGCAGGCTTGAGTGGACAGGCGTAAAAATGCCCGATTACCCGGCCATGGTCGAGTGCTGTTGGTCAAGGCGAGGATATTGCCCCGCCTGTTGATTGACCGTGTTCCAACGCAAGGCTTGGCATTGGCTGTCAGCCGCAGCCTTTCGTCGCTCGACGAACCCGGTGAATGTTTCCGTTTAGATGGGGAGCCGGCTGCCGGCCTTGACTTCGCGCAGCGCCAGGCTGGAATGGATGGAGTGCAGGCCCGGCGTGCGGCGCAAAACGGTTTCGATGAAGTCGCTGTACGCGTCCAGATTGGGCGCGACGACTTGCAGCAGGTAGTCGGCGTCGCCGGTGATTTTGTGGCAGGACAGCACTTCCGGGCGTTCTCGCATCTGATCTTCAAAGCGGTTGGGGGCGTCATCAGCGTGTTCTCCGAAGCTGAGTCGGACGAAGGCCAGCACGTCGTAGCCCAGTTTGCGGCGGTCCAGATTGGCCTGGTAGTCCTTGATGTAGCCGGCTTCCTCCAGTCGCTTCAACCGACGCCAGCATGGAGTGACGCTGAGGGATAGCCGTTCGGCCAGCTTGGGATTGGACATGGCGCCATCCTGTTGCAATAGCCTTAGAAGGGTTAGATCCGTTTCATCTAGTGAATTTTTAAGTCTATTCATACTCAATTATCGCCAATATCATTGATTTCTTGCTCTAGATTAGCGCCCAAGACGGGGTAAAAGCAAAACTATTCCAGCGGCCGCGGCGCATACTGGGGCTTTCCTTATTTAATCGAAAAGCAAACAAGGAGGGTTGACGATGCTGACGATTTACAGCGACGCGCATCATCTGCATCACGGTTGCGAGTTGAAGGATGGGGTGTTGATGCCTTGTTTTGAGCAGCCGGGGCGGGCGGACACCATCTTGGCGCGCGTGAGGGCGACGGGCTTGGGCCCGGTGGCCGCGCCGGGCGAATACGACAGCGTTCGCTACGCCCGGGTTCACAGCCCGCGCTATGTTCGTTTTTTGGAGCGGGCCTGGGATGAGTGGACGGCGATCGGGCGCAGCCATGACGCGTTGCCGTTGATTTGGCCGGTGCGCGATTTGCGCGGCGATATCGAACCGGAGTTTATCGACGGCAAATTGGGTTTTTACGCGATGGACGCCGGGGTGGCGATCACCGCGGGGTCCTGGAAGGCGGCGCGCGCGAGCGCCGACGTGGCCTTGACTGGAATGGACGCTTTGCTGGCGGGAGAGAGAAGCGCCTTCGCCTTGTGCAGGCCGCCCGGCCACCACGCGGCGGCCGAGTATATGGGCGGCTATTGCTATCTGAACAATGCGGCGATCGCCGCGCAGTCCTGTCTGGACGGCGGCGCCGGCAAGGTGGCGCTGCTGGATGTGGACTACCATCACGGCAACGGCGGACAGAGCATTTTCTACCAGCGCGACGACGTGATGTTCCTGTCCCTGCACGGCGACCCCAAATATTCCTATCCGTATTTTTCCGGCCATCGCGACGAAACCGGCGCCGGCGCCGGCCTGGGCTTCAATCAGAATTACCCGCTGCCGCACGGCACCGGCTGGCCGGCGTATGGCGAGGCCTTGGACCATGCTTGCGGTCAGATAGCTGCCTATGCGCCGGACGCGCTGGTAGTGTCGCTGGGCGTGGACACCTTCAAGGATGATCCGATCAGCCAGTTCCGCCTGGAAAGCGAGGACTTCCTGCGCTTGGGGGCGCGCATCGCCAAACTGGGCCTGCCAACGTTGTTTGTGATGGAAGGGGGCTATATGGTGGACGACATTGGCGTCAACGCGGTGAATGTGCTGATAGGCTTCCAGGCGGGCGGTGTTGGGGTTTGACCTGAGTCAGCCCGGCCGCGAATAAAACGCCGGGCCGCCGGCTGGCAAGCCGAACTTGTGAAAAAAATGTAAAAAGCATAGAGTGGCGGGTGTAAAATTGCTTACACCCGACAACTTCAGAGTTATTTCTCATGAAAAGCGGCCATCCAGACTCCGTAGATCGAAGTCCCAGCGCGTTTTATCAGCATTTTTCGCCCAATCTGCCCCCGGCGGGCAAACGCCATATCAAATGGCGGCTCAGCGCCCGACAGGAGGAAGTCTTGCTGCATGCGGCATTGATCGCCTGTATCGCGCTGGTGGGGTTGTTCGCCTATCTACGCCACTAAGCATCCGTTCAAAGGAATCCGTTCAAAGTCTGCTGCGCTTCGTGAGACGTGGCACGGCGAGCGCCGGCATCCGGAATGCTCGTGCGCCCTCGTACATTCCGCTTATTCAACCGCTACGGCTTAGCTCGCGAGATCGTAAACACGTTCTAAGGCCCACCGGCAAATTCTTGATCCTGCGTTGCGCATCGCGAGGCGGGGCGGGTTTTGAACGACGTCTAGGCCGGCTGCGCCTGTTCCGCGAGATCGATTTCGCGTCGCAGCTGTTTCAGCGTCGGCGTCACGATGGCGATGAAGCTGGCCTCGCGCAGCCGGCGTTGCGCCGGGCTCGACAGCAAATAGCCGGCGGCGCCGGCGTGCAGTTGGGCCGACATCGCCGCGCGCAGGCACAGTTCGCTGACCTCGGCGCGCAGCCGCAACACGCGCGTCGGCGCGGCCTGGCCTGCCTCAGCCAATGGCGCCAGCGTTTTGGCCTCGCGCCACAGCGCGGCCAGTTCCGCCGCCAACTCATCATAAGAATGCTCCAGCCAGCGGTTTTGTTCGCCGTCGCGTCGGTTGGCGGCCTGGATGTCGTCCAGACAACCCTGCACGATACCCAGACCAACCGCCGCCTGCGCCAGTACAAAGCCGGGGCGCACGCGTCGGATGAAGCCGACGAAGGCCGCCGGTTCCACCAGCACGCGCTCCGAAGGAAGCAATACCTGATCCAGTTTCACGCACAAGGTGCGGGTGCCGCTCATGCCGGCGATGGGCGGGCCGGCGTTCAGCTGTACTCCCGGGGCATCGCAGTCCGCGAGGAAAACCAGTTTGCCGCCGTCGGCGCTGGCCGCCGCCGCGGCGAACAGGTGGCCGGCGCCTAGGTTGGACACCCACGGCAGTTCGCCGCTGATTCGATAACCCTGCGGGCAGAGTTCGGCGCGCAAGCGCATAGCTTCCAGGCCAGCCAGGTGTTTGATGGCGTTGGACAGGCCGGGGCCGCCCAGGCGGCGGCCGGCGGCCAGATCGGCCCTCTCTGCGCTCAACTCCGCCTGCGGCGCGGCATGGCGCAGCAAGTAAACGCAGGCGCTTTGGCACCAGGCAAGGAAGGCGGTGCTGCCGCATACCGCGCCCACTTCGGCGATAGCGGCCATCTGTGTGGCCAAGCCCAGGCCGCTGCCGCCTTGCTCGGCGGGCAGCAGGGCGGCGTAGGCGCCGTCCTCGCCCAGGCCGCGCAGCATGGCTTGGGGGTAGAGCGCTTCTTGGTCGATGGCGGCCGCCTGCGGCGCCAATTGTTGACGCACGCGCAGATCAATGCGGCGCAGCAGGGCTAAGGATTCGGCTTGGTGCATGGCGCTGGGCAAGGGTTGGTTGATAAATCAGCGGCATTTTGGGCGCGATGGCCGTCGCTGTCCATGCCTACAGCATGTCGTCTGTCCGCATGGGGCGCGCGCGGCGGAACTTGACGGCATTCCATGGCTCTATCCTGATTCGTTCCTCCTTAAGAACCTGTTTACGATTTGCTGCGCGTCGGCGATACGGCGTTGAAAACCCCTTCGAAATGCTCATGTACCGTGTGTACACTCCGCTTTCTCAGCTGTTTTCGCCTTGTCTCGCCTTAGCTCGCAAGATCGTGAACAGGTTCTAAGGCGGTTGCTATCGCAAGCAATGGACCACGCAAATTAAGGGAGAAGAGTGCGGATGCAATACTCGACGCAAATCGGTTTAATTCTGACCGGGCTGAGCCTAGCCGCCGGCGCGACGGCGCTGACGCTGGATGTTAAGGGCGCGGCGTCCGCTCCCGCCGCCGCGGACACGGGCTGGAGCCGCGGCTACGATAGCCAACGTTTCAACCAGCCGCCGTCCGAGCAAGCGCAGCGGCAAGCCGAGCAGGCGCTGCGCGACAAGCAACAGCCCAAGACGCCCATCGATTGCCAAAGCCATCCCGGCTACGCATATTGCCCGCCTTTGAATGCCAAAACGCTGCCGGCGCCGACAGCCGGCGTCAGATAGCGCCGGGGCCGGCCGCCGGATAAAACGGCCGGTCAAGCGCCGCCGCGCGCCGCAACGCGGTACACTGCCGGGCATTGAATCCAAACAGCGGCCGGCATGCGCATTCTTCATACCTCTGACTGGCACTTGGGCCAGCATTTCATCGGCAAAACCCGCCTGGCGGAGCATCAGGCCTTCATTCATTGGCTGCTGGAGCAGGCGGAAAGCCACCAGGCCGACGCCGTGCTGGTGGCCGGAGACATTTTCGACACCGGCGCGCCGCCCAGCTACGCGCGCGAACTGTACAACGGCCTGATCGCCCAGGCTCACCGTGCCGGCGTGCAACTGGTGCTGTTGGGCGGCAACCACGACTCCGTGGCCACGCTGGCGGAAAGCCGCGCGCTGCTGTCCTATCTGTCCGCTTGCGTGGTGCCGGCCCTGAGCGAAGACCCTGCAGAACAAGTGTTGATCCTCAAACGCCGAGACGGCGAACCGGGCGCGTTGCTGTGCGCGCTGCCCTATATCCGCCCGCGCGACGTGTTGCGCAGCCAGGCGGGCCAGAGCGCGGAGCAAAAGCAGCAATCCTTGCAGGACGCCATCCGAGAACGCTACCAGCAGGTGTACGAGCAGGCGCTCCGCCTGCGCGAGCGGCTGGGCCGGCCGCTACCCATTATTGCCAGCGGCCATCTGACCACGGTGGGCGCCAGCGCCAGCGAATCCGTTCGCGAGATCTACGTTGGCGCGCTGGAGGCCTTCCCCAGCAACGCCTTCCCGCCGGCCGACTACATCGCCCTCGGCCATATCCACCGGCCGCAGAAAGTGGGCGGCCACGAACACATTCGTTACAGCGGCTCCCCCATCCCGCTGAGTTTCGACGAAGCCGGCCAGGGCAAGGAGGTGCTCTTGGTGGAGCTGGACGCCCAGGGCTTGCGCGGCGTCACGCCGCTGGAGGTGCCTTGCTTCCAACCCTTGCGCTCGGTGCGCGGCAGCCTGGCCCAGCTGCCGGCGCTGTTGGCCGAGGCGGCTGAAGCCGGCTCCGCCGAACGGCCGGTGTGGCTGGAAGTCGTGGTCAGCGCCGACGACTACCTGAGCGATCTGGCCGCCCGCGCGCAGGCGATGTGCGCGGAACTGCCGCTGGAGCTGTTGCGCGTGCGGCGCGAGCGCGGGCAGTCCGCCTCAGGGCTAGCCTCGACCGCCGGCGAAACCCTGGCAGAGCTGACGCCGCTGGACGTGTTCGAGCGCCGGCTGGCGCTGGAAACGCTGGAGCCGCCGTTGCAGGAGCAATTGCGCTTGCGCTACCGCGAAATCCTGGCTTCGCTGCAGGAGGAACAGGTATGAAGATCTTGACCCTGCGCCTGAAAAACCTCAATTCGCTGCAAGGGGAGTGGAAGCTGGACTTCAGCGCCGAACCCTTCGCCGGCAGCGGGCTGTTCGCCATCACCGGCCCCACCGGCGCCGGCAAATCCACCTTGCTGGACGCCATCTGCCTGGCGCTTTACCACAAGACGCCGCGGCTGGACGCCGTGACCCAGGGCAGCAACGACATCATGAGCCGGCACACCGCGGACTGTTTGGCTGAGGTGGAGTTTGAAGTCAAAGGCCGACGTTACCGCGCCTTCTGGAGCCAGCGCCGCGCGCGCGACAAGCCGGACGGCGCGCTGCAGGCGCCCAAGGTGGAGCTGGCGGAAGCCGACGGCGAGATCCTCAGCAGCCAGGTGGCGGACAAGCTCAAGCGCATCGAAGCCATCACCGGCCTGGATTACGAGCGCTTCACCAAATCCATGCTGTTGGCGCAAGGCGGCTTTGCCGCCTTCCTCAATGCCGACGCGAACGCGCGGGCAGAATTGCTGGAGGAACTGACCGGCAGCGAAATCTACGGCTTGATCTCGCAACAAGTGTTTGAACGCGCCCGCGATGCTCGCCAAACCCTGGAGCAATGGCAGGCGCGGGCCGACGGCGTGGAACTGTTGGCGCCGGAGCAGCGCGAGGAAATGGAAGCGAGGCTGGCCGAGCTTGGCGCGGCCTCGCGCCAGGCGCAGGCGGATTGGGAACAGGCGCGCAAGCATTGGCAGTGGCGCGAAGCTCTTGAGCAGGCGCGGCGCCAGAGCGCGGACGCCGACGGCGAATGGCGGGAAGCCTGCGAGCGAGAAGCGCAGGCGGAGCCGGAGCTGGCGCGTTTGCGTGGCGACGAACCGGCACGGCGCATCCAGCCGCAGTGGCGCGAAATGGAACAGGCGCGGGCGGAACTGCGGCGTCTGGAGGCGGAGAGCCAGGCGCTGCGGCAAGAACAAGCGGCATTGAACACGGACTGGCAGGCCGGCCACTGGCGAGCCTTGAGCCAGGCCCGTCGGTTGGAGCGGACGGAAGGCGCGCGTCTGGACGCGCTCAAGGCCGTGGCGGATGAGCAAGAGGCGGCCGCCCGGCGTCTGGGGCATCATGCACGTTTGGGCGAACTGCTGGAACGCTGGCGCGCCGGCTTCGAACAACAGGAGCGCTTGCGCCAACAGCGCGACGGCTGCGCCGCGCGCATTGCGGAATGGGACGCGCAAACGCTGCGTCAGCGGCAGGACCTGGCGGTCTTGAGCGCGGAAGTCGAGGCGCAGGAGCGGCGCGGTCTCGAGGCCGCCGCCCAGCTGCGGCGGGCGGAAGAGAGCGGGCGCGCGGCGCTGGACGGCCGCAGCCTGGCCGAATGGCGCGAACAATGGCAGCTCACGCTGCGGCAAACCACGGTTTTGCGCGGTCTGGCGACGCTGGCCGCCGAACTGACGCCGCTGGAAGCGCGGCTGGCCGGCCGGCGCGAGGAGAGGGCGGCGTTGGAAGCCGAACATGCCCGCCACGACGCCGACTTGCAGCGGCTGCGCGCCGATTACCGACAGGCGCAGGAGCAAGCGGCGGACAAACGGCGCTTGCTGGAACAGGAACGGCGCATTCTCAGCCTGGAGCAGCACCGGGTCGCTTTGCGGCCGGGCGAACCCTGCCCGCTGTGCGGCGCCAGCGAGCACCCAGCGGTGGCCGCTTATCAGGCCTTGGACATCGGCGCCGCCGAGACGGCTTTGAACGCCAAGGAGGCCGCGCTTGAAGCCTTGCGCGAACAAGGCCAGCAGGCCGTGGCGCAACTGGCGGGAGACGAAGCGCGACTGCGGCAGTTGGATGAATCGACGGAACAGGAGCAAGCGCGCCGCGAAGCCTTGGCCGCGCAATGGTTGGGCGAGGGCGCGCCCTGGAATCTGGCGGACGGGGACTGGCGCGGGCCCCGGCTGGAACAAATCAGCCAGGATGCGGAGCGGCTGCAACAGCGGCAGGAAAGCGCGCTGCGCGCCGCGGAGCAGGCCGAAGCGGCGCTGGAGCAAGCGCGCGGGGACGCACGGCGTCAGAGCGAGGCCGTCCAGGCGCTGGGCCAGAAGCGGGCGCTGCAACAACAAGGCCTGCAGAACCTGGAACAAAGCCTGCAAACGCTGCGAGACGAGCTTGCGCAGCGTGAGGCCGAGTTGCGGGAACAGGCCGGCGGGCGCGACGCCGACATCGCCGCCGCCGGTTTCATTGCGCCGGAATCCGGGCGGGAGGCCGGCTGGCTGGAACAGCGCGTCGCCGACTGGCAAGCCTGGAAAGATTTGGAGCAGGCCCGCCGGCAAGGGGAGGCAGATGCGAAGGCCCAGGCCGCCGCGCATCGGCTGGCAGGCGAACGCGCCGCGGATTGGGAAGCGCGTTGGCGGAAGCTGGGGCTGCCGGACGGCGCGCCGCCGCAGGAGGACGGCGACGCCGAAGCCGCCTGGCTGGCCGCCGTCGCGGATTGCGAGGAACTGACGCGGACCTTGGCCCGGAACCGGGGCGCGCTGGAACGGACGGAAAGCGACGCCGCGCGCCAGCGGCAACGCGCGGAGGAAGCGGAGCAGGCTTGGGACAGGACCTTGGACGCCAGCCCGTTTGCGGACGCCGCCGCCTTCCTGGCGGCGGCCTTGCCGGAGGCCGAGCGCGAGCGTTTGGGCGCATTGAGCCGACAACTGGAACAGGAGCGGCTGCGCGCGGCGGCGTTGCGGCAGCAGGCAGCGGAACGGCTGGAAACGCTGGAGCGGGAAAGCGCTTCAGACCAGCCGGAGCCGGAACTGCGCCAGCGAATGGAAGCGCTGGACGCCGAGCGGCAAGGCCTGGCCGGCGAGGACGGGGCTCTGCGCGCCTTGCTGAACAACGACGCCGCGCGCCGCGACGGCCAGCGAGAGCTGTTTGCCCGCATCGACGGCCTGCGCGACGAGGCGGATGTCTGGCAGCGGCTGAACGGCTTGATCGGCTCCGCCGCCGGCGACAAATACCGCCGCTTCGCTCAAGGCCTGACGCTGGAGCATCTGGTGGCGCTGGCCAACCGCCACTTGAGCCGGCTGCACGGCCGCTATTGGCTGCGCCGCCGCGCCGACGGCGAGTTGGAGCTGGAAATCGTAGACAGCTGGCAAGCCGACGCGGCGCGGGACACTCGCACCCTCTCCGGCGGCGAAAGCTTCCTGGTCAGCCTGGCGCTGGCGTTGGCGCTATCCGACCTGGCCAGTCACAAAACCTCAATCGATTCTCTATTTCTGGACGAAGGCTTCGGCACCCTGGACGGCGAAACGCTGGAACTGGCGCTGGACGCCTTGGACGCGCTCAATGCCGGCGGCAAAACCATAGGCGTGATCAGCCATGTGGAGGCGTTGAAGGAGCGCATCCCGGTGCAGATCCGGGTCAGCCGCGCGGGCGGCGCCGGTTGCTCCGTGCTGGCGGTAAGCGGCTGAGAACCTGTTTACGATCTGCTGCGCGTCGTGAAGCGTGACACGGTGAGTACGGCTTCGAAATGCTCAGATACCACGAGTACACTCCGCTTTCTCAGCCGTTTTCGCCTTGTCTCGTCTTAGCTCGCGAGATCGTAAACACGTTCTAAGAACCTGTTCAATGTCTGCTGCGCTTCGTGAGACGTTGCACGGTGAGTACCGCTTCGAAATGCTCATGTACCACTTGTACACTCCGCTTTCTCAGCGATTTTCGCCTTGTCTCGCTCTTGCTCGCTAGGCTTTGAACAGGCTCTAAGGGGTCGGTTCAGCCGGCGGCGAAGTCGGAGAGGGCGGCGCCGTCCATCCGATAGCGAACCCATTCCGCCTGCGGCTTGGCGCCGATGGACAGGTAGAAATCGATGGCCGGTTGGTTCCAGTCCAGCACGCTCCATTCGAAGCGGCCGCAGCCTTGCTCCACCGCCAGCTGGGCCAGGCGGCGCAGCATCAGTTTGCCGGCGCCGCCGCCGCGCTGCCGCGGCGAAATATACAGGTCTTCCAGGTACAGGCCCTTCTTGGCCTGCCAAGTGGAATAGCTGAAGAAGTAGACGGCGTAGCCGGCCGGCTCGCCGTCCACCTCGCAGATCAACGCCCGCGCCGGGCTGTCCGCGCCAAACAGGCTGGAAACGATGCCGGCCTCGGTAGCGGCAACCTGATCGCCGGCGCGTTCGTAAACGGCCAGCTCCTTGATAAAGCGCAGGATCAGCGCGGCGTCTTGGGCTTGGGCGGGGCGGATATGGATGGACATGGACAGGACCTGAATCGTGGTGAACGGATAAGCCGCTATACTACGGTCAAGACAAACTGCATGTGCTGCATTGTTTTCAATTTATGATGAACATTTTGCATTCCGATCTGCGCCGTTTGGATCTCAACCTGCTGCTGGTCTTCGACGCGCTGCTGCGCCAGCGCTCGGTCAGCGCCGCCGCCGACGAACTGGCGATGAGCCCGTCCGCGTTTAGTCACGCGCTGGCGCGGCTGCGAACCGCCTTGGGCGACGATCTCTTCGTCCGCATCGGCAATGCGATGCAGCCCACGGCCTACGCCGAGCGGCTGGCCGGCGCGGTAAGCGCCGCGCTGGAAACGCTGTCGCAAGGGCTGGCTCAGGCCGGCGGCTTTCAGCCGGAACGCAGCGAGCGCGCTTTCGTGATAGCGGTAACCGACTACACCGCTTTCGCGGTGATGCCGCGCCTGCTGGCGGGTTTGCAGCGGGCCGCGCCGCGGCTGCGCTTCAAGCTGGTGCACTCGCGCGGCCGCGAGTCCGCCGAGGATCTGGCCGCCGGCCGCATCGACTTCGCCCTGGGCTATGTAGAAGACATCGCGGAACCCGCGGCCGGGATCGAAAGCTTCGATTGGCTGGAGGACCGCTACGTGGCCATCGTCAGCCGCGCCCACCCCGATATTCGCGGCAGCCTCAGCCTGGGGCAGTACCTGGCAGCGCGCCACGTGGTGGTGACGCCGTGGGGCGAAATCCGCGGCGGCATCGATCGGGCGTTGGAGCGGCGGGGTCTGCGCCGCGACGTGGCGCTGCAACTGCCGTCGGTGCTGGCCGCGCCTTTCATCATCGCGGAGTCCGACTGGATCATGACCCTGCCGCGGCTGGCGGCGGAGGCCTTGAGTCAGGCCGCGTCCATCGCCGTCCACGCCGCGCCTTTCGACATTCCGTCCTACACCCTCAAGGTCTATAGCCACGCCCGGCACGGCCGCAGCGCCGCCCATGATTGGCTGCGCGCGCAGTTGCGAGCCTGCGCCCCCTTGCTCCAGGACTAGCCTATCCTCGCCACCTTGATATCGGTCATAGCCTTTCCCATGAGCGAAAAGCCCCTGGGCGCAATGACAGGCTCGGCGTCGTTTGAGTCCGCAATGCGCTTATCATGTGGCTTCAACCATGCGCGGCCAAGACGGGCCATCGTCCGGGGCGGCTGCGACAGGAGAAGCCGATGCAAGCAGAATGGAGCGGCCTGGACCGCTATTACACCGCGGCGCTGCAGGTAGAGGACAGCGCCTTGAACGGCGCCTTGGCGGCCAACGCCGCCGCCGGCCTACCGGCGCAGGACGTGTCGCCGCTGCAAGGGCGCTTTCTGCATATCCTGGCGCGTCTGATGCAGGCGCGGCGGGTGCTGGAGATCGGCACCCTGGGCGGCTACAGCACCATCTGGCTGGCGCGGGCGCTGCCGGCAGACGGCCGGGTGGTGACCTTGGAAGCCAATCTGGCGCACGCGGGCACGGCGCGGGCCAATCTGGCCGCCGCCGGCGTGGCGGACAAGGTGGAGCTGCGCGAAGGGCCGGCGCTGGACAGCCTGCCGCTGCTGGCTGGCGGCGAACCCTTCGACCTGATCTTCATCGACGCCGACAAGCCCAATAATCCGGCTTATCTGGAGTGGGCCTTGAAGCTGGCGCGGCCCGGCGCCGCCATCGTCGGCGACAATGTGGCGCGCGGCGGCGCGGTGGCCAATGTGGTCAGCCAGGACCCCGGCGTGCGCGGCGTGCGCCGTTTTCTGGAAGACATGGGGGCCGAGCCGCGGCTGACCGCCACCGCGCTGCAAACTGTAGGCGTCAAGGGTTGGGACGGGTTTTCCATCGCCATCGTCAATGAAACGGCCTGAGCGCCGGCTCGCGGGAAGGCAAACCGGCGCCCGCGCTCAAGAGCCGGCGGAGTCCAGCGCCGGGTCCGTGGCCGTCTGCTCCGCTTGCGCCTGGCCGGCGCCGCGCAGGAACAGCGCCACCACCAGCGCGCTGGCCACGGTCAGGCCGGACAGCACCGTCAGCAGGCGTTGGAAGGCGGCGGCGTAAGCCTGGGACAGCGCCTCCGGCGCGAGGCCGGGCAGCAGCTCGCCAACGGCGGCCAGCTTGCCCAGCGCGCCCTGACTGGCGGCCGTGGCCAGCGCCTGGGGCGCCGCGGCGGAGATCGGGGCCAGACGCTGTTGCAGCAGCGCCGCCAGCAGCGCGCCCACCAAGGCCAGCGCAATGCCTTCGCCGGCTACCCGCGTGGTGCTGAAAATGCCGGCGGCCATGCCGGCGCGCTCCTTGGGCACCACGCTGACTGCCAGGCCGTCCATCAGCCCCCAGGGCAGGCTGATGCCCACGCCTATCAACAGCAAGGGCCACAAGGTCTGTTGCAGCGCGGACAGCTGCGGATAGCGGCTAAGCCACCACAGCCCCAGCGCGCACAGCAGCAGGCCGCCGGCGGACAGAACCGCGGCGGACAGCCAGCGCGTCAGCCAGGCCGCGCACAGCGGCAGCGCCAGCATGGGCGCGGACAAGGCCAGCATCACCCGGCCGGCCTCCGCCTCGCTGACGCCTTCCGCCCCCACCAGGCGCAGCGGCAGCAGCACCAGCAAGACCACGAAGGCGTAAGCCGGTGCGGCGGCCAGACATTGCACGCCGACAAAGCGCGGATAGCGGAACAGGCTCAGGTCCAGCATCGGGCGCGCCGCGCGGCGCTCCAGCGCCACAAACAGCCAGAACGCGGCTACGGCCCCCAAGAGCAGGACAATCACCCGTGGGCTGCCCCAGCCCAGCTCCGGCGCCGCCAGCGCGCCGTAAGTCAGCAGGCTCAGCGCCAGCGTGAAGCTGAGCGCGCCCGGCCAATCCAGGCCGGCGGCCTGAGGGTCGCGCGATTCGCGCATGCAATAGATGGCCAGGCCCAAGGCGAGCAGGCCCACCAGGCCGGCCAGCGCGAAGATGGAACGCCAACCCAGCGCCTGAATCAGATAGCCGCACAGCAAGGGGCCAAAAGCCAGGCCGATGCCGAAGGTGGTCCCTATCAGGCTGAAGGCGCGCGTGCGCGCCGCGCCGGCGAAGCTTTGCGCCAGAGCCGCCAGGCCGCTGGCGAAGGACAGCGCCGCGCCCAGGCCCTGGGCCGCGCGCAGCAAGTCCAGCCACAGCAGGCTGCTCACCAGGAACAAGCCCAGCGAGGACAGGGAGAACAGGCCAATGCCGAGCAGAAACACCCGTTTGCGGCCGTATTGATCGGCCAGCGCGCCGGCCGCCATCAGGCTGCCGCCGAAGGTGAGCATGAAAGCGTTGGTGACCCAGGTCAGCGCCAGCGCGTCGCCGCCCAGCTCACGGCCTATCGCGGTCAAGGCCAGCGCCGGGCCGGTGAAACTGAGCGGCATGGTCAAGGCGGCCAGGCAGACCGCGGCCAGGGTCAGTAAAGGAGCGCGTTGGGAGGGCGCCGGTTTGGAGGGATGCATGATTTCGCCTTTCAAAGAGTGGGGCAAGCGCCCGCGCGGCGCGGCGGGCGGATGCGGATGGTCATTGGGCGAATACATGATAATTTGACGGCAATTGACGAAAAACAGGCGCTGTGTCCAAATTAAGCGGACAAAAAATCCTCAATAAGGACGTGGGCATGGATAGTTTGAGCAGTTTGGCCGCTTTTGTACGCGCCGCGGAGGCGCAAAGCTTTGTCGGCGCCGGCCGCGCGCTGGGCGTGTCCTCGTCCGCCGTGGGCAAGAGCGTGGCGCGGCTGGAAGAAAAACTGGGCGTGCGGCTGTTCCAGCGCAGCACCCGTCATGTGCGGCTGACGGCGGAGGGCGAATTGTTCTACGAACGCTGCCGCCGCATCCTGGACGATATCGACGACGCCGAGGCCGAACTGGCGCAGAGCCGCGCCGCGCCGCGCGGCAAGCTGCGGGTCAGCCTGCCGGTGGTGGGTTATCGCATGCTGCTGCCCATCCTGCCGGACTTCATGCGGCGTTACCCGGAAGTGGAGCTGGACCTGGATTTTTCCGACCGCATGGTGGACGTGATAGAAGAGGGCCTGGACGCGGTGGTGCGCAGCGGCCCGTTGGCGGATTCCCGGCTGATGGCGCGGCCCTTGGGGCCGTTCCGTCTGCTGGTGGTGGGCTCGCCGAGCTATCTGCGCGAGCGCGGCGCGCCGCAAAGCCCGGAGGACCTGGCCCATCACGCCTGCCTGCGCTATCGCTTCCCCAGCACCGGCAAGCTGCAGACCTGGGCGCTGGACGGCGCGCCGGCCGGCCAGGACTGGCCGCCGAGCAGCGCCTTGAGCTGCAACAATATCGAGGCGCTGATCTGCGCCGCCAGCCAGAATCAGGGCCTGGCGTATCTGCCGGACTTCATCGTGCGCGACGCGCTGGCCGCCGGCCGGCTGCAAATCGTGCTGGAGCCCTATCTGGGCCAGACCGGCATGTTCCATGTGCTGTGGCCGTCCAGCCGCCAGTTGTCGCCCAAGCTGCGCGTCTTCGTGGACTTCCTATGCCAGCGCATGTTCGCGCCGGCGGGCGGGGCTGCGTGAGGGCCGCCTACGCGCCGCGCTGACGGCGGAAAGCCCACCAGGCGGCCAAGAGGCTGAAACCGGCCACCAGCAGCACCAGCACCCAAAAGCCGTGCGGATGATTGGCCAGCGGCACGCCGCCCACGTTCATGCCGAAGAAACCGGCGACGATATTGATGGGCAGCGCCAGCACCGTCACCAGGGTGAGCGTGAACAGGGTGCGGTTGCTCTGCTCGTTCAGGCGCGCGGCCAGCTCTTCCTGCAAAAGCTTGATCCGTTCCACCAGCGCTGACAGGTCGTTCAGCGTCAGCGCGAACTCCTCGGAAGACTGACGCAGTGCCTGCGCGTCGGCCGCGTCCAGCCAGGCCGGCGGCCGGTTCAGCAGCCGGAACAGCGCGCTGGGCTCCGGCGCCAGCAAGCGTTGCAGGCGCACCAGCGAGCGGCGCATCGCCGCCAACTGCGCGCGCTGATCGTCCAGCCTTTGCGCCAGCAGCCGGTCCTCCAGCACATCCACTTGCGCGCCGCTGGTCCGCACGATGCCCGCCAGCGCGTCCGCCTGGTTCTGCAGCAAATGCACCAGCAAGGCCGCCGGCGAGCGGAAGGCCGCGCCAGCGCGCACCGTCGCGCGCAGCCGGTCCACCGAGTGCAGCGGCTTGACGCGCGCGGTGATCAGCACCCGCGGCTGAGCATGCGCCCACAGGGTGGCGATGTCCGACGAGGCCAGGCCAAAGCTGAAAGCCACGTCGTTGATCACCGCCAGCAAGGCCTGATCCAGCAATTCGATGCGGGTGGAGTTGGAGCCGCCGCGCAAGGCTTCGAAAAAGTCCTCCTGCAAGGGCAGGGCCGCGCGCAGCCAGCGCTCGCTGGCGGCATTGGCCAGATTGAAATGCAGCCATAGAAAGGCGTCGCCGTCCGGCGGCGCGCGCAGCCAGGCTTGCGCCTGAGCGGAATCGATCTCTTCGCCGGCGCAATCCGGATGAAAGCGAAAGCCGCAGATCAGCCCGGCCTGGTCCGAGCCGTATTGCTGCTGGGTAATGGGGTGGTTCATGGCACGCGGCCGACATGGTGGAATACAGCTCAGCTTAGGCGCGGCGGATGACGGAATGGTGACGATGAGATGAAGGGGAGGGGCTGAAGTTTTTGGGGGGCGCGCTTTTGTTTTCTTATAGCGGGAAATGGTGCCGCTGATTTTGCTCAGCTTGGTGACGGTGAGAATTGACGCATGCAATAAGGCTTTTCTATTTTTATGGATTCATTGAGGCGTCACGAGAGTATGGATCGTCTGGCGCAACTTGGCATTGCTCGTCCACATTGACTGGCCAGGCAGGAATCTGGCTGGTACGCATGGCAAACCATCGGCCGGGATAGCAGATTAAATAAATCAGCAAAAAGGCCAACCTCATTGACCACGGCATAGCGTTTACATAAAAGTCGGTGCGCTGCAGGCCAAACCAGAACGGTTCTCGCTGGTCTGCAATCGGCAGGCAAGCCTTGACTTCCTGGATGACGCTGGTCGGGCCTTCTTCCATATAGCGACGGATGAACTCCCAATGCTGTTTCAGCAGCTCCTGGTCTTTCGTCCCCACCGCCAACTCTGAGAAGGCGAAAGTGGCGGACACCTTGCCTTCCGCATCCAGCTTGTGGCCCTGAATCTCCCAGGTATTGCTTTTGCCTAGGCCCAAGCAAAAAAAGCTGTGGTCCCAGTCAAACTCCACGATCTTTCCCCCAGGCTGAAACGCGAATATTTTCCTAGATTTCCTGTTCAGCCGGATCGGATAGTGAGTCAGCGCGAAGGCCTCTTTTCTTAACAGCCAGATCAAGATGCTGCCTATCAAGCCGGGGCCAAACAGCAGTAGCAGCACCGCTTGGGTCCAGGCCTGTTGCGGAGAATAATAGGGGCTGGGATTGGCGCCGCTGGCAATCAGGATGAAATCCAGCGCGATAGTGGCGCAGCCTATGGGAACGATGTAGAAGATGGCCAGCAGCACGCTGCTCATCACGCCCTTCCAGCGGAAATACTTGTCAACCAGCTCTAGATAAGTGCTGTTGATCTTGATCACGGCCAACTGATAAGCCAGCGGCAAATCCAGTTTCTGGTGGATGTTCAGAGCGTGCTCATGCTCTAAACGGGCCAAGGGGCGGTTGATGGCGTATTTTATATACAGACCAGTGTATTCCATGTGGACGGCTCGTGTTTTTAATCCGGGTTGCTGGCAGCATCCTTGAAGTAGGGATCATTCGGCTCGACGGGACATTGCTCTTCGATCTCTCGCGGCCATTGCGGGATTTTACTGTAATGCATGGCTAGTATGCGGCCGGGGTAGTCCATAAGGTAATACATAATCATAAAGGGGCTGAATACAGACCCGAAGGAAAAGGCCAGGCGGTGATAGCTGAAGGCCAGAGTTTCTTTCTGATTCTTGATAGGCAAGCAACCGGTAATGATGTCAATCACGCTAGCAGGGCCTTCTTCCATATAGCGGCGTACAAATTCCCAATAGCCTTTCACTGCTTCTTTTTCTAGAAGTCCATGAGCTAGGGCCGGTAGGGCAAAAGTCTCCAGTACGGTTTCTCCATCATCAGCAAGAATATGGCCTTGGATCTCCCAGTAATTGCTAGTGACCCGAGCTTGGGTGAAGTATACTTCATCCCAGTTTGCAGTTAGGATACTGCCGTCTAAGCGGAAGACATGAATTTTCCGAGTTTTCCTGTTGAATTTTATTGGATAGTGAGTGAGTTTTATTTCTTTGCGGATTGAATTTGAAAACAGCCAAATTAAAGGGCTTGACCCAATGCATATGAACGCAAGCATTAGCCAAGCTTCGAGTTCCTCTGCTCTCTCAAATATTACTATTTTTAGGATAGAGGCTATCATGATTGTAATGGCAGATAGAAGCAAAATACATACTGTGGTCAATCCGCCTTTCCAAAAGAAAAATTTGTCAACAAGCTCTAGGTAGCTTGAGTTGATTTCTATAACGGTCAACTCATGGGCAATTTTTATATTGAGCCTCTTGTCTTGGCGTAGCTGATTTTCCCTATCCTGCGAGGAGAGAGGTCGATTAACTTTGTATTTTTTCAGTAACCCAGTATATTCCATTTAATGAAGATCTCACCTTTACTTCGGGTTGCTGGAGGCATCCTTGAAGTAAGGGTCATTCGGATTGACGGGACATTGCTCTTCGATCTCTCGCGGCCATTGCGGGATTTTGCTGTAATGCATCGCAGGAATGCGACCAGGGTAATACATGATGTAATACAGTAGCATTAGTGGGTTAATGGTTGAGCCCAAAGAGAAAGCAACGCGATGATAGCAGAATGCCAGGGTTTCTTTTTTCTGTTTGATAGGTAAGTAGCCGGTAATAACATCAATGACGCTTGCCGGTCCTTCTTCCATGTAGCGACGGATGAACTCCCAATATCCTTTGAAATCTTCTTTGGCTTTAGGTCCTGCAGCTAGAATGGGTAGAGCAAAGGTTTCTAATACGGTTTCTCTATCCTCAGCCAAAATATGGCCTTGAAATTCCCAGAATTTGCTTGTGACAAGAGACTGAGTGAAGAATACTTGGTCCCAGTTTGCGGTTAGGACGCTTCCATCTAGCCGGAATACATGGATTTTGCGGGTGTTTCGATTGAACCTTATAGGATAATGTGTGAGATTTATTTCCTTGTGGATGGATCTTGTAAAAAGCCAAATGAGAGGGCTGAATACTGCGCAGGCAAATAAAAGTGCAAGCCATGCCTCAATTTCGTTAGACCTTTCAATTATGATAAGTCTTAAAAAAGCAATTAGTATGACAAAGATTCCTACGAGTAAAAGGGAGCAGGCGGTTGTTAATCCTCCTTTCCAGAAAAAGAACTTGTCAACTACTTCTAGATAGCTTGAGTTGATCTCTATGACGGTTAACTCGTGGCCAATTTTTATGTTGAGTCTCTTCTCTTGATGTAGTTGATTTTCCCTGTCTAGAGAGGAAGGCGGTCGATTGACTTTGTGTTTTTGTAGTAGTCCCGTGTATTCCATGCAATGAAATTTTCTAATTTACTTAGGGTTGCTGGTAGCATCTCTAAAGTAAGGATCATTAGGCTGAATTGGGCTTTGTTCTTCAATTTCTTTTGGCCAGTGCGGGATTTTACTATAACGCATGGCAAGCCAACGCCCTGGAGTTGTAATAATGATATATACCAAAGTGGTCAACAGTCCAAGGCCATTGTTTCCAAAGGTAAAAATAAACCCATTAACCATCCAGGTAAAATTATGCTTTTGCGGAGAAATGGGAAGGATTGCCTTAATTTCGTTAACCACACTTTGTGGACCTTCCTCCATGTATCGGCGTAGAAATTCCCAGTAGAGGTAGCATGCCTTTCTGCCTTCTTCTCCTACTTCTAAGCTACAAAATGAAAAGGTTTCTATAATGCTAATGTTATCGGGCTTTAGTATGTGTCCTTGAATTTCCCAATGATTTCCTGTTACTTTTGACAGTGTAAAAAAAATAGCATTCCAATCGGCGGACAGAGTGCTGCCATTTTGGCGAAATACATGAATTTTATTGTTATTTCTGTCAAGGCGAATAGGATAGTGGGTGTAATTAATTTCTTTGCGAATTGATTTGAAAAGCAGCCAAATAAGAGGCGAAGTTATTGCCATTCCAAATAGTAGTAATGCCCAAGCCTCAGGTTCGTCTGGGTAAGTAAATATGGCGCCGTGAGCTGTGATCAGTAATAATGTAAAAATGTAAAAATGCCTAGCAAAAGCAGGGTGCAGATGGTGGTTATTCCTCCTTTCCATTTGAAAAATTTGTCGATAACTTCCATGTGATTGGAGTTGAATTTGATTACACTTAATTCGTAGCTTAAAGAAATGTCAAGACGGGTTTTTTGATGTAGTTGATATGTGTGATCACTTTTGCTGAGAGGTCTGTTTATTGAGTAGCTGCGTAATAGTCCAGTGTATTCCATCTTAACTGACTCGCATTTTTACTCCGGGTTGCTGGCAGCATCCTTGAAGTAGGGGTCATTCGGCTCGACGGGACATTGCTCTTCGATTTCTCGCGGCCATTGCGGGATTTTGCTGTAATGCATTGTTAGTATACGGCCAGGGTAACACATGGCATAGTATAGGAGCATAAATAGACTAGGACCTCCCAATGAATATGCTAGTCGTTGATAGCTAAATTTTAAGGTTTCTTTCTCTTTCTTGATGGGGAGGCAGGCAGTGATGTTGTCAATCACACTGGCGGGGCCTTCTTCCATGTAACGTCGAATGAATTCCCAGTACCCTTTGAAGTCTTCTTTCTCCTCGACACCATATGCCAATGCGGGTAAGGCAAAGGTTTCTAATATGGTTTCTCCATCTTTGTCCAAAATATGGCATTGAAACTCCCAGTACTTTCCAGATACTGAGACCTGAGTGAAAAACACTTGGTCCCAGTCTGCTGTTAAAATTTTACCATCTGGACGGAAGGCAAAAATTTTTCTGGCTTTTCTATTGAATCTTATTGGATAGTGGGTGAGATTTATTTCTTTGTGAATGGAGTTGGAGAGCAGAAAAATTAAAGGACTGAAGACGGCGAAAACAAACAACAAAGCAAGCCATGATTCAAAGTCATTTAGTCTTTCTGTAATTGCGACTTTTAAAAATGCAAGCAACAGAACTGCAATGAGTGCTAGCAGGACTACGCAGCCAGTAGTAAGCCATCCCTTCCAGAAAAAAAATTTGTCTACTATTTCAATGTAGGTGGAGTTTATTTCTATTGTTGTTAATTCATGATTTATTTTTTTTTCAATTTTTTGAGTCTGACATAATTGGTTTTCTTTTTCTGATTTTGATAGTTTTCTGTTTAATTTGTATTTCCGTAAAAGCCCAGTGTATTCCATTGCTATCCCTTTAAGGCTAAGTCAAGTTGTTGCTTTTCCTCTTCCGGGGTTTTGTAAGTTTTTTTGCCCCAAAATCCGTTCTGCATCCACTCTTGCAATTTGTTGTCTTTGACAAGCTCGATAATTAAGGTAATGCTAAGCAATGCTATGATTGCTAGCCAGCCAACAAAAGGAATCCCGCTTCCAAGTGCTAGGTATCCGATATATACGCCGAGAAGGGTCGATCCAATATAAAGCCCCATCATACCAAACTGCCTATTGTTATACGCAATCCATGCTTTGTGGCCATCGAATGCCGCCATAATCCCTGCGCCGATAAAGCCAGCAACTCTTCCTAGTGTCCCTAGCCAACGTGCTCTTTTGGCAAAGCCTTGCCCGAGGCTGGGAATTTTTACTGCCATTTTTTCCAGTCCTTGGCCAATAAGATCTCCCATGGTACCCAGCAAAGCTAGTGCACCGGCAGCCAATCGACTGATAGGCTCGTATTCTTCATGGCTCATTGCCGAGTCATTATCTTCGGCTAGTTTTTTCAGCGCTGCCAGTTGCCACAATGCTGCCAGTAGGCCGCCAATAAACGGGATATGACCTTTCAGCACGGCTTCTGGTTTAAGCAGCGACTGGCGCCAGGAGCCAAATACCAAGTTGTCGATCTGGTCCGCGGTGCGGATGGATTTGGCCAACCAGCTAGCCTGCTGGGCCGGAGAGAGGTTGGCTGGCATGCCCTTGATGTGGGCGGGGTCCACCACCACGATGAATTGCTTGGTTTCCTTGCCCTCAAGCTTGATGCCGGCAACTTGCAGCGTGCGCAGCTCGGCCTGTACCGCGCGTTTGATCTCAGGCGGCCGTGTTGCCTGACCACTGAGTTTCAGCACTTCCTTGATCAACTGGGAGATGAAGGCTTTTTTCCTGCCGCTGACTTCGACCCGGATAAAGACTTGGCCGCTGTATTTGGCCAGAGCTGCCCAGATCGGCAGCCCTACACCGTCGACCGCTTTGGTAAATGCTCGTACCAGTGCGCCATTGATGGCAACCAGGTATGAGCTGACTTCGCCAGCCTGGGCTTCTGTCAGAACTTTTGCTGCGGTGGTGGTATGAAAGCCGATCAAGGCATCTGCCGGGAAGCCGCGATGGTCAAGCGCGTTGCCGCCGAGCAATTTGTTAACTTGCTCTTTGAGAGTGGCTTGATTGAACACGACGGCATTGAGCAAATAATTGTCGGCGGTGAACTTGAGCATTATTTGATCGGCAATGTGTTCCTGGCATTCCTTTTTATCCTGCACACCTTTGACCACCAGATGGGCAGTGCGGATGTAGACGTCACCACTGTCCATGTTTTTCGGGTCGAAATTGCACTCAAAATATTTCTTGATTCCCGCCGTGTCCATCCAACTGACATGGGCCTTGGCCAAAGGGGCGATGGTTTGCTGGTGGAATACTTGGCTCTCGGCTTCAAAGCCCTTGTACCAGGCATCCATCGCGTCTTCGTTGAATTGATCGTGGTAGCGTTTCCAGGCATGGGTCTGCGCCGTTTTGATCTGTTGCGGCGTCACGGTTCTGATTTGTTCATCCAACTCTTCCTGTTTTTTTCGCAGCGAGGGGAAAAGACTGGGTAATGCTCCGTATTCCATTAACTGCTGATCGGCCAGTTCCTCCGCTGCGTTTTGTTCTGCTTTCAAGGCCTGGGCATGGACTTCATTCTTGATCTGGCGAATGGCGGAGGCGGCCATCAGCGGGTGTTTGCGTGAGGGAGCGTTGGCAAAGGCGTGGGCATGCACGTCCATCAGGCTGGACAGTTCCGAGGCAATGCCGACCGGGTCTGTCAATGCAACCGCGAAGCCTTTGCCCGGCATGAGTTGTTCGCACTGCGCCAGCAGCATGGCAGTTTGTTTTTTGCGCGAGTCCAGTTGATGGGGCGAGAAGGACAGCGCCTTCTTGAGCGCCGCGTCATCCAGAGCGTATTCGGACACTTTGGCGCCTACATTCTTGATGGGCAAGCAGTGCTTGCCGTCCGCGCCGGCGGTGTAGGCATTGACGTCGACGCAGCGCATATGTTGTTTGCGGTAGTCGGCGGATTCGTGGCGTTTGCGGACATCGTCGGTCCATTGCGCGTCGGAGAAACCTAGCCATACCTTGGTGGCGCGCTTGGCGTCTGGAATAGTGATGCAACTGGCGAGGGCGCGATGGCTGGGGTCGCAGCAATTGAAGGCTTTGCTGGGGATAGGTGTGGGCTGGCCTTTGACCGGGAATATTTTGCAGAAATAACCGTCTGCGGTGACGAAGTAATCGTCCCAGCGTTTACGGGCCTCATCGTACACATACAGGTAGCCCGAGCGCAGCAGACGCAGTGTGTATTGGCCGGAGGCCGCGGGGAGGGCGATGGACGGCGGGGAGGCCGGTTTCGGCGCTCCGGCATTGGGCATGGCTACGGCGTAGCGCAGCGGCAGAATGGGGACGCCGCGTTTCTCACAGTAATCACAGGTTTTTTGCTGGGTGCATTCAGGCTTCGACATTGATCTTCTCTGTAGTTATCTGCGGGTTCTATCTGGCGGCGAGGTCGCGACGTATGGTCTGCCATTGGGCGTCGTCCAGTGCGGCCAGCACGTCCACGATGGTGGCGTCGGCGCGTTCCGTTTCGCTTTCCTGGTAAAAGCCGGCTAGGGCGCTGCGCGCGATCGGATGTTCGTCAAAACCCCAGCCATATTCAGCGCCTAGCTGAGCGTAGGCGACTTGATCTTCAATCCGGCCCAGTCTGTGGATGGCTTGTGCCTTTTGCGTCAGTTGGTCCAGCAAGCCGCTCTTTTCCAGGATGGCCGGAAGTTCAAGCCAGCCGCTGCGCAGCAACGCTCTATTAATGGCCCCTATGCGTTGCATTGCTTGCCAGCGTTGCTCTGTATCGGGTTCTCCCGGCAACCCGGCGGTGCTGGGTCGGGTTTCCACCCATGCGCCATATAGGCTGACGCTCCAGCTGCTTATTGGGCCGAAGAGCCGGTTCCAGGCTTTGTCGCCCAGTACGCGTGGGAGTTGCACCCAGACCCGGCTGTCGAAGACGCGCAGCCAGGCAGTTTGCAAGTGGTAGCGGTACATCTGGATATCGCACAAGTGGCGCAGCAGGGCTGCTGGAGACGACTGGCTTTGTAGCAAGGCGGAAACCGGGCTGGCTTCACCATCTTGATGCGCCTGGGCCAGCAGGGCATGTAGTTGGTCGCCTTGCTCCGGCTTTAGCGCCGCGATATCCAGCAGGGCGGGCATTAAGCCTTCATTGTCGGCAAATCGTTTGGGCGCAAGCCGGGTGCTGGGCCAGTCGCTGGGTAGCTGTTCGAGTTGCTCGGCTTCCACCACGGCGTAGCGATGTCGGTTTAGCCAGTTTCGGCTCAAGCCGTCTTCCGGGAGTACGGTCCAGCCCAATAGCGGGGCTGATAAAGATTGAGGGGCGGGCATCCTGGCGTCTCCGTTCATAGCATCACCACGGCATCGCCGCCGGATGCCGCGGCGCTGGCGCGCATGGCGCAACTCTTCACTTTGAGTTCCGGCAAGGGCGCGTTCAGGCTGGTGGGGCCGCTGAGGTTGTGGCTGGCGCCTTTCACCGTCACGGTGCCGGGGCAATGCACTTCGATATCGCCGCCCTTGAGCCGGATGTAGCCGCCGCCGGCGGTGACCAGGATCTCCTCCTTGGCGGTGATGACGATGCGTTCCTTGCAGGAGGTGATGGTCACGTCCTTGTTCGCGGTCACTTCGATCGTGTCGCTTTGCGCCTGCATTTGAATCTTGCCCTTGGCGGCAATCAGCTTCAGCGCGATCTTGTCTTGCAGGCCGGTGACAAACAGGCTGATTTTGTCGCCGACGTTGTGAATCCAGCGTCGGCCGGAGGTTTGGTTGGTGTCGCGCTGCGCCACCAGGTCCAGATTGGTTTCCGCGGCCAGGGTATGGCTCTGTTGGCTCAGGCTGGCGATGCCGGCCGGCGCGGACAGGATGAGCAAGGGCTGGCGGCCGGAGATGTCCTTGCCGGTTTTGCCTTCTTTGTCGGTATTGGTTTCCGCCTCCCAGGCTTTCAGCGCCGCTTGCTGATGCTGCAGGTGGCCGATCAGCTGCTTGCCTTCCCGCTTATTGTCGTCGCCTATGCCTTCCGGCCCGGTTTCCATGGTGTCCGCCTGCTGGCCGCTGGCGGTGTCGCCCAGGCTTTGGCTCAGGCTGAGTGCCGCATCGAGCTGGCTTTGCGCCTGTTCGCGTGCCAGTTGTTTGCCGGACGCGCCGTTCTGCGCTTCGGTGCTCAGCAGCAGGCCGTGGCCGGCGCGGATGGCGCCGTGGTTGTCGGTGCGCAGTTCGAAGCCGTCGCCGCGCGGCTCGGCCTTGCCGTTGCTGCGCGGCTGGGTGAGGAAGCCTTGGTTGAGCTGGGTTTTGCCGGGTTCGCTCGACAGTTTGGCGCGCACTTCGCCGGGGGTGTCGTCGAACAAGAGTTCGTTGTACTGGCTGCCCTGGTGTTCTTTGGATTTGATGCCGGACAGGGTTTTGTTGGCCGGCAGTGCGCCCGCGCCGCTGAAGTCCGGCGTCGGGTGGCTGCCGTTGTAGAGCACGCCGGTGATCACCGGGCGGTCGATATCGCCTTCGATGAAGTCGACCAAGACTTCCTGGCCGATGCGCGGGATGAATTGATGGTCCCAGCCTGCGCCGGCGCTGGGCATCACCACGCGCAGCCAGCAGGAGGATGTGTCGTCCAGATTGGCGCCGATGCTCGGGTGTTCGTCCGGCCGCTGCCAGTGGAATTGCACCTTGATGCGGCCGTGCTGGTCGGTGTGGACTTCCTCTCCTTGCGGCCCCACCACGGTGGCGGTCTGCACGCCGCGCGACTTGGGCTTGGCCAACTCGGTATGGGCGTAGGCCGGGGTCAGCGGCACGCCGCGACGCTGGGCGTCGAAGTCGGCGCGGAAGGGTTGGGCGTCCTCTGCTTTTGCCAGCGCTTTGAGGTCGGCCGGCAGGTTGTTGCGCGCGCTCAGGGTTTGGCGGGTGACGACGAATTCGCGCTGTTCGCTGCTGTCGCCGTCGTGGGCCGGGTGGTCGTCCAGGCGGAACCACTGGCCGGCGGCCAGGCCGCGCACGGAGCCGCCGCCGCTGAATTGCTTGGCGTTCAGGTCATGCGCTTGCTGGCGCAGCTGGGCGTAGTGGCTGAGCTGGTCGGCATCGCCGGCGTAGTACAGCGATTGCGGGTCGTAGTCGTGCAAGGAGGATTGCAGCGCCTTGCCGTTCTGGCCCTGGTCGATGCGGCTGTCGTCGCCGCTGTGCTGGGTGGAGACAGGCTGGTAGTCGAAGCTGGCCAGCGCCACCGCACCGGGCACGATCTGGCGCTGGGCCTTCCACTCGGTCAGGCCGTCTTCGGCTTCGGTGGCGTCGCTGCGGTGGAAACGCACGCGCTCGACGCCGGCCGGCGGCAGGCTGTAAGGGTCGTCGAAGGCGACCAAGCGCACTTGTGGTGTGTCGCCGTCCAGGTGATCGAACCGCCAGGCATAACCCTCTTCGTGCAGCAGGCGCACGATGAAGTCGTAATCGCTCTCGCGGTATTGCAGACAGTAGCTGCGCGGCGACGCCGGGCCGGTCTTGAAGTCCAAGGTCTGGACGCGGGCGAACACCGGGTTGGCCTGCTGATGCTCGGCCAGGATCTGCGTGACGATGTCCGGCACCGACAGGTCCTGGAACACTCGCGAGCTGACGCGATGACGCAGCAGCGCGAACGGCGGCTCGATGGTCAGCTGATAGCGGCTGAAACCGCCGTCCGAGCCCAGGCTCTCTACCTTGGACACCACGCCGCAACGCAAGGACTCCGCGCCGGCGGCGTCGAGGATGCCAAGCCGGGCGGGCAGGCCGAGCAGGGTCTTGAGTTCGATGGCGCCGTCTGGAGATAAACACACCAGCTGGTAGGCGTAAGGCCGCGACACGCCTTCTTCGCCGGCCAAGCTCAGCGGCAGCAGTTGCTCGGCCGCCACGCTGCCGTCGCCCAGGCTGAGGGTGAGCAGGCGCTGGTCTTGGTTGAAGGCGGAGGCGAAGCTGGCGAGCAGGGTGCTTAAGTCCATGGGTTCAGGGCTCTATCTGGCGAAGGTTTGCGAGCAAGCGTTCAGGCGCCGTAGCGGCGGCATCGTGGCTTGCGCGATAGCTGTTGATAGTTATTGTTAAAAAGCGAGCTTATTCTATGTGTTTTTACTGCTCCGCACAAAGGCTTTGATGCCAAAGGGATTTGGTTTTAATCAGTACCAGCCAGCAAGCCCGACGCGCGTCCGCCGTGCCGCGTCAGATCAAGTCCGACCGGCTTTGGGTTTGCCTGCGATAGGCGGCGGGTGAGACAATCCGGCGCTGACATGGTTCACGCACTGTTCTACAATGCCAACCGTATATTTTTGACCCTGCCCGCGGGCAGGTTTTTTTATTGGGAGACGTCTGAGCCATGACTTGGCAGGATTTCAAGACGCAATACCTGGTGCGCTTCTGGGCGCCGGTGCCGGCGGTGATCGCCGCCGGGGTGTTGTCCGCATATTATTTCGGCATTACCGGCACTTTCTGGGCGGTGACCGGGGAGTTCACGCGCTGGGGCGGCCACGCCTTGCAGCTGTTTGGCTTTCATCCGGAAACCTGGGGTTATTTCAAGGTGATCCATCTTGAGGGCACGCCGCTGGACCGAGTGGACGGCATGATGATCATAGGCATGTTCGCCGGCTGCCTGTCCGCGGCCTTGTGGGCCAACAACGTCAAGCTGCGCATGCCGCATCATCGCGTCCGCATTGCGCAGGCGGTGCTGGGCGGCCTGATCGCCGGCTTTGGCGCGCGTTTGGCCATGGGTTGCAATCTGGCGGCCTTCTTCACCGGCATTCCGCAGTTTTCCCTGCATGCCTGGCTGTTTGCGTTGGCCACGGCGGCCGGGTCCTGGTTTGGCGCGCGGGTGACCATGCTGCCGGTGTTCCGCATTCCGGTGAAACTGCAGAAGGTGAACGCGCCGCAGCCCTTGCAGCAGCGCGAGGATCAGGCGCGGCGTCGCTTCCGCCTGGGCATGCTGATTTTCGTCGCCTTCACGCTGTGGGCGCTGGCCCGCACCTTCTCCATGCCCAAGCTGGGGCTGGCGGCCTTGTTCGGCCTGGCTTTCGGCCTGATCATCGAGCGCGCGCAGGTGTGCTTTACCTCGGCCTTTCGCGATCTGTGGCTGACCGGCCGCACCCAGATGGCCAAGGCCATCATCGCCGGCATGGCGGTGAGCGTGATCGGCGTGTACAGCTATGTGCAGCTGGGCGTGCCGCCCAAGATTCTGTGGGCCGGCCCCAATGCGGTGATAGGCGGGGTCTTGTTCGGCTTCGGCATCGTGCTGGCCGGCGGCTGCGAAACCGGCTGGATGTACCGCGCGGTGGAGGGCCAGGTGCATTACTGGTGGGTGGGGCTGGGCAATATCGTCGGCGCCACCTTGCTGGCGGCGTGGTGGGACGATATCGCGCCGGCGGTGGCGACTGATTACGCCAAGGTGAACCTGCTGGCGGTGTTTGGCCCGCAAGGCGGCCTGGTGCTCACTTACGCGATGTTGGCGTTGGCGATGCTGGCGGTGATGTGGTGGGAAAAACGCTTTTTCGCCAATAAGGCGCAGGCGGCTAGATTCAGCAAGGAGGCGGCATGAGCAAGCAGAGTTATACCCCGAACTACCGTTTGGACATGATGGGCGAGCCCTGCCCGTATCCGGCGGTGGCCACGCTGGAGGCGATGCCGCAGCTGCAGCCGGGCGAAATCCTGGAGGTGGTGACCGATTGTCCGCAGTCGATCAACAACATCCCGCTGGATGCCAAGAACCATGGCTACACCGTGCTGGAAATCCAGCAGGACGGCCCGACGATACGCTATCTGATCCAGCGTTGAGCCAGTGTAAATAGTGCCATTCCGTTGTGGAGGCGGAACCCGGCGGCCTGTCGTTCACTCACTTATTAAGTGTTTTGGCGGCAGGCCGTTGTCGTATGCGGCCGGCCTTGGTTTCCCTTATTGAATAAAGGTGTTGCCATGTACTCATTCAGCCGCGGCGTCGCCGGCTTGGTCCTGTCCTGTATTCCCGTTGCGTCGGCGCTGGCCGGCACCGGTTCCGCCCATCTCAATTATCCCAACGTTTCCGCCGACATCCTGATGATGACGGTGAAGGTATTGAATACCCATCAGCACACGTATTACGAGACCCTGGGCTGGAACGGCGGCCGCGAGGCCGGCGGCTACACCGGCATTCAGAGCCACAACAACGGCGCGCCGGCCTATATCTTTTCGATCTGGGACCCGGTGTCGGTGCATGGCGTACCCATTCGCGCGGTGTACGCCAAGCCCGGCGCCAAGGTGGAGCGCTTTGGCGGGGAGGGCGAGGGACTGAAGTATTTCGATCTGCAAACCAAGTGGACGCTGGGCCAGCCGGTGACGTCCTTGGTGCGCAATTGGCAGCAAAACGGCCACACTTACTTTGGCATGTGGACGCGGGACGCGGCCACGCGGGTTTGGACCCACCACGCCACTTTTGATTTCCCGGTGGCCAATGTCGACTTCGCCGCCCAGTCCGCCAACAGCTTCATCGAGAACTGGAGCGGCCAGGCCAAGGAGGTGACCCGCACCGCCGAGTATTACGATGTCTGGGCGCGCGGCGCGCAGGGCTGGCAGGCGATTAATCGAGCCACGCCCACCGTCACGGAATTGACGCCGGCGCAGGCCAAGCAGCATGCGGTGTCCGCGCTGGGGCGCTTTGTGATGCAGCAGGGCGCGCCGCTGGCAGGTTTCCAATCGCCGCTGATTTCCACTGCCCGGCGTCCTGCCGCGCCGGAAGCGGAACCTGCCAAGATCGATCAACTGAACGCCACATACGACGCCGCCGCGCGGACGGTGACGGTGAGTTGGCAAACCAGCCCCTATGGGGCGCCGCAGTTCAAATACCAGCTCAGCGTCGGCGACGCGGCCAGCGGCAAGACCTTGGCCCAAGGCGGCGAAATCTCCGGCGAGCGCCGCGCGGCTAGCTTGAAGCTGCCGGCGGGAACAACGACGCCGGCCAAGCTGCAGGTAAGCTTGACGCTGACCGATGTGTTGGACCGCAGCGACGCGCGCGCCGCCAAAGTCATAGACAGCAGCGCCGTTGGGCCGCAGACGGGCAAGTCTTACCGCTTGCAGTCCTTGAGCAACGGCTTGTGGCTGACGGTTAAGGATAATAGCGCGGCGTCCGGCGCGGCGGTTGTCCAGCAAACGGCGACTGGGCAGAACCAGGTATGGCAGTTGGCGGCCAGCGGGGACGGTTATCAATTGACGGCCGCGCATTCCCGGCAATGCCTGGACGTGGAGGGCGGCTCCAAGCAGGATGGGGGCAAGTTGATTCAGTGGCCGTGCAGCGGTCAGGCCAATCAGCGTTTCAGCCTGAAGGCGGATGGCGCGGGAAACTATAGTCTGGTGGGCGCGCAGGCCGGCAAATGCGTGGATGTGGCCAACAGCTCGGCCCAAGCTGGCCAGCAGCTGATTCAATGGGCCTGTCACGGCGGCGCGAATCAGCGCTGGCGCTTGCTGGCTGCGGAGTAAGCGCAGCGCCCCCGCGTCGAAGGGCGCGGGGGCGCGTCTATTCGGCCTTTAGAGCCGGTTCAAAGTTTCGCGAGCAAGGGCGAGACAAGATCATGATCCGTGGTTAGTTGGCGCGAGCGCCAGGTTTACCGGTCTTTCGACCTGGAATGGCCACCGCGCCGCGCACTTCAAAGCGGATTTTCTCCACCACCAGGCCCTTGGCGTCGCGGAGTTCCAGTGCGTGGCGGCCGGGCCAGGGGAACCAGGGCAGGCTGGCGCCGGAGCCCAGGCGTTTGCCGTTCAGCCACCATTGCGGGCGGGCCACGCCGCGTGCGCGCAGCAGCAGGCGTTGGTTGGCCGGCGGGATGTCCGGGTCCAACGCGTAGACGCTGCCGTCCACTGGCGCGGCGATGCCCGGCGTCTGACTGGCGGCGCCGCCGCGTTCTGGCACGATCAGCGCGCGTTCGGTGCCGGCCAGGAACCATTCGCGGCGGCTGGCCTCGACATCGCCCTCGTAGCGCACGTTCTGCCTCACCACGCCGGGCGGCGGAGCCGGCGGCAGGGAGGCCGGCTCGCCTTGTTGGGCGCGGTCCAGCACCGCCTGCCACACCGGCGCCGCGCCGTGCATGCCGGACACGTCCCACATCGGCTCGCCGGCGGCGTTGCCCACCCACACCGCCACGGTGCGCTGGCGGGAGAAGCCCACTGCCCAGTTGTCGCGCATGTCCTTGCTGGTGCCGGTTTTGACCGCGCTCCAGTAACGGGTGGACAGCGCGCTTTCCAGGCCGAAGGTGCGCGCGCGAGCGGTGCGGTCGGACAGGATGTCGGCGATGATGAAACTGCTGGCGGCGTCCAGCTGCCGCTGCGGCTTGGGCTTGGGGTCCGCCAGCGTCCAGCGAGTCGGGCTGGCCAGGCCCTGGTTGGCCAGGGTGCGGTAAGCGTTGGCCAGCTCCAGCAGGCGGATGTCGGCGGCGCCCAGCGCCAGGCTGTAGCCGTAGTAGTCGCCGTCCTGTTGCAGGCTGCTCAGGCCCAGCCGGTACAGGCGGTCGCGCAGCGCGTTGGGGCCCACCATTTCGATGGCGCGCACCGCCGGCACATTGAGAGAGGAGGCCAGCGCGGTGCGCGCCGACACCAGGCCCTTGAAGTCCTTGGCGTAGTTTTGCGGCGCGTACAGGCCGGCGCCGGTTTGCAGGCTTAGCGGGCTGTCGTCCAACAGGGAGGCGGCGCTCAGGTAATGACGCTCCAGCGCCAGCTGATAGAGGAAGGGCTTGAGGGTGGAGCCGGCCTGGCGCAGCGAGGTGACGCCGTCCACTTCCGCGGCGTTGGACAGGCCGCGGCCGCTGGAGCCCACCCAGGCCAGGATGTCGCCGCTGGCGTTGTCCAGCACCACCAGCGCGCCGTCCTGCACATTGCGCTGCGCCAGCGCGGCCAGGTGGCGGCGCAGCACCGAGGCGGCGTAGCGTTGCAGGCCCAGGTCCAGGGTGGAGCCGATGCGGCTGCCGGCCGCTAGCGGCTGGCGCAGCAGCAGCTTTTGGGCGAAGTGGGGGGCGTCCTGTTCGGCCAGCGGATTGGCGGCGCGGCTTTGCGCCAGCGCCTGACGCGCGCGTACCGCTAGCGCCGCGCAGTTGGGCTGGCGGCGCATGTCTTGCAGAATGCGGCAGGCGCGGGCAGCCACTTTGTCCGGCGCGGCGTTGGGCGCGCGGATTAACGCCACCGCGATAGCGGACTCTTCCAGATTGAGGCCGGCCGGCAGTTTGCCGAACAAGGTGGCGGACAGCGCGGACAGGCCTACCAGCTCGCCGCGGAAGCCGACCAGATTGAGGTAGGCCTCCAGGATTTGCGCCTTGCTCCAATGCGTTTCCAGCCAGGCGGCGGACCAGCCCTGGCCCATTTTCTGCCACAGGCTGCGACCGCCGCGGCCCACCTTGAGATCGTTATCCAGCAGGCCGGCCAGTTGCATGGTCAGCGTGGAGGCGCCTCGGGTGCGGGTGTTCCACAGATTGCCCCAGGCTGCGGCGGCCACGCCGGACCAGTCCACGCCGCTGTGCTGGTAGAAGCGCCGGTCTTCCGATACCACTAGCGCGTGGCGGAAAGCCGGCGAGGTGTCCGCCAAGCCCACCCAGTCCAAGCGCCGGCCTTGCTTGTCCACCCGCAGCCGTTGCAGGGGCTGGCCGTTGCGGTCCAGCACCACGACATCCGATGGCCTCCACTCCGCTTTGACCTGCTGAAAACTGGGCTGGGCCAGCGCCGGCGCGGCGGCGGCGCTGAAAGCCAGCGCCGCCAGCCAGGTCCATCCCGCTCTATTTGCCATCGACTACCTTGAACACCGGGTTGGGCGACATGCCGAACACATCCGGCGCGTACAGCGCTTCCACCCGCGTCGGCGGCAGTTTGAAGGCGCCGGGGTTGTTCAGACGCATGGTGTAGCTGGTTTTCAGGCCGCCGCGCGGCACGTAGCCGTAGTAGGCGCGGTAGCCGGAGAAGCGGCGCTCCACGTAGTCGGCGGGGTCGCCGTCGCTGTCGGCTTTGGCGTTGATCGCCGAATCCCGGCCCAGGCCGGAACCCAGGATGGTGGCGCCAGCCGGGATAGGGTCGTTGACCACCACCCAGGTCATATCGCTTTGCGCCTGGATCTCCAGCGTGACTTTGACCACGTCGCCGGGCTGGTACTGGCCGCTGGCTTTCTGGCTGACAGGGCTCAGCGTTTTCTTGATGCTGTAGCCGGCGTAGCGCGGGGCCTTGAGCACGATGGCGGCTTCGGCCTGGACCGTGGCCCACGGCGCGCCGCCGCCGGCGTGCTTGAGCTGCAGGCTGCCGCCGGCGGCGGGCCAGGGCAGCAAGCCCAACTGCTTGACGCCGTCCTGCGGCCAAGCCAGGTTCAGTTTGGCGCTGCCCAGCGCGGCGCTGGTCTGGCCGCTGACCGGCGTGGTTTCGAATTGACGCGAGAATTGCGCGACGGCCAGGCTGCCCCACAGATTGGCGGTGGTGGTGCCCCAATGGCCTTTTTGCTGACGCCCCAGCAGGCCGGTGAGCAGGCGCGGCATGTCCGCCTGCCAGCCCGGCAGCTTGCGCACCGTCAACAGCAGCTTGGCGGCGTTGACGTCGGCGCTGCCCATCAGCCACCAGGCGTTGTCGCTGGCCTCGGTGCTGAAGCCCATGCGCGTGCCCTGGTAGGTGAGCCGCGCGCGCAGCAGGTTCTCGGCCTCGCTCAACCGCGCGGCGCGCTGCGGGATGTCGGCGGCGCGGTTCAGCAGCGCCAGCCAGTCCACCAACATGGCTGTGCTCATTTTCTGCGGGTTGAGATCTAGCACGTCCAGCATGGCCGGACGGAAGCGGCCGTAGCGCGCCAGCGCTTCCATCGCGCTCAGACGGCGGGCGTCTGCGTCCTGGCGGCCCAGCGGCAGATCGCGTTTGAGCCGCCCCTCGACGAAGGCGGACAGGCCATCCAGCAGCCGCCCGCGCTGGGCTTCGGGGATGGAGACGCCGGCTTCGTGGGCGGCGGCCAGCAGATAGCTGCTGAGGATGTCGCTGCCGCGATCCGGCGCGCCTTCGGCCAGTGGGAAGTAGGCGGCCAGGCCGCTGCCATCCAGGTATAGCGGCAGTTCGCTCATCAATTGATCCCAACGCTTGGCGTCGGACAGGCCCAGCGCCACCGAGCTGCGCTGTTCCAGGCAGACATAGGGGTAGTCCTGGAACCAGCGGCGCACGCCGGGCAGTTCATTGCCCAGCTTGGCCTGCAGGCTGATGCGGATGCCGCCACGGCCGGGCAGGGCGCCCAGCGGCAAGGCGACGGGGATGCTCAGTTCCGGCGTCACGCGCTGCAGCGTGGCCTGCTCCACGGTGATGGGCACCGCCGGCTCGATTTCCTGGCGCACCGCCAGCTTGTCGGCGGCCTTGCCGTCCACTTGCTGGGCGCTGAAGCTCCATTTCAGTTCCTTGATGTCGTTGGGCACCGTCACCGGCCAGCTCAAGAGCCGCGCCTCGCCCACCGGCAGGCTGATTTCCTGCGGCGGCAGCGCCGGCAGGCCGGGCGCGCCGGCCAGGATCTTGACCTTGAGCGGCTTGTCGCCGCCGTTGCGCACGGTGACGCCGGCGCTGAACTGGTCGCCTTCGCGCGCCAGCGGCGGGATGCCGGAGCTTAGCTGCAGGTCCTGGGTGACGTTGAAGCCGGCTTCGCCGGTGCCGAACAAATCATTGCCCGCATCGGCCACCGCCACCAGGCGGAAGCGGGTCAGCGCGTCGTTGATCCGCACTTTGACGTGGGCGCTGCCGTTGGCGTCCAGCACCACGCGGGGCTGCCACAGCAGCAGGGTGTCCAGCAGTTCGCGGGTGGGTGCCTTGCCGCCGCCGCCGCCCGGCGGCAGCGATTTGCGGCCGTAATGGCGCTTGCCCACCACTTCCAGTTGAGCGGTGGCGGTTTCCACGCCGTAGCTATGGCGCTGGTACATGGCCTGCATCAGTTCCCAGCTGCGGTTGGGCTGCAATTCCAGCAGCGCCTCGTCCACCGCGGCGAAGGCCACTTCGGTGCCGGCCGGCGCCGGCTTGCCGCCGGGCAGTTTGACCTGGATGGCCACGTCGGCGGTTTCGCGGATGCCGTAGCTCTTGCGCGCCGGGCTCACGGTGACGTCCAGGCGCTTGGCGGCGTCGCCCACCTGGATTTCGGCGATGCCGTATTTAAAGGCCGGCCGCGACAGGTCCACCATGCTGGTGGGCGGGGTATAGTCGCCGCCTTCGTTCCAGTAAGCGTCCCACCATTCGCTCGGGGTTTTCCAGCCCCAGGTGAAGAAGGAGTACCAAGGCACTTCGCGCACGCGGCCGCGCACCGCCAGCACCGAGACGTAGACGTTGGGCGTCCAGCCTGGTTCTATCTTAAGCTCGATCACCGGGTTTTTGCCTTCCAGCTCCACCACTCGGGTTTCGATCACGCCTTCGCGTTCTATCGCCAGCCAGGCGGTGGCTTTGCGGAAGGGCATGCGCACCTGGAAGCGGGCGGTTTCGCCGGGGGCGTAGCTGATTTTTTCCGGCAGGATGTCGATGCGGTCGTTGTTGTCCACGTCGAACCACAGCTCGTCGTGCTTGCTGACCCAGACCGATTGCGCGCTTTGCGCCAGATTGCCGTTGTCGTCGGCGGCTTCGGCGATCAGCTCCATATCGCCGGCGTCCTTGAGGTTGATTTCGCAGAACATCAGGCCGCGGCCGTCGGTGCTGCCGCTGCACACCTTGCCCTTGTCGTCGGTTTCCTCGTTGTGGTCCCAGGCGTAGAAGCCGCCCACTAGCCGCTTGCGGCTGGACAGGTAGCGGTGTTCGCGCAGGCTGATCTTGACGTTCTTGCCGGCCAGCGGCTTGCCGGCGGTGTCCAGTACCACGGCCTTGAGCTGCAAGGCGCGGCCGGCGGTGATCCAACTGTCCACGCTGATGCCCACTTGCAGGCCGGCCGGCCACAGCGGAATGCGGCGGGTCAAGGTTTGCACTTCACCGTTGGGGTCGCGGTAGGCGGCCTCGGTGACCAGGTCATAACGGCGGTCCAGCTTGGGCAGCTTGTCCAGCGTGGCCTTGCCGTTGCCGTTGGCGTCCAGTTGCAGCGCGGCCTTGTCCAGCAGCACCTTGCCGTCCAGCGAGGATTCGGCCTGATCGCGCTGGCGCTGCGGCGGCGAGAAGCTGTAAGCCTCATAGCCCTTGATGCGCTGATAGGCGTCGGCCAGCATGGCGCTGACTTCCACCGGCCAGCCCTTGGCCGGGCCGCCGTTGCCCCAGGACAGGGACACATTGAGCGGCAGCTGCTTGGGCGCGATGCCGGCGTTCTTCACCGTGGAGATGCGGCCGGTCATGGTGGGCAGGCGGAATTCCTCCACCCGGAAGTTGCCGCTGCGCAGCGAATAGCCGTCCAGCTCCGGGCTGGACGGTTTGTCCTTGTCGTCCGGGCCGCGCGCGCCCTTGCGTTCCAGGTAGAGCGTGTATTCGCCCAGCTTGGCTTCCTTGGGCAGCGCGTAGCTGCTTTCCGCGTAGCGGCCGTTGCGCCAGCTTAGCGGCAGGCTGATTTCGTCACCGCTGCCATCGTGGACGATGCGCAGTTGCTGAGGCAGCTGGCCGGGCTTGAGCTGGGCCAGGCCGCGGCTGACCTGGGTGCGCAGCAGGTGCTTCATCGACACGGTTTCGCCGGCGCGGAACAGGGCGCGGTCCAGGATGGTGTGGGCCAGGATGTTGGGGCTGTCGCTCCACTGGGTGGGGAAGGGGAAGCGCCAGGATTCGATGCCGCGGTTCCAGCTGGAGCGCACGAAGGACACGTCGTCGTTGCCCTTGGCGTCCTTGGCCGCGGCGGTGATGAACAGACCGGACAGCTCCTCGTTGTCGCAGTTGCCGGCCGGCAGCACGGATTTGACCGCGGCCACGCCTTTGGCGTCGGTTTTGCCGGACCACAGCGCGTTGCCTTTGCAATCGTAGATGTTGACGCGGGCGGCCGGCACCGGCTTGCCCTTGTCCAGCGTGGTCACCCACACCGCCGCGTTTTCCTTGGAGCTTTTGAAGTGCACCGCCATATTGGTGACCAGCGCGGCGGTACGCACATACATGGGCTTGGTGCTAGCCAGCAGCGATTTGCCCAGCAGCCGCGAGGATACTTCCACCACGTAGAGGCCGGGTTTGGGCAGGGGGATGCCCACCACTTCGAACGGCCATTTGCCCTGCTTGTCCGGCTGGCTGGGCAGCTTCAGCGGCTGGGCGGCTGGCTCCTTGGCCAGCAGCGACAGGCGCCGGCTTTCTATCGTCTTGTCCTTGCCGGCGGGCAGATAACTTTCGTGATAGCGCAACACCTTGGCCAGCCAGGCCATCATGTCCTGGTCTTTGTTCAGCCGCAGCGCCTGGCCGCCCAATTGCACGGATTTGATATTGAGGTCGCCCTCTACCCCGCGCAGGGTGATGGGCAGCGCCGCGTCCGCGCCGGATTCGATGATGCCGAACGGAGCGGCGGCGAATTTGGCCAGCGGCGGATAGTCGGCCAGCTTGATGGCCAGCGGGAAGCGCTCCGCGTTGACCAGCGGCCGGCCCACCTCGTCGCCAAAGTCCTTGGGCAGTTTCAGCGTCAGCGTTTCCAAGGGCGGGAACGGCGGCGCAAAGCTGATGCTGTCCACCGGCTCGCCCTTGCCGCGCGCCTCCGCCTGGGGCGGGCGTTCTGCACCGGCGCCGCTCAGACGCACCGCCATCGCCAGTTTTTCCGGCACCGGCGAGCTGAAATTGAGGGTAATGGGCTTGAACGGAATGCACGCGCCTTTAGCGTTCTCACGCAGGCAGCTCATGCTGGCGGTGAACGGCGGCCGCACCTGGTAATTGAGCCGGTCCGGCGTGGCCGCGCCGCGCAGGTGTACCAGGGTGAGCTTGCTGTCCGGCGCCAGGCGCTGGCCGCAGCGCAGCGTCAGCACCTTGGCGGATTGCGATTCCAGCTTCAGATGCTTGAGCAGTGCCGCGCGTTCGCCGGCCGGCAGGGGCTGGACCGGGATGCGCTCCGGCAGGCTGGAAGATTGGCAATACAAGGACGAAGCCGGCACGCCAACACCGTTGAATTGCAGCACGAAGGCTTGGTCTTCCTCGATACGGCCGTTACGCGGCCAGCGTTCCACCACGACCGGCGCGCCGGTGTAGAAGCGGAAACTCAGGCCGGAGCCCACGACATTGCCTTGCAAGTCCTTGAGGCCGGGTTTGGGCGTGAAGCGGCAATCGGTATTGGCGGCCGGGGTTTCGGATACGTCCAGCACCCAGGTCTTGTCGTCCACCCAATGCCCCTTGGCTTTTAGGCCGCAGCTCCAGGCGAACGGCGCCGGCGCGGCGCTATTGCCCAGCGGAATCATGCTGCTATTGAAGGTGGCGCGCACCTGCTGCACTTCTTTGACTTCGCCCTGGGGGCTGAAGGTGGTGACGCCGGCGGCAAGAGCGGCGGCGCAGGCGAAACTCAAAAGAGCGGGGGCAAGGCGGAATGGCAAAGACATGGGCGAAGCTCCGGAAAATACCATCGCAATTATACGCGGCTGGCAGACCATTGCGCGTGGAAGGGCGGCAATCTTTGTTTGCTGTTTTGGGGAGAGTATTAAAATTCGAACACAAATTTGTTGTTTTTTTACCATTCCATTGCGTTTTTTCTGAGTGAAATACAGGTGCTCGTTATGCGGGGATGAAGGTTTTTTCCTGAGGGATGCCCCATCTCCAGCGGAACTTCTGCGCGGCGTCCGTTTGCGTGCAAGCCCTGTCTGAGGCTTTCTCCATCAGGGTTGCGGGCTTGCTCTGGATAATGACCTAGAGCAAAAATTACTAATTAAAACAACGGCTTTTTTGTGTATTTGTGTGAAGATTAACATTCCCGGAATACGTAGTTATACGGATTGGGAGACAGCGCCACTGTCATAAAATCGCGGATTTTCAAGAAGACGCTATTTTTGTATGGGGCATTTGAAAGCATCGGCGCGGGTTTGCCGTAAGCCGGCCGGCCGCGTTGCGGCCTCGCTTTTGGCGTTGGGCTTTACCGCGCCGGCATGGGCGCTGCCGGTGGCGGCGCCGTCTCCCGATCAGCAATTGATCTTGCAGCAGGAGCGCGAGCGAGCCTTGCAAGAGCAGGTGCTGCCGGCAGCGCCCGACGTGCGCTTGCCGCGGCCGGCCGACGCTTTGGCGGACTATCCGGCCAGCGAGGCTCCGTGTTTCGCCATTCACGAGCTGCGCATGGTTGGCGAACTGGCCGAGCGTTTCCGGTGGGCCTTGACCGCCGCCGACGCCGCCGGCCGCTGCTTGGGCGTTCAGGGGGTAAACCTGGCGATGAAGCGGGTGCAGAACGCCTTGATCGCTCAGGGCTATGTGACTACCCGAGTACTGGTCAAGCCGCAGGACTTGAAGCCGGGGGTGCTGGCGCTGACGCTGATTCCCGGCCACATCCACGCCATTCGCTTCGCCGAGCCGGCCTCGCGGCGCGCGCGCTGGTCCAACGCGCTGCCGGCGCGGCCGGGCGATGTGCTCAATCTGCGCGATATCGAACAAGCGCTGGAAAACTTCAAGCGGGTGCCGACGGCGGATGCCGACATTCAGATAGAGCCGGCCGGCGCCGACGGTGAAAGCGATTTGGTGATCGCCTGGAAAGAGGCTTTGCCCATCCGCCTGTCTTTGAGCTTGGACGACGGCGGCAGCGACGCCACCGGCCGCTACCAAGGCAGCGCCACGTTGTCGCTGGACAATCTGCTCACCGTCAATGATCTGTTCTATTACAGCCAGGGCAAGGACTTGTTCCAACACGACCCGTTGGGCTCTAAAAGCCGTTCGCTGCATTACTCGCTGCCCTTGGGTTACTGGCAACTGGGCCTGACCCTCAATGATTACCGTTACCACCAGACCATAGCCGGCGCCAACGAGAAATACCTGTATCGCGGCGACAGCGAGAACAGCCAGCTGAGCCTGTCGCGGGTGGTGTACCGCAGCCAGGCGCACAAGACCACGCTCAGTCTGCGCGCCTATCAGCGCAAATCGCGCAACTTCGTCGAAGACACGGAAATCCGCCTGCAGCACCGGCAGACCGCCGGCTGGGAGCTGGGGCTGAACCAACGTTCTTATCTGGGCGAGGCCACCTTGGACGCCGGCCTCAACTGGCGGCGCGGCACCGGCATGCTGGGCGCCTTGCCCGCGCCGGAGGAAGAAACGGGCAACGGCGGCTCTCGTCCCAGCGTGGCGACCGCGGACCTGAGTTACAACCAGCCGCTGCAAATCGGCGCGCAAAAGCTGCGGCTCAACAGCCAATGGCGCGGGCAGTGGAGCAAGGGCGCGCTGGTGCCACAGGACCGCTTCGCCATTGGCGGACGCTACACCGTGCGCGGCTTCGACGGCGATCTGAGCCTGTCCAGCGAGCGCGGCTGGCTGTGGCGCAACGAGTTGTCCTGGGCAATGGGCCCCAGCGGCCAGGAATTGTATCTGGGGCTGGATCTGGGCCGCGTCAGCGGCGCCGCAAGCAGCCAGCTGATAGGCCGGCAGCTGGCCGGCGGCGCCGTCGGCATGCGCGGCAGCCTGTTCAAGCGCCTGTCCTACGACATGTTCACCGGCTGGCCTATCCAGAAACCCGCCGGCTTCCATACCGGCGCCGCGTCGGGCTTCAGCCTGAACCTGCAATTTTGATCTTTGAATTCGGGGCCGGCGGCAACGCTTTGCGTTCACGGCCTCGTCCTTGTCGAGAGTTTTGGCCATGAACCGTCTTTGTTACCGTCTGATTTTCAACCGCGCGCGGGGCCTGATCATGGCCGTCGCCGAAATCGTCAAGCCGATGGGCGCGGGCGGCGGCCGCTCCGCCGAGCCGGCGGCCAACCGGCGCTTGGGCGTGACCCTGCGCGGCATCGTCTGGGCCAGTTGGTGCGCGCTGGCCGGAGCGTCCGCGCTGGCCAGCGGCATCGTGGCGGACCCGAACGCGCCGGCGGCGCAGCGCCCCAGCGTGATCAATACCGCCAACGGTCTGCCGCAGGTGAATATCCAGGCTCCCAGCGCCGCCGGAGTGTCGCGCAACCAGTACAGCCAGTTCGACGTCGACAAGGGCGGGGCCATTCTCAACAACAGCGGCACCAGCGTGCAGACCCAGCTAGGAGGCTGGATTCAGGGCAACCCCAACCTCAATCCGGCCGCGCCGGCGCGGGTGATCCTCAACGAGGTCAACAGCGCCAACCCCAGCCAGCTGCGCGGCTTCCTGGAAGTGGCCGGCGGCCGCGCCCAGGTCATCGTGGCCAACCCCTCCGGCATTCTCTGCGACGGCTGCGGCACCATCAACGCCGGGCGCATGACCCTGACCACCGGCCGCCCGGAACTGAATCCGGACGGCAGCCTGGCCGGCTACCGGGTGGAAAGCGGCACTATCCGCATCGAGGGCGCCGGCATGCAGGCTGGCAGCACCGAGTACGCAGACCTGATGGCGAGGGCGGTGGACGTGCAGGCCGGCATCTGGGCGCCGCAGCTGAGCGTCAGCGCCGGCCGCAACCGTATTAGCGCAGATCATCAAAACGTTCAGGCCCTGGCGGCGGACAGCGCCGGACGGCCCGGCTTCGCCATCGACGTGGCGCAGCTGGGCGGCATGTATGCCGGCAAGATCCGCTTGTTGGCCACCGAGGCCGGCGTCGGCGTGCGCAGCAGCGGACAACTGAGCGGCGGCGAGCAACTGAAACTGGACAGCGCCGGCCAACTGACTCTGAACGGCCGCCAAAACGGCGGCGATATCCAATACCATGCCGCCGGCGACATCGAACACGGCGGCGCCAGCTACAGCCGCGGCAAGCTGGAGTTGAGCGGCGACGCCGCCCTGCGCCAGAGCGGCACCGTGGCGGCGGCCGGCGATGTGAAAGTCAGCGCGCGCGGCATCGTCGCCAGCGGCGATTTCGCCGCCGGCAGCGATGACAAAGGACAAGTGGGCACGACTGGCGCGCTGAGCCTGAAAGCCGGCAACAGTCTGCAACTGAGCGGCCACGCGCTGGCCGGTTCCAGCCTGGGCCTCAACGCGGCGGCGATAAACGCCGCCGACGCCAAACTGCGCGCCAACGATAGCGTGAGGCTGACGGCGGAGAACGGGCTGGGGCTCAGCCGCGCCAGCTTGAACACCGGCCGCTTGGTGGTCCAGGCCGGCGGCCGCATCGATAGCGACGCGGCCAAGCTTCAAGCCGGTCAATGGCAGGCCAGCGCCGCCGCGCTCAACAACCTGGGCGGCGTTTGGGAACAGATAGGCCAGGGCAGCGGCGACTTCCGCATCGGCCAGCTGCTGGACAATCGCGGCGGCCGTATCGAGGCCGACAGCCTGGCGTTGAGCCTCGGCCAATTGGACAACGGCGGCGGCAAATTGCTGGCCTTGAGCGACGCGGCGCAGTCCTGGAGCGTGCGGCAAAGTTTGAGTAATCAGGGCGGCTTGATCGGCGGCAACGGAAACCTGAGTTTGAACGTCGGCAACCTGGACAACGCCGGCGGCGCCGTGCAGAGCGCGCGTCGCCTTACATTGCGAATTGATGCCGCGGCAGGCAACCGTGGCGGCAAGCTGCTGGCCGCTGATGGTTTGAGCCTGGATGCGGGCAGCCTGGACAACCGCGACGGCGGGCGCGTCGACGGCGGAGAGAGCCTGGCCTTGAATACCTCCGGCCTGCTGGACAATGGGGCCGGCCTGCTGGCGGGCAGCGCCGATGTCGCCGTCAGCGCCGGCGCGCTGAGCAATGCCAAAGGCGCGATAGAAAGCCAGGGGGAACTGAGGCTCAGCGCCCAAGGCTTGTTGAACAACAGCCAGGGCAAACTGCTGAGCCGCCGCGCGCAAACGCTGAAGGCCGGCAGTTTCGCCAATGACGGCGGCAGCATTGGCAGTCGCGGCAGCCTGTCACTGGACAGCGGCGTCGCCAGCAACCGCGGCGGCGAAATACTTAGCCTGGGCGACGGGGCGTTCCAACTGGCCAGCCTGGACAATGCCGGCGGCAAGATTCACAGCGACGGCAAGCTGGAGCTGCGGGCGCAGGGCGACATCCTGAATCAGCAAGGGGTATTGAGTACGCTGCAACAGCTGGAACTGCATAGCCGCGACGGCAAGATAGCCAGCCAAGGCGGCAAGCTGCAAGCCGGCGATACGCTGACACTTAGCGCGCAACAGCTGGACAACGGCCAGGGCGGCGTCATCGACGGAGACGGCAAGCTGACGCTGAACAGCGCCGGTCAAATGAGCAACGACGGCGGGCGCATTCGCGGCGGAGCCGGGGTGGAGCTTCAGGCCGGCGGCCTGAGCAATGCCGGCGGCGCGCTGGAAAGCAAGACCACGCTTGTGGTCAAGGTAGAGGGCGCGCTGGACAACCACGGCGGCAAACTGTTGAGCGAACAGGCGCAGAGTTTGCAGGCCGGCAGTCTGAATAATGACAAGGGCAGCATAGGCAGCCGTGCCGGCTTGAAGCTGGAAAGCGGCGACAGCAGCAACCGCGGCGGCGAAATCCTCAGCCTGGGCGACGCAGAACTCAAGCTGGCCAGCCTGGACAACGCCGGCGGCAAAGTGCACAGCGACGGCAAGCTGGACTTGCGAACACAGAACGACATCCTGAACCGCCAGGGCCAGCTCAGCGCATTGAAGCAAATGGAGCTGCGCAGCCAGGCCGGCAAGCTGGACAACCAGGGCGGCAAACTGCTGTCCGGCGGCACGCTGAACGCCAGCGCGAAGCGGCTGGACAATAGCCAGGGCGGCGTCATCAGCGCCTCCGACAAATTGACGCTGGATAGCGCCGGCCGCTTGGACAATGCCGGCGGCCGGATCGGCAGCGGCGCCGACATCGCGCTGCAAGCGGAAGCATTCGATAACGCCAATGGCGTGGTGGAAGGCGAGGCCGCCGTCAGCGCAAATATCGACCAGGCGCTGAGCAATGCTCAAGGCAAGTTGCGCAGCAAGCAGGCGCTGAGCTTGACGGCCGGCAGCGTCAACAACGACGGCGGGGAGATCGCCAGCCATCAGAGCTTGAGCTTGCAGACCGGCGCGGCCAGCAACCGCGGCGGCGAAATCCTCAGCCTGGGCGATGGCGAGTTCCAACTGGCCAGCCTGGACAATGCCGGCGGCAAGCTGCTTAGCGACGGCAAGCTGCGCGTGCGGGCGCAAGGCGACATCCTGAACCAGCAAGGGGTAGTCAGCACGCTGCAGCAACTGGAACTACATAGCCGCGACGGCAAGTTAGACAATGCGGGCGGCAAGCTGCAGGCCGGCGATACGTTGACGCTTAGCACGCAACAGCTGGACAACGGCCAGGGCGGCGTCATCGACGGCGGCGGCAAGCTGACGCTGAACAGCGCCGGTCAACTGGGCAACGACGGCGGGCGCATTCGCGGCGGCGCGGCGGTGGAGTTACAGGCCGGCGGCCTGAGCAATGCCGGCGGCGCGCTGGAAAGCAAGACCACGCTTGTGGTCAAGGTAAAGGGAGCGCTGGACAACCACAGCGGCAAACTGTTGAGCGAGCAAGCGCAGAGCTTGCAGGCCGGCAGCCTGAACAATGACAAGGGCAGCATAGGCAGCCGGGCTGGTTTGAAGCTGGAAAGCGGCGACAGCAGCAACCGCGATGGAGAAATCCTCAGCCTGGGCGATGCCGAACTCAAGCTGGCCAGCCTGGACAACGCCGGCGGCAAAGTGCATGGCGACGGCAAGCTGGAATTACAGGCGCAAGACGACATTCTGAACCGCAAGGGCCAGATCAGTGCGCTGAAACCACTGGAGCTGCATAGCCAGGCCGGCAAGCTGGACAACCAGGGCGGCAAACTACTGTCCGGCGGCGCGCTGAACGCCGGCGGACAGCAATTGGACAATAGCCAGGGCGGCGTCATCGATGGCGGCGGCAAGCTGAGCTTGAACAGCGCCGGCCGACTGAACAATGCCGGCGGCCGGATCGGCAGCGGCGCCGACATCGCGTTGCGAGCGGGCGAACTCGATAACGCCAATGGCGTGGTGGAGGGCGAGGCCGCCGTCAGCGCCGAGGTAGATCAAGCGCTGAGCAATGCTCAAGGCAAGCTGCGCAGCAAGCAGGCGCTGAGCTTGACGACCGGCAGCGTCAACAACGACGGCGGGGAGATCGCCAGCCTGCAAGGCTTGGATTTGCAGACCGGCGCGGCCAGCAACCAAGGCGGCGTCATCGCCAGCTTGGGCAAGGGCGAGTTCCGACTGGACAGTTTGCGGAACGACGGCGGCAAAATCCTTAGCGGCGGCCAGCTGCAGCTGCAGGCGCAGCGCGATATCCAGAATGCGCGCGGCCTGATCGGCGCGGATCAACAACTGAAGCTGAGCAGCCTCAACGGCAAGATAGACAATGCCGGCGGCAAGCTGCAGGCCGGCGACACCTTGGCGCTCAGCGCGCAACAGCTGGACAACGGCCAGGGAGGCGTCATTGACGGCGACGGCAAGCTGACGCTGAGCAGCGCCGGTCAAGTGAGCAACGACGGCGGGCGGATCCGCGGCGGTGCGGCGGTGGAGCTTCAGGCCGGCGGCCTGGGCAATGCCGGAGGCGCGCTGGAAAGCACGACCACGCTTGTGGTCAAGGTAGAGGGCGCGCTGGACAACCAGGGCGGCAAGCTGTTGAGCGAGCAAGCACAGAGCTTGCAGGCCGCCAGTCTGAACAATGACAAGGGCAGCATAGGCAGCCGCGCCGGTTTGAAACTGGAAAGCGGCGAGAGCAGCAACCGCGGCGGCGAAATCCTCAGCCTGGGCGATGCCGAACTCAAGCTGGGCAGCCTGGACAACGCCGGCGGCAAAGTGCATGGCGACGGCAAGCTGGAGCTGCAGGCGCAAGGCGACATTCTGAACCGCAAGGGCCAGATCAGCGCGCTGAAACCACTGGAGCTGCATAGCCAGGCCGGCAAGCTGGACAACCAGAGCGGCAAGCTACTGTCCGGCGGCGCGCTGAACGCCGGCGCGAAGCTGCTGGACAATAGCCAGGGCGGCATCATTGACGGGCGCGGCGCCTTGGACCTGACCGCCAACGACGGCCTGGACAACCGCGGCGGCACGATCAGCGCCGGCGCCGGCTTGACGGCGCAAGCGGCCAGTATCGACAACGCCGGCGGCGCCATGGAAAGCGAGGCCGCGCTGAGCTTGAGCGCCAGCGGCCGGCTGAATAATGAGAAAGGCTCCTTGCTGAGCCACCAGCGGCAAAGCTTGAAAGCGGGCAGCCTGAACAACGACGGCGGCGATATCGTCAGCCGAGCCGCGTTGAAATTGCAAACCGGCGCCGCCAGCAACCAGAGCGGGCGGATCACCAGCCTGGGCGACGGCGAGATCCAGCTGGATCAACTGGACAATGGCGGCGGCAAACTGCAAAGCGGCGGCGCGCTGACCTTGTTGAGCCAAGGCGAGATCAACAACCAACTGGGCCGCATCAGCGCTCAGCGCTCGATGCGACTGGACGGCGGCGCGCTGCGCAATCAGCAAGGCACGCTGGCCGGTGGCGAAGACATCACCGTGCGCGCCGGCCAGATGAGCAATCAGAATGGCGCGGTGGCCAGCCAGCGCGGTCTGAGCCTGACGCTGGACGCGCTGGACAACCGCGACGGCAAAATGCAGACCCTGGGGGCGCTAACGCTGAGAAGCGCCGGCCTGCTGAATAATCAGGGCGGCAAGCTGGTGGCGAATCAGGGCCTGCAACTGAGCGCCGGCGAACTGGACAACCAGCGCGGCCTGATCAATAGCGGCCAGACCATGAAGGTGGACGGCGGCGTGCTGCGCAATCAGCACGGCAAGCTGATCAGCAGCGGCGATGCAAGCTATCAGCTGACGCAATTGCTTAATCAAGACGGCGAGCTGCAAAGCGGCGGCGCGGCGCAGCTGAGCCTGAGCGGCGCGCTGGACAATAGCCAGGGCAAGATCATCACCGATCAGGGCCTGCGGCTGCAGGCCGCCGCGGTCAGCAACGCAGGCGGCCTGCTCAGCAGCCGCGGCGCTTTGGCGCTGAGCGCCGGCGAGCTGGGCAACCGCTACGGCAGCCTGCTGAGCCTGGGCGACATCAGCCTGGGCCTGAGCGGCTTCGACAACCAATACGGCCAGGTGCAGACCGCGGGCGCGCTGGAGGCGCAACTGAGCGGCCAGATCGACAACCGCCAGGGCAAGCTGATCGCCGACCGCGACCAGCGGCTGCGCGCCAGCCAACTGCACAACCAAGGCTGCGCGGTCAGCAGCGGCCAGGCCTTGAGCCTTCACGCCGGGCAGTTGAACAATCAGAGCGGCAACATGGTGGGGCAGGCCAGCCTCAGCCTGGACCTGCAGCAGGACTATGTCTTCCGCGACGGCGACACCCTGGCCAGCCAGGGCGCGCTGAGTTTGCGCACCAGCGGCAGCCTGCGCAATGAGGGAAAATGGGCCAACGCCGGCAACATCAGCCTGCAAGCCGCCAGTTTCAGCAACGCCGCCGGCGCCAAACTGGCCGCGCGCGGCAAGCTGGACATCAATAGCGCCGGCCAGGCGCTCAACCAGGGCCGGCTGGACGCCGAGCAACTGAGCTTGACCGCGGCAGCGCTGGACAACACCGGCATGATCAGCGGCCGCGACGTCACGGTGAACGGCGGCGTCATCGACAACCACGGCGGGCAGGCGGTGCTGGCCGCCACCCGCAGCCTCAGCCTCAACGCCGGCTCCCGCTTGAGCAACCGCGACAGCGGCTACATCTACAGCGGCGGCGCCTTGAGCCTGAGCAGCGGCGACCTGATTGAAAACATCTCCACCACCATAGAGGCCGAAGGCGATGTTTCCATCCGCGCCGGCCGGCTCAACAACCAGCGCACCCACGTTAATATCCAGCGCGCGGCGGAAAGCGAAAACTATAGCTGGTACAAGTACAACTACTATTGGGACGTGTTCGAACGCGTGGGCGGCTGGGACTGGTCCGCGGTGACCAAATCCCTGCCCGTCAACGACGCGGAAGCGGCCAAGACGCGTTACGGCACCATCCTGCAGGTGAATGAAGCCAAGAAGCAGGCCCTGGTCCGCTTTCAAGGCACTCAGGAACGTTGGGTCAACTACAACGCCATCAAGAAAAACGACAGCGGCGGCTACGACATGACCTTCTACCAAGGTTACAGCTGCTTCCAGGGGGCGGCCTGTCCCTATGAGCACACTGTCTGGCGCGAGGTATGGTCTGGCCGCAACGAACAATGGAACCCGGCCATTCACATCAATCCGCTGGAGTTGGACTTTGTCGACCCGAATAACAAGTTCAACTTGCGGACCCGTTCCGCCAGCGGCACCAAGACCCGCGACAAACTGATCTCCGTCGGCGAAGTCGCCAGCCTGAGCGCAGGCGGCAATATGACGGTGAACATCAGCGGCCAACTCTTGAACGACGCCAGCCGCATCGCCGCCAATGGCGGCATCACCATCAACGGGGCGGATAACGGCGGCGGAGATGGCCGGGTGATCAACCGCGCCTATTCCGTCAACGAGCGCATTCAGGAAACCGGCACCGATCACTACGACCGCAACACCCGTCACTGGTATCCCACATACACCTTGGACAAAACGGTGGCGCTGCAGACCATAGACGCCACCATCGCCGGCCACCAGGGCGTCAGCGTACGCGCGCCCAGCATAGAAAACATCACTGTCAACCCGGCCCAGGTTAGCGTGGCGGAGGCGGCCAAGGCCGCCGCTCAAGCGGAGCAGGCGGCCTGGGACGGCTCGCAAACCGCAGCCAGCGCCGGTCAAGCTAGAGGCGGCCAAGGTCCGGAAGCCGGCCGTCTGGGCCAGGTGCCATCCGGCGGAGAAGCCTTGCCCCTGAGCTTGGGCGCGGGCGAACGCATCGCCCCTGGCACCGGGCATAACGCGGTGGCCGAGGTGCAAGCCGGCGCCGCGGCTCAGCAAGTCAAGCTGGAACAAAACCCATCCACCGTCGGCCCAGCGCTTGAAGGCGCCAAGCTGGACCATGCCCAGGCCGGCGGCGCTCCCGCCGCCGCGCAAGTGGCCACGGCCCAGCCGCGCGCGCAAACGCATCCGCTCAAGGGCAGCGCTGCCCAGCCCGGCTTGCTGGACCGCCTGCCCAACAACCAGTTGTTCCAGCAAAACCCCAGCCCCACGGCGCCTTACCTGATTGAGACCGACAGCCGCTTCACCGAGTACAACAACTTCGTCAGCAGCGATTACATGCTGAAGCAGTTGAACTACAACCCGGCCGGCGTGCACAAGCGCCTGGGCGATGGTTATTACGAGCAAAAGCTGGTGCGCGACCAGATCCTGGCGCTGACCGGCCGTCCATCGCTGCGCGGAGAAGACGCCACCGAGCAATTCAAGGCGCTGATGAACCAGGGCGTGAACGTGGCCAAGGACTTCCGCCTGACCACCGGGGTGGCGCTGACCCCGGCGCAAATCGCCGCTTTGCAGCAAGACATCGTCTGGATGGTCAGCGAAACCGTCCACACCGCCAACGGCCCGCAAACCGTATTGGTGCCCACCGTCTATCTGGCGCACAACACCGTGAGCCTCACCGGCGACGGCGCGGTGATCGCCGGCAAAGACCTTAGCCTGTCCGCCGCCAGCCTGAGCAATAGCGGCAAGCTGCAGGCGGACCAAAGCCTGGTGGCCAAGGCCGATGTCATCCGCAACACCGGCGGCCTGATCCAGGCCGACACCGTCAAGCTGTTGGCGGACAGCCTGACGCTGGACACCGATTTGCAGAACGCCGGCCGCCAGGCCGCCGTCAGCGGGCGCGATGTCAGCCTGAGCGGCGTGGACATCGCCTTGAAAGGCGCCAAGATCGATGCGACCGAACTGCTCAGCCTCAGCGCCAGCAACAACCTGACCTTGGGCACCGCGCGCAGCCGCAAGGAAGGCAGCGTGGATCTGATCGCCGGCAGCATGGGCAACCGCGACGCCACATTGGGCCCCGACGCGGGCGGCAGCGGCGTCGCCACCGTCAGCGGCGTGTGGGAGACCGCGCAGGGCAGCAGCCTGCAATCCGGCGGCAAGCTCAACTTGAGCGCGGGCAAGGATCTGACGTTGACCGGCTCCAGCGCCCAGGCCAAGGGTCAGCTCAATGTCAGCGCCGGCAACCGGCTGTCGGTGTTGGCCGACAAAACCACCAACAACACCAAGCTCACCGCCGATAGCGCGAGCTCTCGCGTGGAGGCGCGCTATCAGGCCGATACGCTGATCGCCAGCCAGCTCAGCGGCGGAGCCGGCGTGGTCGCCGTGGCCGGCCAGGAACTGAGCGTGCAAGGCAGCCGAGTCGCCAGCGATCAGGGCCAGGTGCTGTTGTCCGGCACCCAAGTGGACATCGGCGCGACGGAGCGCCATGTGGAAATCGACGACTACGAAAACAACCACATCGGCCAGACCCGCAGCCAGCGCCAGCAAGCCATACGCGACACGCAAGCGCAGGGCAGCCAGATCGGCGGTCAGCAGGGTGTGACCATCCAGGCGCGCGATACCGACATCAAAGTGCTGGGAAGCGATATCGCCAGCGATAAAGGCGATCTCAAGCTCAGCGCCTCCCGCGACATCCAAGTGGGCGCGGCGGAAGAAAGCTACAGCTTCCAGGAACAATCCAGCAGCACCCGCAAGGGCTTGGCCAGCAGCAAGCAAAGCCAGGGCAAGACCGATAATTGGCAAACGACAGCCAAAGGTAGCAGCCTGTCCGGCGACAGCATTCGTATGCAAGCCGGACAGGACCTGACCGTGGCCGGCAGCAGCGTGGCCGCGACTCATGATGTGGATCTGCTCGCCGGCCGGGACGCCAACGTCACCACCGCAGAGAATCGTCAGTACAACCACCACGAGGAAAGCGTCAAGAAATCCGGCCTGCTGGGCAGCGGCGGCATCGGCTTCACCATCGGCAGCCAGAAACAGCGAGACCAGGTGGGCGAAACCAGCATCAGCCAAACCAATAGCACGGTGGGCAGCGTACTGGGCAAGGTCAATATCGACGCCGGCCGCAACGCCTTGATCAAGGGCTCCGACCTGGTCGCCGGCGGCGATATCGACGTGTTGGCGCAGAACATTCGCGTGGAAGACGTGGCCAACCGCTATCAGCGCGACGAGAAGCACGAAGCCAGCAAGAGCGGCCTCACCGTGGCGCTGTCCGGCGTGGTGGGCGCCGCCGCCAATACCGCGGTGCAACAGGTGCAGGAACTGAGCAAGGCGCCCAGCGGCCGCCTGGCCGCGCTGCAAGGCGTTCAGGCCGGTTTATCAGGCTACCAGGCTTATCAGGCCTACCAGCAGGAAGCGATGAAACCAGCGGCGGAACAAAGCTTTGTCGGCGTCAGTCTGTCGGTGGGCAGCCAAAAGAGCGAATCCCACAGCCAGCGCCAGCAAAGCCAGAGCCAGGGCAGCCAGCTCACCGCCGGCGGCAATCTCAACCTCACCGCCACCGGCAGCGGCGCGAAGGATGCCCAGGGCAAGGCGCAGGATGGGGACATCAGCGTGACCGGCGGCCATCTCAAGGCCGGCAAGGACCTGACGCTGGACGCCGCGCGCGACTTGCAACTGCAGGCCGGCCATCACCAGGACAGCCAGAACGGCGGCAACAACAGCAGCGGCTGGAACGTGGGCGTCAGCATAGGCATAGGCCAGGGCGCGGGCATTTCCGTGTTCGCCAACGCCAACAAGGGCAAGGGCAAGGAAGAGGGCCAGGGCAGCCGCTGGAACGAAACCGTGCTCAGCGCCGGCGACACCCTGAACCTGCAAAGCGGTCGCGATACCAGCCTGACTGGCGCGCAAGCCAGCGGCAAGACTGTGGTGGCGGACATCGGCCGCAATCTGACGCTGCAAAGCCAGCAAGACCGGGACTACTACCACAGCCAGCAAAGCAATATCTCCGCCGGCGCCAGCTTCACTTTCGGCAGCATGAACGGCAGCGCCTCCATCAGCGGCAGCCGCCAGAAGGCGGACAGCGACTTCGTCAGCGTGCAGCAGCAAACCGGCCTCTACGCCGGCCAGGGCGGCTTCGACATCCAGGTGGGCCGCCACACCCAGCTGGACGGCGCGGTGATCGCCAGCACCGCCAAGGCGGACAAAAACACGCTGGATACTGGCACGCTGGGCTTCAGCAATCAGCACAACCAGGCGGACTTCAAGGTGGAAAGCCAAAGCTTCGGCTTCAGCAGCGGCGGCAGCCTCACCGGCACGCTAAAAGGCACGCTGATGAGCCAGGGCGCCAGCAGCGTGCTGGGCGGCGGCAACAGCAGCGGCCACGCCGAATCCACCACCTACGCCGCGGTCAGCGAAGGCGCGATCAAGGTCCGCGACCAGGACAAACAGCAACAGGATCTGAAAGAGCTGAGCCGCGACGCCGAGCACGCCGCCAACGGCCTGAGCCCTATCTTCGATAAGGAGAAGGAGCTCAACCGCTTGCAGGAAGCCCAGCTGGTAGGCCAGATCGGCGCGCAAGCCACCCAGATCGTCGCCACTGAGATGATGATGAAGGCGAACGAGGAGTTGCGACGCAATCCCGAATATGCGAACAGCGAAGACTATAAGAAGCTGAACGCTAAATGGGGTACCGGTAGTGACTTCCAAAGAGCGGCCCAAGCTGCCACCGCCGCGCTGCAAGGCCTGGCTGGCGGCAATGTGCAAGCCGCCATCAGCGGCGCCGCCGCGCCTTACCTGGCTGGCGTGGTCAAGGACATGACCGACGGCAATAAAGAAGCCAATGTGATGGCGCATGCCTTGCTGGGCGCGACGCTGGCACAGATGAAGGGAGAGAGCGCGGCGGCAGGAGCTGCGGGCGGCGCAGCGGCTCCCGTCGTGGCAGAATTGCTGCTTAGCCAACTATACCCAGGGAAAGCAGTCAAGGATCTCAACGAGTCCCAGAAACAGACCATTTCCGCGTTGACCACGATGGCGGGCAGCCTGGCGGGATCGTTGGCGGGCGGTGATAGTGCTGGGGCGTTGACTGGGGCACAGACGGCTAAGAATGAAGTAGAGAACAATACACTAAAGCCCAAAGAAATTGATGCGTTGGGAAGAAAGCTTGCAACTCAGTGTGGAGGGAAATCAGGTGCAGCTAAGTCATTGTGTGAAAATGACGTAATTAAAGTTGCGGTTCAAGCAAGTGATCGGCGAAATAACTTTAGCCCAGAGTACCAAAAGGCATTCAATACCGCATTGAATAATGCAATGTCTAGTGTGTCCTCAATTTGCAAGGCAGATAGTCAGTGTGTTACTGAGGTTGCAAACAGCTTGCAGTTGGCAAGGTTGACGTGTAGTACAGTTGAATGCGCCAATGATATGGCCGGAGGTGCAATACGTAATGCAGCCGTGCGTTATGGCGGGGTTCTGGATGTAGTTAAAATTGCGGCTGGTGATTTTGGTTGGTTGATAGGGTTGAAGGGGCCGAAAGCAATTACCTCGGGGGGGTCTGCAAACTCCGCGGCTCAAGCTGCAAAGGAAATAACTGCGGTTGAACCAATCGTAACGGCAAAAGGTACTGTGAATGGTAAAGTTTTCGAGGATGTCAACCAAACAGCGAAAGTTGGGGCCTCAAATGAACCGACTCTTATTGCCGATCGTATAGCGGCCAAGGTTGAGGCACGGGGGAAACCGTTCCCCAATGGAACTGTTGCCGAGTCTCATGCCGAAATTGGCGTAATTCACCAAGCGTACAGCGCAGGCAAAACCCAGGGAGCAGAAATGTCCATGTCAGTTGCTGGTAAAGATGTTTGCGGTTTCTGCAAAGGCGATATAGCCGCTGCCGCGGATGCAGCGGGGCTGAAATCGCTAACGGTTCAGGCCGTTGATAATATTACGGGGTTGCCCAAAACCTACTATTGGCAGCCCGGAATGAAATCAATCAAGGAAAAACTATGAGCATAAACACTATTCTTGGTGGCTACTTGGTTAATGCTGATGGTGCGCGGCATCAACTACCTCTTGTTCAGAATCCCAGTGATTCAATCACCGAGAACGTCATCAAAAGGGTGTCAAGTGCAGGTAGAGGTGTTGTCGTCTTGACGTGCAAGCCAACTCCAACAATCGGTCCCGAGAAATTGGAGCTGTATGTCGATGCTGGGAATTTCTTGCTGATGCTCGGCGTAAATGAGGAGGATGGCGATTACAGCGTGAGGACACTAGCAAACGAAAATATGCCAAATGAGCTAATAGTCGTCTTGGGAGAAAAATATCCCGCTAGGGCAGTTACACGCGATATCGATCTTGCATGTGCCGCTTTTTGTGAGTTTGCCCGGGTCGGGGATGTGCCGTTGATGCGATAACATAGCCTTTGCTGCAAATGGTGGTATCGTGGCTAACATAAGCAGTCTTGGCAAAGTGCTGGGTAAATACTCTGCAAACTCTGTGGCTCAAGCTACGACATTAGCTGATACTCAGGGAGGCCTGACACAACAATGGCTAAACTCCGAGCTGGGCTTACTGGGCCAGCAAAAAAGGGAGGGATGTTGGAGTTGTTGAAATTAATATCCCAGGAGTTCAAAAAACAATGGCAGCGTCAAGTTGCATAGTGCAACCAACAATAGATCAAGCTACGGTAGGCTTTGTTGGAGGTGTGCTACATGAACAATTAACCTATTGATGGAGTGGGTTTCTTGCTCAAGTTGTTCAAGTGTTATTCAGCAGTTTCAGCAAAAGTATCCGAACATTAAAATTAATGTTATTGATAGTGGTGGGGTTGTTAAGCCTGCAAGGTAGACGGCGCTTATTATGAGTCTTGAAGGTAGGGTAAATTATGATACTTTAAAAAAGTGGGCGCTAGATGCCTATTTTGAAGGATGTAGAGATCATGCAATATCAAAAGGATGGGGGCATGAGGAGGTAATTGGATATGTGGTATATCAGTTCGAAGATTACTTCTCTCTTGAGATAGAAAACTTAATGTGGGATGTCGTAATTTACATTTTGTCCGCAGGGTGGAATGTGGAAAGAGCTGGCATGGCGAGGGTGCAAATTGAGGCTTCAATAAATTCAGAAAAATTTGGGTACTTGATTGCGTCCCTACCAAATGAGGAGCGAGATGAATTTATGCATGATTTAAGAATTGTTGATTTGGCAAAATAAAGGAAAAGCATTTTTATTAGATCAGTCCCAGATGACCTGGATCTTTTGGTCTTTTTTGAGTCCGGTTCTTTTTTTGAAAACAAGCAGGACCTACATTTCTCATATGGATATACTGATACGAGTAATGTTACGGTTGTTTTTTATTGCGAGGTCGCAGGGTGGATTCAGGTTGTTTTGGAATTTCAGGGGTATGGAATATCTCGATTCTTGTGTGAGTGTGTTTCTTATTTTGAAAGAAGGCGAAATAGTGTTGGGGAGATTTTAAGTGCTGAGGTTATGCTTGGGGGTGAGGCATAATTTTTTATTAAGAGTGAATTCTTTTGTGAGATTTAATTGCTCAAATTTGGAGATGTAAGAGTGGGTGTCAAGGAAAATAAGGGGGCACATTTTTCAGTGAGGTGGTCGTCCTAAAAATAGGTAATGTAATGAAATTAATGATTAATCTCCCTGAGGATCTATTGTCTCAATCCTTGGTGCAGCAAAAAAATATACCCTGTCTTTGTAAGATAGGTATTAATTTTGAAGTGCATTTCCCATACTTGCAATATGAAAAATTTGGGCTCGTTGAGGATTGGGACAGAAAGGAGTTGGAGTGGCGAGCCCCTGCAGGAGCAGGTGGAGCATGGACGCATCATAGGTGCTGCTTGATTTCACTTGAGCCAGTATCTGATGGTGTATACAAAATTGAAGATCTCTCAATGTTTTATGAAGATATGGGATGGTTGCCAGTTCTCAAAAACTCTATATATGTGACGCCTGTCGGTATTTGGGATGAAGAGTAAGTTGAGTCGAGAGAATGGAGGTAAAGGGAACGATGCCCCCCAGTGTTGAGTAGCATGTGACTTTAGAGTCTAATCAATCATGCACGGAGATTGGACATGAAGATAACAACTCCTCAAAGATCTAGTGGTAAGCCAGGAAAAATTTTTGACGATATCGATGAAAGGATTAAACAATGCTTGCGGGTTTGATTTTTTAACAGAAGGCTGAGTATAAAAATCGTGTTTCAAAATTACTTTATTGATGTTTTTTTCCATCGATTGGGTTGATGGGAAGACATTTTTCCTAGGGTTGCCAGCAGGGCACGGGGGTTTGATTTCTTATGACTCTTCTCAAGTAGAAGTTGTCGACGCTACATTGGCGGGTAGATTGGTCTTTTGTGAGCTTAATCAGACTAAGGGAGTCTATCATTGGTCGATGATTGAAGAGCAATTGCTGGATGATTTGTTAGAGTCTGATGAGGATGCCTATCGTAGATTTTTGGAGATTATTAAAGAGGAGGGGCTTATTGATGCTGGATTTTGCTAAAAAGGGGGTGATGGTTTGTGCGCATTGATACTTGAGTAAATGGAAAGTTGTATCCTTGTTGGTAGCTTTGATAAATCAGTGCCTAATAGAAAGGTTGATAAATGATTGGACGTTATGTGTCTATTTATAATAAAGATACAGATGAGCTTGTTGAGGAAGTGGCTGTTTCTGCTGATTTGGCACTGACTGTGTTGGTCTCATTGCATGGTGATCAGGTGAACGATCCTGAGTTTTATGTGGAGTACCCTATTGATAAGGTGGTTGCTGTTGATTTGCTAAAAGAGTCGAGTTTGTCTATTGGGGTTGCTGGTGAGGATTATGTTTATTATTTGACGTGTGGTTGATTCGTCTGCAAGGCTTGTAAAGCCTAGTTTTTATCACGAAGGTTGTTGCTAACGCTTTGTTCTGAATGCGAGCCTCGTTAATGTGTTGTTGTTTGACTATGTGCAGGCTGTTAATTAGAGGAGTGACGATAGATGGCTGATAATTAGAAATTAAACCACCGCGCGCGATCGGGAAGCTTCCTACAGTTATTCATGCGCGTTATTTGGGGAGTAATTAAATGGATATTGAAATTTCAACTCCTGTAAGGGTGTTGTTTGACTTGCAGGAGGCTGACGATCATCTTCCTTCGGTGAAATTTGTTGTGTCATTGATTTCAAGTAAATTCGGATTTGATTTAAATGTAAATATGGCCATGTGGATTGAGTGTCAGTGTTTTGATGGTTTTGTCAAAAATTTGGGTGCTGGCCGGATGGCATGCTTGTCTGATATTGAGAATAATTTCAGGCTTGAGATTGATTATAATGCTGGACTTTTAGAGTGGTCTTTTAGTAAAGAGGGACTTGATGGTGGCAAGGTGATGTCATCAGGGAAGGAGTTGCTAACAGACGATGCACGTGCCGCGATATATAATTCTTTTTTCAATTATCCAAGATGGTGGTAGTGGTATTTCATATTTTACTGCAAATAATAAAGCAACCCGCGTTTACGGATTTTTGCTTGCCTTGATCATTGTTTTCAATGGTTTACAGATCAAGGCGCAAGCATAGCCGTTGAGGTGTAAATTCATCCCAGAAGGCTGAACAGTTTTTGCAAGCTCGCCCTCCTGAGCCCATGCGAAAGTACCGGCATCGCGCATCTGCGCTTTTCCCTGTGTGCTCCCACCATGCCCATTCAACGCCCCGGCCTTAAACTGAATCTCCCTCCTTTGAATATGGGCGCGCCTGCCGCCAGTGCGCCAGCGCAGTCCAGCGCAGATCATCTTCGCGCCAATATGGAAGGCTTGCGTCAGCTACTGCGGGCGATGCCGCCCGCTGATTTTCGCGAGGCCCAGCACGCTCCGGATTATGCCGGCATGCGGCAAAGCGGTTTCGCCTGCATGAGCCACGGCTTTATGTTGAGCAGCGGCGGGCAGGATGTGTTCATGCATGCCCGGCGGGAGCAGGCGCAGAATCAGGGCGAATTCGCCGGTGATAAATTCCATCTCAGCGTGCAGCGGGACTTGGTGCCGCAGGCGTTTCAGGCCTTGTCCGGGCTATTGTTTTCGGAATCCAGCCCGATTGATAAATGGAAAGTGACGGATATGGCACGCGTGGAGCCGGAGGCCAGAGTAGGCGCGGGCGCGCAGTTGACCTTGTATGTGAAGCCCGATGGCGCGGATTCTCTTTACAGCGCGCAGGGTTTGAGCCAGGTGCGCCAGTTTGTGGAGCGCCTGGAAACGACTTTGGCCGAGCACGGCATTGAGCCGGGCCAGCATCCGGAGTCCGATGTTCGTCCTGAACACTGGCGCTACGCCAGTTACCGCAATGAATTGCGCAGCGGCAGGGAGGGCGGCGATGCGCAAAGCCAGGCTTTGCGCGAGGAGCCCTTCTATCGCTTGATGACAGAGTAAGGCCCACCGCATCGCGCCCCTTTAACAGCCAGGGGCGCGTGGTGGTTTTAGAACGAGTAAATCAGCCCCACGCCAAGTGAGCGGATTTCGGCGTCGTAGAAGCTGATGTCGGCGTTGGATTTGCCGTAGGCGGCGCTGACGAAGGCGGACAGCGCTTTCTCGCCGAACAGCTGATGGCGCAGGTAGTTGAGGTCGACGGCGTAGGCCTTGCTGTCGGCTTTTTTATTGCCGAACAGCGGGTTACTTTGGTCGAAGCGCTGTTTGCGGAATTGCAGGCCGGCGCTGAAGGTGTTGAGATCGCTGCTGTAGGCGTAGTCCAGGCTCAGGCCATAGCTCTTGTTGCTCATCGCGCCGCCGTCCAGCTTGTCCTTGCCCCAGCTTAGACCCGGGGTCAGTGTTTGATTGGGGGCGAAGGCCCATTCATAGCCCGCTTTCAGCAAGGTGGCGTCGCCGTTGCGGTTCAGCGTGGCGCGGTCCGCTGTGCTGAGGCCGGCCACGCTCTGGCCGCTGCGCTCGTCGTCTATCTTGATGTTGCGCTGGGTCAGCTGGGCCTTGAAGCCGGTGCCCATGATGTTTTCCCAGCCCAGCAACAGGCCGGTGGATTTGCGCTTGGTGCCGTCGCGGTCCACGCCCACGGCGTAGGGATCGGTCCAGGTGTTTTTGCTGAGGCCGCCGTAGAGCAGGCCGGCGGAGACGATGCCGTTGTTGCCCACTTGCTGGCGCACGCCCAGTTCCAGGGTGTCGTCCATGCCCAGCGGGTCGTGGATTTGGCTGTCGAACACGATCTGGGTGCGGCTGGCGGCGAAGGTGTAGCTGAGGTCCAGCACCGGCAGAGCGAAGGAGTCGTTATGGGATTCCGGCGCGCTGTTCAGGCTGTTAGTTCTTTGATTTTTGTCCCCTTTGAAGAGGTTGGATTTGACGCGGTTGCCGCCCACGCCCAGGCCGATGCTGCCGGAGAAGCCGTTTTCTTCAGGTATCGGGTCCGCCATTGCGAGTTGAGCCGCCAGCAAAGCGGACAAGCCCACGCATATAGTGCGCATATTCATCATCCTCAAATAAAAAGAGCTACTTTAGGTTTTCACCGACGCAGCAGTGCATGGCGTCGATTTATGCAAAATGAATTATTTGTCCATGTTAAGCCGACGGCTGGCCGATTTGTCGCTTGCAGCGAAAATTTAGCCTGAGATCGCTTTGTTTTAGCCGCGGCTTGTTGCGGAATTACCATCGCGAGGCGATCGCTCCCGCAGAGGGAGAGACTGTTGCCGTGCGGACTAGCTGGGCCGTGACGAGTCTTGAAACTAGCCGGCCGGTGGCGGGATGAAATGGGCAAGGCGGCCGTGGCCGCCTTTGTGCATATCTTAAGTTTAAGACGGTGTTTGACGCAAGATCTGCTGCAGCGACAGCTCGTAGGTGTTGAGCCGGTCAATGTATTCGAACACGTCCAGCGGCGCGATGCTTTGCGTCATCACTTGTTCAAGCAGGTGGAAGAAGCCGGCCCAGCATGCGCTGGCCGCGCTTGGGTCGCTGAAGTTCACATCTTGGGCAATGCGCGCCAGCAGAAAACGGTCTGCGCAGCCGGGGTTGTCTTGCAGGAAGACGAGGTAGTGGCCCGCGTACTCCCCCCCCAGCAGATAAGCCTGGCGGCGATCGGCGAGCGGCGGCACTTGCCAGTAGCGGGCGCCGGCTTGGCCGGGCAGCTGCGCGGCGAAGGGCAAGGCGTGGTAAGGCTGGGGCTGAGGATCGGGGTGATAACGGCGGCGAAGGGGGAGAAGACATTTCATCACAATGCTCCTTTGCGAGGTTCTCGCTCGCTCACCCGCTCTCATTCGGGATGGCGAGCGCGTGACAGGGTTGAGAGACCGGCGCAAAGGACCCGGCAGACCATAAAGGTCTCCCCGCCACGGCTCGCCGAAAATTGGGCGTAGCAATGGCGCCGGTTGCTGTGAACAACCGGGAATCTTTGCAGAACGGGCTCTCAATCCCGGTGCCTGTAATCTCAAGCACGGCCGCATTATTGCCGGCTCGCGGCGTGCTAGGCAAGCGCGGCGTTTCCCCCGGGCGGGGATGTGGGGGCCGGGGGATGAGCGGGCGGGGCCGGAAATATTGGTGGTAGTATTGAACGATCAGCAACCATGCCGTGAAAGGGCTGGCATGACGAGGATTCGCCGCTTTGCCTGGGCTGTGCCGTTGTTGCTGGTCTTGTCCGCCTGTTCGCAGCAGCGCGCCGCCGATGGTTCGCTCCAACGCCGGCTGGATCTGCAGGAGGCGCTGGCTTTCGTGCATCAGGATGTGCCGCTGGCCGGCAATCATCTGGTGCTGCGCTCTTCGCTGGGAGGGCGCTTCGAGCTGAAATTCTATGACCGCCAACTGGTGACGCCGCTGGACGCGCAATGGCGCCGTGTGAGCATCGCGGACGCCCGCGTCGTCGGCGCGGACGCGCTGGTGCTGTTGCGCGCGGACGATGCGGAATGCGCGCCGGCTTACCGCCTGCTGCAAGTGCGCGACTACCGGGTGCGCAGCTGGACGCTGGTGGCCAGCTGCAATCAGGAGGGGGCGATGACGGTGGGCGAGGACGGAGGCGGGTGGCGGGCGCGTCAGCCGCGCAATCGTTTGAACGCGATGATCTGGACCTGGCGCGGCGGCGAGCTGGAGGCCAGGCTGGAGCGCCCGGCCTCGGCCTATGATTCGCCGCGGACGATTTCCCGCAGCGGCGGCGGGCGGGTCCCGCGCGGTCCGCGCGGCGGCCGAGGCGAGATGCCGGACAGCGAGCGAGGGCTGCCTCCGGCGGAGTAGGCGCTTAGAACCTGTTCAAAGTCTGCTGCGCTTCAGCGATACGGCGTTGAAAACGACTTCAGAATGCTCATGTACCACCTGTACATGAGCATTTCGAAGCCGGCACTCATCGCACAATCGCTCTACCGACGCGCAGCAGATCGTTAAGCAGGTTCTTATTGCGCCGGCGTTACTCGCACCTTGATGCTGCGCTCCAGTTGCACATTGCTGCGGCTGACGCCGATGAGCACGGTTTCCTGGCCGCCTTGGTCGCGGCCTATGCCGCCCACGGTCAGCCATTCGCCCACCGCGCCTTCCACGGTGGTGGCCAATTTGGCGCTGTCCAGGTTCTGGCCGTTGAAGGCTTGCTGGCTGGCGGCCAGTTCCAGCGTCACCCGCTGGCCGTGCAGCCGCGGCCGGGCGTAGAAGCCGGTGACGGCGTCCTGATAGCGCACGCCCACCACCGGCCGGCCGTCAGGGCCGAACATCAGCCAGGGCAGCGGCCGGCTGCTGCCTATCTCGATGAAGCCGGTCTTGCCGTCCAGCATGCGCAAGGCCTGGCTGGCCTGCAGCCGGGTGTTGGACTGGCTGGCGCCGCCGGCGATCACCACCTGGCTGCCGGGGCGCACCGTCATGGGCTTGCCGGTGCTGATGCTGTAGCCGCCGCCCTGAATCTGGCCGCCCAATTGCACCGCGGATTTGCTTTCTCGGCTGACGCCGTCCTGGGCCACTTCCACCAGCAGGGACGAGGATTTGACGTCCAGCTGGCGGATCAGCCGGCGCAGCTCCGCGCTGCGTCCGGGCGGGGCGTCCAGGATCAGTTGGTTGCCCAGCGCGCCCAGTTTTTCGCCGTCGCGCAGTTGCGGCCGCAAGGCGGCGGCCACTTCGTCGCCGTCGCGCCAGTTGAGGGTGATCACGTCGGCGGCGTTGGCCGCCGAGGCGAGGCCCAGCAGCGCGGCCGCCAATAGGGTTTTCTGTTTCGATCTCATGTCACAATTCCTTGCCGGAGCGCCAGATAGCCCATACCAGCCACACGCTGTTGAACATGGCCAGCATGAAGCCGACGAAGCCGAAGAAGGGCAGGCCGAACAATTTGGGGCCGGCGTTGACGGTCATCACGATGGAGGAGCCGATGATCAGACAGCCGGTGACGATGCCCATGGTTAGCCGGTTGGTGCTGCGGTCCAGCTGACGGCCGAAGCTGTCCAGCCGCTGCAGGTCCAGGTTGACGCGGAATTTGCCGTGGCGGATGTCCTTGCCCATGCGCATCAGGTCGCGCGGCAGGCTGGAGAGCATGGCCAGCGCTTCGCCCAGCGAGTGGCGGCCGCGTTTGAGCAGGGCCGCCGGATGGTAGCGGGCGATGGAGAGCTCGCGCACAAAGGGCGTGATGTGGGCGATGAGCTGGAAATCCGGGTCCAGCTGGCGGCCCAGGCCTTCCAGGGTGATCAGCGCCTTGAACAGCATGGCCATGTCCGGCGGCAGCAGGATGGAGTGGTCGCGGATCAGCGCCATGATGTCGGAGATCAGTTGGCTGATGTTGATACCCTTGAGGGGCACATGTTCGTACTGGAACAGGAATTCGCCCACGTCGTGGGCGAACTGGCGTTCGTTGACCGGGGTGTTGCCGGTCCATTCGATCAGCACGTCGATGATGCCGGCCTCGTCGCGGTTGGCCACGGCGGCGAGCAGATCGACGATTTCGTCGCGGCGGCCGTGGCTGATCCGGCCCACCATGCCGAAGTCGATGAAGGCGATGCGGTGCTCGGGCAGGAAGAAGACGTTGCCCGGATGCGGGTCCGCGTGGAAGAAGCCGTGGATCAGGATCATCTTCAACACGGCGTCCGCGCCGCGCTGGGCCAGCAGCACCGGATCCAGGCCGCTGTCGGCCAGTTGTTCCAGCCGAGCGGCCGGCACGCCGGCGATGTAGTCCTGCACGTTGACGGCGGCGTTGGTGTAGTCCCAGTAGACCTTGGGCACCCGGACTTCAGGATCGTCGGCGAAGTCGCGGGCGAAGCGTTCGGAGTTGCGGGCTTCCACCGCCAGGTCCATTTCCCGCTTCAGCGAGCGGGCGAACTGGCCGACGATTTCCACCGGTTGAAAGCGGCGCACGTCGGGGAATTCCAGTTCCAGCAGGCCGGCCAGGTGGTTGAGGATGCGCAGGTCCGCTTCCACCTTGTCCACAATGCCGGGGCGGCGCAGCTTGACCGCCACGTCGCTGCCGTCGTGCAGGGTGGCGCGGTGAACTTGGGCGATGGAGGCGGAGCCGATGGGGTTGAGATCGAAGTGGGCGAACACGGCTTCAGGCTCGTCGCCCAGCGCGGCCTTGACCAGGCGGCGAACCGCTTCCGGACGCACCGGAGGCACCTTGTTTTGCAGCTTTTCGAATTCGGCGATCCAGTCCGGCGGGAACACGTCCACGCGGGTGGAGAGAATCTGGCCTAGCTTGATGAAGGTGGGGCCCAGCTCTTCGAAGGCCAGGCGCACGCGCACCGGGGTGGGTGGGCGGTTTTCCGGTTCCGGCAGGTTGAGGTTCAACCATTGGCCGGCTTTTTCCACCGCGCGCGGTAATTTTAGCCTTTGGGCGAATTCGCCCAGGCCGTGACGAATCAGAATGCCGCTGATTTCCTTCAGTCTCGGCAGGTCGCGCATGGCGATCAGGGTTTCTCTCAGCATCGGTTCTGCCTTGTGGGCATGGGTTTTTACTCAAAAACAAAGGCTTGCCGTCCGGGCGCGCCGGCGCCGTCCCGCCGCGCGGTTTTGTCGCCGGCCATGCCAATGCGATGGATTGTACGCCATTAGTGCCGGCTGTCTCGCCCAAGGTTCAAGCGGGCCGGTCCAAAGCGCTGGAAACGGCCTGCCTGCGGCTTTACACTGCCGCCCCCGTCCGATAGAGTTCGCCCTATGAAATTGCAACTCCGCTTAATGACTCTGGTGCTGGCGGGCTTTATGGTATTCGCTGAAGCGGCTCCGGAAAAGGCCCCTCCGGAGGGGCGCCCCGCGGCGGAAGCTAGCGCGCAGTCCGGCCAGGACGATCCCATCTCGAAATTCTCCTCCCCCGCGGAAGACGCGGTGGGGGATTTGCTGTTGCAAGCCATGAGCCTCTTGGGCGTGGCCTATCGTTTTGGCGGCAATTCGCCGGAAAACGGCCTGGATTGCAGCGGTTTCATCCGTTATGTGTTTCAAAAATCCCTGAAAGTGAACTTGCCGCGCACTTCGGCTGAAATGGCCCGCGTGGGGAAATCCATCAATCGCAGCGAACTCGTGCCCGGCGATCTGGTCTTTTTCAATACCCGCGGCTTCAGCTATTCCCATGTGGGCATGTATATGGGCAACGGGAAATTCATTCACGCGCCGCGCACCGGCAAGAATATCGAAGTGGCCAACATCAACCAGAGCTACTGGAACGGCCGCTTCAACGGCGCGCGTCGTGTTAATCGCAGCACGGCGGCGCAGGCGGCGGACACGTCCGACGATCTGACCGTGGCGACGTCGACGCGCAAGGCCTCTGCGGAAAGCGCTCCGGCGGTCAAGTGCCGCAAGGGCAAGAAGTGCAAGCCGGTGGCCGCCAAAAAAGGCGGCAAGGCGGAAGCCAAGAAGGAGGGCAAGAGCGGCGGCAAGGCGGCGGCGAAGAAGGGCGGCAAGGCCGCCGCCGGCGCCAAGAAAAAAGCCAAGCGTTGATTGGCGGCTTAAGCTGATAAGGATGCAGGAACGACATTGCCCGCGTTGCGGGCAATGTGCTTTGGAGCGAAACGATGGCATTGAAAGTGGACATACCGGTGTGGAAAGACCCGCAAGGCAATGTGGTGGCTTGCGTGGAAAAACTGAAAGTGATGCAGGAGAACCTGGAGGAGCTGGCCCAGCTGGCGCAGGACGCCTTGGAGGACGCGGTGCTGATGGGCTGCGACGAGGGTCAGGTCAAGGATTTCCTGGTTCAGGTGATGCAAAGCCTGCACAACCCCTATCAAGGGCGCTGAGCGCCGTTTTCATCCACCCCCTCGGGTTGGCCGCCGCGCGCGGCGAACCCTCGATTCGCTCCGGAAAGGGGCTTTTTTGATGCATTGGCCTTTTGAAGCCTTTATCGGCCTGCGCTATTTGCGGGCCAAACGCCGCAACGGTTTCATTTCCTTCATTTCCCTGATTTCCATCGTCGGCATCGCGCTGGGCGTGGCCGCGCTGATCATCGTGCTGTCGGTCATGAACGGCTTCCAGAAGGAAATCCGCGGCCGCATCCTGAGCGTGGCCTCGCATCTGGAGGTGAGCACCTACGACGGCCGGCTGGATCATTGGCGGCAGGTGGCCCAGCTGGGCGGCGCGCAACCGCATGTGCTGGCCGCCGCGCCCTTCGTCAACAGCCAGGGCCTGTTTACCGCTTACGGCAATATCCAAGGCGGCCTGGTGCGCGGCATCGAACCGGCGCTGGAGGACAAGGTGGTGGACGTGGGCCGACACATGGTGGCCGGCAAGCTGGAGAATTTGCGGCCCGGCGAGTTTGGCATGGCGCTGGGCGCGGAGTTGGCGCGCCGGCTGAATGTGGGCCTGGGCGACAAGGTGATGCTGATGGTGCCGCAGGGTTCTATCACGCCGGCCGGCATGCTGCCGCGTTCCAAGCAGTTCACCGTGGTGGGCATTTTCAAGGTGGACATGTTCGAGTTCGACGCTTCGCTGGCGATGGTGAACCTGCGCGATGCCCAGGTGTTGTCGCGGATGGGGGACAACGTCAGCGGCGTGCGCTTCAAGCTGGACGACCCGATGCTGGCGCCGACGGTGAAGCAGGCGCTGCGCGCCAAGTTGCCGCAGAATCTGGTGACGGACTGGACCGACACCAATTCCAATTATTTCCGCGCGGTGCAAATCGAAAAAAGGATGATGACCATCATCCTGACGCTGATTGTGGCGGTGGCGGCGTTCAATCTGGTGTCCACGCTGGTGATGGTGGTGACGGACAAGCAGGCGGACATCGCCATTCTGCGCACGCTGGGCGCGTCCCCGGCCAGCATCATGAAAATCTTCATGATCCAGGGCTCGGTGGCCGGGGTGCTGGGCACTTTGTCCGGGGTGGCCTCGGGCGTGCTGATTGCCTTGAATCTGGACGTGATCGTGCCGCTGATTGAACGCGTCATCGGCAGCAAGATCCTGTCCAGTGAGGTGTATATGATCGACTATCTGCCGTCGGACGTGCAGTGGAACGATGTGTCCACCATCACTCTGATTTCCCTGCTGCTGGCCTTGTTCGCCACGCTATACCCCAGCTGGCGCGCGGCGCGCACCCAACCGGCGGAGGCTTTGCGCTATGAGTAATGTGTTGTCGTGCCAAGGCTTGGGCAAGTCCTATAACGAAGGCAAGTTGCAACTGACGGTGTTGTCCGATGTCAGCCTGACGGTGGAGAAGGGCGCCAGCCTGGCCATTGTCGGCGCGTCCGGCTCCGGCAAGAGCACGCTGCTGCATTTGCTGGGCGGGCTGGATACGCCCAGTCAGGGCCGCGTGGAGGTGCTGGGCCGGGATCTGGCGACGATGTCCGAGGCGGAGCGCGGCCGGATGCGCAACGCTTCGCTGGGCTTCGTCTATCAGTTCCACCATTTACTGCCGGAATTCAGCGCGCTGGAAAATGTGATGATGCCGCTGCTGATTCGCCGCATGCCGCGCAAGCAGGCGGAGCGGGAGGCGAGCGAGATGCTGGGCCGCGTGGGCCTGGGCCAGCGCTTGCAGCACAAACCGGGCGAATTGTCCGGCGGCGAGCGTCAGCGGGCGGCGGTTGCGCGCGCGCTGGTGACCCGGCCGGCCTGCCTGCTGGCCGACGAGCCTACCGGCAACCTGGACGTGCACACCGCCAAGCAGGTGTTCGATCTGATGCTGGAACTGAACCGCACGCTGGATACCAGTCTGATCATCGTGACCCATGATCTGGAGCTGGCAGCGCGAGCGCAGCGCACGCTGCGCTTGAACGAAGGCAGGCTGGCGGAGACGGAGCGCGCCGCGGGCGAGCCGGCTTAAATTCGAATTCTTGACTCCAAAAGGGAGATTATTTTGCTGTTCAAGCGTGAAGAAATCGACTTCGATGCCTTGCTGGACATCCTGCAAACCCCGTCCGGCATGATGGAGGCGGCGATAGGCGTGTTGTGCGTGTTCATCGCCTTCTATCTGGCCCGTTTCGCCTTCAAGCAGTTTTTCGATCACAACCCGGAGCGCTATGAGCGCTTTTTGCCCTATGTGGGCTTCCGCCTGGTGCTGCCGGTGGCGGCGCAGGCCTTGGTGATGCTGTCTCGCTCCGCCTGGGTGCACCTGCTGCACGAGCGCGCGATGGTGCTGCATCTGCTGAGCGCGATGCTGTTCTGGCTGACCTTGATCCGGCTGTGTTGCGCTGTGGTGCGCCAGGCGCTGCCCAAGGGCCGTTTCGAACGCCATACCGAACATTTCCTCGCCACGGTGCTGTGGCTGGGCTTTGTCAGCTGGGCCATCGGTTTCGACATGGTGGTGATCGAATGGCTGGAGTCGATGTCGTTCTCGGTGGGCAAGACCCGCTTGAACATGCTGACCATACTCAATGGTTTGTTGTGGGTGTCCATCATCGTGATGGTGGCTTTGTGGGTCAGCCGCCTGATTGAATCCCGCTTGCTGAATCTGAAGCAGCTGGACCCCAGCCTGCGCATCGTGCTGGCCAAGCTGACCCGCACGATATTGCTGGTTTTGGTGGTGCTGATCGCGCTGCCGGTGGTGGGCATTGATCTGACGGTGCTGTCGATGTTCGCCAGCGCGATGGTGTTTGGCTTGAGCTTCGGCATGCAGAAGATCGCCAGCAACTTCGTGTCCGGCTTCATCATCCTGCTGGATCACTCCATCCGCATCGGCGACCGGCTGATGGTGGAAAACCGCGTGGGCTACGTCACCAAGATGACTTCGCGCTATGTGGTGCTCAAGGGCGCCGACGGCACCGAGGCGCTGATTCCCAACGATGTGTTGATGACCAATACCGTGGTCAACCAGTCGTATTCCGACAAGAGCATGTGGACCAGCTTGCCGGTGTCCGTGGCTTACGGCACGGATCTGGACAAGGCGCTGGAATTGCTGCAGCAGGCGGCAAGCACACAACAGCGGATTGTGAAGGACCCGGCGCCGCGAGGCTTCGTCACTTTGTTTGCCGACAGTAGCATTAATCTGGAGCTGGGCTTTTGGGTGGCGGACCCGGAAAACGGCTTCATGGGTTTGAAATCCGATTTGAATATGGCAATTTGGCGCTTGTTCCAGCAACATGGCATTCAAATGCCGTTCCCGCAGCGGGAAATCCGCATTCTCAACGATAAGCCGCAAGACTAAGGCAAGGGAGACGCCGCCATGGCAGGCAAACGCTTGGCAATCATAGACGACGACGCCGCGGTGCGGGAGTCGCTGGTATGGCTGCTGGACGGCCAGGGTTATCTGGCCAGCGGCTTCGACAGCGCGGAGGAGTTTCTGGCTTGCCAGGACGGCGGCGACTTCAACGGCATCATCCTGGACCTGAGGCTGTCCGGCATGAGCGGCATCATGCTGCTGGAAAAGCTGGCGGGCTGGCCTTACTGTCCGCCGGTGATCATGCTCACCGCCCACGGCGACGTGCCGCACGCGGTGGCGGCGCTCAAGTTGGGCGCGCTGGATTTCATGGAGAAGCCGTTCGACGATGAACGCTTGCTGGAGCGCGCCGAGGCCGCGGTGCTGCGCGATGAACAGAACCGTTTGCTGCACGGCCGCCGCAGCAAGGTGTCCGCCGCCTTGTCCTTGTTGACGGACCGCGAGCGCGAGGTGATGCAGCTGATTCTCACCGGCAAGCTGAACAAGCAGATTGCGGAAGAGCTGACCATCAGCATGAAAACGGTGGAAGTGCACCGCGCCCGCGTGTTCGACAAGATGGGCGTCAAATCCGCGGTGGAGCTGGCCGGCTTACTGGCCAGTCAGAGCCCGTCCAACGGAGGCAAGGGCTGATGGGCGATAAGCAACCGGTATCGGTGCTGGTGGTGATCCACACCGTGGACGGCCAGGCGCTGTTGATCGAACGCGCTGATAAGCCCGGCTACTGGCAATCCGTGACCGGCAGCCGAGAGGGCGAGGAGGCCTTGCGCGACACCGCGCTGCGCGAACTGGCGGAGGAAACCGGCCTGGTCCTGACGCGGGACGATGCCCGGCTCAGCGACTGGGGCCTGGTCAACCGCTACGAAATCTATCCGCATTGGCGCCACCGTTATCCGGACGGCGTCACCCATAACGAAGAACATGTGTTTGGGCTATGCCTGGAGCAGCCGCTGACAGTGACGCTGGCGCCGCGCGAGCATCTGGCCCAGCAATGGCTGCCGTGGGACGAGGCCGCCGACAAGGTGTTTTCGCCGTCCAACGCCGAGGCGTTGCGGATGCTGCCGCAAAGGCTGGCGCCGGCGGCGGCGCGGTCATGAAGCCGCTGATCTGGCTGGCCGAGGATGAGGCCGGCATCGCGGACACTCTGATCTACACGCTGGAAACCGACGGCTTCGCCGTTGAGTGGTTCGAGCGCGGCCTGCCGCTGTTGGAGCGGCTGGATCACGCCGTCCCGGCCTTGTGCATCCTGGACGTGGGCCTGCCGGACATCAACGGCTTCGATCTGTGCCGCCGGCTGCGCGAGCGCGCGGATCTGCCGCTGATGTTTCTGACCGCGCGCAGCGAGGAGATGGACCGCATCATCGGCCTGGAGATCGGCGCGGACGACTACGTGGCCAAGCCGTTTTCGCCGCGCGAAGTCAGCGCCCGCGCGCGCACTATCTTGCGGCGCTACGCCAAGGGCCAGGCCCCGGCCGCCGCGCCGGCGCCCGCCGGCTTCGAGCTGGACGAGGCGCGGGCTTGCGTCCATTTCGCCGGCCGCAAGCTGAACCTGACCCGCTACGAATATCTGCTGCTGAAAACCCTGCTGGCGGAGCCGGGCCGGGTGTTTTCGCGCCAGCAGCTGATGGAGCGGGTGTGGCGCGACGCCGAGGACAGCTTCGACCGCACCGTGGACACCCACGTCAAGACCCTGCGTGCCAAGCTGCGCGACATCGACCCCGACGCCCAGCCCATCCAGACCCATCGCGGCCTGGGTTACAGCCTGGGCGAGTGAGATGCGCTTCGGCCTGCGGCTGTTCCTCGGTTATTTCCTGATCGTGGCCGTGGCCGGCTGGTTCGTGCTGGCCATCTTCACCCAGGAAGTGAAGCCGGGCGTGCGGCGCGCCACCGAGGGCACGCTGGTGGACAGCGCCAATGTGCTGGCCGGCATCGCCGCCGCGGACATGGCGGACGGCGACATCGCCAACGGGCGGCTGGCCCGCGCCTTCCGCGACAAGGCGCGGCCGCCCATCGCCGCCAATATTTCCGGCATCGTCAAAAACAATATGGAGTTCCGCGTCTACGTCACCGACACGCGCGGCGTGGTGATTTTCGACTCCAGCGGCCGCGACCTGGGGCGGGACTACTCGCGCTGGAACGATGTTTACCGCACGCTGCGCGGCGAATACGGCGCGCGCAGCACTCGCAGCAAGCCGGACGACGAAAACAGCAGCGTGATGCACGTAGCCGCCCCGGTGCGGCTGGACGGGCGCATTGTCGGCTCTCTGACCGTGTCCAAACCCAATGTGACGATGGAGCCGGTGATACGCCGCAGCGAACGCAAGATCATGCTGGCCGGCGGCGCGCTGTTGGGCGCCGCCTTGCTAATAGGCGCGGTGATGGTGTGGTGGATCAACCGCTCTATCCGCCGGCTGGTGGGCTACGCCGAGGCGGTGGCGGCCGGCCAGCCGGCCAATGTGCCGCGGCTGGGCAGCCCGGAGCTGGACAGCCTGGGCCAGGCGGTGGAGGCGATGCGGCGCAAGCTGGAGGGCAAGGCCTATGTGGAAGGCTATGTGCACACGCTGAGCCATGAATTGAAAAGCCCGCTGGCGGCGATACGCGGCGCCGGCGAGCTGTTGCGGGAAGACCCGCCGCCGGAAACGCGCCGCCGCTTCGTCGACAACATCCTGGCGCAAAGCCTGCGCATGCAGCAGTTGATTGAAAGGCTGTTGTGGCAGGCGCGGGTGGAGTCGCGGCTGCGGCCGGACGCTAGTCCGCTGGACTGGCCGGCCTTGATCGAGGAAACCGCCGACGGCAAGGCGCTGGCCGCCGCCCGGCGCGACGCGCGCATAGAGCGCCGGCTGGCCCCAGCCAGCCTGAACGGCGACCGCCTGCTGCTGACGCAGGCCTTGTCCAATCTGCTGGACAACGCGCTGGAGTTCAGCCCGCCGGGCGGCGTGATCGAACTTTACGGCGCGCCGGAAGAGGGCGGTTATCTGCTCCGCGTGCGCGATCACGGTCCGGGCGTGCCGGATTACGCGCTGGAACGGGTGTTTGAGCGCTTTTACTCCTTGCCGCGTCCGGACAGCGGCAAAAGCACCGGCCTGGGCTTGAGCCTGGTGCGGGAGGTGGCGCAGCTGCACGGCGGCCGCGCAGAACTGCTCAACCACGCCGACGGCGGCGCCGAGGCGCGGCTCTGGCTGCCGTTGGGTTGAGCCGCTCGGACTTCACACGCTTTTCACACCAGCCCATTCCCGCTTCACCCTCAAGACTTACGCTGTCTCCCGTGATGAAACCAGGAGGCAAGCGATGAAGAAAAACCCCTTATTGACCAAAATTCTGATCCTGCTGGCGCTGTCCTTGGCGCTGCTGGTGCCGGTGAGCGCGATCAGCAATCTGATTTCCGAGCGCAAGCACTACCAGGAAGAAGCGGTGGAAAAAGTGGTGGCCAGCACCAGCGGCGAGCAAACCGTGATCGGCCCGGTGCTGGTGATCCCTTATGTGGAAACCGTGGAGGAGAAGCAGAATGGCAAGACGCAAAACGTCAAGCACGAGCTGGAGCGTTACGTGCTGCCGCGCCAGCTGGCGGTGGACGGCAAGCTCAAGGTCAGCCCGCGCTCGCTGGGCATTTATCAGGCGCTGATCTTCGGCAGCGAGGCCGGCTTCAGCGGCCATTTCGAGATCCCGCCGCAGCCTGAGCTGCTCAAACCGTCGATTCAGCTGAAAACGCCCTATCTGGCGGTGGGTATCAGCGATCCGCGCGGCATCGGCAAAGTGCCGCAACTGAGCGCCGGCGGCAAGGCGCATCCGTTCGCGGCCGGCGCCGGCCTGCCGCGGATGAGCGAGGGCATACACGCGCCGCTGCCGCAGTTGCTCGATCTTGCCAAGGCGCAGACGCTGCCGTTCGCCTTTCAGCTCAATTTGCAGGGCACGCGCAGCATCAGCTATGTGCCGGTGGGCGAGAGCAGCACGCTGAGCTTGACGTCCAACTGGCCGCACCCCAGCTTTATCGGCAACTTCCTGCCGGTGCAGCGCAGCGTGGACGCCAAGGGCTTCAAGGCGCAATGGGAGAGCAGCTGGTTCGCCAATAATCTGAACGACCGCTTCCAGCAGGCCGCCTTCAGCGATGGAAAGTCCGGCTTGAGCGCCTTGCCGTCCTTCAGCACCGGCCTGGTGCAGCCAGTGGACCAATATCAGCAGAACGAGCGCTCGGTTAAATACGCGGTGCTGTTCATCGGCCTGACCTTCTTGTCCTTCTTTCTGCTGGAAACGCTGCGCAGCCTGCGCGTGCATCCCATCCAGTATGTGCTGGTGGGCATGGCGCTGGTGATGTTCTTCCTGATCCTGTTGGCGCTATCCGAGCATCTGGGCTTTGGGCCGGCCTATCTGCTGGCGGCGTCGGCCTGCGTCGGCCAGATCGGCTTCTACGTCAGCCACATCCTGGGCGGCTGGAAGCGCGGCCTGGGCTTCGCCGGACTGCTCAGCCTGCTGTACGCGGTGTTGTACGGCCTGCTGCAATCCGAGGACAACGCTTTGCTGCTGGGCAGCTTGCTGCTCTTCGCCGCGCTGACCGCCATCATGACGCTGACCCGGCGGCTGGATTGGTATCGCTTCTCCGCGCGGAGCGAGGAGGTGGCGCCGGAGGCGCTTGCGCCGCCGCCTCCGCCGCTGACTTGACGACATCATGATTTCTCGGTTTCACAAAACCGCCATCATCAGGTAACGCGTTCTCGCTATCGTTTTCCCGCCCGGCGTCGCAGCCGGGCTGGGCAGGGGCCCGGATTTTGCTTTCCGGGCCCTTGGTTTTTCATCGCGGCGCGGCGCGCCGCCACAAGACGACTGCACTCCGATGACGCTTACGACTCTTTCGCCAAGGTCCGCCTCTTGGGCGCGCCGGCTGGCCGCCTGTTTGCTGGCGGCCGCGCTCGCCGGTTGCCTGGGTGACAATCAGGACCAAGCCGGCCAACCGGGCAACGGCAATTCCAATCAAACCAAGCCGCCGGCCAAGCTCCGCTGCGCGCCCTGAACCCGTACGAGCCCGCCATGACCGACACCCCCGTTTCCTCTTCCCGCCGCCAGTTCATCAAGCGCGGCAGCGCGCTGGCCGCCAGCTCCCTGACGCTGTCCTTGTTGCCGGCCTCCATTCAGCGCGCGCTGGCCATTCCCGCCAATAACCGCACCGGCACGCTTCAGGATGTCGAGCACATCGTGATCCTGACTCAGGAGAATCGCGCCTTCGACCACTACTTCGGCAGCCTGGCCGGGGTGCGGGGCTTCGGCGACCGCTTCCCGCTGCCGCTGGCCGACAGCGCCTTGCTCAAGCGCAAGACCGTTTGGTATCAGACCAATCAGGGAAACAACGCCACGCCGCCGCGGGTGGTGGCGCCGTTCCACCTCAACACTGCGCAGACTTTCGCCTATATGCGGGTGGAGGGCACGCCGCATGTGTGGTCGGACGCGCAATACGCCTGGGGCAAGGGGGCGATGAACGCCTGGCCCACCTATAAGCAGAACCACTCCATGGGTTATTTCAAGGAGGCGGACCTGCCGTTCCAGTACGCGCTGGCCAACGCCTTCACCCTGTGCGACGCCTATCACTGCGCTTTCCAGGGCGGCACCAATCCCAATCGCGTGTTCCTGTGGTGCGGCGGCAACGACCCGCTGCAACAGGGCAAGGGTCCGGTGATCGCGAACGCCTACGACTCCGTCGATTACAACCCCAAGGGCGGCTACACCTTCACCACCTACGCCGAGCGGCTGGAAGCGGCCGGGGTGAGCTGGAAGATCTATCAGGACATGGCCGATAACTTCACCGACAACCCGGTGGCCGGCTTCCGCAGCTTCCGCGCCGCTTACTTCGGCGAGGCCGGCGCCAAGCCCGCGCTCAAGAGCAAGGGCTTGTCCACTTGGACGCTGGAGGATCTGCGCCAGGACGTGCTGGCCAACCGCTTGCCGCAAGTGTGCTACATCGTCGCCACCGCCGACGGCTCGGAGCATCCGGGGCCGTCCAGCCCGGCGCAGGGCGCTGACTACACCGCCCGCGTGCTGGACGCGTTGACTGCCAATCCGGAGGTGTGGAGCAAGACGGTGTTCCTGGTCAACTTCGACGAGAACGACGGCTTCTTCGACCACGTGCCGCCGCCGGCCGCGCCCAGCTATCTAAGCTGGGACGCGGACCCGGCCAAGGCGGTGCTGGCAGGGGGCTCCACCGTGGCCACCGACGGCGAATACCATCATCTGCGCAGCAGCGAGACCAGCAATGAGCGCGCCGACCTGATCCATGTGCCCTACGGGCCGGGGCCGCGGGTGCCGATGTATGTGATTTCGCCGTGGAGCCGCGGGGGCTGGGTCAATTCCCAGGTGTTCGACCACACCTCGGTGATCCGCTTCATTGAGCAGCGTTTCGGCGTCAAGGAACCCAATATCAGCGCCTGGCGACGCGCGGTGTGCGGCGATCTGCTGTCCTGCTTCGACTTCGTCAATCCCAACGCCGAACTGCCCAAGCTGCCGGCCACCGCCGCGTTGGCGGCGCGGGCGCGCGCCTTGCCCGGTCGCACCAAGCCCAGCGCGCCGGCCTTGCCGGAATTGCCGGTACAGTCCAGCGGCCTGCGCCGCTCGCGCGCCTTGCCCTACGAGTTGCACGCCAGCGCGCGCGTGGACGGCAGCGCCGGCACGGTGGAGTTGATTTTCGCCAATAGCGGCCAGGCAACGGCGGTGTTCCACGTCTACGACCGCCGTCATCTGGACGCGCCGCCGCGCCGTTACGCGGTGGAAGCCGGCAAGCAGCTGTCCGGGCTGTGGCGGGTCAATTACGACGCCAATCTTTATGACTTGTGGGTGCTGGGACCCAACGGCTTCCATCGCCATTTCACCGGCGACGCCGGCCAGTTGGGCCGCTTGAGCAAGGCGCAGCCGGAGATCCAGGTCTGTTACGATCCGGCCGCCGGGGACGTTTATCTGAAGCTGCACAATAGCGGCCGCGAGAACTGCGAATTCCAGGTGCGCGCCAACGCTTATGCGAAGACCGACCCGCAGCGCGTTGTCGTTGGCCCGCAAGGGGAGGCGGTGCTGAACTGGCCCTTGAAGGACAGCTACGGCTGGTACGACGTCAGCGTCAGCGCGCCGGTGTTCCCCGGCTTCAGTCGCCGCTTCGCCGGCCGGGTGGAAACCGGTCGCGACGGTTATAGCGATCCGGCGATGGGCGGCGCGGCGGTGGGCGAGCAGTGGACGCCGCCGGCTTAAACGGATGGCGCGAATGAAAAAGGCGGGGCTGATCGGCTCCGCCTTTTTCATTGGTGGAAGGACTAGAAGAAACCCAGCGGCTTGCCGTCAAAGCTCACCAGCAGGTTCTTGGTCTGCTGGTAATGGTCGAGCGCGCGTTTGTGGGTTTCTCGGCCGATGCCGGACTTCTTGTAACCGCCGAAGGCCGCGTGGGCCGGGTAGAGGTGATAGCAGTTGGTCCATACCCGGCCGGCCTTGATCGCGCGGCCAACGCGGTAGGCGCGGTTGATGTCATGGGTCCACACGCCGGCGCCCAGGCCGAACTCGGTGTCGTTGGCGATGGCGATGGCCTCCGCCTCGTCCTTGAAGGTGGCGATGCTGACCACCGGGCCGAAGATCTCCTCCTGGAACACCCGCATCTTGTTATTGCCCTTCAACAAGGTGGGCTGGATGTAATAGCCTTGCGCCAGCCCGCCTTCCAACGGCTCCAGCTTGCCGCCGCTCAGCACCTCGGCGCCTTCCTGGCGCGCGATGTCCAGGTAGGACAGGATTTTGTCGAACTGCTGCTGCGACGCCTGGGCGCCCACCATGGTGTCGGTGTCCAGCGGATCCCCGCGCTTGATCGCCGCTACCTTCTTCATGACCTCGGCCATGAAGGCCGGGTAGATGGATTCCTGCACCAGCGCGCGCGACGGGCAGGTGCAGACTTCGCCCTGGTTGAAGAAAGCCAGCACCAGGCCCTCGGCTGCTTTTTCGATGAAGGACGGCTCCGCCTGCATGATGTCTTCGAAGAAGATATTGGGCGATTTGCCGCCCAACTCCACGGTGGACGGGATGATGTTCTCCGCCGCGCATTGCAGGATGTGGCGGCCCACCGGGGTGGAGCCGGTGAAGGCGATCTTGGCGATGCGCTTGCTGGTGGCCAGCGCCTGGCCGGCTTCCTTGCCGAAGCCGTGAACCACGTTGATCACGCCCGGCGGCAGCAGATCGCCTATCACTTCCATCAGCACGGCAATGCCCAGCGGCGTTTGTTCCGCCGGTTTCAGCACCACGCAGTTGCCGGCGGCCAGGGCCGGCGCCAGTTTCCACGCGGCCATCAGGATGGGGAAGTTCCACGGGATGATCTGGCCCACCACGCCCAAGGGCTCGTGGATGTGGTAAGCCATGGTGTTGTGGTCTATCTCCGCCGCCGTGCCCTCTTGGGCGCGGATGCAGCCGGCGAAGTAGCGGAAGTGATCGGCGGCCAGCGGGATGTCCGCGTTCAGCGTCTCGCGAACAGGCTTGCCGTTGTCCCAGGTTTCGGTGACGGCCAGCACTTCCAGATTGGCCTCGATGCGGTCCGCGATCTGCAGCAACAGATAGGAACGCTGTTGCGCGGAGGTCTGGCCCCAAGCGTCGGCGGCGGCGTGGGCGGCGTCCAGCGCCTTGTCGATGTCGGTGGCGTCGGAGCGCGGAAACTCGGCGATGGGCTGGCCGTTGACCGGCGAGGTGGTGGTGAAATGCTGACCGTTGACTGGAGGCGTGAACTCGCCGCCGATATAGTTGCCGTAGCGGGGCTTGAAGGCGATCAGCGCGCCGGGCGTGCCGGGGTGAGCGTAACGCATGGTGTTTCTCCTGTTATGAATAGGCCGGTTGCCGCGCGGCGGCGGCTATTGTTCAGCAGAAAGCGTGCCAAGGGCGGAGGTCAGGAGCGCGTGTTGCGGTGCAAAACACGGCATAGCTAACTTATGCGGCTATTCTGCGGCTCACGCATTGCGGCGCGGCATGGCGCGGTCAGCGCCAGGCGGGCCACCTGTCCCATTGGACGCGGCGCAAACTGTTGCAAAACGCTACAGTGTCGCGCTCGATGCGACGCCGGCCCCGGCGCGCCGCATGTTAAGGTGACGCGCGGGTTCATCCGCCGCCGCAACCGTTTTCGTTCTGTCTCGTGGCACTTGCGAGACCTTGCGCCGGCTTTCATGTCCGGAGGGAGTTCACCATGGATCATCCCATCGCTTTGCCCGTGGAACGGGCGCGGCGCAGTTTCTTCCAGCAAGGGCTGGCGCCGGCGGGGCTCAGGGGCGAAATCGCCCAGTCTTGGCAGCGCTGCCGGCAACAAGCCTTGCCGCCGCAGGCCGCGTGGCAAGAAGACGGCCTGGAAGGCGCGGCGTTGAACGCGCTGCGCGAGGCCAACGGCCTGCTGCTGCGGCTGGCTCAGCCCGAGCTGGACGGGCTGGGGGAGCAAGTCATCGACCGCCGCGGCATTGTGCTGCTCAGCGACGCCGACGGCGTGATTCTCAATGCCGCCGGCTGCCCCGGCTTTTTGCCCAAGGCGGAACAGGTGGCCTTGCTGCCCGGCATGGCCTGGGGCGAGCGGGACCGAGGCACCAACGCCATCGGCACCGCTCTGGCCTTGGGCGCGGCGGTGCAGGTCAACGGCGGGGAACATTATCTGGCTAGCAACGGGGGGATTTCCTGCTCGGCCGCGCCCATTTTCGCGCCTAACGGCCGCCTGGCCGGCGCGCTCAATATCAGCAGCGACGCGCGCGCCCATGACGCGCACGCCTTGGGCCTGGTGCGGCTGGCCGCGCGCCAGATCGAACACCGTTGGCTGGCGCGATCGGCCGCCGGGCATTGGCTGGTGCGCTTCCATTTGAACCACGCTTTGCTGGGGTCGCCGCGCGAAGGCGTGCTGGTCTTCGCCGACGAGGTGCTGATAGAGGCCAACAGCTGCGCGCTGGCCTGGCTGGGCCTGGTTTGGGCGGACCTGGGCCGGATGCGCTTCGGCCAGCTGTTCGACGGCGAGCTGCAACCGGCCGACGGCTTGCGGACGCGGCTTAGCCGGCGCGGCCAGCATTTTCATCTGCACATCACGCCGCCGGCGCGCAAGGCCTTGGCTGAACGGCCTGCGCCCAAGGCCGAGGCGGCGGCGCGGACCTCTGCCGCCTTGCAACGCGCCGTCAAAGTGTTGAACGCCGATATCCCGGTATTGCTGCAGGGCGAAACCGGCGTGGGCAAGGAGGTGTTCGCCCGCGCTTTGCATGCCGCCAGCCGGCGCGGCCGCGGCCCCTTCGTCGCCGTCAACTGCGCGGCGATACCGGAGGCGCTGATCGAATCGGAGCTGTTCGGCTACGAGGAGGGCGCCTTCACCGGCGCGAGGCGCAAGGGCATGGCGGGCAAGCTGCGCGAAGCCGGCGGCGGCGTGCTGTTCCTGGACGAAGTGGGGGACATGCCGGCGGCGATGCAGGCGCGCTTGCTGCGAGTCTTGCAGCAGCGCGAGGTTACCCCCTTGGGCGGCGGTCAGACGCATGCGGTGGACTTCGCGCTGATTTGCGCCACCCATCGCGACCTGGCGGCGATGACGGCGACCGGCGAGTTCCGCGCCGATCTGTTCTATCGCTTGCAGGACTACCCAGTGCGGCTGCCGCCCTTGCGCGAGCGCGCCGACCTGCCGCGCCTGATCGACGAGATGTGGGACGAACTGGGCGCGGAACAACGCGGCGTGCGCTTGGGCGGACCGCTGCGGGCAGCCTTGCTGACCTGCAACTGGCCTGGCAACGCGCGCCAGTTGTACAGCGCCTTGCGCACCATGCTGGCCCTGGCCGACGACGGCGCGGAACTGGGGGTGGAAGAGCTGCCGGCCAGCTGCCGAGTCGATGCGTTCCGAGCTTCCCCTACGTTGACGGTTGGCCGCGACGAGTTGATCGAGCGGACGCTGGCGCGCTGCCAGGGCAATGTCAGCCGCGCGGCGGCGGAGTTGGGCGTGGCGCGCAGCACGGTGTACCGTCGGCGCAAGCAGACGCCGGGATAGAACGGGCATGGCCTGCCAAGGCAGGCCAGCCGCGCTTTTTCAGTGGTTTTTGCTTTGTCTCGCTCTTGCTTACGAGACGTTAGGCGAGTGCTTACAGCTTGGCGCCGTGAGGCGCGGACCAGATCTGGTTGACTTGCGGGGCCGTCTCCGCCGCGCAGCGATAAACCTCGACAGGTGTTCCCGCAACGGAAACCGCTCCTTGGAAAACATCCAGACAACCTTGGCTGTTTTTCAGATTGCCGGTCATGGTGTAGGCGAAGACTTGTTTCGGGTCATTCGCATCGCAGGCATCCAGCTTGGCCCATTGTTGAGTGGAGGCGTTGAGCGGTCCGGGGCCTGCCGTCGCGTTGGCGGACAAGCAGAGTTTGGCCCCCAAGAGTTTGATGTTGCCGTTGCTCTGCCGTTGCCATTGCTGCATGGGCGAGTTAGAGCAAGTGTCGATGACGATGCCCGCGCCGGACTTGGCCGCGCCCGCAACCGATAAGCACTTGGCGGCCACATCAAAGCCGGGCTGAGTCGTCTGAATCTGACCGGTGGGGGTCAGCGCGCCGCCGCCTACGATTCTGAGCATCATATTGTCGTGGGGAGCGATCCGCATCGTCACGGCCTTCACCGAGGACTGGCTTGCCCCGGTCCACAGGTGGTGCACGGTGTAAGCGCCGTTGGCGGTGGGAGCCAGGCCCAATGCGGCCAGATTCAAGGTATAGGCTTGTTCGCTAGCGTTCTTGTTCAAGACCAAGGCGGCCAGGCTGCCGTCCTTCAAGGGTTTGACGACGACGTCGAAGCCGGCGTTGCTGGCGGGATTGTCGCGCAGCACGCGGTAACCGCCGGCGCCCAAGGGGTCCTGATTGACCGCGATCACGCGCTGATTGCTCAAGATGGCGAGCGAATCCTTGAGGTGGGCGGTTTGAGGGTTGACCATTTTGCGGACGTCCGCGCTGATGAACAGAGGCGCGCCCATGATGGACCATAGGCCCATTTGGCTTCTTTCTTCACTGGTGGACAGGCCGTTGTCACCCAGCATCAGTTGGTCGGCGTCGTTCCAACTGCCGGGGCCGACATAGCGCGACAAGGCGATGGTGCTGTCGTAGCTTTGATAGACGCCGATTTCATAACCCGCCTCCTTGGAATCCCAAGGAGAAACCGGGGGCGCCGAATCATGTGTGATCTTGATGTCCGGCCCCACCCGCCACATCTGGCCAAGTTGCTTGGCCAGTGCCAGCGCAGTGTATTTGGCGGGGGATTGAGGGTATTGACCCGCCGGCAAGGAGGGATCGAACACAATGGGCCGGCTGACGTTTTTCAGCGCCGCCTGCATCTGCTTATCCAGTGTTTCCAGGGACACGCCGCCTTCAGCGCCGCAGTTGTCCAGCTTGAGAAAATCCACGCCCCAGGCCGCGTAAGAGTTGGCGTCGGCTTGTTGATGTCCTTGCGCGCCGGCCGCTTGCCCTTGGCAGGTTTTGGCGCCGGCGGTGTTGTATACGCCGCCCAGCAGGCCAAGATTGTGCAGGGTGTTCATATAGGCCGTCAGCTCATAATCAAAGCCAGGCTGTTGAGTGCCGGACCACTTGGGGTTGCCGTGCAGGTAGCCCTGTGAGTTGCGCATCATCCAGCAGTCGTCGACCACAACGGTTTTGTAGCCGGCCGCGCTCAAGCCGGAGTCGTGCAGCGCCCGGCCTTGGTCCTCCATGAAGCGCTGGAAGGAGTAGGCCGCCGGGTTGGAGCCGTCTAGCGGTTTTTGCGGCGTGCACTGAAACCTGGCCCAGTTATTGAAGCCCATGGGAGGCAGCGGCGCCAAGAGCTGCGCTTGAGCGGCCAGGCTGCACCAGGGGAGCGCCAGAATGGGCAGCAGGCGGCAACGGGAGAGTATGCTGGACATGTCGATTCCTTTATGGGCTTGCGATAGTCAAGAACCTTGGTGTTGAAACGGAAGGTCAAGCAACGACAAGATGCGGCCCCGCATCCTTCTTGTTTTTCTATCCGCGCATTTCGCGGCTCACGCTGAAACCGGGGCGGATATCTTGCCTCTCACTTGGCGGCCCCGAACCCATAGCGCCTGCAGTTGCATCCGGGCGTCCAGCGCCAGCACATTGGCGCGTTTGCCTATCGTCAGGGATCCCAACTCATGGTCCATGCCCAATAGCCGTGCAGGGTGCAGGGAAGCCATTTTGATAGCGGAAGCCAAGTCAGCGCCGGCCAGCTCCACCATATTGCGCACGGCATCCAGCAATCCCAGGGTGCTGCCGGCCAAACTGCCGCAGGCTGTTCGCACAATGCCTTCCCGCATTTCCACCATGCTGCCGGCCAGTTCGTAAGCGCCGTCCGGCATGCCGGCTGCGCGCATCGCGTCGGTGATCAGCAGCAGGCGTTCGCCGGCGCAGCAGCGGCATATTCGCAAAACAGCGGGGTGGACATGGTGGCCGTCGGCGATCAGCTCCAGCCAGGCTTTGGGATGGGCCAAACCCGCGCCGGCCATGCCCGGCGCGCGATGATGCAGGCCGCTCATGCCGTTGAAACAGTGCACAAGGCCGGCCGCGCCGGCGTCCAGCGCGGCTTGGGTGGCGGCGTAGTCGGCGCCGGAGTGTCCCAGCATGACCCGCACGTTCAACGCGCTCAGGTAATGGATGGCGGCGATGGCCTGAGGTTTTTCCGGCGCCAGGGCCACTACCTTGAGCGAGCCGGCCGCGCAATCGATCAGGCGGGAGAGCTCCGCGATGTCCAATTCTCGAAACCAGCGCTCTTCGTGAGCCCCTTTGTGGCGGGGGGTAAAGTAGGGACCTTCCAGATAGCTGCCCAGTATTTCCGCCCCGGGCGGCGTTTCATGGCGGACGTCCGCGATCAAGGCCAGCACTTGTTCCAATTCGGGCAGCGGGGCGGTGACGGTGGTGGCCAAAAAAGCGCCCACGCCTTCATCGGCCTTGGCCGCCGACAGCACGCGCAGCGAGGAGGCGCGGCAATCCATCACGTCGACGCCCCGTCCGCCATGCACATGGGTATCGATCAGGGCCGGGACCAGCCACTCGGCGTCGCGCTGTTCATCGTCGGGCGGAATCGCTTCTATCGCCGTAATGACGCCATCCTCGTGAACAAGAAGCTGGTGCTCCCGCCAGCCTTGCTCGGTCAATAAGCGGCGGGCGCGGATGAGGTTGATCATATTGGTCTCCGGCAGGCGCGGGCGGGGTTCAGATGCCGGCGCCGGGGGCGCCATCCAGCCAACGCGGCTTGCTCGGTTTCTGCAGTTCATCGGCAAGGCTGGTCAAACCGCGGCGGCCGCAGTCCAGCGCTTGCTGGCGGAAGGTCTCCAGGTTTTCACCGTTACGTTCCCCCAGCATTTCCACCGCCAATTGCAAATTGACTCCCGTCAACACTTCCACTTTCACATGGCGGTTTTGCACCGCCAGCGTGGAGGCGATCCGGAACGGCGTGCCGCCGAGAAGGTCGGTGAAGAAAACCACGCCTTGCAAATGATCCAGTAAAGCGAGCGCGTCGCGGCATTGCTGCTCCAACAGCGCAGTGGACGAGGTGGAGGGGAAGTCGATGGCGATGCAGTTGTGCTGTTCGCCCAGTATTTGTTCGGCGGCGCTGAGCAGGCCGCTGGCGAAGCGGCCATGGCCACAGAAAATGACGTTCAACATGGGTTTGCTCCGGTTGCTGGGGTCAAGGCCCCGGGATGGATGCTTTTGCCGTGCTGAGGCGACAGCGGCGTCGCCGAAGCGCAGCGGATTTTGATCAGGTTCTCAGAAGGTGTTTACGATCTCTCGAGCGCGCAGTAGATCGTAAACAGGTTCTCAGAGGAAGCCGCCAAAGGTGCCTGCCACCCCCAAGGCCAGGGTGATGACGATGAGCCGCAGAGGACTCCAGCCGCGGCGCACCAGCATATACATCGCCAGGGTGTAGGCCAGAGGCAGACAGGCGGGCATCAGCTTGTCGATCACGTCGGTTTGCAACTTGATCACCGCGTCGCCGGCGGTAATTTTCAAGGGGGTGGAGAGGCGCACGTAAGTGGCGACCAAGGCGCCGATCACGGTGATGCCGACGATGGAGGCGGCGTGAGCTGCCTTCAGTGTGTTGGCTTTGATCAAGGGAATCGCCGCGATGCCCATTCGGTAGGCGTAGTGAGCCAGGGAGAAGCGCAGGCCGAAGTGCACGGTGTTGAACAAGGCGAAGAAAAGCACCGCGCCAAGCGCGGAGCCTTGCAAGGCGAGATCGGCGCCGATGCCTCCGCAGATAGGCAGCAAGGTCAGCCAGAACATCGCGTCGCCGATGCCTCCCAGCGGGGCGCCCAGCGCGATCTTGGCGCTTTGGATGCTGTTGACGCTCTGTTTGGAGCGCTCCATCGCCAGGACGATGCCCATCACGAAGGTGACCAGGAAGGGGTGGGTGTTGAAGAAGCCCATATGCCCCTTCATCGCGCGCGCCAAGTCCCTTGGGTGGGTATGAATTTTGCGAAGCGCCGGAATCAGACCGTACAACCATCCCGCGCCCTGCATCCGCTCGTAGTTGAAGGACGCCTGCAACAGCAAGGAGCGCCAGGCGAAGCGATTGATATCTTGTCGCGTCAATTCCGCGCCAAGGCTCTGGTCTTCGTAGCGGTCGTCATCCATTTCCGCGGCGCTGGATTCCGCTTGCTGCGGCAGGGCTTGGGTCAAAGTGTTAGATGCCATCTTCTGCTGCCTCCTGAGGCGCGCGCGGCGGCGTTTGGCCGCCTCCTTTGCGCATGATGTCTATCATCGCCATGGCCAGCGCGGCGGTGGCGATGGCCAGTACCGGCAGCTTGAGCCAGGCTGCGGCAACGAAGCCGAGGATGAAGTAGGGGATATAAACGTTTTTCATCATAATCTTGAGCAAGATGGCAAAACCGATGGCAGGCATGATGCCGCCAGCGACGCCAAGGCCGTCGATCAGACGCTTGGGCAGCATGTCGATGATCGTTTTGCTGTGCTCGGCCCCAAAGTAGATGGGCAGAAAGGCGCAGAGAAAATAGAAGGAGCCCAAGGCCAGCAAGGCTAGATGATTCACCCGTTCAATGCCTTTGTAGTCGCCGGCGGCGGCCATGCCGTCGCAGCGCGACATCACGCCGGACATGACGGAAAACAGGAAGGTGATGCCCATCTGCACCGCCACGGCGAACGGCACCGCCACGCCAACCGCCACCTCGGGCTTGACGCCGGTGGTGATGGCGAAAGTGGCGCCGACGATGGTGCCGATGATGACGTTGGGCGGCTGCGCGCCGGCTAGCGGCGCAAGCCCCATCCACACCAGTTCCAGCGTGCCGCCCACCAGAATGCCGGTGTGCGCGTCGCCCAGAATCAGACCGACCAAGGGCCCCAGCACAACAGGCCGGTGAAAATGGGTCAGGCCGTTGAACAGGTCCAGCCCGGCGACAAAGGCCAGCAGGCCCAAGGCCAGGCCTTGTAACAGACTGATCTCCATCATGACACTCCTTCTTCTTGGTCTTGCAACAAGGGGTAGACGTCCTGTTCCGGCTCGGTGGGCACGCCTTGGATAAAGCATTCCACGCCTTTTTCGCGCAGCGCCCGGAAGTCGCGCACGTCCTGTTCGCCTACCGATACGGTTTTGTAGATCTGACGCTTGCCGTTGGCGTAATGCATATTGCCGACATTGATGCGTTTGATCGGCACGCCGCCTTCGATCAATTGCAGAAAGTGCCCCGGAGTCTTGCAGACAATGAGGATTTTTTGCCGGTCCGCGGCCAGGTGGATCTGGTCGATCACTTTTTGCAGCGGCCAAAACCGGATGGCAATGCCCTCCGCCAGCACCATCTCCATCAGGTTTTGCTGGAGGGCGTCCTCGGCAATCTCATCATTGGCCACCATGACCAGGTTGGCGCCGGCGAAACCCACCCATTGCACACCCACCTGTCCGTGAACCAGACGTTCATCGATGCGACTCAATACGATATTCGGCATTTCGCCTCCTAAGCCTCGGAATAGGGGTAAATGGTGACGCCCTGCACCACGCGGTTGACATGCCCGTCGGGAGACGGCGAGTCCGGAGAGATGCCCAGCAGCATGGAGGCTTGAAAAGCCATGTACTGCAAATACGGCAGGTAGCAAAAAGCCAGGCTCATATCGTCGCCCTCTTTTCCTGGAGGCAGATACAGCCGGTCGCCGGCGTCAATGACGGAGTCGCGGCGATCGGCAAGCGCTACGACTTGTTCCGCTCGCGCGTCTCGGCGCAGCTCTTGCAGCAGGTCTAATTCGTAACGGCGCACATGCGGCTGGTTGGAAATGAGCTGTATCACCACTGTCCGCTCGTCAATGACGGACTTAGGCCCATGGCGAAAACCAATGGCGGAATCGAACAAGGCCACGATGCGGCCCGCGCTTAACTCCAACATCTTGAGCGCCCCTTCGCGCGCGATGCCCTTGAGTTCGTTGCTGCCGAGATAAACCACGCGCTTCGGCGGGGCCGCCGCCCAGCCCGCCAATTGCCGCGGCAATACGTCTATCAGATGACGTCCGCGCTGAAGCATGTTCAGGCATTCAACGGGATTGAAGCGCCGCGGCAACAGGATGGCCAGACAAGCAAGCAACATGCAGCTAAGGCTGCTGGTCATGGCGAAGCCGCGATCGTTGCTGTCCGGCGGCATCAGCACGCTTAGCGCGCGGGGATTCTCGCGGCTGCGGCGATAGAGTTCGCCATGTTCACTGCAGGTCAGCACCAAGTGGCGGCAGGAGGGTTGCAGGCTGTCTGCCAACTCTATGGCCGCCAGGCTTTCCGGGCTGTTTCCGGAGCGAGCGAAGGAGACCAGCAAGGTGGGGCGCTTGGCGTTGAAATAGCTGACGGGAGAGGTAACGATGTCGGTGGTGGCGATGGACTCCACCTGCCTGCCGAGCCAGCGGCTGATATAGGGCGCGAGCGTTTCGCCGATGAAGGCGGAACTGCCTGCCCCCGTCAAAATGATGCGCAAGTTGGGGTGGGCGAGCAGCGGCGCCAGAAAAACGCTGATAGACGGCCGTCCGGCTTCGACGATGTCCAGCGTATCGGCCCAGGCGAGCGGTTGCTGGTCGATCTCCTGAGCGGTGGCCAACCCTCCCGCCTTCGCCAGGCCTTCACGGCTATGTCCCAGGATCATGACTGTTCCTCCGTTTCCGCGCGACAGGCCGCCGCGTAGGGGCGCAGCACCTCTCGGACGCAATCGATGACTAGCGCCTTGGGCTTGGCCTCCAACGTGCCGGCGCGCACACGCTGATATTGAGCAGGCAAATACTGACTGAGCAAGGTTTCTGGCAGGGCGACGGCGGAAAGATTGTTGAGCAGTGTCTGGCAACTGGCCTCCACCGCCGGGATGGGCCAGTAATAACGAATGCGGTCCGAGTAGCTGAAACTGCGGGCCAGCCGGCACTCCGTCTGGCTGCCGTGATAATGGCTTTGCCAGAAGGCGGGGCGCTCCAGCATCGATTGCTCCAGAACCTTGCGTAAATGGGAGCGTTCTTTTTCCGGCAGCAATTCGTTTTCAATGCCGGCAAGCGCGTATAAGGCCTCGCGCAATGCGAAAGTGAGAGCCGGGCCGACCTTGAGGATGGCGAAATGGTCTCGCACCAGTTGACGGTAGGCCGCGGGAGTTTGGTAGTCGGTGGAATGGGCTTCATAAACCAGGCCCGGATGCCCCTCTATCATGCGGCTGAGCGCGGCGGCGGCGGCGGGCTGATAGTTGGCCACGCTGATGTGATCGAACTCTACGCCGGGTTGCACCACCAGCGCGATCACGCGCTGCCATGCATCGTTCAGACCGGCGGCGGCAAAGGCTTCGCGGTGTGCGAGAAGAGTGCGCTCGGCGGCTTCCGGCCGAGTCACTGCAAGTTCATCCAGATGTTCCTGCGCGCCGCCGGGCGTAGGCACCTCGGTGCCCACCACGTATAAAAGCTCGCTGCGGCCATACAGGTGCCGGCCAACTTCTTCCGCCACACGGGCGAGGTCCGCCGCGCGCGCGGCGACTAGCGCGTCGTCCAGCGGGAGCTCGTCGTCGGCGCAGGCCATGCTGCAATCGAGATGCAGTTTTTGGAAGCCGGCGGCAACGTAAGCGGCGATCAAATCGCGGGCATGTTCCATCGCTTCCGCGGCGGGCAGGCTTTGCCAGCGATTGGGGCCGAGGTGGTCGCCTCCCAAAATCAGCTTGTCGGCGGGAAAGCCGCAGCCTTGCGCTAGTTGGGTCAGGTGTTCGCTGAAACCATGGGGCCTCATGCCGGTATAGCCGCCAAACTGATCTACCTGATTGGACGTGGCTTCCACCAGCAGGGCGGTTTGATTTTCGCGGGCCTGGATCAGTGCGGCTTCCAGCACAAGGGGGTGGGCGGAGCACACGGAAAAGATGCCGACGTGCTCGCCTTGCCTGTGGCGCCGCACTAGCTGTAGCAGGGGGTTCATTTGTCGTCTCGTTAGTTGATGGGAACGATTTTTGATTTCGTTTTGTTTCTTCTTGTATTATTTTCCATGCCTTTTAAGCTAAACGAAATGTGATTGTGATTTCAATAGCCGAAAGAAGAAAGGAAAAGAAAGATTTTGCTTTGTTGCTTTTTTGCCGAAGTGGGCGGGCGCGGCAGGCTGTGGAATAATGGCGGCAGGGCGGCCGGAAGGCGCTGATTTTGAGTCGCGTTAAAAGAAAAGAAACCGAAACTGCGTACAGCGGGAGCGCAAGATGATAGAAAGCAAAAACAGTGTCAGCACCAGCGAGCGTCGCGAGCGCATCGTTCAGCAATTGAACAAGCACGGCAGCGTGCAGGTTTCCGAACTGGCCGCGCAATTTCAGGTGTCGTCGGTAACCATTCGCAATGACTTGGCTTTTTTGGAAAAGCAAGGCGTAGCCACCCGCTCTTATGGCGGCGCGCTGGTGTTTGATCCGGTGCCCGCGCCCAAGGAACGAGCGATTTCAGACAAGAGCCTGCTCAATGCCGGCGTCAAGCAGCGAATCGGCCAGCTGGCCGCCACCCTGGTTGCGCCGGGCAAGCGCGTCATTCTGGATTCCGGCACCACGACCCAGCAAATCGCCAGTTGCCTGAGCGCGCATCAGGATTTGATCGTCATGACCAATGGACTGAATATCGCGAATGTCTTGGCGGACGCGCCGGGCGTGGAGCTATTCATGACGGGAGGGCAGCTGCGTCGCACTTCGCTGTCTTTCTACGGCACCCAGGCCGAGCAGTCGTTGCGGGACTATCATTTCGATCTCTTGTTTCTCGGCGTGGACGGGCTGGATTTGGAGCATGGGGTCAGTACGCACTATGAGGCGGAGGCCAGGCTTAACCGCTGCATGTGCGAAGTGGCCGACCGCGTCGTGGTGGTAACCGATTCCAGCAAGTTTCGCCGCACTAGCCTGCACAAGATTCTGGATACTCGCCGGATCGATACTTTGATTACCGATACCGGCATTCCTTCGGACTACCTGTCCGGCCTGCAGCAGGCCGGCGTGAAAGTGATGCAGGTAGCGGCGGGCTAGACGGGCCGTCCGCCGGGTTCGCGGCATGGCGGCGGGGGAATCAGCTGAACAAGCGTTCCCGCCGGCGTTGAAACGCATCCTCAGCCATAGCCGCGCTGTTTCAGCGCCAGGTAGAGCATGGCCGCGTTGATGGCGTCGTTGAGCGCGTCGTGGCGCGGCGGCGCGGGCATGTCCAGATCCTGGCAGATGCTGGCCAGCCTAAGGTCGATGTGGGCGTCAGGGTTCTGTCTCAGCTTGTAGTCGTAATAGCGGCCGGAAATCTCGATGCGCCGCTGCGGCAGAGGCACGCCCAGCCAGGGGCGGACGTAGCGGTTGAGCACCGCCAGGTCGTATTCCAGGTAATAGCCCAACAGCGGCCGGCCGCCGATGAAATCCAGCAGCCGCCTCACGGCGTCCTGGGCCGCCAGGCCCTGGCGGACGTCGATAGGCCGCAGGCCGTGGATGCGCACATTGTCCGCCTGCGGCGCCCGTTCCGGGCGCACCAGCAGGTAGAGCGCCTCGCTGGCGAGGATGCGGTTGCCGCGCAGCTTGACCGCGCCGATGGACAGCAGTTCGGCGTCCGCCGGATTCAGGCTGGTGGTTTCGCAGTCCAGGCTGACCAGTTCGTCCGGGTGTTCCCGGTACATCTCGGCGTAAGCCGGGTCGCGCAGCCGGCGTCGCTGCCATTGGCGCAGCAGGGCGGTCAGCATCAGAAGCTGCCCAGCCGGTAATGGTGGCGCAACTGCGCCTTGAATCGCTTGACAACGCCCAGCGTGTCCTTGAGCAGGTCCCGCTCCAGCGAGGACAGCTTTTCCGGTTCCAGTAGGTTGTCGGCCGGTTTGCCGGCGGCAAGCCGCTCCAGCCCCTGATCCAGCCGCAGTTGCATCAGATAGGACAGCGCCTCGCCCACATCCTCGGCCAAGCCGCGCTCCAGCCGGCCCTGCGCGGTCAGCGCCTGCAGTCTTTGCTGCGAGTTGTTTTCGCTGACTCCGTATTCCAGCGCCAGCGCGCGGATGCCGTGAACCAGAGGGAAGATGCCGCCTTTTTTCAGATCCAGCGCGGCGCGGCCGTCGCGGTCGCGAGTTTGCAGATGGGAAAACAGGCCCAGCGGGGTGTCGAACTGTTCGATGGCGCGAGCGAAGCGGGAGAAGAAGCCGGCGTCGTCGCGCAGGGTGAGGCGCAGATAGTTTTGGGCGTCCTCCAGCAGCGCCGGGTCGCCGCAGACGGCTTCCGCGTCCACGAAGATGGCCAGCCGCATCAAGGCGTTGCCGTCCGGGCTGTGCACCCAGCGGTGGAGGCGATCACGCAGCTCGGCGCCGCTGAAGCGCCAGTCCGGGTGGGTGAGCATGATGTTGCCGGGACAGGGCGGGTAGCCGAAACGGGCCAGCGCGGCGGAAAAGGCCTGGCAGCTGGCTTCCAGTTGCGGCCAGGGCGCGCCGTCGCGCAGCAGCAGCGCGTTGTCCTGGTCTGTTTTGAGGATCTGCTCGCCGCGCCCTTCCGAACCCAGCACCAGCAAGCAGCTGTTGGCCACCAGCTCCGGCGGCGCAATCAGCCGCCAGGCGCGGGCGAACAGCCGGGCATTGAGGCTTTGCACCAGCCGACCCAGCTGCAGCGCCTTGACGCCGTGCCCGGACAGGATGCGCACCAGCTGCGGAATCTGCTCCGCTACTTCCGCCAGTTCGTCCAGCGTGGCCGCGCGTTCCAAGCGCTGCGCGATCAGGTGGGAGTGGTTGGAAAAGTAGGAGAGCACGTCCACCTGGGCCAGCATGCTCACCGGCTCGCCGTGTTCAGTCACCACCAGGCGGCGCAGATTGCGGCGCGTCATCAGCAGCAGGGCGTTGAACAGGAAGTCGTCGATGTCTATGGTCAGCAGATCGTACTGGCAGTATTCCGCCGCCGGCGCGTCCGAGGACACGCCGTTGAGCACAATGTCCCGAAAATCGGTGGTGGTGAGGATGCCCAGCCGCCCGTCGCCGCGCAGCAGCACGGATTTGGATTTGTGCGACTTCATTGCCACCGCCGCGTCGCGCAGGCTGGCGCCGCCGTCCACAAACACCGGTTGGCGGCCGCCGACGTCGCGAACGGTGGCCGCCAACAAGGTTTGCAGTTCGCGCTGACCCGCCCGCTGCGCCAGCCGGCCCAGCTTTTCCGACACGCTGGCGTAAAAGTAGGCGCCGAAGCGTGGGTTGCTCTCGGTCAGCGCCAACACTTCCGCGCGAGGCAGGCTGTAGAGCAGCGCCTCTTCCTGCACGATGAAGCGGTGAGAGGTCTGGCCGGCGGCGGTGGCGCGGGCGTCGAAGCCGTCCTGGGCCCGGTACAGCGCGACGATCTCGTCGCCGGCCATTTCCCTCACCACGCCCTTGATCACTACGTAGAGAGCCGTGACCGGCGCGTCCGGCGTCAGCACGGTTTGCTCGTTGGCGTAGAACAGGATGTCGGCGCAAGCTTCCAGGCGTAGGCGCTCGTCCGGGCTCAGGGCGTCGAATGGGGCGTAGCTGAAGTCGAATCGCTGCATGGAGGCCTCGCTGAACAAGACATTGCCGCCAGCATAACACCGGCGGCAAAGGCTTGTCGGCGGGCGATCAGCCGGGCAGGTGTTGCGACAGCGGGGAGCCGTCGCGGAACAGCAGCAGCTCGCCGGGAACGAGCGGCGTCCAGCTTTCGTTGTCGGTCAGCGGCTGGGTGGCGATCACCGCCACGCGGTCGTGCGGGGTGGTGACCGAGGCGAAATCCACGCTGACGTCGTCGTCAACCAAATGCGCGGTGTTGAACGGCGCCTGGCGGATGATGTAGTGCAGATGGGTGGAGCAGTGGGCGAACAACACCTCGCCGTTGCTCAGCATGAAGTTGAACACGCCGTGGCTGGAGATTTCCGCCGCCAGCCGCGCCACTTCGGCGAACAATTCGTCCAGCTGCGGTTGCTGACACCATTTGGCGCGCAGCCGCTCCATCAGGTGGCAGAACGCCCGTTCGGAGTCGGTGCCGCCCACCGGGTTGTAATGGCAGCCAGCCTCGGGCTGGAAGTTTTCCAGGTTGCCGTTGTGGGCGAATATCCAGTAACGACCCCACATTTCGCGCATGAAGGGGTGGGTGTTGGCCAGGTTGACTTCGCCTTGGGTGGCTTTGCGGATGTGGGCGATCACGTTTTCCGACTTGATCGGATAGTTGCGCACCAGGTGGGCCACAGGCGATTCCACGGACGGTTTGTCGTCCAGGAAGATGCGGCAGCCCTTGTTCTCGAAAAAGGCGATGCCCCAGCCGTCGGCGTGGTGGTCGGTCTGGCCGCCGCGGCGGTGAAAGCCTTCGAAGGAGAACAGGATGTCGGTTGGAGTATTACAATTCATGCCCATTAACTGGCACATGGTTTTGGGTTCCACGGTAGAGAGGTTGTCATGGCCGGCCGTGCCGGCTGCGGTTTTGTTACAGAGCTTAGGCGATAAGCGAGGCCGCGGCAATCCTGCCGCGCCGGCCGTGGAGCCCGGGCGCGGCGGCGGAATCGACGCTCAGGCCGCGGAACGGACGAGGCCGCGCAACTTGGCCCAGCCGCCCTGACTCAGGCTGACGCCCAGCAGGATCAGCCCGCCGCCCAGCCAGTGGTAATCGTGGATGGTTTCGCCCAGCAGCGCGCTGGCGATCACGGCGGTGAACAAAGGCAGCAGATTCATGAAGATGGCGGTGCGCTCGCTGCCCAGGCCCTGGATGCCGCGCATCCACAGATAGGGGGCCAGCACCGAGGACGCGATGCCGGCGAAGGCGACCAGGCCGACGCCTTGCGGCGGCACCGCCAGGCTGTCCGCGCTCATCGCCACCGGCACCAGCATCAGCACAGCCAGCAGCACCTGGATGTAGAGATTGGTCCAGCTGCCGAACGGCGGCGCCCAGCGGCGCAGCAGAATGCCGTACAGCGCGTAAGAGAGGGAGCCGACCAGCATCAGCGCGTCGCCGCGGTTGACGCCGCCGCTAAGCAGGTCCAGCGGCCGCCCCTGGCCCAGCAGGTAAAGCACCCCCAGCAAGGACACCGCCACGCCGAATAGCGCGTGCGCGCCGGTGGGCTGGCGAAAGACGGTCGCGTTCAGCGCCAGGCCCAGCAGCGGGATCAAGGCGCAGATCACGCCCATATTGGTGGCGCTGGTGCTGTGCGCGGCGTAATAAGCCAGGCATTGGTACATCACCATGCCGAGCGCGGCCAATACGGCGAAGCGGCCCAACCAGGGGCGGATGGCGCGCCATTGGCGCAATACCGGCCTCAGGCTCAGCGGGGTGAGAATCAAGGCTGCCAACAGCCAGCGATAGAAAGAAATGGCGGCGGGGTCCAGCGCCTGGGCCGCGGCTTTGGACACCACGGTGTTGGCGGACCAGATCAGCACGGCCAGCATGGGAAACAATGAATACATGGGATGACTCCGGATGCGGCTCTCGTTCCGATGTGCGGTCGAGAGTACAGAAAAGCATTAACAGTAGGCAGTGTACTGCTGTCTGATTCAATGCATATAATGCAAAACAGACAAGATGATAGCGGGAAACCGACAAATTGGACTACTCAGATGTAGAAGTTCAGACCTGATCTGACAGTCTCCCGTTTTGACGGCACCCGACTGTCAGATCAATTCAAGTTGTCTACCTTCTCCCTCCATTCCCGTTTGCCATCAATAAAGGTTTGTACGGGCGTGCGGCCGCAGCACATCTTGCCTTGGTGGGTGCGTTCCTGATTGTAGCAGACCA
>NZ_MUKU01000029.1 GCF_002081825.1 Chromobacterium haemolyticum | reverse complement strand
ATTGAATGTGTTGTGCTTTGCCAGTCTGGCATCAGCAGGTACGTTACCCGCCCAATTGGCGCGCTTACTGGAGCAGTCGAGGCTGTTTGTGCTGCCACCACGCAGACCAGGCCGACATTGCCCGCGAGTCGTGAAGAACAGGGCACACAAATATCCAACGAAAAATGCCAGTCAGCGTTAACTGACTGGCATTAGCCCGCTGGGCGGCTTTTTGTTTGCCGCGCGCAGCGGCCGACGCAGCGGCTATAACGTGTTTATCGACACGGCGTATGTCATTCAAATGATCAGATCGGGTTTATTGCTGTTGCTGTTGGCCGGGATGGCGCAGGGCGTCGAGGCCGCGCCGCCGCGCCAGGTGGTGATTCTGGTCGACAACGGTATCCGCCGTATTCCTATGAGAAGGACGGACGGGCAGAGGGCGTTTACAACGAAGTGTTGCGCGAGGCGTCGCAGCGCTTGCGCGACTATCGCATCGACCTGCGGCCTGTGCCGTGGAAGCGCGGCCTGTCCGAGCTGGAAGCCGGCCGCGCGCCGGCGCTGTCGCCGCCGTATTACCGCCCGGAGCGCGACTACATGGGGTATTCGGCGCCGTTCTGGCAGGAGCAGTTGGCGGTGTATTGCCGGGCGGACATCATGCGCGCGCCGCGGCCGCATTGGCCGGCGGATTTCTTGGGCCTGCGCTTCGGCAACAACGCGGGTTTCCGCCCCGGCGGCAAGGCGTTCTGGCTGGCGGTGCAGCGTGGCGAGATTCAGTTGGACGAAGCGCCGGACACTCAGGGCAATCTGCTGAAGCTGATCAATGGCCGCATCGATTGTTATTTGAACGACAAGCTGTCCATTCTCTATGTGCTGGAGCGGCTGCAGCGGCGCGGAGCGATCAGCGCGGAGCAACGCGGCGGACTGGCGGTGGCGGCCAGCCTGAACGGCGAGCAGGCCTACGTCGGCTTCGCCAAGCGCGGCCAGCAGCGTTTTCCCTATCTGGACGATTTTATCCAGCAACTGAACGCCGTCTTGGGGCAGATGAAGCGCGAGGGGCGGATTGCCGCCATCGTGGAGCAAACGCTGCGTGCCGCGCCGCCGTAGAACCTGCGCATCGCCGCGTCCGGCCGCCGGTTTTGACAGCCGCGGCGGCCGGTTTTAGCATGGCTCGATTGCCTTACGGAAACCAAGCATGGAAAACCGCAAACTGACGGTATTGATCGACGCGGACAACGCGCAGTCGGCACTGATCGCCGAGTTGCTGGCCGAGGTGGCCAAGTACGGCACCGCCGTGGTCAAGCGCGCCTACGGCGACTGGACCACCAGCCAATTGAAGGGCTGGAAAGAAGTCTTGCACCAGTACGCGATTTCGCCGATTCAGCAGTTCGCCTACACCAAGGGCAAGAACTCCACCGACTCCGCACTGATCATCGACGCGATGGACCTGCTCTACACCGGTAATTTCGACGGTTTCTGCCTGGTGTCCTCGGACAGCGATTTCACCCGCCTGGCGACCCGGTTGCGCGAATCCGGGCTGATGGTGATCGGCCTGGGCGAGCAGTCCAAGACGCCGCGGCCCTTTATCGCCGCCTGCGATAAATTCGTGTTCACCGAGATTCTGCGGCCGGAGCCGGCGGCGGCCAAGAACGTGGCCGACAAGCCCAAGACGCGCAGCGCGCGCAGCCGCGCCAAACCGCAGCCGGAGAAGGAGCGCCACCCACTGCAGGACATGTTCACCAATGCGATCGAGGCGGTGTCGCGCGACAGCGGCTGGGCGGAGCTGTCGGTGGTGGGCACCTATCTGGCCAAGAACGATCCCTCGTTCGACCCGAGGGTCTACGGCCATTCCCGGTTGTCGCAGATGGTGAAAAAGCTGGATTTTCTGACGGTGCAGGAAAGCCGAAACGGCTCCAAACTGCATTGCGAAATCCGGCTCAAGCAGGACAGCGAATCCATCCCCGCGGCGCCTTCGGCAACGCCGCCCGCGGCGGATCCGCCGCCGGAGACGCCTGTGCGCAAGAAGCGCAGTCCGCGCAAAAAACCGGCGGCTGCCGGCTGAACCGGCGGCTGGTACACTGTTTGCATTCCTAAAGAACGTGTTTATGATCTCGCGAGCTAAGGCGAGACAAGGCGAAAACTGCTGAGAATGCGGAATGTACAGGTGGTACATGAGCATTTCGAAGGGGTACTCACCGTGTAACGCTCCACGACGCGCAGCAGATCGTAAACAGGTTCTAAGGATCCGCGTCGGCGTCCGTGCCCGCGATCCATACAACAAGCCATATTCGCAAGGGACAGAACATGATTATCCGCGACGCCACGCTGGAAGACCTGGCGGCGATACTCGACATCTACAACGAGGTCATCGCCACCACCACCGCCATCTACAACGACGATCCCCTGTCCGCGGGGGAGTTCGCCGTCTGGTTCCAGGACCGCGCCGCGGCCGGCTATCCAGTGCTGCTGGCGGAGGAGGGCGGCAAGATCCTGGGCTTTTCCAGCTTCGGCGATTTCCGCGTCAAGCCCGGCTACCGCTTCACCGTGGAGCACAGCGTGCACCTGTCGGCCGACGCGCGCGGCAAGGGCATAGGCACCGCCTTGGTGCAGGCCTTGTTCCCGCGCGCCAAGGCCTTGGGCAAGCACACTATGGTGGGCGCGGTGGACGCCGCCAACGAGGGCTCGATCCGCTTCCATGAAAAATTGGGTTTTCAGCAGGTGGGCATGCTGCCGCAGGTGGGGTTCAAGTTCGGCCGCTGGTTGGACCTGGTGTTCTTGCAGCGCTTCATCGACGGCGCCAGCGAGGGCCCGGCGGCGTCATAAGCTTGTTCACGATCACGAGGGGAGGCCTTGCGAGGCGCAGCGGATCATCACGGCTTTAACGACCATCGTACAGCGCCCGGCCGCCCAGCAAGCGGCGGCTGAGGCGCGCCGCCAGCCAGGAGGCCAGCAGCAAGGGCGCGGCCAGGCCGAAGCTGGCGGTCATCTCCAGCATCATAACCACGGCCAGCCACGGCGCTTGCGCGGTGGCGGCCAAAAAAGCCGCCATGCCGGTGACGATGACGCCGGCCAGCGGCGCCGCGCTGGGCCATAGCGCGTTCAACGATAGCCCGATCAAGGCGCCTCCGGCGGCGCCGACGAACAGCATGGGGGTGAAGATCCCGCCCACGGCGCCAGAGCCGCTGGTGGCCGCGGTGGCCAGCAGCTTGCAAAGCAGCAGGGCCAACAAGGTCTGCCACAGCGGCGCGGCGGTCAGCCGCGCCGATACTGTGCTATAGCCGTTGCCCCACATTTCCGGCCAGAACCAGGCCAGGCTTCCCACGATCAATCCCCCCAGCGCCATGCGCGCCGGCAAGGCCAGGCCAATGGCGGCGAAGACGCGCCGCGCGGCGTTCATCGCGCGCAGAAACCACGGCGCGAGCAGGCCAAGCGCGCAGGCCACCAGGCAATACGCCAGCAGGGCCGTCGTTGTCAGCGCCGGCAGCGGCGGGACGCGGTAGATCGCCGGCAGCTTGAACCAGGCGCCGGAGGCCAGGCTGGCGGCGGCGGAGGCGACGATCAGCGGCGGCAGGCCACGCCAAGGCCGGCGCGGTCGTACCACCTGACAGACAAACAAGACTCCGGCCAAGGGGGCATGATAGGCCGCGGACCAGCCGGCGGCGATGCCGCAAGCGACCAGCAGGCGGCGGCGCGGCAAAGAGAGGCGCGGCCGCCGCGCCAGCAGCGAGCCGCCCAGCGCGGCCAGCGATACCATGGCGCCTTCGCGGCCGATGGAGCCGCCGGAGGCGACGGTGCACAGCGAGGACAGGCATTTAATCAGCACGGTGCGCAGGCCTAGGCGGCCGTCGCCGACGCGCACTGCTTCCAGGTAGTCGCCGCTGGCCGAGCCGCGCGCCAGCCGCAGGCCGTGTTGCAATACAAACCCGGCCAGCAGGCCGCCGACGACGGGCAGGGCGGCGCGTTGCCAGGCGGGCAGCTGGCGGGCGATGCCGACCAGGCTGCCGCTCATGCCGGTGAGCAGGTGTTCCAGCGCATTCAGCGCCAGGTGGAAGCCGGATACGGCGGCGGCGCCCAGCAGGCCGATAAGCACGGCGGCGGGCAGGTCGGGGAGGTGGAGTTGGCGAAACAAAGCGGCCGGGCGGGGCATCGGGTCGTCCAGTGTGGAAATGAGAAGCGCCGCAGATGACTGCGGCGCTTGCTCGTGCTTTTTACCACTGTCGAACGCAGTGTTTTCTTGATATTTCTCTATTCACCCTTGTACGACTTAGCGCACCTCTGCAACGATATCCCTACTGAACACCTTTTCGCAATACTTGCATTTCATTTTTGTGTCGCGCGCCTGGGGTTTGACATAGAAAAAGCTGGTCACCGGTTCGTTGTGCGAGATGCAGTTGGAGTTGGGGCAGGAGAAGATGCCTTCGATGGTGTCCGGCAGCGCCAGCTTGTGCTTCTTCACCACCTCGAAGTTGTCGATCACATTGACGGTGGCTTGCGGCGCGAACAGCGCCAGCTCGTTGGCCTGTTCCTCCGACAGCGCGATGTTCTCCACCTTGATGATGTCCTTGGCGCCCATGTGGCGGCTGGACAGGTTCAGACCCACGGTAACGCGCTCTCCGGTTTCGCTGAGTTTGAACAGACGCAGGATGACCAGGCCCTGGCCGGCCGGGATGTGGTCGATGACAGTGCCTTGCTTCAGCGCTTCTACGGTGCGGGTGTATTGCATGATGGTTTCCTTTTCCTGAATCAGACGGTCTCGTTCAACACCAGCGCCAGCAGCGCCTGGCGCGCGTAGACCCCGTTCTTGGCCTGTTCGAAGTAATAAGCGTGCGGCGTGGCGTCCACGCTGGTTTCGATTTCGTCGACGCGCGGCAGCGGGTGCAGAATCTTCATATTGGTGCGGGCGCTGTGCAGCATGTCGGCGCGCAGCACGAACTTGCCCTGAATCTTCTTGAACTCGGCCTCGTCGAAACGCTCGCGTTGCACCCGGGTCATGTACAGCACGTCCACTTGCGGAATCACGTCGTCCAAGCTGTCGACCACGGTGTACTGAATGCCTTTTTCGTCTAGTTCCTCGCAGATGTAGTCCGGCATCGCCAGTTGCTCCGGCGCCACGAAGTAGAAACGCGCGCCGAACAGCGACAGCGCCTGGGTCAGCGAGTGCACGGTGCGGCCGTATTTGAGGTCGCCGATGAAGGCCACGGTCAGGTTTTCCAGCGTGCCCTGGGTTTCCCGGATGGTGAACAGGTCCAGCAGGGTTTGGGTCGGATGCTGGTTGGAGCCGTCGCCGCCGTTGATGATGGGCACGGCGGAGAACTCGCTGGCCAGCCGCGCCGCGCCCTCCTTGGGATGGCGCATCACCACCGCGTCGGTGTAGGAGCCGATGATCTTGATGGAGTCCGCCAGGGTTTCGCCCTTCTTGGCGCTGGTGTTGCCTCCGTCGGCGAAGCCGATGACGCTGCCGCCCAGCCGTTGCACCGCCGTCTCGAAGGACAGCCGGGTGCGGGTGGAGGGCTCGAAGAAACAGCTGCCCACCAGCTTGTCCTTCAGCAGGTCGTTGCGAGGCTGTTGTTTCAGGCGGGTTGCCGTGGCCACCACCAGCTCCAGTTCCTCGCGGCTGAAGTCCGGTATGGAAATGATGTGTTTGCGGTAGAGGGGGTTGGCCATGGTCGCGTCCTTTCAATATTGGCTTTATGAGTCGCGGGTAAAAAAAAAGCCCCTGGAATCAGGAGCTTGTTTTATTACTGCGTCGGGGTTCGGGAACGGCAACGGCTCGAGCCAACGCCAGGTCCCCGCCGTGGCGTGCGGTGCGTCGTGCGGGAAGCGTTCTTGCGTGGGTCATTGCCTGTGGTCCGAACAAAACTGCGGGATTGTAATCCCAATTCCAGCGCGGCGGTAAGGCCCGTGTCGCATTTACCGAAATTAATGGCAAAAAAAGGACACTTCTACGCGCAGCAGACTATGAACAGGTTCTCAGCGCAGCGCGTATTTGATCCCCAGGCCCAGAAAGCAGATGCCTAGCAGGCGGTTGAGCAGCAGGCGACCGCCGGGGGCGAACGCGCGGCGGCGCAGATGGCCGGCCAGCCACACCAGCAGCGCCAGGTAGAGCATATTGATCAGGCAGAACACCGCCGCCAGCTGAGCGAAGCCGGCCGGGCCGGTGCGGCCGGCGTCCAGGAATTGCGGAAAGAAGGCCATGAAGAACAGAATGGCTTTGGGGTTGGCCAGGGTGATCAACAGCGAGCGTCGGAACCAGGCGGCGGCGCCGCGCGGCGCCGGCGAGGCTACGGCGGCGGCTCCTCCGTCGCGGCGGAACAGCAATTTGGCGCCCAGCCAGGCCAGATAGAGCGCGCCGGCATAGCGCAGCAGTTCGAACCAGCCGGGGTGGGCGGCCAGCAGCGCCGCCACGCCGCCGCCGGCCAGCGCGATCAGGATCAGATCGCCGGCCAGCAAACCGGCCTGGGCCGCGTAGCCGGCACGCAGCCCGCCGCCGCTCAGCGCGCCTAGGATGGATAGGGTGCCGGCTCCCGGCGTGACCACCAGCAGCAGCGAGGCGGCGACAAACGGCCACCAGTCAATTGCCGTCATCAGGGCTTTCCTTTCATCGTTTGGCGGTTCAGGTACGGAAGTCGCCTACCAGTGCTTCCAGTCGCGCCGACAGTTCGCGCAGATGGCTGACCGAAGCGGCCACTTGGCGCACCACGTCGCTATTGCTCTGCGCCATGCTGCTGATGCGCTCCACGTTCTGAGCGATCTCCAGGCTGGCCGCGGACTGCTCGCGAGTGGAGGAGGCGATGTCGACGATGCTGCCCACCAGGCCGTGGCTGCGATCCAGTACGGTTTGCATCGCCTGGTTGGCGTCTTCGGCGATGGCGACGCTGTTGCCCACCAATTGGCTGCTCTTTTGCACGTCGCTGACGGCGTCGCGGGTTTCCTGGCCGATGGCGTTGACGATGCGGCTGATCTCCACCGTGGCCTCGGCGGTCCGGCCGGCCAGATTGCGCACTTCGTCCGCCACCACGGCGAAACCGCGGCCCATCTCGCCGGCGCGCGCGGCTTCGATCGCTGCGTTCAGCGCCAGCAGATTGGTTTGGTCCGCGATGTCCTTGATCACGTTGACGATGGTGCTGACCTCGGTTGAGCGCGCGCCCAGAACGTTCACTCGATCCGCCAGCGCGTGCATATTGTCGGTCATGCGGCGTATTTCGGCGGTGACCTGGTTGACGGTGGCGACGCTCTGCTCGGTCAGGCTGCCGGTTTCCCTAGCGGTGCTCTCGGCCAGCTGCGCAGTGTTGGCGATGTGCTGCACGCTGACGGTCACTTCCTCCACGCCGGCGGCGGTGGCGCTGGCGGCGTCCGATTGCGATGCGGAAGCGCTTTCCACCTGGCGTGCGGACTCTTGCAAGGACACCGCCGCCGCGGTGACCGCCCGGCTCTGTTCGCGCACCTCCACGAACATGTCGCGCAGGCTGGCGATGAAACGGTTGAAGGCGTCGGCGGTGCGGCCGATTTCGTCGCGGTTGCTGATCGGGATGCGGATGGTCAGGTCGCCCTTGCCGGAGGCCAATTGCTCCATGGTGGCGGCCAGATGATTCAGCGGCCGGGTCAGCGCGCGCACCACGCCGGCCAGCACCAGCAGAATCAGCGCCAGCGCCACCGCGCCTATCAGCACCGCGGTCAGGCTTTGCCGCCGCGCGTCGGCGGTGATGGCGGCGGTGGGTATGCTGACGCCCAGCGTCCAGAACTGGCCGGTATTGGCCACTTTCACCGGATGGAAGAAATGGGTGAAGCCGCCGGCCTCGTAAACGAAGTCCTCGCCTTGCTTGATCTTGCCCAGATAGGGCGTCAGCGGGCTGTCCTTGGGCGCGGGTTTGCCCAGCAGGCCGGCGTCAGGGTTGACCACGTAGAGGCCGCCTTCGGACAGCATGCTGACGTAGCCGGTTTCATATAGCCGGATCTGGCCGAATTTCTTTTGCAGGTCGTCCAGCGCGATGTCGGTGGCGGAGACGCCCAGCATTTTGCCGGCGGCGTCTTTAATCACCACGGCCAGCGAGCTTTCCAGGATCTTGCGGTTCTGCACCTCGTAGGGGTAGGGCTCGGTGATGGTGTCGCGGCCGCGTTGCTTGGGCACGTAGTAGAAATCGCCCCAGCCCGGTTTTTCGTAGTCGGGTTGATAGCTTTCCGGGTGCTCCTTGAACTTGGGGAATTCCTTGACGCGGTCCGCCGACATCATTACGTCCATCTGCGCCTTGCCCTTGTCGTTCTTGGTGATGTAGGGCTGGTAGCGGCCTGTCGGGTCATGGCGAGGCCAGTCCATGCGGAAGCCGTTGTCGTTGCCGTCGAAGGCGTTTGGCTCCCACAGCATCCACAGGCCCACCGACTGCGGCGCGTTGTCCAGCATCTGCTGGATGGTGTTGTCGGTGTGCTTGCGGTCCGGATGCGCAACGCGCTGTATGCCCAGCACCGCGTCGGCCAGGTGGCGCGGCAGGGTGAAGTTGCGGGCAAAGTCGCTTTCCGCGTCCTTGGCGTAGCTGCTGGCCTGCTCAGAGGCCAGCTTGTAGCCTTGGTCCACCGCCGAGCTGTAGCTCTGCCAGGCGATCAGGCCGATCATGACGGCGAAGCCGACGGCGATGGCGGCGGCGGCCACCAGAATGATGCGGGTGCTCAGGCGGCCCCATTTCTGCTGTTTCATTCTTCTTTCCCCAGTACCTTGCGAAGCTTGTTATATAGCGGCTTGCCGCGTTAGCGCGCGAGCGGAGGCGAGGTCCGGCCTCTTGCCCTTATTTATAGACATTAAAGCCAGAGGCCCGCACCGGTCCATGCCGACGAGCTAAAAGCCGGCCGCGGCGCGACGGAGCGTGGGGAGCGCGCCACAACGGCCGCGGCGGCAATATTTACAGCCGCGTGACAAGCGGCGGCGCACTGCGTTATCTAGCAGGCTTTGCGCGATTTTGACGGCGAATTCGCATGTCATGCGACGCCGCTTATTTAGCCGTCGGGCTAATGGAATACCTTGCAAATGCCGATAGCGGAGTTGATGCTGAAAGAAGGCGCGCCCGGGTGGCATCGGGCGTGCCGGTCCATTTGCGCCGGCGATTGCGGCCGGTGGGGTCCCGGTGACAGGGTGGCGGAGACGTATGCGCGCGGCCGGCGGCACAGACGCGCGGCGGGATAAAGAGCACAGAATGATCAAGTGCATAGAAGTGGCCGATCTCAAGGTGGGCATGTACATCCACGATCTGAACTGCGATTGGATGTCGCACCCCTTTTTGCTTAAGCGTTTCCTGATCAAGAACGAGGAAGAGATCCGCAAGATTGCCGATTCCGGCATTCACGAGGTGTACATCGACACGCGCAAGGGAATGGATTTGCCCTCCGCGCCCAGTGCCACCGAGGTGAAAAAGCTGTTGGAGGAGCAGATCCGCGAGTTCGGCAGCAACGAGACCATTCTGGAGCGGCAGGTGGAGGCCGGCTCCGAGTTCGGCCGCGCCCAGTTGATCCACAGCGAAGCCAACCTGATCATCCAGGGCATTCTCAAGGACGTGCGTCTGGGCAAGCAGGTGGAATTGGAGATGGTGGAGCCGTCGGTGACCAAGATGACTTCGTCCATCCTGCGCAACGGCGGCGCGTTGCTGTCGCTGTGCCGGATCAAGGACAAGGACAACTACACCTTCCAGCATTCAGTCAGCGTCGGCGCGTTGATGGTCAGCTTCTGCAACGCGATGGGGATGAGCAAGGAGGTGATTCATCACGCCGGCATCGGCGGCATGCTGCACGATATCGGCAAGATGAAGATTCCGGACCGCATTCTCAACAAGCCGGGCAAATTGACCGAGCAGGAGTTCACGGTAATGAAGTGCCATGTGGTGGAGAGCAAGCAGATCCTGCTGCAAACCACCGGTATTTCTGAAACCGCGGTGCTGGTGGCGGCGCAGCACCATGAGCGTCACGACGGTAGTGGTTATCCGGCGGGCCTCAAGGGCGAGGAGATTTCCCAGTTGGGGCAGATGGCGGCCATCGTCGACGTGTACGACGCGTTGACTTCGGACCGCTGTTACCACAAGGGCATGGCGCCCACCGACGCCTTGCGCAAGATCTACGAGTGGTCCAAATTCCACTTCAATCCGCAACTGGTGCAGGCGTTCATGCGCAGCATAGGCATTTATCCGATCGGCACCTTGGTGCGGCTGGAGAGCGGCCGTCTGGGCGTGGTGGTGGAACAGAACGAAAGCAATCTGATCTCGCCCAAGGTGAAGGTGTTTTTCAGCACCAAGAGCAATGTCTACATTCCGCCGGAGATGGTGGATCTGTCGCGCGGCATGGGGTTCGGCGGCGGCGACCGCATCGTCAAACACGAGTCGCCGGATAAGTGGAAGATTGATCCGCTGCGTTTCCTATAGTGGGACCGAGCCCTAGCGCCGCTCTGGCTAGCGGTAATCCCCCCACACCGTTTGCATCGCCGCCACCGCGGCCAGCGCCGCGGTTTCGGTGCGCAGAATGCGCGGCCCCAGCTTTAGCGGCGTCCAGCCGGCGCTCAGCGCCGCGGCCTCTTCGCGCGCTGAGTAGCCGCCCTCCGGGCCGGCCATCAGCCAGGCGCGCTTAGGCGCGGCGGCGATGTCGGCTAGGCGCTGAGTGCCCACCGGCGACAGGATCAGCCGCGCGTCGGCGTTTGGCGCCTGTTTCAGCCATTGCTCCAGCGACAGAATGGGCAATACTTCAGGAATGGCGTTGCGACCGCTTTGCTCGCAGGCGGAAATCACGATTTCCTGCCAGCGCGCCACGCGCTTGTCGGCGCGCTCGCCGGACAGTTTGACGATGGAGCGCTCCGCGGCGATGGGTTGAAACGCGGACACGCCCATTTCCACGCCCTTTTGCAAGGTAAACTCCATTTTGTCGCCGCCGGAAATGGCTTGGGCCAGGCCCAGCCAGATAGGCGTTTCACGTGAAACCTCGTCGAAGCCTTCGATGCGGCAGTGGGCGTCGCGTTTCATCACCGCGTCCAGCACGGCGGAGTACTCGCCGCCGCGGCCGTTGAACAGGGTGACGGCGTCGCCGGCATTGAGCCGAAGCACCTGGACATGGCGCACCACGGTGTCCGGCAAGGCAAGCGTTTGGCCGACGCTGAGGTCGGCGTCAATGTAAAACCTGGGCATGACGTATTGAAAGTCGCTGTTGATACCGGTATTTTGCTTTGTTTGCTGCGATTGCAGCAAATGGGATTGCAGCGGCCTTGGGGGAAAACGAATGCAGGTGCTGGAAAAGGTGATGCAGGTGCTCAGGGAAGTGGCGCGCGACGAGGTGATGCCGCGCTTTTTGCGCGTGGGCAAAAGCCGCAAGGACGACGGCACGCTGTTCACCGAAGCCGATATGGCTTGCCAGCAGGCGCTGCAGGCCGCTTTGCCCCGCATTCTGCCCCACCCGGTGTTGGGCGAGGAGATGGAACTGGCCGAGCAAGACCGGTTGTGGGCGGAGAATCAGGACGGCTTGTGGGTGGTGGACCCGATAGACGGCACCACCAACTTCGTCAACGGACTGCCGTATTTCGCTATTTCCGTCGGCCTGATGGTGGGCGGCAAAAGCCGGCTGGGCGTGATCTACAACCCGGTGTCCCAGGAAATGTTTTACGCCAGCCGCGGCGAGGGCGCCTTTCTGAACGGCCAGCGGCTGCCCTTGAAAACCGTGGTCAACACCATGTGCGACGCCATTGCCAGCGTGGAGGTCAAATATCTGCGCTCCGGCAAGCTGGCCGCGCGCATCGGCAGCACCTGCCCCTGCGGCAGCTTGCGCAATCTGGGCTCCAGCACGCTGGACTGGTGTTATCTGGCGGCCGGCCGCTACGATCTTTACCTGCACGGCGGCCAGCGCTTGTGGGATTACGCCGCCGGAGCGGTGATTCTGGAGGAGGCCGGCGGCCAGATCGCCAGCCTCAACAGCGACGACTACTGGAGCGATGTGATCTGGAAGCGCTCCGCCATCGCCGCGCTGAATCCGGAGCTGTTTTCTCAATGGCACCGCTGGGTGCGCGCCAACCAATAGCCCGGCTTCAGCCGCGGAACATGAAGTAGACCGCGCCCACCAGGCACAGCCCAGCCCATACGTAGTCCCAGCGGAAAGGCTGGTTCATGTAAAAGACCGCGAACGGTATGAATACCGACAGCGATATCACTTCCTGAATGATCTTCAGCTGCGACAGCGTCATCACGCCGTAGCCGGCGCGGTTGGCCGGCACCTGCAGCAAATACTCGAACAAGGCGATGCCCCAACTTGCCAGCGCCGCCAGCCACCAGGGTTTGGACGACATGTCCTTCAAGTGGGCGTACCAGGCGAAGGTCATGAACACATTGGACAACACCAGCAGCAGCGGCGTCAGAAGATAGGGCGAGAGATTCATGATGCGTGCTCAGCGGGAGGCGTTCCAGTTGGCGACGGCTTCTTTTTTGTTGTCGGCCTGAGCGCCGATGGCGCTGCAATTGCCGTTGTCCGGGTAGCGGCTGCATTGTACCCAGAAGCGACGGGAGCCCGCCTTGACCAGCAGTGCGGACGCGCCGCATTTGGGGCAGGGTTTGAGGACAGTTTGCGGAGCTTGGTTCATGGCGGGATGTCCGGCTAAAACCGGCATCTTACCCCAAGCCGCCGCGCGATGGCGGCAGCCTGGGGGCACATTCGCCTAGCGCCGCGTCTTCAGCGCCGCCGTGGCGGAGACCGCCGGATCCGCCGCCTTGACGAAGTTGGCGATGTAGGCGCCCAACAGCTTATGGGTGTGAGTGGTGGGGTGCAGCACGTCCCAAAACACGAAGGCGTCCGGATTGCCGCATTCCGCGCGCGGTTTCTGTTCCCAGATATAGGGCAGGCTGGCGTTGCCGGCGATGTCCAGGCAGGACTGAGTGGTATTGCTGACCTGATACTTGGCCGGGTTGTCGAGCAGGTCGTCGAACAGGGCGTTGCTGTCGAACAGGTTCAGCTTCAGCGTGCTGCCGTATTTCTGTTGCAATTGCGCCACCAGCAGCGCCAGTTTGGCGTTGTAGTCGCGCACCTGCGGCGCCAGCGCGGCGGCCTTGCCGCTGGCCTGGGCCGCCGGAGTGCGGGCCAGGTTGGGCAGGTTCAGCACCACGATGTGGCGCGCGCCGGCGCTGATGATGCGTTCCAGCGCCTTGCCTTGGTCTGCAATCACTTGGTCCACGGTGCGGCCGTAGTTGAGCAGGTCGTTGCCGCCGATCAACATGGTAAACAGGGTGTTCTCCGGCCGGTAATTGGCGGCTTTCTGCATGTATTGCGACCACGATTCCACCTGCTGCAGCAGGCCAGGCACCACCAGGTGCTGATCGCCGGCGGAGCCGCCGATCGCCCAGTTGTAGATCGGCAGCTTTAACTGCTCGGCCAGATATTCCACCCATACCCGATCATTGCTGAAGCGGCCGATGAACCAGCTTTTAGCGTTGGGCAGCCGCCATTGGGACGCGCCGTACATGTTCTGAGTGTCGGACAGGCTGTCGCCGAACACGATCAGCTTGTTGACGCGCGCCGGCTGGCTGGCGCTGTCCTGGCTCCAGATAGTGTGGTTGTAGGACATCTGGTTGTTGGCGGCGGCGTAGAGCGCCACCGGACGGTTGATTCCCTTGGCCGCCAGCGTTTTCTGGCAGACCCCGGCCAGGGTGTCCTGAGCCACATCGCTATAGAACATATTCTTCAGCGCGACGATGCTGCCGGACCACCAGTAACCGTTGACGCGGTAGTAGTCGCCGCTGCTGGGGTCCAGCGCCCAGTGGTAGCTGGTTTGCGGCTTGGCGGGGCCCATGTCCAGCCGGTAATAGCAGCGCAGATAGGTGTAGGTGGCGGCTCCCATCGCCACGGCCGGTTTGGCCGCAGCGGCCTTGACCTGGGCTTCGCTGAGCGGCCCGCCTGGAGACAAATAGTCCAATTGCGGGTCCAGCTGGGCGTGAGCCAGGCTGGCGGCGAACAGGCCGGCGGCGGCCAGCAGGCCCCATAGCAGTTGAGGTTTCATAGAGACTTTCCCGATACGTGATTTGAGTCAAGCTGTCTGTTGTATGCCGTCTAGCGCGGCTGTTTCGGCGTGGTGCCGTATCGGGATATTTAAGTATTTGCAGATGAAAATATACGGTAATTTTAAGCGATGCGTAAAAATGCCATATGGCTTAAATGCTGTGGCTTTTTATGCGAAAACGCCCGCGCAAGGCGGGCGTTTGGCGAGATTGGATCTGGCCGCGGCAATCCGGCCGGGGCCCGCTGCCGTCAAGAGCACAGATCAGACGCTGAGCGCGACAATCTTCAAGGGATGCTTGCCGTCCGGGCTGGGAAAGTCCGCGTCTGGGACGATCCATTCCGCCGCGCGCACTTCGCGGCCGGCCTTGGCCGCGCTGCGCTTGAGCGAATCCAGCCAGGCGTCGCCGTCCACCTGCGCAACGTTGTTGCAGCAAATCAGCGTGCCGCCCGGCGCGGTGGCCAGCAGCGCCGGCTTGAACAGCGCCTGGTAATCGTTGATCAGGTCCACCACGCCGAAGGGGCTCTTGGAATAGCGCGGCGGGTCCAGAAACACCAGATCGAACTGACGCGCTTCCAGTTTGGGGAAGGGCGGCATTTTCTTGCCGCGCACGCGCTCGGGCTGGCCGATGCCGGACAGCTGGCGGATGGCGGCGAACACATCGCTCTGCACGCAGCGCGGGCGGGTGGTCAGCAGATTGAGCTTAGCGTTGGCGCGGCCCACGCTGAGGCTGGATTCGGCGAAGTCCACGTTCATCACGAAGCTGGCGCCGGCCTTGGCCGCGGCTACGCCGACGCCGCAGGTGTAGGCGAACAGATTCAGCACGCTTTTGCCGGCCGCCAGCTCCATCACGCGCCGGCGCGCGGCGCGCAAATCCAGGAACAGCCACGGGTCCTGGCCTTTATGGCGAGCGCGGTAGTGGTAGTTGACGCTTAGTTCGCGAATGGTGTGGTCGGCTTCGGCCTCGGCTTGCTGTTCCAGCGTCAGCGCGTTGCCGATGCGGGAGTTGCCGGCGCTGCGGTCGTTGTAGACCAGCGGCAAGCCGGGGTGGCTGGCCTGGTAATGGGCGTGGATCGCCGCCAGCTCGTCGTCGCTCAGCGGCTGGTGGAAAGTCTGGGCCAGCAACTGTTCGCCGTAGCGGTCCACGGTCAGGCCGGGCATGCCTTCCACGCTGCCGTGGAATAGACGGTAACAATTGGTGTCTTCGGCTTGCAGCCGGGCGATCAGTTCTGCGCGCGCGGCTTCGGCGCTTTGCAGCAATGGGGTCAGGGAGGACATCGGGGGCCTTCGCTTGCGGTTCCGGGCCGGCTCGCTGCGCGGAGGCGGGCGCGCCGGAAAATCCTTCATTGTATGCGCTGCCGTCGTCGCGCTCAAATGCGTGTCCGGAAAAGCCCTTGCAAAACAACAGGCCGCCGGTGGGCGGCCTGCTGGGGAAGGGCTGGGTCGCTTGCTTGATTCAATCGATTTTAGAACCGGTCCTCAGCGTCGCGGCAGGGCGGCCAGGCCGGCGGAGCTGTTCAGGAAGCCGTACACCTCGTCCGCCAGCACTTTGTGGGTGCGGGTGGTGGGGTGCAAGGTGTCCCAGAACACGAAGCTGTCCGGATTCACGCAGTTGGCGCGAGGGCTCTGGGCGCTCAGGTAGTTGGTGCTGGAGTCCGCGTTGATGTTGAGGCAGGACTGGGTGACGTTGTTGAACTGGTAGGCGGCGGGGTTGCCCAGCACCTTGTTGAACAGCGCGTAGCTGTCGAACACGTTCAGCTTGAGGCCGCTGCCGTATTTGAGGCGCAGCTGGGCGGCCAGCGCGTTCAGGCGCTGGTTGTAGTCGCGCACCTGGACGGCCACCTGGGCCGCGCCGGACTTGAACTGGAACACCGGCGCCCGCGACACGTCGGGCAGATTGAGCACCAGGATGTTGCGCGCGCCGGCGTCTATCAGGCTGGTCAGCGCCTGGCTCTGGCCGCTGATCACCTTGTCCACCGAGTTGTTGTAGTTCACGAAGTCGTTGCCGCCGATCAGCATGGTGAACAGCGTAGTGGCCGGATCGTAGTCGCGAGCTTGCTTCATGTAGTCTTTCCACGACTGCACCTGCTGTTGCACGCCGGGAATCACCAGTTTTTGCGTGTCCACGCCGGCGCCGCCTATCGCCCAGTTGTACACCGGCAACTGCAGGCGGCCGGCCAGGTATTCCACCCACACTTGGCCGTTGCTGAAGTGGCCGAGGAACCAACTGTTGCGGTTGGGCAGCGTCCACATGGAGGCGTTGTAGACATTTTGGTTGTCCGACAGGCTATCGCCGAAGGCGACGATCTTGTTGATGCCGGAACCCTGGCCGGCCTTGTCGTTGGTCCATACCGTGTAGTTGAACGACAGCTGGTTGTCGGCGGCGAACACCATCGCCGGGTTCTGCTGAATGCCCTTTTTCTGCAAGGTGCCGCGGCAAACCGATTGCAGCGTGCTTTGCGCCACGTCGGTGTAATACATGTTCTTCCAGTCCAGCGCGCTGCTGGACCACCAATAGCCGTTCAAGCGGTAGTAGTCGCCGCTGCTGGGGTCCAGCCCCCACACGTAGTCGGTGGTGGGTCTGGCGGCGTCGCCGGTGCGGTAATAGCAGCGCAGATAGGTATAGGTGGCGGGGCCGGGCACCGACATCAGCTCGATATTGGCGTCGCCGCGCGCGGCACGGCTCATGGGCGCCGGCGGGGCCGTCTTCAGCAGCTGTTCGCGGCTGAGCGGGCCGGACGAAGACAGCACGTGGCTGTAGCGAGGGTCGGGCTGAACCGGTTCGGCGGTGGCGGAGTGGCTCAGCGGGATCAGGGCAAGGCCCAGCAATAGCAGCGATTTCATTGTTGTCTCCTCGTGTGGGGCGCCGTCAGGCGACGGCGCGAACGCATGGACCGCGCCGTTGGCGGCGCGCGATCCGCGTGCCGTCTAGGCTAGCCAAGAAAAATGAAAATTTCATGCAAATGGAATGATTGCTCTATTTCTGGGCGCTCGACTGTCGTATTGCTGACAGCGCAGCAAAGCCGCATTGATATGCCATATTGAAATCATTCGGCCTGAGTCGCCGCGGGAGCGCTTGCAGATATCGCTCTAGCGGCCGGGCCCCATCGGCATGCGGGGATGAAAGATGCGACAAGCGCGGGAGCTTCTGAAAACGCTGTACACGATGGCGATGATGGTGGAGGCGCGCGATGCTTATACCGGCGGGCATTTATGGCGGGTGTCGCGCTTGTGCTATGCGCTGGCCGATAAGCTGGGCCTGCCTCAGTCCGAGGTGGAGCGCATTGCGCTGGGCGGCTTTTTGCACGACCTGGGCAAGGTAGGCGTGCCTGACGCGGTGTTGAACAAGCCGGACAAGTTGAGCGACGCCGAGTACGAGGTCATCAAGACCCATCCGCGAGTGGGCGCCGACTTGCTGAGCGATCATCCTTTGGCTGAGTTGGCGCTGGACGCGGTGCTGAGCCACCATGAAATGCCGGACGGCCGCGGCTACCCGCAGGGATTGAGAGACAAGGAGATACCGCTGGCGGCGCGCATCGTCGGCATCGCCGACGCCTTCGACGCGATGACCAGCACCCGGCCGTATCGGCGGGGCATGCCCAAGGAGCGCGCGCTGGCCATCATACGGGAGAATCTGGGCACCCAATTCGACCGCGAACTGGGCGAACGTTTCATCCAGTTGGGCGAGGCTGGCCGGTTCGATCACGTCATCGGCCATAGCGAGCCGGGCATTCCCTTGCAATGCTGCGCGGGCTGCGGCCCTATCATCGCCGTGCCGCGAGGGACGGCCGACGGCGAGGAGATCTTCTGTCCCAGCTGCGCCGGCGGCTACAGGCTGACGCGGCGCGGCCCGCTGCTGGAACTGGCCCCGTCAGGCCATTCCAACCCGGTGTTGGCGCGCCAGCCGCGTAGCGACCCAGGGCTGATAGACGATTTGCTGTTGGGCGCCGAGCAGTTGTTGCAAACGCGCAAACCCAGCCTGCTGGAGCGTTTGTTCGGCTAAAGGGGCGTCGGCGCGATCCAGCCAGCGCAAGGGACATGACAAGCGTGCTCGCGCATTTGCGCGGCAATACCAATGGTATAAGCTGCTTAAGTCCCCAGACGGACCACCCGCCGACGCTGGGCGCGGCAGCGGTCTATGCCGGGCATCCCTCTTCCTCTCGCTTGCGCCCGCGCGCCGTCCGTCACGCCTGGGCCTATAGGAGCTTGCATGCATCAGCTCGATCCTGCTCTGGCCGTTTGGCTGGAGGAATACAACCGCGAATTGGCCGAACTGGTGGCCAAAGGCTACAAGGCGACGTCGATCGGCGCACGCGAAGCGCTGGCCAATCTGACTCGGCAGATGGTGACGCCGGGGCCGGACATCGCCTGGGTCAACGACGATCTGGTGCCGGGCCGCGACTTCACCGTGCCGGTGCGCATCTACCACCCGGACCCGAAGCGCGCGCTGCCGGTGCTGGCGTTTTTCCACGGCGGCGGACACATGGTGGGCAGCGTCAGCGTTTACGATCCGATTTGCCGCCGGCTCGCCGCCGCCAGCCAGCACATTGTGGTGGCCGCCGACTACCGTTTGGCGCCGGAAAGCCCGTACCCAGGCGGTTTGCAGGACGCCGCCGTCGTGGCCAAGGGCTTGTGGCAGGCGCTGGACGCGCGCCAACTGCCCTATGTGCGTCAGCTGTCACTGGCCGGAGATTCCGCCGGCGGCGCGCTGACGTCCAGCCTCAGCGCTTTGGGCCAGTACGACGTCTCCTTGCGGATCAAGCGTCAGGTGCTGATCTATCCCAGTGTCGACTACACCTTGAGCCAGCCCTCGGTGGATGAGAACGGCGAGGGCTATTTGCTGACCAAGGCGCGGGTGGCCTGGTATTTCGATAACTACTTCCAGCATGCGGAGAACCGCTTGCTGGCCTCGCCGCTGCATGGAGAGTTTAGCCGCAAGCTACCGCCGACCTTGCTGGTGTCGGCCGGCTTCGACCCGCTGCGCGATGAGGCGTTTCTCTACGCGGACAAGCTGCGCGCGGCGGAGGTGAAGGCGGAGCACCTGCACTTGGAAGGCATGGTGCACGCCTTCCTCAATCTGGAGGCCATCGTGCCGGACGTTTGCCGAGAGGTGTATCAGCGCATCGGCGTCTTCCTCAACCGCTAGCGCCGCGCAGGCGTAAAGCAAAACCGCCGCCGGATTGACCGGGCGGCGGTTTTTTAAGCGGCGCCGTCATGCCGTTGTACTGACAGGCGTCGCATAGGGCGCGGCGCGCGTCTTCCGCACAATGGCAAGCGTGACGAAAGGGAAACTCAATAGTTTTCCGGGCAGAAGTGGCGTTCCACCAATTCAATCAGGATATGTAGCACCTTGATGTGCAGCTCCTGCACCCGGTCCGCAAACTGGCCGCCGGGCGTGTTGACGTAGACGTCGGCCAGCGGTTCCAGCCGCGTGCCGGCGCGGCCGGTGAGGATAATCACCTTGACGCCCATTTCGCGGGCCACCTGCGCGGCGTTGACGATGGTCTGGCTGTTGCCGCTGGTGCTGATGCCGATCAGCACATCGCCGGCGCGGGCGTGGCTTTCCAGATAGCGCGAAAACACGAACTCGTAGCCGTAGTCGTTGGCCACGCAAGTCATGTGGCTGGGGTCGGAAATGGCGACCGCGGCCATGCCGCGGCGATTCTTGCGGTAGCGGCCGGTCAGTTCCTCGGCGAAATGCATGGCGTCGCACATAGAACCGCCGTTGCCGCAGGAAAAGATGCGTCCGCCGGCCGTCAAGCTGGCGATCAGGGTTTGCGCCGCCGCGTGGATGCTGGCCAGCGCTTCCGGGTTGGCCAGCAGATTGGCCAAGGCGGTTTGCGCTTCGACCAGGCTGGCTTCGATGTGTTGAATCATGGTGGTGTCCGTTTCATGCGGTGCGGCAAAACCGCAGTTTACACCCGCAAGGTCGGGCTCAGAACCTGTTTGCGCTCTCGCGAACAAGAGCGGGACCAGGCGAAAACAATTGAGAAAGCGGAATGCACGCGCGGCGCTTGCGCGTTTCGAAGCTATGCACTCCCTGTGGCGCTCCGCGAAGCACAGCGGATCGCAAACCGGTTCTCAGCCGATCTGCCGTCCAAACCAGACCACGCGGCCGATGACCTCGAACTCGCCGGTATTGCGTTGCAGGTCCACGGTGAAGGTCTCGTACAAGGGATTGGCGCTGCGCACCTGCACCGCGCCGCCGGGCAAACGTTGCAGCTGCTTGACGAAGATGTCCTCGCCCATGCGGATCACGTAAAGCCCTTCGCCGGGGGAGTGCTCGGCGGTGTTGACCAGGATGGTGTCGCGATCCTCCAGCACGCCGCTCATGCTGTCGCCCTTGACGCTGATCACCGCCAGATCCCGGGCGGAGGCGTTCAGGTGGTTCTTGATCCAGTATTTTCGGAAGGCCATGTAGAACATTGGTGCTTCTTCGCTGGCATTGGAACCGAAGCCGGCTGAGGCCTTCAAGTTATAGCGCGGGATAAAACAGAACTCTTCATGAACGTTGTCGGGTACAAAACAATCTGGATCTCGTTCTAGTCGGATGGACGCGCCGGGTGGAGGAGCCGCGTCGTACTGCGGGCCGCTACCGTGCAAAAGCCATTCCAGCCTGCAGCCGCTAGCCTCCGCGATCTTGCTGGCGGTGGCCGCGCGCGGCACGCCGCCGTGATACCACATATTGGTGAACGAACCTTTGTTGATTCCAATGCGGGTTGCCCAGGCGTAGGGCTTCTCCGCCCCAATCAGCAGTTCCAGTCGCTGCTTGAAGTCACTCTGTTCCAAGTTTTTTTCCATGTAGAACTCCATTTGGCGTGCGAGGCCGGCGCCACGGCCCGGTCAAATGTCCTGTACAAAAGGACAGGTAGTGACATCGTACTAATTGATCAGTTTTATGTTTTGAACTAAAATAGCACTCATGAATTCGAGATAAGTTCAAAATCAATCGAACCCAAGCAAGGTATCTTCCGAAGTACCTGCCGATGTGCTCGATTTCAATAGAATTCATGGGCTTACCCGTGTTTAGAACGGCAGTTCTAAATGCAGGTGGCGTGCCTGATCTTGATTAATTATAACTCATTTAGAACTTATCGTCTTTGTCCCGTGATTTCAAGGAGATTTCCGCGATGACCGTAGCCAATATCGCCCCGGCCCTGCCCGAAACCATGCGCCTGGTGGCTGAGCTGATCGGCTTGCCGCGCACCTTGCAACTGGTGCAGGCCTTGGGCGGCACCACCTTGCCCATTTCCAAAAACCAAAGCAAGGCGGGCCAGTTGCGCTTCGCCGCCTTAGTGGAAGTGATAGGCGAAGACGCCGCCGCCAGCCTGACGTATCACTTTGGCGGCGACATCCTGTATGTGCCGCGCTGCAGTCAGGCTTTGCGCCTGGCGCGCAATCAGCAGTTGTTGAACGACTTCGATCAACTGTTGGAGCAAGGCCTGGGCGCCAACGAGGCGGTCAGCGTGCTGGCTATCCGTTTCCAACTGAGCGACCGCATGGTGTGGCGCGTGCTGAAAACGCCTAGTCAAGATCTGCATTAAGGCTATACGCCGCTTCCCCTCTCTTCCGATTTCTCCTGTTTGTTTCTAGTCGGTTCCGTCCGTGCCTGGCAGGGCTGCGCGCGCCGCGCATGACGGCCGGCCGATGTGCCACGTTTAGTCAACAACAAGGAGTCTTCATGGCCAGCAGAGCTATTTCCGACCTGCACCCGCAGTTGCAACCCCTGGCTGAGGCGTTTGTGCGGCGCTGCCGCGACGCCGGCGTGGAGGCCTTGATCACCTGCACCTGGCGTTCCGGCGCGGAACAGGACGCCTTGTACGCGCAGGGCCGTTCCCGGCCTGGGCCGAAGGTGACCAACGCCCGCGCGGGGCAGTCCGCGCACAACGTCATGTTGCACGGCAGTCCAGCGGCGCGAGCTTTCGACGTGGTGCCGCTGATCGGCGGCAAGCCGGTCTGGGACGCCCACCACCCGCACTGGCAGGTGATGGGCGAGATCGGCGCCGCGTTGGGCCTGAACTGGTATGGACGACCGGACGCGCCGTTCCGCGAGTTTCCCCACTTTGAGTTGAATTCGACCAGCCTCGACAAGGAGAAGAAATGATGCGTCTGTCCGATTTGCTGACCCGGCCCGGTGGCAGCCGGCTGAGCCATTCCCGGCTGTGGGCGAACATCGCCTGCGCGGCGGCCACGCTCTTGTTTGTGGTGGAGGGACTGCGCGGCACCTTGGGCGCGGATATCTGGCTGATTTATCTCGGCATTGTCGGCGGCTACTCCGCGGGCTTGCGTCTGATCGCCGCCTGGCGAGATCGAGGCGGCCGCTGATGGGCCCGGTGCCCTCGTGGCTGAAGTTGGGGGGCTGGCTGCTGCCGCCCTTGTTGGCGGCGTGTCTGGCCTATCCGCTGGGACTGCGCCACGGCGCGGAGAGTTGGCGCGCGCGCTTGGCCGAACAGCGGGCGGCGGATCAAGGCCGTCAGGCCGCCGAGGCGGAGCGCGCCCAATTGCAACTGCAGGCGGCCTTGCAGCAGCAGCAACGTCTGCGCGAACTGCTGGGCCGGCAGGAGGCGCGCTTGTTAAGTCAGCAACAGGATCTGCAGCAGCGGCTGCGAGACCAGAAACAAAGGATCGAATATGTCGTGCAACAGGATGGCGGCCGCTATGGCGGCCTTGGCCCTGACAGCCTGCGCCTCTACCGGCAAGTCCTCGGCTACTCCGCCGCCGCAGTGCCCGCAACCGACTCCGTATCTATTGCAAATCCCCATCAAGCCGCCTCCGCCGGCGCCGGGCTACCGGCAGCAGACCTCCTGGCTCACGCCGCTGATTACGGCGCCTGGTGCCAGCAGCTGGAACAAAGGCTGACGGCGCTCGGCGGGCTGTTTACTTCCGAAGGACCACAACCATGAGCGACTTTTTCGATCGGGCCAGCGAGCTGGAGACCGAGTTCCGCGAGCAAGCGATTGCCCGTCATTACCAACAGTTCGGCCAGGCCGGCTACAGCCACTGCGAGGATTGCGGCGACCCCATCTCGTCCGCGCGACGGGCGATCATGCCCAGCTGCACCCGTTGCGTGATTTGCCAACAACTGGCCGAAGGCTGAAAGGCGGGTTTCACGTGGAACATGACAATCTGATGGCCCTGGGCCGCATAGAAGGCAAGCTGGACATGATCGTGGCGCACCTCGCTAAACAAGACAAGAAACTGGAAGAACTGGACGGCCGCCTGCGCGACGTCGAAGTCCAGGCCGCGCGCAGCGGCGCCATGTCCGGCGCTTTGTCCGCGCTGGCGGTGACGTTGCTGGGCGAGTTCCTCAAGCGCTTGCTCCACTGAGCGGCGGCACGCCGTTTCATCCGCCCGCCTCCGGCGCGGCGTCGAATTTCCCCCCTCTCAAACCTAGTGAAAGGAATCCAGATGTCGCAAACGACGATCTGTATCAAGCCGCAGCTGCAGTTCAATTTAATTGGCCATGAAGACGCTGCAATGGCTGCGGATGGCAAGGGCGCGCAGTTCCAGATGAACGCGACTTGTTGCGGCCAAGAGGCAGGCAAGGGACAAGGCGTGCCCAGCGGCGCTGTCATGCATTTTGCCGCGGAGAAAGCCCCGGAAGGCTGGTTGAAGGCAGATGGCAAGGCCTATGCCAAAAGCGCGTATCCCGCCTTGTTCAGCGTGATCGGCGACAGCTTCCGCGATGCGAAGAACAGCGACGAAGCCATGTTCAATGTCCCTGACCTGCGCGGCGAATTCATCCGTGGCTGGGACGACGGCCGCGGCGTGGACCCGGCGCGCAAGAGTGGCAGCGCGCAGAAGGGCACGTTGGTCGCCGCTAACGAATATTTCAGCGACAACGAGCTCTACAACATCAGCACCAATGTAGGCACAGGGCAAGCTGCCGCCGGCACCGCCGCCTTCGGGGCAGATGTTCCTGATCTGGCGGGCTACCCAGGCCTGGAAATGCACTATGTGACAGGCGTCAAGGGCGCGCTGAGCAACTACGTCAGTTCGATCGGCGCAGCGCGTCCTCGCAACCTCGCCCTGCTGGCCTGCATCAAGGCTTGATCCACCTCGGCCGCGCCCGCGGCCGCAAGCCCCACTGACATCGCTCAGCTAAGCCCAAAACCGCGGGCGCGAGACAATAGCCGTATCGATAAACCGCTGAATCATTGAGGAAATCATGTCCCAGCTGATCCAACTGCAAGACGCCATCGCCGACCGCCTGCGCCAAGGCCTGGGCCGCATGGTGCGCGAAGTGGCGGCCGATTTGGACGAAACCGGCCTCTGCGGGCTGGATCTGGCGCAAGGCCGTTACCAAAGCCGGCTGACGCCGGCTGCGGGCAGCCCGGGTCTGAATCCGCAGGCGCTGGCGCGCTTGCCGGCCTTGTGGACCGTGGCCGGCGGCGTTATCGCCTGCCAGCCTTCGGCCAGCCAACGCCAGCGCTACAAGGCGCAGGCCCGCTTCACCGTCATCGTCGGCGACCGCCTGCAGGCGGATCGCGGCTACGCCGGCGCCGGCGTCTGGCAGCTGGTTTACGCGGTGCGTCGCTTGCTGGCGGCCCAGGATTTCGGCCTGGCGGTGTCGCCGCTGATTCCCGAGCAAGTGCGACCGCTGGCTCAGGCGCAGCGGGACGGCGAGCCTTGGAGTCTGGTGGCTTGCGATTTCGCTACCCACTGGCTGGACGAGGCGCTGGACAACGGCCACTGGCCGTCGCCGCAAGGCGAGACGGATCCGGACCAGCTGTTCGCCCGCTTCGGCGGCCGGCTGGAAGGCTCCGCCGTCGAATGGCGCAGCACCCGGCTGGACTACAGCCTGGACGGCAAAACGGGTGTCAAAGCCCAGGATGTCGTGCTGCAGCCCAAGCCGCCCGTTATTTGATTTTTCGCAGCATCCCGTCGCGCCGTCCGGCGCGGCGACTTTCTCCCAACCGCATCAATCAGGAGCCCATACTCTATGGCCAGCCCCAACATCAGCTTCGACCAGATTCCGGCGTCCATCCGCAAGCCGGGAAAATACTTCGAGTTCAACACCAAGCTGGCGGTGCGCACCCTGCCGGGCAATCCGCAACGCGTGCTGGTGATCGGCCAGCGTTTCGCCGACGCCGCTCAACCGGCTCTGGCCGCGCTGGACGTGTTCAGCGACGAGCAGGCCGCCCAGGCTTTCGGCCGCGGCTCCTACGCCCATCTGCTGGCCCGCGCCGCCATCAACGCCAACCCCTATCTGCAACTCAGCGTGATCGCGGTTGACGACGCGGACAGCGCCTCCGCCGCCGTCGGCACCTTCACCTTCACCGGCCCGGCCACCGGCGCCGGTGTGGCCAGCCTGTTCATCGGCGGCCGCCGCATCGACGTGGCCGTGGCCGCAGGCGACGACGCCGCCAAGATCGCCGCCGCCGCCAAGGCCGCCGTCGACAAGCTGGCGGATCTGCCGGTGACCGCCGCCGCGGCCAAGGAAGTGCTGACCCTGACCGCTCGCCACAAGGGCGCGGCCGGCAACGCCGTCGCCTTGAAAGCGCAGGAACAGATCGCCGGCCTCGGCATCACCGTGGGCGCGATGAAGGGCGGCGCCGCCGATCCGGACATCGCTCCGGCGCTGGCGGCCGTGGTCAGCGGCGGCCACCACATCGTGGTCAATCCCTTCAACAACGACACCGCCTTCACCGCGCTGCGCACCCATCTGGACTTCGTGTCCGGTCCGATGGAGCAACGCGGCGCCATTGGCGTGGTCGGCGCCGTCGGCGCGCTGTCGGAAGTCAGCGCCGTCGCCTCCAAACTGGCCAGCGGCCGCGTCAGCGCCGCCTGGTATCGCGGCTCCGCCAAACTGCCGGGCGAACTGGCCGCCGCTTACGCCGCGGTGATCGCCAGCGAGGAAGATCCGGCCCGTCCGCTCAACACCCTGGAGCTCAAAGGCCTGGACGTGGTGGAACTGGCCGCCCGCACCAGCCGCACCGAGCAGGAAAACGCCCTCTACAACGGCGTGACCCCGCTGGAAGTGGGCCCGGGCGAACGCGTGCAGATCGTGCGCTCCATCAGCACCTACACCAAGGACGCGCAGGGCGTGGACGACGTGTCGCTGCTGGATCTGACCACCATCCGCACCCTGGACTACGTGCGCCGCGCCTGCCGCGAGCGCGTGGCGCTGCGCTTCCCGCGCGAAAAGCTGTCCGATCGCACCCCGTCCAAGGTCCGCTCCGAGCTGCTGGACGTGCTCTACAAGCTGGAAGAGCTGGAAATCATCGAGGCGGTGGAGGCCAACAAGGACGGCCTGATCGTCGAGCGCGACGCGCAAGACGTGAATCGTCTGGACGCCAAGATCCCGGTGGACGTGGTCAACGGCCTGCATGTGTTCGCCGGCCGCATCGATCTGCTGCTGTAAGCGGCGCTGGGTAAACACGCGGGGTGCCGCGGCGCGCCGTCTTGCCCCTGCGTGCTTACCCGAGCGGGCCTAGTTTTCCCCGTTAACGCTTGACCCGGCGGCCCGCCGCCAAATCGGCAGGGCCGTCCACATGAAACCGAAAAGGACATTCACATGGCTTTGAAAGAATACGCAGGTTCGATCGTAATGGAAGTCAACGGCCAGGAAATCGACGTCATCGATCTGAACGTCAGCAGCAAGACCGGCCGCAAGCTGGTGAAAACCATGAACAGCAGCGGCCGCGCCCGCGGCTTCGCGCGTGGCATCTCGGAATACGAGCTGTCCGTCACCGTCTCCATCCCGCTGTCCGGCGAGCTGGACTGGGAAGCGATCGAAGGCGCCAAGCTCACCGAATTCCCGGTGGCGCCGGGCGGCAAGCGCACTAGCTACCTGGACTGCTTCACGCTGGAAGTGGGCGAGAAATACGGCGTGGAAAGCGAATCGCGCCGCGATATCAAGCTACTGTCGCTGCGTAAGGTTCAGGAGTGAGCTCAAGCTTATTTAATCGGCTGATTAAATAATTAACGGCTGGATGTGGAATGTGGTGTGACAGGAAGCATCTGGCCGTCTTCTCATATATTCCCGCCTTGTCGCCTCAGAAAATCATATGAGCGAATACGCAGTTTTAAGCTGCGGTAAGACATCAGTGCATTTTGACAGGTATAGAGCCTTATCTGATGAGTAGTTGATTTTACGGGGCGGTGAAGCATTGACCTGGAGCAGTTATGCTTAAATTAAGCCCGGAGCAGTTGAAGAAGCTAGAAGAAATGGCCGCCAGGAAAAGAGGGGAGTATGCGGATATCTACTCTTTTCTGAAGGGTGCGGTTGCAGAAAAGATGAAGCAAGAAGCGCATCAAAGCGCAGTGCTGCCGCATGAAAAAGCCAAGGCAATCAAGCGTTCGCAGGAGCTGGATGGGCTGTATCTATGGCTGTCCGTGGCGGAGTCGACCAATGGCGGGACTGGCGATGTTTATGACTCTTTTCTCCGCGCATCAACCAAGAATTTAATGAAGAAGCATGGGAAAAAGCCATATTCCGATGCGCTTTACAATCAGGCCTCAAATAAGCTCGCCAAAGAAATGATCCCCCAGATCCTCAAGGATCAGGGAATGGATATCAAAAAAATAGTACAGGCAGACGCCAAAAATTTTACCGAGGCTTTTGGCTTGCCGGATGGCAGCTGGCCTGGAACTGCTTTCGATACGTTTGCTTTGGGCGGAGACCATGTATCTCTGCCCAAGGATGGCAAGATCGGCCTTACCGACACGCTGTTGAATGCGGCGGAAAGTTCCATGGATGTGGTCGGCGGGAAAGTCAGCGAAATGACCGAGCCGATTGAAAAGAAAGTCACAGAATCGCTGGCGGGCGCGGGGCTGGGATTGTACGACACATTCTTTGGCGACAAAAAAAGCCAAGGGCCTGCATCGCCGAAAAAACAAGTGTCGAAAAAACAAGCGCCTAAAAAGTTGCCTCGCCCAGCCAAAGCTCTTGAGGATCTGCCCGCCGGGCAGAAGAAAATCCAGCTGGAACAATTAAGAAAGAAAGTGGCCAGCAAACAGGCTATTCCCGATGCCGTGACATTGGCGGCATCCATTTTGGGGAAAGAGGCCGTGCCGGGCGCATTGGCAAAATTGATACCCCGACTACCCTCCATGATGCCTGGCGTGGCACAGGCCTTGAGCGCGACCAATGATGTTATCGGGTTTGGCGATCATGTCATTAATGGCCGATTCCACGAAGCAATGACCGAGGGACTTGGCATCGCTGCTTCTATGGGCGTTGGTGGTAAGGCTGGAAAACTGATGCAGGGCGCTGTTGCGCAAAGGGCTGTGGAAGCCATTGTGGGCAAAGCTGCAGGAGATAGTGTCAAATTAATTGCCCAAGGCTTGACCGGTGGAGATTACGTTAATAAATGGGGTCCTCCTCGCACGTTGCCTAATGATGTCGATTTGAAAAAAACCTTGGAGGATAAAAACGGCCAAGCCTATTCTGCGGTGGATGTCGATGGTACGGGGGTATTCTCTTGGTTTGCACATAATGATCGTAGCGACTTGATGGGCGCGAGATATACGGAAGTCATGGTCGGAGAGAAAATAGCCGAGCTGAACAGGGATTATATTAAGTCCGTTGAAAAAGAATATGCGGCAAGGGCAAAGCAGGAAAAGGAAAAGAAGGAACAGCGAAAGGCTGCCAATTTGACTTCCAAAACCAGCGCGCAGACCACTCCTAAAGAGGCTGCGAAAAAAACGGCGACGGATAAGCTGCGTACCACATCTAAAAGTGCGCAGCCAGCGCAAAAGCCAACAAAGAAAACGGTGGCTGCGGCTGGAGCAGCTCTGCCTGGGGGCGAGGATGCCCAGTCTAGTCCCGTCGCGATGGATGCATTGGCTTCGGCATCCCCCGCACTATCCAATACCAGCATGCCCGGCGGTCCAAGCGCCAATGCTTCGAACGAGCAGTTGCTGATGGTCATGTCGCAAATCCAGGCCAGTTTGAGCCAGTTGGTCAGCCATCTAGCCCAGCCTACCAATATCACCGTAGACGTCCAAAACGGCAATATCGTCGCCGCCGTCAACGCCGCCAATAGCCAACAACAAAGGAGAAGCTGATGTTCAATCTCAGTCTGTTTGCCGGCTCCGCCGCCGGCGCGCTGGTGGACGCCAGTTTCCGCGGGGTGCGCTTTGAATGCCTGCGCAGCGTGGACAGCGCCCAGCGCGACCAGGCGATGCACGAATACCCCTATCTGGACGGCGCAGACGTCGAGGACCTGGGCCGCAAGGCGCGCAAGGTGTCGCTCAGCGTCTTCTTCTGGGGCCGCGATTATCAGCAGCGGCTGCGCGACTTCGTCGCCGCGCTGGACCAGGCAGGGCCGGGCGAACTGATCCACCCGGTATTCGGCAGCATGCCCAAGGCGCAGCTGCTGGATTACCAGATCAGTCACGAGGCCGACGCGCCGGACTCCTGCACCGTGGAAGTGAACTGGGTGGAGGCCACGCCGGGCAATCCCTTTTTCGCCAGCCAGCAGCCCTTGCAGCAGGTGGAGGCCATCAGCGCTTTGGCGGCCAAGGCGCGCAGCCTGGGCGGCGAGGCCTTCGCCAAGGCTCAGGGCCTGCTGCAAAACGCCAATACCGCGCTGACCCGGCTGGGCGCGCTGCGCGTGCGCTTGAGCGATACCGTGCGGCAGCTTGCCGGCATGGCGCAGCAAGGCATTGCCCAGGTGGTGGACTTGCTGGCCTATCCGCAAGCCTTCATCGGCCAGGTGACGTCCTTGGTGGACGAGGTCGCCAACTGGCGTTTTGGCGTCAAGCTGGAAATCTGGCCGGGCCTGAAGTGGGAGGCGGAAGCGAAGCTGCCGCAGGCTACTCTGGCCGATTGGAACGCGATGAAGGACAGGCTCAACGGCGTGTCCAAGAAAATCGGCCGCGCGTCGGACAGCTTGAGCCAGGCCGGCAAGGCGCTGGAGGTCTGGACCGAGGACGAAATCCGCATCGATGCCTTGCTCAAGCTGACCGTGTCCACCTCGATGGCGAACGCCGCCGCCGATCTGTTCCGCTCGGAAGCCGCGCAGCCTACGTTGACGCCGCCGGCGCTGGAGCAAGTGGCCGGCGACGTGCGCGCCACCTTGCAGCAGACCATAGAGCAATGGCGCAAGGCGCTGCCGGGCGAGGACGCGCGCCAGGTGATTGAAAGTCTGCGCGATCTGGGCCTGCAGGTGCAACGCAGTGCCGCCGGCCTGGTGGCCGCCAAGCCGCCCTTGATCACCCGCAAGGTGGAATCCGCCGCCAATCTGCGTCAGCTGGCCCACTTGTGGTACGGCGACAGCGGCCGCGCCGCCGAGCTGCTGCGGCTGAACCCGCAGCTGGCGCATCCCAACCATCTGCAAGCAGGAGAGCTGATCCATGGCTACGCCCGCTAAGACCGTTTCGGCCAATAACGAAGTCAGCCTGGAGATCGCCGGCAAGACCCATCGTTACTGGACCCAGTACAGCATCGATTCCGATCTGACCGTGGCCGCCGACGCCTGGCAGGTGTCGCTGGGCCTGCCCGGCGGCGAGGTGCCGCCGGCGGTGGAGCCTGGCGCCGAGGTCAAAGTGCTGGTGGGCGCAGACGTCGTGCTGCTGGGGCGCGTGGACGACATCAGCCACAGCATAAGCGCCGGCAGCCATCAGCTGACGCTGTCGGGCCGGGACCTGGCCGGCATGTTGCTGGACTGCAGCGCGCCGTTGCTTACCGGCAAGGGCATGACGTTGAGTGATGTGCTGGAGAACGTGATCAAGCCGCTGGGCGTCAGCCGCCTGCGCGTGGACGCCAAGGGCAAGGGCCAGATCGAGAAAATCAGCGTGGATCCGGGCAACAGCGCCTGGGACGTGCTCACCCGCGCAGCGGCGGCCAACGGCCTCGCCGCCTGGTTCGATCCGGACGGCACTCTGGTGGTGGGCGGCCCGGATTACAGCGCGCCGGCCAAGGCCAAGCTGATCTTGCGCCGCGACGGCAAGGGCAACAATGTGCTCAGCCTGACGGAAACCCGCTCCCACGCGCCGCGCTACTCGCAGCTAACCCTGCTTGGCCAGGGCCACCGTCAGGCCTTGACCCCGGGCAGGCACGATCTCAAGCATCAGTCCGCGGACCCGGACGTCCGGTATCACAAACCGCGCATCGTGGTGGAGCCGGACGCCGCCAATCCGGCGGAACTGGCGGCGCGCGCGGACAAGATGCTGGCCGACGCCCGGCTGGCCGGCTACACCCTCAGCGCCACCGTGGCCGGCCATCGCAACAGCGCCGGCGAACTGTGGACTCCCGGCCAGCGCATCCAGGTGGAAAGCGAGCCGCACGGCATCAAGGGCGGCACTTATTTCCTGATGGCGCGCACCTTCAGCGGCGGACGCGGGCAGGGCTGCACCACCCGGCTGACGCTGAAAGAGGACGGCCGCTGGCTGCCGGCGATGCGCAAACGCTGAAACAAAGAAAGGTTGAAACGATGTGGAATGACGTAGACCAGAGAATCCGCCGCGCCTTCAGCAATGTGCGGCAGGGCTTCCGCGCGGTGCTGACCCGCGTGGACAGCGCCGGCGACGTGCAAACCGTTCAGGCCGACGCGCTGGCCGGCGAGCAGCTGCAGGACGCCGAACTGTTCCAGCACTACGGTTACAGCGCCAATCCGCCGCCGGGCAGCATGGCGGTGGTGCTTCCCCTGGGCGGGCGCAGCAGCCACGGTGTGGTGATCGCCACCGAACACGGCAGCTACCGGCTGAAACAGCTCAAACCCGGCGAAGTGGCGCTGTACAGCGACGAAGGCAGCAAGATCGTGCTCAAGCGCGGCCGCTTGATCGAGGTGGAGTGCGACACCTTCAGCCTGCGCTGCAAGAACTGGCAGGTCAACGCCAGCGAACAAGCCAGCTTCACCACGCCCACGCTCAGCACCAGCGCGCAACTCGTGGCCCAGGGCCAGATCAACGGCAACGGCGGCATGGCCATTCAGGGCGGCAGCGGCGCCAGCGTCAAGGGCAACGTCACCGTCAGCGGCGACGTGGTGGCCGGGGGCAAGAGCCTGGTGGGCCACCAGCATAACGGCGTGCACGGTACGACCAGTCCACCGTTGTAAAACACGATTTTCACCAAGCGTGCTGTTGATATCGCTTGCTTGAACGCTCGCCGGCACTGACCCGCTTCCCTTATCCCCAACCCTTTCAAACCCGGAAAATAACGCCATGGACCCTCTATTGGACCCCATTACCGGCGATTACGCCGGCTCCACCACTGATACCCTGGCCAACGCCGTCTACCTGAGGCTGATGACCCCGCTGGGCGGCTGGTGGGCCGATCCCGAACTCGGCTCCCGCCTGCATCTGTTGTCGCGCAGCAAGGACAGCAGCCAGATCGATCTGCTGGCCTGCCAGTACGCCGAACAAGCCCTGCAACCGCTATTGCGCGACGGCCGCGCCCGCCGTGTCGGCGTTGAGGCGCAGCGTCCCGGCAGCGGCCGTTTGCTGCTGTTGGTCGAAGTGGAAGAGGCCGGCGGCCAGACCCGACATTTCCAACACCACGTGAGGATAGCCTGATGCCCCTGTCCACCCCGGATTTTGAAACCATACGCGGCGCGCTGCTGCGCGATCTGCAAAACCTGCGCGCCGACGCCGACGTCGGCCCCGACAGCGACTTCTACGTGCGCGCCAGCTCGGTCGCCAGCGCGGTGGAAGGCTTGTACCAGCATCAAAGCTGGATTGCCCGCCAGATTTTTCCCGACAGCGCCGACCGCGACTATCTGGAACAGCACGCCCGGGTGCGCGGCCTCAGCCGCAAGCCGCCAGTGGCGGCCAAGGGCCTGCTGCAATTGGGCGGCAACTCCGGCGCCGGTTTCGCCGCCGGCCTGAAAGTACGGCTGGGCGAACAACTCTATACCACCCAGGCCGGCGGCCAGCTGGACGTGGACGGCCAGGCCCGCGTGGCGGTGGCCGCCGATCTGCCCGGCCTGGCCGGCAACGTGCCGGCCGGAACGGTGGCCGAACTGATGGCCGCGCCCAGCGGCCTGGCCAGCCGCGTCAGCTTCGTCAACATGGACGGCGGCGTGGACGAAGAGGACGACGCCGCCTTGCTGGCGCGGCTGCTGGAACTGATCCGCCGTCCGCCGGCCGGCGGCAACCGTCACGATTACCGGCGCTGGGCGCTGGAAGTGCCGGGCGTGTCCGCCGCCTACGTCTACCCGCTGCGCCGCGGCCTGGGCACCGTGGACGTGGTGATCACCGCTCAGGATAGCCTGCCTTCGGCCGACACCCTGGCCGCGGTGCAAGCCCATATCGAAGACCTGCGCCCGGTCACCGCCAAGAACTGCCTGGTGTTGGCGCCCACGCCGCGGCCGGTGGACATCGAAGTGGCGCTGATGGTGGACGGCACCACCGTGCAAGCCGTCACCGAACCGCTGCGCCAAGTGCTGGCCGCCCATTTCTCCAGCCTCGCCCCCGGCAGCAAGCTGTACAAGAGCCGGCTGGAAGCATTGATCTCCGACCTGCCCGGCGTGGTGGACCGCCAACTGCTGTCGCCCGCCGACAATATCGCGCCGGCGGTGAATGAGAAAACCGTGGAATGGCTGCGTCTGGGCAAACTCACGGTGAGGGGGATGCAATGAGCCCGCAAACCCCGCATAGCGAATTGCTGACGCGTTTGCTGCCGCCGGTCAGCTACAGTCCGGACGGGCCGCGACTGCAGGCCGAGCTGGGCAGCGAAGGCGCGGCGCTGGACCGGGTGCAGAACAGCGCCCGGCAGTTGGTGGGCGCCACCACGCCGCTGCTGGCCGAAGGCCTGCTGCCGGACTGGGAGCGCGTCTGCGGCCTGACCCCGCCGACGGACGCGCCCTACCAGCAGCGTCAACAGGCGGTGCTGGCCAAGCTGGCGGAAACCGGCGGTCTGTCCATTCCATACTTCACCCGGCTGGCGGCCGGCATGGGCTACCGCATCGCCATCAGCGAGCCGCAGCCCTTCCGCGCCGGCATCAACCGCGCCGGCCAGCAGCTGTGGACCGCGGACATTCCCTGGGTGTGGCAAGTCACCGTGTTCGGCGCCAAGACCCGGCCATACTTTTTCCGTGCAGGTCAATCGTTGGCCGGGGAACGCCTCACCACCTTCGGCGACCCACGGCTGGAAGATCTGTTCAAGGATCTGAAGCCGGCCCATACCTACGTCTACTTCGCCTACCAGCCTTAAACCGCGCCTCACGCGGACCTTCCCGTCCTTTCTCCCTTCCCCTCACAGCCCCGCCCCGGCGGGCGGGAGCCTGTGCTCTTTCTCTTCCTTCAGGAGCGCTCCATGCAAGACCCCCAATCCACGGCAAACCCCGATCAAAACAAAGACCTTGCGGCCGACCCCGCGCCGGTTCCGGCGTCTTCGACCTTCGATACGCAGCAGGAGGTTTGGGCGCGCCTAGGCAGCCAATCCCAGCAAACCCCGACCCTGTCCTGATTCATTCACTGTTTTTTGGAGAGACTGATGAAAGATGTCATCAAGCCGGTTCCCACGCCGGACACCCTGTTTCACGACGGCAACCCCAGCAGCGGCGAGCTGGGCACCATTGTCGGCGCCGACTGGCTGAACAATGTTCAGTCCGCGGTCATCGCCAGCCAGGAGGAGCTGTTGACCGTGGTCAAAAGCAGCGGCCAGAGCGCGGACCCGGCGCGCAAGGATCAGTTGTTGCAGGCGGTGAAGCAGATCGCCTGGGGCGGCGCCAGCAAGCCGACCACGCTGGCCGGTTACGGCATCACCGACGCGATGAAAATCGACGACTGGGGGATAAACGGTTACAAGGAGCTGCAGGTGGGCCCCGGCCGCGAGTTCGCCGACATCGCCAGCGCCTGGAACAGCCTCAACGGCAAAACCCTGAAGACCGACGTGCTGATCAAGGTGGACGACGGCCAATACACCTCGACAGGCATTGGCTTGGGCAACCAGCCCTTCGCCAGCCGCATTCGCATCCGCGGCAATATCGCCAATCCCTCGGCCTGCCAGATCCGCTTTGTGGCGGGTGCGGATAAGAATAGCCATGGCGTGGTGTTTACCAATGCCCGTGGTGTCGAGTTCTCCGGCTTTCACCTGATCGGCGAGGCCACCGAAGGCAATTGGACTCACCGCTGCCTGCATATCGGCGAAGGTTCATGGGTGTGGGGGGCGGAAAATTCTTTGATCCTGGAGGGGGCGGGCAGCGGTCTGCAAGTGGAGCAGAACTCCCGCTTCAGCAACAGCAAGTTGAGGGTCAACAAGGTTAAGGAATGGGGCGTTGTCGTTGGCGGAGGGTCTCACTGCGAGCTGCATTACGTGAACATCGTCGGCGAGGGCAAAAACTTTCTTACCAAAGTACCTGTTCGACTCGATGCCAATGAGCGCAGTGCCTACCCGCATGGGATGCTGTGTGCGGATACCAGCCGTGCGTGGGTCACCGAGGGGCGGGTAACCGGGGTACGATTTGGCTTTGCCACCGCTCGCAACGCGTATCTCTGGTGTGATGGCAGTGTGGTGGAGCAATCCGGGGTTGGCTTCGAGGCGCATTCCGGTGCTGTGATATGGAATCATGGTTCCGGACCGGTGCCGGCTTTGCCGCAGGGGCGGCGCGGCAAGGCGCTCACTTGCGATACCGGCTTTCAAGCGGTTTGGGCTGGGGTGATTTACGCGCCGATGGCCATTGCGGAAAACTGCAACAATGGGTTCAGAGCGCTTTGCGGAACGACCATGGTAATTAATGGCGGTTGGGCAAAGAACTGCCAGGTCGGGTTTGAGACCTACAGCACCAGTTATTTGGAGGCCTACGACACCAAGGCCGCATCGACCGGTTGCCCGACGGTATATTCGCCGGCTACCAGCGGCGTGGCGGGCAATGCCAACAGCGTGCTCAGCTTCAGTTAAGTCGGCCAAGCGCCCGCCAGCCGCATCCTTTCCGGATGCGGCTTTTTTACGGCCAGCACCGGCGCTGCCAAATGCCGGCTTTTGCGCTAATCTCCGCCCCCCGGTCCGCCGCCGCCTTGACGCTCCAGCCATCCCCCCTTACTCTCGCCCTTGCGCTGTGACAATCCACAGCCGCGGGACTGGGAGGTCCTACTTTAGTGTGGTAGCAACCGCTGGCCAGCGGTTCGCTACGTCCATGCGTCTGCCGCAAACAGGGCAGGCCATGGCACTGAGTCCCCGCAAGGGGGCTGCCGTGCGCACTGCGGTCCTCCCACTTTGTCATGAGCCTGCCCACGCCTTCCGCGCGTGCCGCGCAGGCATTCTTAAGCAGATGTTTGTGGAGGCCATAATGAATATATTGAGTTTCTGCCAGCCGCACCCTTGCCATACCCGGCCCGAGACACCGGAGGGCCAGCCATGAACGCCCCCGTCGCCAAGCCGGAGTTGTCACCGTTGCAGCGCCTGCATGAGCAGATCAAGCAGCTGCGCATCGTCACCGCCGGTCAGGATGAGACTTACGCTCTGGTCAAGCTCATGGAGCAGCGCTATCTGCAGGCCGATGAAAGCCTGACCCAGGGCATCGTCCACGTCCACGCCGCCAACCAGAGTCTGCATGCATTGATGGCGTTGCTGCAGGACAGCCAGGAGGACAAGCACGTCAACTGCCAGCAAATGGCGGCGCTGCTGGAGCCCATCCGCCAGGAGTTGCAAGCCGGCTTCGAGCAGATTTCCGATGTGATATAAGGCGCCGCGCCGCGGCGACAAGCGCGGCGCTTCGCCTCCGGCGCACTGACACCCGTCCGCTGCCGCCGCGCGCGCGTTTCCCGCAAAATCGTCCCCAGTCTTTTCAGCAGCGACAGCTGTCATCGGCCTCCGGCCGATTTTCTTTTCGCATTTTCTTATCCGCGGGAGGCGATTCCATGCAAGAAGCACTCAAGCCCATCAACACGCCGGACACCTTGTTTCACGACGGCAACCCCACCACCGGCGAACTGGGCACCATAGTCAGCGCCGACTGGTTGAACAATCTGCAACTGGCGACGCGCTCAGCCCAGGAGGAGTTGATCTCGCTGATCAAAGACAGCGGCCAGACGTTGGACGCCGGCCGCAAGGACCAATTGTTGCAGGCGGTGAAAAAAATGGCCTGGGGCGGCGACAGCAAACCGACCACGCTGGCGGGCTATGGTATTGGCGACGGCGCCACCAAGGCCGAAGTGGCGGTCAAGGCCAACAAGGCCAGCACCCTGGCGGGCTACGGCATTCAGGACGGTATCACCGTGGCCATGCTGCCGCGCCGCAACCTGCTGGCGGATGGTGGCCGTTTCTTTGATCCGTTCACGCCGGAGGGTATTGTGCAGGCGAGAACCAATCAGATCACCGCACCGTTTGCCACGCCTATGCATAATGTTTCATTTAGCCAAAGCGCCAGCTCGGTGGGGCGTTTCATTCACGATAATGGCTCGTATGAAGGCCTTGGTCCGAAACTGACGCAACCGGTGGTGGATTTGCTGAATGCAATGGAGCGTGGAAACAAACGTTATGGTTACGAGTTTCACATCGCGGAGTTGCGCTGCGGTACGTTGACCTATTCGCCGCAAGTGCTGGACGGCAAAAATATGGCGGTGGCGCTGGCATACGGGGTTGGAACAGAAGGGCCGGTGACTTTTATGAACTGGCTGCGTTGCATTAGCGGTTCTATCTACTATGACTATGGCCAGTATCGCAATGGCAAGCCAATGGAGAACAAACGCATCACGCCCAGCGATGGCTGGGTGCATATGGCTGGGGTGGGGGATTGGGGCGGCGGCTACAGCATCAGCCACGTTTACGCCGAGAATAACTCGGTCTTCCAGCTGGCTTTGCCCGCCACGCTGTCCGGTGTGCATGGCGGTTACGTACACAAAGCGCCGATCGCGCCGTAAACAATCTTGGTTTCCAAGCATGGCAATCCTGTGGGATTGCCATTTTTTTGTCTGTTCGCTACTGACATCCGTCCGCTGCTGACGCGCGTCGCTTCCCGGCACAATGAGGGCATTAATTCACCAGCGAAGCGGGTCAACTGGCGGTCTGATGACGGCTGATGTGGTCCGTGCCCCGCCTATGTCGCCTGCCCGGCTCATGGGCAGACTCAATTAAGGAGCGAGAGCGCGATGCAAAACACCTTGAAGCCGATCAACAGCCCGGACGGCCTGTTTCATGACGGCAACCCCACTACCGGCGAACTGGGCACCATCGTCAGCGCCGATTGGCTGAACAGCCTGCAGCAGGCGACTGCCGCCACTCAGGACGAGTTGATTGCCTTGATCAAGGACAGCGGCCAGGCATTGGACGCCAACCGCAAGGATCAATTGCTACAGGCGGTGAAGCAACTGGCCTGGGGTGGTAATAGCAAGCCGACCACGCTGGCGGGCTACGGTATCAGCGACGGGGCCACCAAGGCCGAAGTGGCGGTCAAGGCCGACAAGGCCAGCACCCTGGCGGGTTACGGCATTGCCGATGGCGCGACGGCTAGTCAATTGCGTGCCGCGGCGCCAGCCGGCGAAGTGACCTACTTTGCAATGCCATCTGCACCGCCAGGTTGGTTGAGATGTGATGGCTCCTTGGCCAGCCGCAATGTTTATCCCGCGTTGTTTGAGGCAATTGGGACGCGATACGGTGCAGGAGATGGGACAACAACGTTTAACTTGCCTGATTTACGCGGAGAATTTATCCGCGGTTGGAGCAGCGATCACCCTGTAGTAGACGTGGGACGTGCATTTGCGTCTAGGCAAATGGGCTCATTGATTCCTTATCAAGGTTATATCGATCCGACCCGCAGCGGTGCATGGCAAAGCAGTTACAACGATAGGTTGGGATGGGTGAGTGATCTGTTTGATGATGGTTTTGAGAGCAACCATGTCGATGGTAATTCCGTGGTTAATTACGGTGTAACTCCGATCCCGAACTGGCAAGCTCAACTTCTTGGAGGCACATTGACGCAAGCTGTTACAGGGTCGACAACCAACCTTTTGAAAGGCACCCGCCCCCGCAACATCGCCCTGCTTGCCTGCATCAAACACTAAGGAGACCACCATGCAAGAACGCACGCAGAAAACCGTCTACGCCTACCATTCGGAAACCGGCGAGTATTTGGGCACCACCATGGCGGACCTGTCGCCACTGGACGTTGAAGAAACCTGGCTGATTCCGGCCTACGCTACCGAGCAGCAACCGCCGCAGGCGGGGAACAGGCAAGCGGCGGTCTATCGCGACGGCAGCTGGCAGCTGGCGGAGGATTTTCGCGCGCTCAAGCTGTGGAGCAAGGTCAGCGCGCAGCCGGTGACGGCGCAAATCGGCGACACGCCGGACAGCCTGCAGGCCACCGAGCTGGAGCCGCCGGCCTTCGCGGTGTGGAACAAGAAAGCCTGGAAAGTGGATGTCGACGCGCAGCGCGCGGCGTTGACGGCGCAGGCGCAGCGGGAGTTGCAGCAGCGCTTGGCTACTGCCTACGTCCTGCGCCGGCCTTTGGAGGACGCGCAGGAGCTGGGGCTGGCTACGGCGCAGGAGCAGGGCTTGCTGACGGAGTGGAAGCGTTACTGCGTCGAGCTGTCGCGCTTGCCGCAGTTGGCCGCTGTTGGGCGAGGTGGACTGGCCTGCGGCGCCTGCCTAAACATTGAGTTTATGTGCTTGGAAAACGGCGGCTTCGGCCGTCGTTTTGCTTTGTAGCTGCGCTCCAAACTACTGACATCCGTCCACTGCTGACGCGCGTCGCTAAACGGCAAAATGACGGTATTGATTCACTAGCGAAGCAGGTCAGCGGGTGGTTTACGGACCACCCGCCCGGCCCGAAGTCCGCCCCAAGCCGCCAGCCCGGCCAGCGGGCCAACCCTGTAAATGGAGCGAGAGCGCGATGCAAAACACCATGAAACCGATCAACAGCCCGGACGGCCTGTTCCACGACGGCAATCCTTACACCGGCGAATTGGGCACGGTGGTGACCTCGGAGTGGTTGAACAATGTCCAGTCCGCTGCCCAGTCCAGCCAGGACGAGCTGTTGACGGTGATACGCGACAGCGGCCAGAGCGCGGATCCGGCGCGCAAGGACCAGTTACTGCAGGCGCTGAAGAAGCTGACCTGGGGCGGCAATAGCAAGCCGACCACGCTGGCCGGCTACGGTATCACCGACGCCTTGCCGCTGAGCGGCGGCAAGATGAATGGGCGGGTGGATTTTCAGCCCAATTCTCGTTTCCTGGCCGAGGGCGGCAAGGAAGGCGGCCAGCTGCAATTGCAAGCGCCGCAAAGCGACAGCAAGCTCAGCGACGTCAATATCGATGTCTGGGGCAACCAGTTCCGCGTGTTCAACAACGATGGCGTCAAGTCTCGTGGTTTTTACGTGGACCTGACCCAGTGCGAGGACGGTCCTATCACCAATCTGCTGACCATGTCCGGCGCGCCTGGCATGGTAGGCCACTTCGCAACGCCTTACACGCCGCCAGGCTGGCTGAAATGCGATGGTTCTCCGGTCAGCCGCAGCACTTACCCCGGCTTGTTTGCGGTGATCGGAACTATTTATGGCGCAGGGGATGGCTCGACGACATTCAATCTTCCGGATTTGCGAGGGGAGTTCATTCGTGGCTGGAGCAGTGATCGTCCAACAGTGGACGTGGGACGTGTGTTTGGCAGCGCTCAGATCTCGACCCAAGTGCTGGTTGATGATGATGCAAATGAAGTCGTTGGAACCATAGACTGGACAAATAACAATTTAGTGGCTCTTGGCTATGAGTCAGCTGATGTTGGCTCCATACATCTGCATTACACAAAATCAATCAATGGTGGAGTTCATTCAGCGAGTTATGTGCGTTCCATTCGCCCCCGTAACCTAGCCCTTCTCGCCTGCATCAAATACTAAGGAAACCGCCATGCAAGAACGCAAACAGAAAACCGTCTACGCCTACCATCCGGAATCCGGCGAGTATCTGGGCACCACTACGGCGGATCTATCGCCGCTGGATGTTGAGGAAACTTGGTTGATTCCGGCCAATGCCACCGAGCAGCAACCGCCGCAGGCAGGGGACAAGCAAGCGGCGGTCTACCGCGATGGCGGCTGGCTGCTGGTGGTGGATTTTCGCGCGCTCAAGCTGTGGAGCAAGGCCAGCGCGCAGCCGGTGACGGCGCAAATCGGCGACACGCCGGACAGCTTGCAGGCCACTGAGCTGGAGCCGCCGCCCTTCGCGGTGTGGAACAAGAAAGCCTGGAAAGTGGATGCCGATGCGCAGCGCGCGGCGCTGACGGCGCAGGCGCAGCAGGAGTTGCAGCAGCGTTTGGCCGCGGCCTACGCTCAGCGCCGGCCTTTGGAGGACGCGCAGGAGCTGGGTTTGGCGACGACGCAGGAACAAGGCTTGTTGACGGCGTGGAAGCGTTACTGCGTCGAGCTGTCGCGCCTGCCGCAGCAGACCGCGTGGCCGCAGTTGGCCGAGGCGGACTGGCCTAAGCAGCCTGCCTGAGCGTTTGCAGATTGCTGTTCCACGTGAAACCACCCGCGCCAGGCATGCCCGCGCGGGTTTTTCTTAAAGCCTGTTCAAAGTCTCGCGGGCAAGAGCGAGACAAGGCGAAAATAGCTGAGAAAGCGGAATGTACACGTGGTACATGAGCATTTCGAAGGTGTACTCACCGCGCCGCTACTCACGTAGCGCAGCAGACATTGAACAGGCTCTTATGGCCGCGCCAGCGTGATCTCCACTCTTTCCTTGCCCTGGCCCACGTTCTTGCGTTTGAGTCGCAGTTCGCCCACTTCGCCGCTGCGGCGCAAATGGGTGCCGCCGCAGGGCACGCGGCAGAGGCCGGGCAGTTCCCAGTAGCGGCGCTGGTTTGCTGCGTCGGAATAGGCGCTGACGATGGGGAGATCGGCGTCTATCAGCGCCTGTACCTTGGCGGCGATGGTGGGCAGCCGCGGGGTGATGGGCTGGACCAGCGCAAAATCGATACGCGCCTTGTCCTCGGCGATGTGGGCGCCTATCTTCTCGGCGTCGGGCAGTTCGCGGCAAATGGTTTCCAGTACCAGCTCTGCGGCGAAGTGCAGCCGCATCAGCCGGTAGCGGCGCGGCCAGTCTATCGCCACCGTCACCGCGTCGTCAGCGCTCAGGCCGTGGCCGTCCGGCAGGGTGTAGACGATGTCCTGGTCCTGTTTTTCCGCGCGTAGCACCGGGCGGCCGCCTATGCTGCCGCTATCGCTTTCCTGGCCGCCGGAGAAGGCGTAGAAGATGGTGGCGTCCAGCCAGACCCGCGAGCCGTCCACGTGCGCCACCGTGGTGTGCAGCTCGGTCTGGTAGGGGTCGACCCAGAACTGTTTGCGCACGCTCATGCCGCGCTTCCGGGATTCGCGGCCAGCCGCTGGTAGATGTCGGCGTCTCTTTTTTCCATCATCCATTCCGGCCGGGACAGCGGGCTGAAGCCGAACTGCGCGTACAGGCCGTGAGCGTCGGCGGTGGCCAGCAGCATGCGGCGCAGGTTCTGCAGGCCGGGATGGCTGTCAATCGCCGCCATCAATTGCTTGGACACGCCTTGGCCGCGCCAGGCTTCGACCACGAACACGTCGGCCAGATAGGCGAAGGTGGCGTAGTCGGTGATCACGCGAGCGAAGCCTATCTGCTCGCCGTCGGCGGCGTAGGCGCCGAAGCACAGCGAATGGGCTAGCGAGCGCTCGAAGATGTCGCGCGGCAGTTGGCGCGCCCAGTAGGATTGCTCCGACAGGTAGCGGTAGACGCGTTCGCGGTCCAGCCGCGCGGGATCGGTGTCGATGTGGATGGTCATGGAACGGCTGGCCAGGCGAGGGGGATGCCATAAAGATAACATGCTCAGCCGGGCTGGGAGCGGCGGAAGTATTCGACGCCGCTCCGGCTTGCTGGCGGGTTATAGGTTTTTGATCTTTTCCAGTTCCTCCGGGCTGTACTTCTTCTCGCTGGCCTTGGTCAGGTCGGTGAGCAGGCCGGCGTGGACGTCGCGCGCCGATTGCACCGCGCTCAGCATATTGCCGCCGCTCCACTGGCCGGCGAAGCCGATCGCGGTTTGCGGCTGGCTGGCGTAGAGGCTGGTCAGCATCGCGTCCACCGCCGGCTGTTGGCCCTGGAACTGCCGTTCCAGCCGCGTCTGCCATTGCGCCAGCACCGGCAGGTACTTGTCCGGCTTGGCCTGGGCCAGCGTGGCGTTGGCGCGGAAGGCCCAGTAGGCGGAGCTGCTCTCGTAAGTGGCCGCGCCGGCGCGCAGCGGCGCAGGGATGTCCTTCATCGCGTTTTCGTACATTGGCACCAGTACCGCGCCGGCCGGGCTGCCGAAGGATTGCCAGGTCAGCGCCGCCAGCTCCTTGGGCAGGCCGGCGCGCAGCTGGATGACGTGGGTTTCTATGGTGCGGTCCACGCCCATCGGCCGGTCCGCGTCCTTCAGCTTGGCCAGCGCGGTGCCGTGGAAGGTGGCGCGCAGCACCTTGGCTACGTCGGCCACGGCGATCTTGCGCTCAGGCTTCAGCGTCAGCGGGTATTGCGTCTGCCGCGTGGCTTGGCGCAGCGCCGGGTTCAGCAGCTGCTGGCCCAGCCATTCGCGGTCCACATTGTATTTGTCGCCGACGACGCCGAAGGCCTGGGCGAAGTTGAAGCGTTTGGCGTCCACCTTGGCCAGCAGCTGGTGTTTGGCGGTGAACTCGGCCAGGCCGGGGCTGGCGATCACATTGGCGCGGTCGGCGAGGTCGATGTCGTGCAGACGCAGGCCATTGGCCACCATTAAGTAACTATCCTGCGGCACGCGGTAGGCCAGCCAGTGGTGGCCGGAGCCGATTTCCATATACCAGGCTTCGTCAGGGTCGGCGATCAGCACGCCGTTGCCTTCGCCGGCGCCGTATTGGTTGAGGTAGCGGCCCAGCAGTTCCACCCCTTCGCGCGCTGTTTTGGCCTGCGGCAGGATCAGCGAGGGGATCACCGCCTCCACCACGCCGTTGTCCAGCAAGGGGTCCGCTTTTTTGGCGCGGGCGTTGATTTCCGCGCTATTGGTGGCGGATACCGCCACATTGAATTCATTGACGCCGCGTTCCTCGTACAGCCCGTCGCCGCCGGCGCTGTCGCCGTTCCAGTCCATCAGTCCGCTGTAGCGGTAGAACTGCGCCGGAGCCGGCACTTTCAGGCCGTTCTTGAAGCTCAGCGTTTCATCCTTGGCCGCCGCGCGCGCCGGGTGCAGCACCAGGCGCTTGTTCCAGTTATTGATGTAATAATCCTCGTTGCGGGCGATGATGATGGAGCCATCGGCGGAAGCCTGTTTGCCGACGATCAGCGATGAGCAGGCGTCGGCGAGCGGAGCGGCCAGCGCAAGGGCGGTGGCCAGGGCAAGCAGGGTAGGGCGCGGCGTCATGATGCATTCCTCTTATGGAGCGGTCAGTCGCGGGGCGAGACGGCTCGTGGTGGCCGCGCGCTTTGCGTGCGGCGGTTTGGCGGTGAGGGCAAGCAGATTGTAGGCAGATGGTTCGCGTTAGTTGAAATGAGAATCCCATGCTTGCCTGATGCATATCAATCTTGCGCCGTTTCATTAAAATGTGGCGCAAAGTGTCTGATTTATGCAATTGATTTTGCCATCCGGACGTAAGTCTTATTAAGCTTGGCATTTCATTGTGGCGGCATGTTCCGCTGCGGCGGGAACGGAAGGAATATGAAAATACTGACGATGGCGCGCAAGCTGTTCTTCACGGTGCTGGCCGCGGCCTTGGCGTTGTGGGCTTACGGCGCTTACAGCGGCGAGCCTCAATGGCAGCAGTGGGCGATGTATCTGGGCAACGCGCTGGCCTTGGGCGGCGCTTACCTGGTGCCGACCTTGACCGCGGCGCTGGTGGGCTGCCCGAGGCTGAAGCTGGTGGCGGCGCTGAACGTGCTGGGCGGCTGGCTGATCCTGCCGTGGATCGCGGCGATGATGCTGGCGCTCAAGCGCGACGATCTAGCGGCCAGATCCTGAACCCGTCTGGCACAATGGCTTGTCTTCACCGCCCCGTCAGAGGGCGGCGTAAGAACCTGTTTATGATCTGCTGCGCGTCGTGACGCGTGGCACGGTGAGTACCGCCTCGAAATGCTCATGTACCCTATGACCATTCCGCTTTCTCAGCGGTTTTCGCCTTGTCTCGCCTTAGCTCGCGAGATCGTAAACACGTTCTAAATGGTTGCACGAGGCGATACCACACTACTCAAGGAGAAACGCATGTTCCAGCACGTCGACGCCTATGCCGGCGATCCCATCCTGTCGTTGGTCGACGCTTTCGGTAAGGACCCGCGCGGCGACAAGGTCAACCTCAGCATCGGCCTGTATTACGACGAACAGGGCCGTATTCCGCGGCTGAACGCGGTGCAGCAGGCCGAAGCCAAACTGGCGGCTCAGCCGACGCCGCCCTGCACTTATCTGCCGATGGACGGCCTGCCGGCCTACCGCAAGGCGGTCCAGGAGCTATTGTTCGGCGCCGCGCATCCGGCGCTGGCCGCCGGCCGCGTCGCTACCATCCAGACTCTGGGCGGTTCCGGCGCGCTGAAAGTGGGCGCGGACTTCCTCAAGCGTTATTTTCCCGATGCCCAGGTGTGGGTCAGCGATCCCACCTGGGACAACCACGTGGCCATCTTTGAAGGCGCTGGCATTGCGGTGAACCGCTATCCCTATTTCGACGCGCAGACCCGCGGCGTGGACTTCGCCGCGATGCTGGACACGTTGGAAACCTTGCCGGCCGGCAGCATCCTGCTGTTGCATCCGTGTTGTCACAATCCCACCGGCTCGGACCTGAACAATGCGCAGTGGGATCAGGTGGTGGCGCTGGCCAAGCGCAAGCAGCTGATTCCCTTCATGGACATCGCCTATCAGGGGTTCGGCGCTGGCTTGGATGAGGACGCCTACGCCATCCGCGCGATGGCCGACGCCGGCGTGTCTTTCCTGGTCAGCAACTCCTTCTCCAAGATCTTCTCGCTGTACGGCGAGCGTTGCGGCGGCTTGTCGGTGGTGTGCCCGAACCAGGCCGAGGCGGAGCTGGTGTTGGGCCAGCTCAAGGCCACGGTGCGCCGCAACTATTCCAATCCGCCCACCACCGGCGCGCGGCTGATCGCCACTGTGCTGGGCGACGCCGAGCTCAAGGCGTTGTGGCTGTCCGAGGTGAACGAGATGCGCGGCCGCATCCTGGAAATGCGCGGCATCCTGGTGGAGGTGTTGAAACAGGCGTTGCCGGAGCAGGACTTCTCTTATCTGGTCCATCAGCGCGGCATGTTCAGCTATACCGGCTTCAGCCAGGCCCAGGTGGACGCTCTGCGCGAGCGTTTCGGCGTTTACCTGGTGGGCACAGGCCGCATGTGTGTGGCCGGCTTGACCCGCGCTAATGCGCCTTATGTGGCCAAGGCTTTCGCCGCGGTTCAGTAAGAACCTGTACATAATCTGCTGCGTTGCGCCGACTTGCCGTACTCAAGGTACTGCCTATGTCGGCGCGTCTTGCCTCAGCCGTAAAACTGAGTTTTGTCAGCCACTCTTAGAGCCTGTTCACGATCTTTTCTAATTGAAGGTATTGTTCAAGGCATTGAGTCCGCTACGCGGATGATGATTTAGGGCCGGTCCCGCCCGGCGAACGGAAAGGGAAATTTGCACGGCCAAATTACCCTTTACCCCAAAGGCCGCCCTGCAAGCCTGGCCTGCGGCTTCCCGCCGGATCCCGTCAGGCCCGAGGCGCGGCTGAACTCGCAGCGCGCTAACGTCGCGCAGCTCGAACAAGCAGCCGCTTAAAACCTCGGGCCTGCCACCCGTCGGCAGGCTTGAAGGGACCTGGGGCACGTCGGATACGTGGTCTCCTACGTATCTAGCAACGCTTCACCACACCTACAAAAGATCGTAAACAGGTTCTTAAAACCGGCCCTCAGCCGGCGGCCAGGCCTTGCTTCAAACGGGCCAGCGCTGGCTTGGCCAAGGCGTCCGGCGCGTAGCACAGGCCGACGCGGCGGCTGAGTTCCGCCTGTTCCAGCCGCACACAGCCCAGCTCGGGGTGGTCCTTGGCCAATCCTTGCGGGACGAAGGCGATGCCGGCGCCGGCCGCGGCCAGCGTCGCCGCCTGTTGCAGGGTGGCGCAACGCGCGGCCACCGCCAGCTCCCGCGCCGCCACGCCCAGCAGGCTGGCGAAGCGTTGGTGCGAGGGGTGGTCCGGGCAGGCGATCAGGTCCTGGCCCAGCAATTGTCCCGGCCGCAGCAGCGGCTGTCCCGCCAGTGGCGCGTCGGCGCGCATCGCCAGCACATAATCCTCTTCCCACAGCGGCAGGAACAGCTCGTCCTCGCAACGATTGGCCTCCTCGTCCAGCCGCGCGTCGCCGGCGCAGCCCGCCGCCAGTTCCAGCAGCAAGCCGTCCACCGCGCGATAGGCCGCCGCCAACACGCGCGCCACATCGGCCTGACCCAGGTCCGCCGCCACGCCCAGCGTCAGCGGCAGGCAGTCCTGTCGGCCGCGAAACAGCTGTGTCAGGCTGTCGGCTTCTTCCACCAGCCGCCGTGCCGACGGGTAGAGCAGCCGGGCGGCGTCGGTCACTTCCACGCCGCGCGGCTGGCGCTGAAACAGTACGGCCCCCAGCTGTTCTTCCAGTTGTCGGATGGTGGCGGACAGCGCAGGCTGGCTCAGGTAGAGACGCGCCGAGGCCTGGGTGATGTTGCGCTCTTCAAATACGGCGATGAAAGCTTTGAGCGAGCGGATATCCATAAATTTAACCGATGGCAGCAAGTGGAATAAACGATTTTTCGTGGAATCTTCAGCGAATTATAGTGCTGCTCAAGGATTTGATATCAGTTATTTCTATTGCTAAAGGAGAAGTTCCATGAGTAAGGCTCTCATTGTCATCACCGGCGCCAGTTCCGGCATCGGCGCCGCCACCGCCCGCTTGCTGTCGCAGCAAGGCCATTCGCTGCTGTTGCTGGCGCGCCGGGTCGAGCGCCTGGAGGCATTGGCGTTGCCGAACACGCTATGCCGCGCGGTGGACGTGACCGACCGCGCCCAGCTGGCCGCCGCGGTGGCGGAGGCGGAGGGCCGCTTCGGGTCGGTGGACGCCATTGTCAACAACGCCGGCGTGATGCTGCTGGGACAGATGGCTGAGCAAGCGCCGGAAGAGTGGAAAACCATGTTCGACGTCAATGTGCATGGCCTGCTCAACGGCATCCACGCAGTGTTGGGCGGCATGGTGGAGCGCAAGCGCGGTACGGTGATCAATATCAGCTCGGTGGCCGGGCGCAAGACCTTCCCCAATCATGTGGCCTATTGCGGCACCAAGTTCGCGGTGCACGCGATGTCGGAGAACCTGCGCGAGGAAGTGGCGGACCACGGCGTGCGGGTAGTGACGATCGCGCCGGGCGCGGTGGACACCGAGCTGCTGTCGCATACCAGCAGCGAGGCGATCAAGGCGGGCTACGAGGCTTGGAAACAGGAGATGGGCGGGGTGCTGGCGGCCGAGGACGTGGCCAGCGCCATCGTCTACGCTTATCAGCAGCCTCAGAACGTGTGCATCCGCGAGATCGTGCTGGCGGCGACGCGGCAGCAGCCTTAAGAGACTGTCACTCCGCCACGTACAACTGAGTCTCCGCCTCCCGCATTAGCTCAACGACGGCGGGCGGCGGCGGCTGGTCGGTGAACAGCGCGTCTATCTGCGACAGATGGCCCAGCTCGACCAGCGCCGGGCGGGCGAACTTGCTGTGGTCGGCGGCCAGGAACACGTGGCGTGATTGCTGAATGATGGCCTCGGCGCTGCGTACTTCACGGTAGTCGTAATCACGCAGCGTGCCGTCCAACTCGATGCTGGAAATGCCGATGATGCCGTAATCGACGCGGAACTGGCGGATCAGCTGCACCGTGGCTTCGCCGGTGATGCCGCGGTCGCGTTTGCGCAGCATGCCGCCCAGCACAATGACTTCGCAGTCCGGGTAGTCGCACATGGTGTCCGCCACGTGCAGATTATTTGTGATCACCCGCAAGCCGCGATGCTGGTGCAGCGCCTTGGCCACTTCCTCAGTGGTGGTGCCCAGATTGATGAACAGCGAGGCGTTGTCCGGGATGTGCCGGGCCAGGCATTCGGCGATGCGGCGCTTTTCGTCTATGCACAGCACCTGCCGCGCCTGGTAGGCCACGTTTTCCACGCTGGACAGCACGCTGGCGCCGCCGTGATAGCGTTGCAGCAGCTGGTGCTCGGCCAGCAGCGCGATGTCGCGGCGTATGGTCTGCCGGGTGACGGAGAAATGTTCGGCCAGCTTTTCCACGCTGACGTAGCTATCGCGTTTGACCATGGCCAGCAGTTCCTGCTGGCGTTGATTCAGAATGAGCATAAGCGGCAAGGCGGCGGGTTGAGACTGTCCGATTGTAAGCGGACAACTCGTCCCGGCGCTATGCCGTCAGCGTTGCCGCCGCGTATTCGGCCAGCGCCAGGCTGGCGGTGAGGCCGGGGGATTCGATGCCGTAGAGCTGGACCAGGCCAGGCACGCCGTGCTGCGCCGGGCCTTGGATCAGAAAGTCCGCGTCCGCCGCGCCGGGGCCAACGATTTTGGGACGGATGCCGGCATAGGCCGGCGCCAGCGCCTGTTCCGGCAGCGCCGGCCACCAGCGGCGGATGCCATCATAAAAGCGGTCGGCGCGCGCCGGGTCCACCTGGTAGTCGATGGCGTCCACCCACTCCAGGTCCGGGCCAAAGCGCGCCTGCCCGGCCAGGTCCAGCGTCAGATGCGTGCCCAGGCCGCCGGCCTCGGGCAGCGGGTAAATCAGGCGTTGGAACGGCGAGCGGCCCTGTAGTGCGAAATAGACGCCGCGCGCGTAATAGGGCGTGGGGATGGTTTCACGTGGAACCCCGGCCAGGCTGGCCGCAACCCGCGGCGCCCAGGGGCCGGCGGCGTTGACCACCAAGCGCGCCTGGAGCCGCATGCCGGCGATGTCCAGCGCCAACCCGTCGTCCGCTACACGGCCGCCGTGCAGCGGCGAGTTCAAGGCCAGCGTCGCGCCGTGAGCCTCGGCGTCGGCCAGCAGGGCCAGCATCAGACCGTGGCTGTCCAGGATGCCGGTGGACGGCGAGAGTAGCGCGGCGCGGGCTTGCAAAGCCGGTTCCAGCGTCTGCAGTTGATCCGCGTCCAGCCAGCGCAGATCGGTCACGCCGTTGGCGGCTGCGCGCTGTTGCAAGGCTTGCAGCCGAGGCAGCTCGGCCTCGTCGGCGGCGACGACGAGCTTGCCGCAGCGCCGGTGGGGGATGGCGCGCTGGGCGCAGTAGTCGTAAAGCCGCTGGCGGCCGGCCACGCACAGCCGCGCTTTCAGGCTGCCGGGCGGATAGTAGAGCCCGGCGTGGATGACTTCGCTGTTGCGGCTGGACGCATGTTGACCGATGGCGCTTTCCGCTTCGACGATGACGACTTCGCGGCCGGCCATCGCCAGCTGTCGGGCCACGGCCAAGCCGATCACGCCGGCGCCTATCACCACGCATTCCACTTGTTCCATCATGGCTCCCGGCTTGTCATTCTTCAGATGGTGCGCCTTGGAACGCGCGGCGTCCATATGGAAAAAGCCGCCCACGGGAGGCTTTGGACTCACGTGACGGCCCGGCTCAGCCGGCCATCGCGGCTTCGACTTCCTCCACCGTTCTGGGAATCGGCGCGCCTAGCACGCGGCTGCCGTTGGCGGTGACCAGCACATTGTCTTCGATGCGGATGCCGCCGAAGTCGTGGTACTCGCGGAATTTGTCGTAGTTGATGTACTGGCTGTGGCGGCCTTCGGCGGCCCAGGCTTCGATCAGCGCGGGGATGAAGTACATGCCGGGCTCCACCGTTACCACCATGCCTTGTTTCAGCGGCTTGCCCAGGCGCAGGTAGCCGAGGCCGAACAGCGGGCTGCGCTCGGTGTCCTCGCCGTAGCCCACCAGATCTTCGCCCAGGCCTTCCATATCGTGCACGTCCATGCCGATCTGATGGCCGAGGCCATGCGGGAAGGCGATGGCGTAGGCGCCGGATTCGACGATGGCGTCGGCGTCGCCGCGGAAGAAGCCCAGCGCGCTCATTCTTTCCGCCATCAGCCGCGCGGACAGCTTGTGCACGTCCAGATAGCGCACGCCCGGCTTCATCGCCTCGATGGCGGCCAGCTGCATGTCCAGCACGATGTTGTACAGCTCGCGCTGGCGCGGGCTGAACTTGCCGCCCACCGGGAAGGTGCGGGTGATGTCGCTGGCGTAGCCGCCGCCGGAGGTACAGCCGGTGTCGTTCAGCGCCAAGTCACCGCTTTCCAAGCGATTGTCGTGGTGATGGTTGTGCAGCACTTCGCCGCGGCGCGAGAAGATGGACGGATAGGCCAGTTGCCAGTCATGGCGGCGCATGATGCCTTCCATCTCGCCTACTACTTCGTATTCCATGACGCCGGGCTTGGCGTGGCGCATCGCGGCGATGTGCATATCGCGGGTTACCGCCAGCGCCGCTTCCATTTCGGCGATTTCCTCGTCGCCCTTGATCTCGCGCAGCGCCACCACGGCATGGGTCAGCGGCGCGGAGAAGCCTTCCTTGACCTGGGCCGGATGAACATTCAGCAGGCGGCCCATTTCGATCAGGGTCTCGCCGCGGTACGGCGCCAGGTAATGCACGGCGCGGCCGGCGGCGCGCGCGGCGGCTACCGCGGAGGCCAGGTTGGCGTAGGCGCTGCTGCGGTCCAGGCCGGCCAGCGCGGCGCGCTCGGCCAGGCTGGGCAGCGGGCCGGTCCAGACGATGTCGGCCACGTCCGGGTCGTTGCCGAACAGCGTCGCTTCGCCGCTGTCGGCATCGATGAGGCCGGCCAGGCCCGGCTCGTTCAGGCCGAAGAAATAACGGAAGCTGGAGTCCTGAACGAAGGGCAGGGTGTTGTCGTGGTAGTTCATCGGCGAATCGACATTGCCGACAAACAGCAGCAGGCCGGACAGGCCGGCCGCTTGCAGACGGGCGCGGCGTTGCGCGTATACGGTGGCAGCGAACATGGTTTCCTCGAGGGTGGGCAGGGTCCGCCCGGTCGGACGCCGCGCGGAATATTGTATCCAGTTCCTTAACTTATCATGCCCGCCGCCAGGCTGCCAGTGCCGGTTCAACCACGCTGGCCGATGACGGCTTCGGCCTGCCGGGGCTTGGCCGGGCGCAGGATCAGCGCCACCGCGCCGCCGGCCAGCAAGGCCCACAGCGGCGCGCCCAGGCCGGCGATGCTGACGCCGGAGGCGGCTACCACGAAGGTGATCAAGGCCGCTTCGCGATGGCCTTCGTTGGCCAGCGCCGCGCTCAGGGAGGACGCCAGGGTACCGAACAGCGCCAAGCCGGCGGCGGTGGCCACCAGCGCCTTGGGCAGGGTCAAAATCAGGCTGGCCAGCGCGCCGCCGGCCACGCCCAGCACCAGATAGAGCGCGCCGCAGATCACGCCGGCCACGTAACGGCGTTTAGGATCGGGATGGGTTTCCGGCCCAGTGCAGATGGCGGCGGTGATCGCCGCCAGCACCACGCCGTGGCCGCCAAAGGGAGCGGTCAGCATGGACACCGCGCCCAGCAACGACACCGGCGAGCGCGCTGGGATGGTGTACCCGGAGGAGGACAGGACCGCCATGCCGGGCAGGAACTGGCCGGTCAGCGCCACCAGGGCCAGCGGCAGAGCCAGGTTGAGGAAGGCGCTCCACGACCACTGAGGCGGGGTGAACAGCGGACCGCCGCCGCCGCCGTGAGCCGGCAGCGGCTGGAACAGGCCTTGAGCCGCCGCCAGCAGCAGGCCAAGCAGGATGGCGGCCGGCAGCGCGTAACGCGGGAAGAAGCGGCGGCCAACGAAGAACAGCGCGGCCATACTGACCACCAGCAGCGGGGCGTGGCCCGCGGCGCTGGCCAGTTCGGCGACGAAGCGGAACAGGATGCCGGCCAGCATCGCCGCCGCCAGCGCGGCGGGAAAGACCTTCATCAGCCGGTCGAACAGGCCGCTGACGCCCAGCAGGGTGACGATGGCGGCGGCGGCGAAGAAGGCGCCCACCGCTTCGCCGTAGGGCACGCCGGGCAGGGCGGCCAGCAATAGCGCTGCGCCGGGCGTGCTCCAGGCGGTGATCACCGGCGCTTTCCAGCGCCAGGACAGCCATAGGCCGGCCACGCCGGAGCCGATGGACACCGCCCAGATCCAGGAACCGAGCTGGGCCGGGGACAGGCTGGCGGACTGCGCGGCGTGGACGATGATGAGGAAGGGGCCGGAGTAGCCGACCAATAAGGCCAGCACTGCGGCCAGCGCGGCGGAGGGCGACAGGTCGCGCCAGAAGGTGGACGGCATGATGCGCTTTCTTGCGATGAAAAGTAGCGCCCAGCCTAGCGCAAGCGCCGGTCCGCGCCTTCCCACAGCCGACGTAAACAGTTTATGCTGCGCACAATCTGTTCTATATAACAGCCATGAGCGATTCCCTGTATTTACGCATCGCCGCGGAAGTCGAGCAAGGACTGGACAGCGGCGAATATCCCCCCGGCAGCCGCCTGCCCTCGGTGCGCCGTCTGGCCGCCGAGCACGGGGTCAACGTCTTGACCGCGCTGGCGGCCTACCGTCATCTGGAGCGTCGGCAACGCGTCAGCGCCCGCCCGCGCGCCGGCTTTTTCGCCGCCTTGCCCAGCCGCGCGCAGCAGGCGCATGCCCGGGACGACGGCTTGCCGTCGGCGGCGACCCTGGTGCGGGTGGACAGCCGCATGTCGCAATTGATCGAGTGGTCCGGCCTGGACATCGACACCCAACTGCACATGGCGGAAGCGCATGGCAGCATGTATCCGGCGGCGGCGTTGGCGCGTCGGCTGCAGCAGACGCTGAACCAGCGCCCAGAACTGATAAGCGCCTATTTGCCGCGCGGTGAGCAGGCGAGGCTGTATCGGCTGGTGTGCGAACTGGCGGCGCAGTGGCAGTTGGCGCTGGAGCCCGACGCCATCCTGTTCACCCACGGCATTACCGAGGCGATCAGCCTGTCGCTGCGCTTGCTGACCCGGCCCGGCGACACCGTGGCGGTGGAGACGCCGGTGTACTTCGGTCTACTGCAAACCCTGGAGGCCTTGGGGCTGAAGGCGTTGGAAATCCCGTGCACGCCGGACGCCGGCCTGTCGCTGGAGGCGCTGGAGTTCGCCTTGCGCCACGGACCGGCGCCGCGTTGTTTGGTAACGGTGACCAATTTTCAGAATCCCACCGGCGCGCTGATGCCGGACGAAGCCAAGAAGCGATTGTTGCGGCTGGCTTACCGTCACGGTCTGACCATCATCGAGGACGATGTGTTCGGCGAGCTTTACTTCGGCGGGCAGCACCCAACGCCGTTGAAAGCCTGGGATAGCCGCGGCGAAGTGATTTACTGCTCGTCCTTCACCAAGAGCTTCGCGCCCTCGTTCCGTCTGGGCTGGCTGTCCGGCGGCCGCCATCATGCGGCATTGGCGCGGCTGAGCAATAGCAGCAGCCTGGTGAGCTCGGCCTTGTATCAGGGTTTGCTGGCGGATGTGTTGGCCAACGGCGACTACGCGCGCTTCGCCGAGCGCTTGCGGCGGCAGTTGGCGAGGCAGATGCGTCAGCTGGCCGACGCGGTGCTGGCGGCCTTCCCCAAGGGCACGCGGCTGCGGCGGCCGCAGGGCGGCCTGCTGCTGTGGGTGGAGTGTCCGGAAGGGCTGGACGCAGGCCGCCTGCTGGAGCGGGCGTTGGCCGAATCCATCAGTTTCGCGCCAGGCCTGGTGTTTTCCGCCGAGCCGCGTTTCGGCCATTGCCTGCGACTGAACTTCGGCCAGCCGTGGTCGCCGGCCTTGGAGGGAGCCATCGCCACCTTGGGCCGCTTGGCCGGCGAGCAGCTGAGCCAATGAAAACGGCGGAGCGTAGGCTCCGCCGCGAGACAGCAAGGTAAGGTTGGCTCAGTCTTGACGCGCGCGGCGCGCCTTCACCGCGTCGGCCAGCGTGGTCAGCAGTTTTTCCGTGTCGTCCCAGCCGATGCAGGCGTCGGTGACGCTCTGGCCGTAGGTCAACTCGCAACCCGGTTTCAGGTCCTGGCGCCCTTCCACCAAGTGGCTTTCCACCATCACGCCGAAGATGTTGGCGTTGCCGGCGGCCAATTGACCGGCGATGTCGTCGGCCACTTCCATCTGACGACGGTAGTCCTTGCGGCTGTTGGCGTGGCTGAAGTCCACCATCAGCTTTTGCGGCAGGCCCACGGAGACTAGTTCCGCCGCCGCGGCGCTGACATGCTCGGCCGAGTAATTGGGTTCCTTGCCGCCGCGCAGGATCACGTGGCAATCCGGGTTGCCGCCGGTGGAGACGATGGCGGAGTGGCCGGTCTTGGTCACGGACAGGAAATGGTGGGGCACGCTGGACGAGCGGATGGCGTCCACGGCGATCTTCAGATTGCCGTCGGTGCCGTTCTTGAAACCCACCGGGCAGGATAGGCCGGAGGCCAGCTCGCGGTGCACCTGGCTTTCGGTGGTGCGCGCGCCGATGGCGCCCCAGCTGATCAGGTCGGCGAAGTACTGTGGCGTGATCATGTCCAGGAATTCGGTAGCGGCCGGCATCCCCATGTCGTTCAGGGTCAGCAGCAGGCGGCGCGCGATGCGCAGGCCGCTGTTGATGTCGAAGGATTCGTTCAACATCGGGTCGTTGATCAGGCCTTTCCAGCCGACGGTGGTGCGCGGTTTTTCAAAGTAGACGCGCATCACCACCACCAGCTCTTCCGCTAGCTTGTCGCGCAGCGGCGCCAGTTTCTTGGCGTATTCGATGGCGGCTTCGGTGTCGTGGATGGAGCAGGGCCCGATCACCACCAGCAGGCGGTCGTCTTCGCCGCGCAGCAGCGCGGAGATGTCGCGACGGGCGGAGTAGATCACTTCCGAGGCGGCTTCGGTGATTGGCAGTTCGTACAGGTGGGCGATGGGCGGCAGCAGTTCCTTGATTTCGCGGATTCTGACGTCGTCGGTCTGGCGTTGCATAAAGCGTGTCCCTTGCTATTTCAGTTTTTGCATAGCAGCAAGATAACCGGATTCGACGACGCTAGACAAGCGGCCGGTCTGCTTTAATGCCCTAAATTCATACTAGACAGTCATTAGAGGCAAGCTATCGTCTGTCGATTTATCTGCTTGTTTTTGTTGAATAGAGGAAACGCGGGCATGAAAAACGCCCTGGTTGCGGCCAGGGCGTTTTGCGGGCGAGAGCCGGAACAATCAGTCGGCGTACTGGCGTTTCATGCGCTCGCGGCGCTCCTGGGCTTCCACCGACAATGTGGCGGTGGGGCGGGCCATCAGGCGGCGCAGGCCGATGGGCTCGCCGGTATCCTCGCAGAAGCCGTAAGAGCCGTCTTCGATCTGGCGCAGCGAGGCCTGGATCTTCTGCAGCAGTTTGCGCTCGCGGTCGCGGGTGCGCAGTTCCAGCGCGTATTCCTCTTCCAGCGTGGCGCGGTCGGCGGGATCCGGCGTGGCTTCCTGCTCTTGCAGGTGGTTGGCGGTCGCATTTGCGTTAGAGAGCAACTCCAGCTGCATCTGCAACAACCGGTCTTTGAAAAACTCAAGATGGTCGGCGTTCATGTAATCGTCGCCGGTCCAGTTGAGGATATCCTGTTCGGTTAGTTTGGCCATATTTGGTGCTTCCAGCATAGAGTTGGCAACAGGCGGAGAAGATTACCGGCGCCCCGCTATTTCTGCAACTGTCTTAGGCGCTTAGGTGATATTAACTCCCTGCTGCTGACAATCGGTATAGCGTTGTTTCACTCCGGTAACAAGCCTGAGACATCGTTAAAAGGGTATTGGCGCAACAGGCTAGGACATAAAATGTCCCGGACAGTTCAAAGGCGGCAATCCGCCGCCTTTTTCCGTGGGCCGGCGCGCCGAGCGGCGTGCCGGATCTGCAATGTCTGGATGGCTTATTTCAGCGACAACACCCACTTGGCCAGCGCGCGCAGGTCCGCGTCCGGGATGTTCGGATGCGGGGTCATCGGCACCGGGCCCCATACGCCGGAGCCGCCGTTCTTGACCTTGGCCATCAGCATGGCTTCCGCGCCTTTCTGGCCGGCGTATTTCTTGGCCACATCTTTGTAAGCCGGACCCACGATTTTCTTGTCCACCGCATGACAGGCGGTGCAGCTGTACTTTTGCGCCAGCTGCATATTGGCGAAGGCGGGAGCGGCGACGGCGCTCATCAGGGCGGCGGCGAGCAAGGCTTTTTTCATTGGAAGTCTCCTGTTTGGTGATGCAAATCGGTTGCCAAATGGACGACCGCAGCGGTGCGGCCGCAAAAAATATGACAAATAACCTGAATTCCTACAGTACTACCTTGAGTTGGGTCAAGAAGCTTGCTTCAAGCATGCGCACCGGCAGCATCAAAATCACCTGGATGATCAGGAACAGCACCAGCGGCGACAGGTCCACGCCGCCAATATTGGCCTTGCGGAACGGGCGCAGGAAGGGCCGGGTCAGCGCGTCCAGCACCGGCATCAGCGGGTTGTAGGGGCTGACCCAGCTGAGCACGGCCTGGACGATGACGCTACCCATCAACAGGGTCAGCGACTGCTTGAACACCTCCAGCAGCGACAGCAAAGACAGCGCCACCCATACCTGCGGAAAGGTGAAGACTTCCGGCACCGAGCTCAGCAGGGTGACCAGCACGTTGGCCAGCAGCGAAATCAGCCAGGCCAGCAGCATGGTGGCGCTGTCGTAGCCGCGCATCGCCGGCACCAGCTTGCGCATGGGCAGCACCGCGAAGTTGGTGGCGGCCATCACGAACTGGCACAGCGGGTGTTTGAACGGCGCGCGCGCCACTTGCAGGTAGAAGCGCAGCAGGAGCACCAGCACGAACAGGCCGGAAAGAGTGTGGATCAGAAAACGCAAAGTGTCGAAAAACATGATGTGGCTTAGTCCTGGCTGAGTTGTTGGCCCATTTCGATCGAGCGGTCGCGACAGTCCAGCGTGCCGGCGATAATGGCTTGTTTGACGCCGTCCGCCTCAAAGCGGGCGATGGCGCGCTCGGTGGTGCCGCCCTTGGACATCACATTGGTGCGCAGGGTGCCGACCGACAGCGGGCTTTGCTTGGCCAGCTCCACCGCGCCTTCAAAGGTGGCCAGCACCAATCGGCGCGCCTCTGCTTCGGAGAAGCCGGTCTGTTGCGCCGCTTCTATCATGCTTTCGATGAAGTAGAACACATAGGCCGGACCGCTGCCCGAAACGGCGGTGACGTCGTCGATGCGTTGTTCGTTTTGCAGCCAGAGCGTGATGCCGGCCGCCTGCATTACGGTGTTGGCGTCCTGGCGGTCGTCTTCGCTGACGCCCACCGATGCGAACAGGCCGGACACGCCCTTGCCTATCATCGCCGGAGTGTTGGGCATCACCCGCACCACGCGCTTGCTGCCCAGCCAGCGGCACAGCGCGTCCAGGCGAATGCCGGCGGCAATGGAGATGACCAGCGCGCCGTTGAGCCTGGGCTCCAACTCCAGGCACAAGTCGCGAAGGTGCTGCGGCTTGACCGCCAGCACCACGATGTCGCCGATGTCGAAGGCGTCCGGCAGCGCCGCGCCGCCGCTGACGTCGTATGCCTGACGCAGCCGCTCCACCTTGCCCGCGTCAGGGTCCACTACGTGGATGCGATGCGCCGCCTGCTTGATCAGGCCGGCGATGATGGCGTTGGCCATATTGCCGCCGCCGATGAAGGTAATCCGCATGATCTTTCCTTAATAAATCGGCCTGAATGTCTGCTGTTTCAAACCAATGTCATTCAATGATAATGGCGCGCGCCGAAAATGGCGGTGCCCACCCGCACCATGGTGGCGCCTTCGGCGACGGCGACGGCCATATCGGCGGACATGCCCATGGACAAAGTGTCCAGCGCCAGCCCTTCGGCGTTCAGGCGCTCTCGCAGTTGGCGCAACAGGGCGAACTGAGACGCCAGCCGCGCAGTGTCCTCCGTGGGCTCCGGGATGCACATCAGGCCGCGCAGGGTCAGGCGCGGCAAGGCCGCCACTGCGCGCGCCAGTTCCAGCGCCTGTTCCGGGGCGCAGCCGCTCTTGCTGGCCTCGCCGGAGACATTGACCTGAATGCATACATTTAGCGGCGGCAGCGCGTTGGGCCGCTGCGCCGACAGCCGTTCTGCGATTTTCAGCCGTTCCACCGAATGGGCCCAGTGGGCCAACTCCGCCACCGCGCGGGTTTTATTGGATTGCATCGGGCCGATGAAGTGCCATTCGATCTCCAGGCCGGCCAGCGCCTCGGCCTTCTGCTGCAATTCCTGTGCGTAGTTTTCACCAAAGGCGCGCTGGCCGGCAAGATAGGCTTGCTCGATGTCCGCTGCAGGGAAGGTTTTGCTGACGGCCAGTAGGCGCACCGTTCCCGCCGGCCGGCCGGCGGCGTGTTCCGCGTCCGCCAGGCGCTGGCGGACTTGTTGCAAGGGTTGGGAGATGGAGTCTGTCATGGCGTCGAGAAATGGTTTGCTGCGGGCGGTGCGGCTTGTTGCCCGGGGTTGGGGTTTCTACAAAGCAGCATGGCCGCGCATCGTTAATAATATGGGGTGACGGCGATATCCCAAATGGCTGAGTTGAGCTTACAATCAGCGCCAGAGCCGGAAATGCCGGAAGTGGGCCGGCGTCTTGTTTGGACGCGTTGCCGGCGCGCGGCGGTACTTCATTTTAAGTAGTCGCCTGGCGGCTGAAACCATGGCGGCGGCGCAGTCATCGTGGAGATTATATTATGGAAATTTCGGAGCTCTTGGCCTTTACGGTCAAGAATAAGGCGTCCGACCTGCACTTGTCCGCCGGGCTGCCGCCGATGATCCGGGTGAACGGCGACATCCGCCGCATCAACCTGCCGCCGATGGACCACCATGACGTGCACGACATGGTGTACGACATCATGAACGATTACCAGCGTAAAATCTTCGAAGACACCTTCGAGTGTGACTTTTCCTTCGATCTGCCCGGCATCGCCCGTTTCCGCGTCAACTCATTCGTGCAGAACCGCGGCATGGGCGCGGTGTTTCGGGTGATTCCGTCCAAGGTGCTCTCGCTGGAACAGTTGGGCGCGCCCAAGATTTTCCAGGAAATCGCCGCCTTTCCGCGCGGGCTGGTGCTGGTGACCGGCCCCACCGGCTCCGGCAAATCCACTACGCTGGCGGCGATGATAGATTTCATCAACGACAACCACTTCTCCCACATCCTGACTGTCGAGGACCCGATCGAGTTCGTCCACGACAGCAAGAAGTGTTTGATCAACCAGCGTGAACTGGGTTTGCAGACACACAGCTTCGCCAATGCCTTGAAGTCCGCCTTGCGCGAAGACCCGGACGTGATCCTGGTGGGCGAACTGCGCGATCTGGAAACCATACGCCTGGCTTTGACCGCGGCGGAAACCGGTCACCTGGTGTTCGGCACTCTGCACACCAGCTCCGCGGCCAAGACCATAGACCGCATCGTCGACGTATTCCCGGCCGGGGAAAAGGAGATGGTGCGTTCCATGCTGTCCGAGTCTGTGCGCGCGGTGATCGCCCAAACCCTGCTTAAAACCAAGGACGGCAGCGGGCGGGTGGCGGCGCATGAAATCATGTTGGGCACCCCGGCGATCCGCAACCTGATCCGGGAGAACAAGATTGCTCAGATCAACTCCATGATCCAGACCGGCCAGCAGCACGGCATGCAGACGCTGGACCAGTGCCTGCAGGAGCTGGTGCGGCGCAATATGGTGTCGCCGGCGGATGCCAGGCAAAAGGCCGCCAACAAGGATCAATTCTGAGCGGGCGCTGCTCTACACTTAAATGGCGACCCGCGGGACCTCATCATGGAAAAAGACCAGGCTTCCAAGTTCATACTGGATCTGCTGAAGCACGCCACCGGCAAGAACGCCTCCGACGTTTTCATCGCCGCCGATTTCCCCCCGGCGATGAAGATAGACGGCAAGATCACTCCGGTGGCGCCGCAGCCCTTATCCGCCCAGCACACCAAGGAACTGGTGCGCGCGGTGATGAACGACCGGCAGACCGAGGAGTTCGAAACCAAGAAGGAGGCGAACTTTGCGATCAACCCGCCGGGTCTGGGACGTTTTCGCGTCAGCGCCTATGTGCAGCAGGGCCATGCCGGCATGGTGTTGCGCAAGATAAACACCGAAATCCCCACCTTCGACCAGCTCAACCTGCCGCTGGTGCTGCGCGATATCGCGCTGATCAAGCGCGGCCTAGTGATCTTCGTCGGCGGCACCGGCTCAGGCAAATCCACCTCGCTGGCCGCGCTGGTGGACTGGCGCAACAGTCATAACCACGATCACATCATCACGATTGAAGACCCGATCGAATACGTGCACCAGCACAAGAAGTCCATCATCTCCCAGCGCGAGGTGGGCGTGGACACCGATGATTGGGACATTGCCTTGAAGAACACCTTGCGCCAGGCGCCGGACGTGATTCTGATGGGCGAGATTCGCGATCGCGAAACCATGGGTTACGGCTTGCAGTTCGCCGAAACCGGCCATTTGTGCCTGGCCACGCTGCATGCCAACAACGCCAACCAGGCGCTGGACCGCATTCTCAACTTCTTCCCTGAGGAACGCCATCAGCAGGTGTTGATGGATCTGTCGCTGAATATGCGCTCCATTATCTCTCAGCGGCTGGTGCCGATCAAAAGCGGCCGCGGCCGGGTGGCGGCGGTGGAAATTCTGCTCAACAGCCCGCTGGTGTCCGACATGATCTTTAAAGGCGAAATCGCCAGTCTGAAGGAAGTGATGGGCCGCTCGCGCGAGACCGGCATGCAGACCTTCGACCAGTCCTTGTTCGAGTTGTACGAAGCGGACCTGATCAGCTACGAGGACGCTCTGCGCAACGCCGACTCCATTAACGATCTGCGGCTGAAGATCAAGCTTTACAGCGAGGGTTCCAAGTCGCGGGACCCACTGGAAGGCATAGATCACCTAGACATCGTCTAAGAGCCTGTTCACGATCTTTTGAGCAGCAGAACGAGGAAGGCTAAATGGATGAACTGCAAGCTGGTATTGAGTTTCCGCTCGCAGTTCTTCCATAACCGTCGGCATTTCTCAAGCCAAGCAAATGAGCGCTCCACCACCCAACGTTGAGGCATCACCG
>NZ_MUKU01000028.1 GCF_002081825.1 Chromobacterium haemolyticum | reverse complement strand
GGCCGGCGGGGTTCGGCCGCTGCGCCAGCGCGGCCGCCGCCAGCCGGCGGTAAACGGCGGCCAGGCCGGGCATGTCCGCCAAGGCGCGCGCCGCGGCCAGGCGGTTGCGGCTCAGCCAGTCTCCGTCGCTATCGGCCGCGTAGGCGGCCTGGGCCAGCAGCCAGAAGTAACAGTCGCGGTTGAGGGCCGCGCTGGGAAAACAATCGATGCGTTCCGGCAGATAGAGCGCCTGGCTGTCCCGCCAGGCCAGCTCCATCCGCGCGCCGGTGCCGGCCAGCCGTTGCAGCCAACCGCGGCGCGCGCCGTGTTCGGTGCCCACGGTGGTGCGCAGCGCCAGCGCCGGGTCGCCGCCCATGGCGCGGAAGAACAGCGGCGCTTGCGCCGTCACCTGCGCCAGCTCCGCCGCGTATTCCGGAAAGCCGCGCCGCGCCACGCGCCGCGCCAGTTTGTCCCACCAGCCGCCGACAATGTCTTCCATGCCGTTCAGCCGGGGAATTGGGTCTGGATCACCGCCAGCAGCGCCGCCACGGTGTCGGCGTCGTCGCTCAGCGGTTCCGCCAGCGCGGTGCGGCAGGCTTGCCAGGGCGGCAGGCCGGCCTGGATCAGTTTGGCGGCGTACACCAGCAGCCGCGTGCTGGCGGCTTCTTCCAGGTCGTAGCCGGACAAGCGCCGCAGCTGGCCGGCCAGCGTCACCAGTTGGCGCGCCAGCGCTTCGCCTATCTCGCTTTCCAGCATCAGCACGCCGATTTCCACTTCCGGCGGCGGAAAATCGAAGCTCATGGCGACAAAACGCTGGCGGGTGCTGGGCTTCAGCGTTTTCAGCACGTGTTGGTAGCCGGGGTTGTAGGACACCACCAGCATGAAGCCCGGCGGCGCTTGCAGCACTTCCCCGGTGCGTTCCACCGGCAGGATGCGGCGGTCATCGGTCAGCGGGTGCAGCACCACGGTGGTGTCTTTGCGCGCTTCCACCACTTCGTCCAGGTAGCAGATGCCGCCTATCCGCACCGCGCGGGTCAGCGGGCCGTCGCACCAGACGGTGGCGCCGTCGGCGATCAGGTGGCGGCCCACCAGGTCGGCGGCGCTCAGGTCATCGTGGCAGGAGACGGTGATCAACGGCAGGCCGAGCCGCGCCGCCATATGGGCGACGAAGCGGGTCTTGCCGCAACCGGTGGGCCCCTTGATCAGCACCGGCAGTTGCTGACGCCAGGCGGCTTCGAACAGCTCGCACTCGGCGCCTTGCGGCTGATAGAAGGGGACGGGGATAGTCAGGAGTTCAGGCGCGTTCATCGGCGTTCCTTCAGATAAAGCTGAGCAGCAGCGCTGCCGACACTAGCGCCAGCCAGCCCTGCACCAGCGCGCGCAGCCAGCGCGGCGCGTCGCGCAAGCCCATATAGCGCTCCACCAGCAACACGCCCTTGAGCCAGGCCAGGCCCAGCGCGATCAGCGCCAGATACGGCAGCCGGCCGCCTTCGGCCAGCCAGGCCGCCAGCAGGGTCAGCCCGGACAGCAGCAGCCACAGGCCGGTTTGCGCATGGGGGGTGGGATAAGTCATGAGGGCATGATGCCGATGCGGCGCGATGGCCGCCTTGATGCGAAATAAGGCTTTGCGCTTGTCGCCAAGAAGCGGGTCTATCCTCCGCGTTTTTAGCTTACGTCAGTGCGAAGAACAGCATGTATCCGACGCTCCCCTGGTCCCTTCAAGCCTGCCGTCGGGTGGCAGGCCCGAGGTCTTAAGCGGCTGCTTGTTCGAGCAGCGCGACGTTAGCGCGGTGCGAGTTCAGCCGCGCCTCGGGCCTGACGGGACCCGGCGGGAAGCCGCAGGCCAGGCTTGCAGGGCGGCCTTTAGGGTAAAGGGAGATTTGGCCGCGCAAATCTCCCTTTCCGTTTGCCGGGCGGAACCGGCCCTAAATCATCATCCGCGCAGCGGATTCAAAACCCGGAACATCATAAGCTCCCTAACGCGCCACATACACCAGGGCGAACAACAGCAACCACACCAGATCCACCATATGCCAGTAGGCGGCGGCGGTTTCCACCTCGTCCATCGATCCCGGCTTGTAACGACCGTCGCGGGCCAGCCGCCACACCGCCGCCACAATCACCATGCCCAACACCACGTGCAGGAAATGAAACACCGTCAGCGACAGGTAGAACATCCAGAAGTCGTTGCTGGACATAGTAATCCCTTGCAAGGCCTTGCCCACCAGCTCATAGCCTTTCAAACCGAGAAAGCCGCCGCCGGCCAGCAAGGTCAGCGCCAGCCAGCGCCGTCCGGCGCGTTGCCGGTCGGCGGAAAAGGCGCTGAGCGCGGCCAGCATGGCGGCGCTGCCGGCCAGCAGCAACAGGGTGTTGAGCGTGGGCAGGCCCAGCTCCAGTTCGCCCTGCCCTGCCGCGAACAGCGCCGGCTGTTGCCGGCGGGCCCAGGCGTAGGCCAGGAAGAACACGCCGAACACCGCCAGCTCGGCCAGGATGAAACACCACATCGCCAGATCACCCGGCACGCGGCGCTCCGGCGGCGCGCTTAATCCCATAAGGGCCTCCATCTTGCTCTATCCGATTTCCTAGGGTTCCAGGGGTGCCGCTTGCAAGGTGCGAGGAAGCCGCGTGCTCGACGCGCTCCAACTCCCTTCAAGCCTGCCGACGGGTGGCAGGCCCGAGGTCTTAAGCGGCGGCTTGTTCGAGCACCGCGACGTTAGCGCGGTGCGAGTTCAGCCGCGCCTCGGGCCTGACGGGAACCGGCAGGAAGCCGCAGGCCAGGCTTGCAGGGCGGCCTTTGGGGTGAAGGGGAATTTGGCCGCGCAAATTCCCCTTCCTGCTCGCCGGGCAGCCCCGGCAATCAAAATCATTATCCGCGCAGCGGATTCAGATCATGAGCACACTCAAAACTACCCTCAATCCTCGCGCTTGCCGGTAACGAAGAAGCTGATCACGTACAACACCAGCCCGCAGAAGAAGCTGATGCCGAACACCCAGCGCCCCCAGTAGATGGGCATGATCCGTTCCTGCGTTTCCATGAAGGACAGCGGCGTGGCGGACATCCGCTGCAACCACACCTGGACCGCGCCGGCGGCGGTCAGGCACAAGGTGATGGCCACGATGGACAGGGTCATCACCCAGAACGCGGTTTTTTCCACCTTCTGCGCCTGCGCGCAATTGGCCTCGCGGCCGCGCAGCAGCGGCATGGTGTAGGAAATCATGGTCAGCACCACCATCACGTAAGCGCCGTAGAAGGCCATGTGGCCGTGGGAGGCGGTCACCTGGGTGCCGTGGGTGTAGTAGTTGACCACCGACAGCGTGCCGATGAAGCCCCACACCCCGGCGCCGAGGAAGGACATCACCCCGGTGCCCAGCGCCCACAAGGTGGCGGCCTGGTTGGGGTGTTCGCGGCGGCGGCGTTTGACCATATTGAAGGCGAACAGGGTCATCATGAAGAAGGGCACCGGCTCCAGCGCGGAGAAAATGGAGCCCCACAGCTGCCAGTAAGCCGGCACGCCTATCCAGAAATAATGGTGGCCGGTGCCGATGATGCCGGTGATCAGGGTCATGGCGATGATCAGGTACAGCCATTTTTCGATCACCTCGCGGTCCACCCCGGTCACTTTCACCAGGACGAAGGCCAGCATCGCGCCCATGATCAGTTCCCACACGCCTTCCACCCACAGGTGCACCACCCACCACCAGTAGTACTTGTCCAGCACCAGGTTGTTGGGATTGACGAAGGAGAACAAGAAGAACACGGCCAGGCCCCACAGGCCCAGCATCATCACGATGCTGATGCTGGTCTTGCGGCCGGCCAACAGGGTCATGGACAGGTTGTAGAGGAAGGACAGCGCCACCAACACGATGCCCACCTTGGTGATCAGCGGCTGTTCCAGATAGCCGCGGCCCATGGTGGGTAGCAGATCGTTGCCGGTGAGCCGGGCCAGCTCATGGTAGGGCAGGCCCAGGTAGCCGAGTATGGTCAGCGCGCCGGCCACCAGGAACACCCAGAAGGTGATGATGGCCAGCCGCGGGCTGTGCAGTTCGCGCTCGCTCTCCTCCGGGATCAGGTAATAGCCGGCGCCCATGAAGCCGAACAGCAGCCAGACGATCAGCAGGTTGGTGTGCACCATGCGGGCGGTGCCGAAGGGCACGGCGGGAAACAGGAAATCGCCGATCACGTATTGCAGGCCGATGATCAGACCAAACACGATCTGACCAATAAACAGGCCGATGGCGGCGATGAAATAGGGTTTGGCCACGGCCTGCGAGCGGTAGCGCACCTGCGCGACAGCTGCGGTCGCGCCGCGCGGCGGCGTGGCCACGGTAGCGTTGCTCATTGTGTTCTCCAAAGATGAAGGGATGGGACGGGATCAGCCCTCGATATTGGGCGGCCAGTTATTGGTGTTGATCTGCGACGCGTACTTCAGGAAGGCCACCAGGTCGTCCAGCTCGGCCGGGTTCAGATGGAACTGCGGCATCTGGCGGCGGCCCGGCGCATTGGTCGGCATCGCCTGCATCCAGCCCTTGATGAATTCCGGGCCGCGGCGCACGTAGACGTTGCCCAGCTCCGGCCCGAAGTAAGCGCCCTCGCCCAGCAAGGTGTGGCAGCCGCCGCAACTGCGCGTCTCCCAGATTTTCTTGCCGCGCACCGCTTGTTCGGTGAGCTGGGCCTTGGCGTTATGGCTGGGCAGGGCCAAGGTGGTGTCCAGGGTCAGCCCCAGAAACAACAGGAAAAAGAAAACCGAGCCGCCGTAAAAAATATTGCGGGCGGTCGATTTGGTGAAGCTCGCGCTCATCATGTCCTCCTCGAATGCTTGCACCGCCAGCGCGGTACTCGGGCCGAACTGTACGGATTCGGGCATCCCGGGAGCATTGATTCGAATCAACGATTTCCGGCCCTCCGGCTTCCTACACTGGCGCCATCCGCCATCGCCAACCGCAAGGAGGCCACCATGATCCGCCCTGTCACCCCTCTTCCCCGCGCCGGACTGGACGCCGCTGCCGCCCCGCCCTTTCCGCCCGGCAGCGTCGCGCTGCTGGGGGCCGGCCCGGGCAGCGCCGATCTGCTCACCGTGCGCGCCGCGCAGCGCCTGGCCCAGGCCGACGCGGTGCTGTACGACCACCTGATAGACGCCGAGATCCTGCAATTGGCGCCGCCCTCGGCCCGGCGCGTCTGCGTCGGCAAACGCGCCAGCCGCCACACCTTGCCGCAGGCCGAAATCAACCAGTTGATGATCGCGCTGGCGCGCCAGGGCCTGCGCGTGGCGCGACTGAAGGGCGGCGATCCCTTCATGTTCGGCCGCGGCGGCGAGGAGATGCGTGCGCTGTTGGCGGCCGGCATCCGCTGCGAGGCGGTGCCCGGCGTCAGCGCGGCGCTGGGCGCGGCGGCCAGCCTGGCGCTGCCGCTGACCCATCGCGACTACGCCCAGGGCTGTCGCTTCGTCACCGGCCATCGCCGCGAAGGCGCGTCGGCGCTGGCCTGGACCGCGGACAGCGGGCCGGACGAAACCGTGGTGGTCTATATGGGCTTGGGCGAGGCCGCCGTCATCGCGGAGCGGCTGCTAAGCCATGGCCGCGCGCCGGATACGCCGGTGGCCATTGTCGAGCAGGCCTGTATGCCGGGCGAGCGCTGCGTCTGCGGCCGCTTGTCCGAGCTGGGCCGGCTGGCGGAGCAATACCGGCTGCGCGCGCCGGCGCTGTTGATCATAGGCGGGGTGGTGCGCTTGCATCAGGAACTGGCGGCGCTGCGCGCGGGGCTGGGCCAGGGTTTGGGATTCCTTGATCCCGGTCATTCAGCCGCCCCCGCCGCAGCGGCCATACTGCGCGCTCCATCCCACGAGTACACGCCATGAGCGCCATCGACACCCTTGTTGAGCAACACCGCGCCTGCGACGCGCGCTTCGCCGATTGCGAAATCGCGGCCCGCGCGCAGGACTGGGCCTTGGCCCTGAGCCATTTCCAGGCTTTCCGCCGGGAGATGGAAGCGCATTTCGCCGTTGAAGAAGACGCGCTGTTCCCGGCTTTCGAAGCCGCCAGCGGCAGCAGCATGGGGCCGACCCGCATCATGCGCATGGAGCATCAGGACATGCGGGATTTGCTGGAGGACATGGACGAGGCGCTGGCCGCGCAGCATCTGCAAGCTTTCCTGGGCCTGAACGACACCCTGCTCATCCTGATGCAGCAACACAATATGAAGGAAGAAAACGTGCTCTACCCCATGTGCGCGCAAGCGCTGCCGGAGATGGCGGAGTTGATTGCGGAAGGCGCGCAGCCATGACCCCGCAAGACCTGCGCCACCTGGCGCCGCCCAAGCCGATGGAGATCATCCTGGACGCCGCCGAACAGATGCGGCCCGGCGACAGCCTCGCCTGGGTGCTGCCCCATCATCCCACCCCGCTGCTGCCCATGCTGGAAAAAGCCGGCCTGCTGTATCGCTTTGAACTGTCGGGAGACGGCGGCGTCGTGCTGATTCTTAGTGCCGGTTCAAAGTCTCGCGAGCAAGAGCGAGACAAGGCGAAAACGGTTGAAGAAGCGGAATGTACAGGTGGTACATGAGCATTCTGAAAGCGTTTTTAACGCCGTATCGCCGAAGCGCAGCAGACTTTGAACAGGCTCTGAGCCGGCTATGAGCCAGGCCTGGCTAGACTACCAGCAGGCGCCGCCGCTATGGCTGCCGCTGGCCCATATGCTGGCCGCGCCCTGCTGGCTGCTGGCGACGGCGGCCTTGTTGGCGGCGCTTCCTGACGGCGCGCCCTCGCGCTTTCTGCCCGAGGTGCTGGCGCTGACCCACGCGCTGGCGCTGGGCGTGCTGGGCAATGCGATGCTGGGATCCTTGTGGCAGTTGCTGGCGGTCACGGCCGGGGTGCCGATTCCGCATCCGCGCCGGCTGCTACTGGCTTGTTTTCTGCCCTTGCAGGCCGGCTGCGCGCTTCTGGTGGCCGGTTTCCAACTGGGTCTGTCGCCGCTGTGGCTGCAGACGGGCGCCGCGCTACTGACGCCGGCCTTGCTGACGCCGGCGCTGTTCGGCCTGCGCGGCTTGCTGCGCAGCCCGGCGCGGGACGCCGGCAGCCGGGGCCTGCGGCTGGCGCTGTGCGCCCTGGCCGTCGCCGCCTGTCTTGGCGCAGCCCTGGTGTTGCTGCTGGGCGGCCGCATCGCGCTGCCCTTGGGCCCCTTGCTGGACAATCACGTGCTGTGGGCGGCGCTGGGCTGGCTGTGGCTGCTGGTGCTGTCGGTGGCGCGCACGGTGATCCCGATGTTTCTGGTCACGCCGCCGCCGGCGACGGGGCGGCTGCCGCGGGAAACGCTGTTGTTCGGCCTGCTGTGTCTGAGCAGCGCCGCGCTGATCTGGGGGGCGCCCGCCGCCGTCGCCAGCCTGCTGGCCGCGCTGGGCTTATTCGTACTGTGGCAGGGCCTGCGGCAGTTGAACGCCTTGAGGCGCAGCCAGCGCCGCGCCGACCCTTTGCGCCGCGGCTGGCAAGCCTGCCTGATCTGGATGACGGCGGTCGCGCCCTGCGCGCTCGCCGCGCGCCTGCTGCCGCTGTCGGAATCGCCGCCCATGCTGGCCGGCTGGCTCTGGCTGGGCGGCTTCGGCCTGGGCGCGGTGCTCGCCATGCAGGGCAAGATCCTGCCCTTCCTCGCCTGGCTGGACCTGAAGCAGCGCGGCCTGCCCAGGCGGCAATTGCCGGCCACGCATGAATTGCTGGGCGAGGCCTCCCACCGCCGGCTGCTGAGCCTGCACGGCGTCTGGGTCGGCTGCGGCCTGGCCTGGATCCTCAGCGGCTATCGCCTGCCGCTGTTCGCCGCCGCGCTGGGACTGGGACTTTACTGGGCCGGGCTGGCGGCGGCCTTGTTGCGTCGCTATCTCGCCGGCCGGCGCGCCTTGGCCTGAGAGCCTGTTCAAAGTCTGCCGCGCTTCGCCGATACGGCGTTGAACAGGTTCCGGAGCCGCGCCCCAAAAACAAACCCGCGCCGGCAAAGCGGGCGCGGGTGAGGGCGATGGCTCAGCCTATCGTCAGTCCCACTGCAAAGCGCCCTTCTTCCATTCATAGATGAAGCCGACGACCAGCACGCCCAGGAACACCGCCATCGCGCCCAGGCCAAAACCGCCCAGCTCCTTCAACGTCACCGCCCAGGGGATCATGAAGGCGACTTCCAGATCGAACAGGATGAACAAGATGGCCACCAGGTAGTAGCGGACGTCGAAGCGCATGCGCGCGTCTTCGAAAGCCTCGAAGCCGCATTCATACGGCGACAGTTTTTCCGGATCCGGCCGATTAGGCCCCAACAACTTGCCCATCAGCAGCGGCACCACGCCCACCAGCAGTCCGACAACGATGAATAACAGGATGGGAAAGTAATTCTGCAGCATGGGGCCTACTCCTCCGAATGGTTTGGAAAGAGAGATAGACCACCCCCAAGCTCCAAGTTTGCACCTTGGGGGAAATATACCGTTGGAAAGCGGCCCGTCATGACGACCAGGCCGGGCGGAGAGCAACGGGGATATCGGTTACACTGAGGTTTTCCGCGCCGCCCGGCCACCCCGAGCGACGCGGCTCCCGGCCCCGCGTCCGATCGGACCCGCTCGCCCCCGCCGCTCCGCGGCAAGCTCGCCCGCCACCCGCGGCCAGGCAAACATACCACCGCTTCGCCGGACACCTCGCTCACAACTCATATCAAGCTTCGGCGCTGCGGACCGCTCTTTTACACGACCCATGACAACACAGGGCCGCCGACGCCTGCGCGGCCCGCCAGACCAAAGGTCTTGTCCATGCATCATGCTCTTCAAACTTTATTGGATCGGGTCCGCCTGCGCGACCCGGAACAGACCGAATTCCACCAGGCGGCGGCGGAAGTGCTGCACGGCCTGGACGATTTCCTCCGCAGCCATCCGCACCTCTTCGACCACGGCCTGCTGGAACGGCTGCTGGAACCGGAGCGCGTCATCCTGTTCCGCGTGTCCTGGGTGGACGATCACGGCCGCGTCCAGGTCAACCGCGGCTACCGGGTGCAGATGAACAGCGCGCTGGGCCCGTACAAGGGCGGCCTGCGCTTCCACCCCTCGGTGACGCTGGGCACGCTGAAATTCCTGGCTTTCGAACAAACCTTCAAGAACGCCTTGACCGGCCTGCCGCTGGGCGGCGCCAAAGGCGGCGCTGACTTCGACCCCAAGGGCAAAAGCGAGGGCGAGGTGATGCGTTTTTGCCAGGCTTTCGCCAGCGAGCTGTTCCGCCACATCGGCGCGGAAACCGATGTCCCGGCCGGCGACATTGGCGTCGGCGCGCGCGAGATCGGCTATCTGTTCGGACAGCACAAGCGCTTGAGCAATCAGTTTTCCGGCGTGTTCACCGGCAAAGGGCCGAGCTACGGCGGCAGCCTGATGCGGCCGGAGGCCACCGGCTACGGCCTGGCGTATTTCGTCGAACGCATGCTGGCCACGCGCGGACAAACGCTGGCCGGCCAACGCGCGACCTTGTCCGGCTCAGGCAACGTCGCGCTGTACGCGGCGGAAAAGCTGCTGGCGCTGGGCGTCCGGGTGATCAGCCTGTCGGATTCGGAAGGCACGCTCAGCCTGCCGGACGGCCTCAGCCCGGACTTGCTGGCGGCCTTGGTTGAACACAAGCACCAGCGCCGCGGCCGGCTGGCCGCTTTCGCCGCCCACCATGGCCTGGACTTTCTCCTTGGGCAGCGGCCGTGGCGTTTGCGCTGCGATATCGCGCTGCCCTGCGCCACGCAAAACGAGCTGGACGCCGACGACGCGGAAGCCTTGTTGGCCAATGGCTGCTTCTGCGTAGCGGAAGGGGCCAATATGCCCTGCTCCGCCCAAGCGGCGCAGCGCTTTCAGCGGGCCGGCGCGCTGTACGCGCCCGGCAAGGCGTCCAACGCCGGCGGCGTGGCGGTGTCCGGCCTGGAAATGAGCCAGAACGCCACCCACCTGCCCTGGAGCGCTCAGGAAGTGGACGCCCGGCTGCGCAGGATCATGGAGGAGATTCATGAGGCCTGCGTGCGGCATGGAAGTCAGCCGGACGGCGCGGTCGACTACGCCCGCGGCGCCAATGTGGCGGCCTTCGGCAAGGTGGCCGCGGCGATGCTGGCGCAAGGCGTGATCTGAGCGAGCGCCAAGAAAAAAGCCCCGCCGGAAGGCGGGGCTATGCAGCATTGAATGGAAAACGTTTTTAGAACCTGTTTACGATCTTAGAACAACTGGTCTTTGACGTTCTCCACCGCATCCTGAGCGGCCGGCTTGTCCGGCGTCTCGCTGGCGCCGCCGCTGGCGTCGCCGCCCGAGCCCGGCACCGCGCCGTGGTTGTCCACCTTCAGTTCCGGATTGGTCTTCTGGAATTCTTCGTAGTAGTACTCGTCGCCGCCGCGCTGGCCGGCGCCCGCCTTGACCACGATGCCTTCCGGTACCGGCATGTCCACTTCCGGCTGGCCCTTGAGCGCGTTGGCCATGTAGTTGATCCACACCGGCAACGCCGCGGTGCCGCCGTAGCCATAACGGCCCAGCGAGCGCGGCTGATCGAAGCCCACCCAGGCGGCGGCCACCAGATTGGGGTTGTAGCCGACGAACCAGGCGTCCTTCCAATCCGAGGTGGTGCCGGTCTTGCCGGCCAGATCGGTGCGACCCAGGCTCATCGCGCGGTAGCCGGTACCGTAGCGCACCACATCCTTGAGCATGGAGCTCATGATGAAGGCGTTGCGCGGGTCTATCGCCTGCGGCGCGTTCTGGCCTGCGACGGTAGGCACGGTCTTGGCCAACACGCGGCCGGACTGGTCTTCGATGCGGTCGATGAAATAGCCCTTGCTGCGGTAGCCGCCGTTGGCGAACACCGAGTAGCCCTCCACCATTTGCAGCGGCGTCACCGCGCCGGCGCCCAGCGCCATGGTCAGGTAGGCCGGATGCTGCTTGGCGGCGAAGCCGAAACGCTGGATGTACTGCTGGGCGTAATCGGTGCCGGTGGCCATCAGCACCCGCACGGACACCAGGTTTTTGGACTGGGTCAGGCCGCTGCGCATGGTGATCATGCCGGCGAATTTGCCGTTGTCGTTCTTGGGTTCCCAGCGCTGGCCGTCCGCACCCACCACCGACAGCGGCGCGTCGTTGATCATCGTAGACGGCGTCAGGCCGCGCTCGATGCCGGCGGAGTAGATGAAGGGCTTGAAGGTGGAGCCAGGCTGACGCCAGGCCTGAGTCACATGGTTGAAGCTGCGGCGGTTGAAGTCGAAACCGCCCACCAGCGAGCGGATCGCGCCGGTGCGGGTATCCATGGACACGAAAGCGCCCTCCACTTCCGGCATCTGCACGATTTCCCAATAGCCTTTTTCATGCGCGCGGATGCGGATTACCGAACCACGGCGGATCTGTTGCGCGGCGCTCACCTTGCCGCCCAGAGCGCGGCGGGCGAAGTCCAGGCCGTTGCCCTTGATCACCGCCACCTTGCCGCCGCGCATATAAGCGCGCACTTCCGCCGGGCTGGCGGACAAGACGATGGCCGGCAACATGTCGCCGCTGTCGCGCAGCTCGCTGATGGCGTCGTCCAGCGCCTCGGTCTGCTGCTCGCCTTCGGCGCCGGACAGTTCCACCGTGCTCTCGGGGCCGCGATAGCCCATTTTGCGGTCGTAATCCACCAGACCGGCGCGCAAGGCATCGTACGCCCATTTCTGATGGCGGCTGTCCAGCGTGGTGTAGACCTTGAAGCCTTCGGTGTACGCCGATTCGCGATAGCGCTCATACATCGCCTGGCGCACCATTTCCGCCACATACTGCGCCGGCTGGCTGCTGCTGTCCGCGCTCTGGCTGGCCAGCTTCATCGGCTCCGCCAAGGCGGCGTCGTATTGCTCCTGCGTGATGAAGTTGAGCTCGCGCATCCGGCGCAGCACGTATTGCTGGCGCAGACGGGCTCGGTCAGGATTGACGATGGGGTTGTAGGCGGACGGCGCCTTGGGCAGGCCGGCCAGCATCGCCATTTCCGCCACGGACAAGTCCGCCAGCGGCTTGCCGTAATAAGCCTGAGCCGCGGCGGAGAAGCCGTAGGCGCGCTGCCCCAGATAGATCTGGTTGAAGTACAGCTCCAGGATCTGGTCCTTGGTCAGCGTGTGTTCGATTTTGAAGGCCAGCAGCGCTTCGTTGAACTTGCGGGTAAAGGTTTTCTCGCTGGACAGAAAGAAATTCTTGGCCACCTGCATGGTGATGGTGCTGGCGCCAGAACGGGCGTGTCCGGACACCAGATTGCCCACTGCCGCGCGCACCACGCCGACGTAATCGACGCCGCTGTGCTGGTAGAAACGCTCGTCCTCTGCCGCCATCACCGCCTGCTTCATCAGCTGCGGCACTTCGTGGATGCGGGAGAAAGAACGACGTTCTTCGCCGAATTCGCCTATCAGTTGATTGTCGGCGGAATATACGCGAAGGGGAATTTTCGGACGATAGTCCGTCAGTACATCAAGACTCGGCAAGCGCGGGTAGGTTATGATGATTGCAATGGCGCCTGCGCCAGCAACCAATACGGCTCCACCTAGAAACAGACCTGCAAGTATTGCGAGGATTCGTCTTAGCATATTTACAATGGGCTTTCACTGGAAACCGGATTATAACGTCTTGTGAAAGCACGCAAGACAAACAATGGCAGCGACAGGCCAAAAAACTGTCGCATAGGACCAATCGAGGCACCTGATGCTTATCGACAAACTCAAATCCGCCCCGCCCTGGCTAGAACAACTTGGATTGGGGAAGGCCAAAAATGTTCCAATGTTGGGACTGGATATCAGCAGCACCGCCATCAAACTGGTGGAGCTATCCCGCTCGGGTAAAAATTGCCAGGTTGAGCGCTATGTGATTGAAATCTTGCCCAAAGACGCGATCAGCGACGGCAACCTGGTGGACATCGAAGGCATAGCGGAAACCCTGCGCCGCGCCTGGAAGCGGCTGGGCAGCCCCACCCGCCACGTCGCCATCGCGATTCCCACGGCGATGGCTATTTATAAGAAGCTGCTGGTACCGGTCAGCCAGACCGACAACTTGGCGGAATTGATCGAATCCGAAGCCAACCAGAGCATTCCCTTCCCGCTGGAAGAGGTGAACCTGGACCATCAGGTGCTGGGGCCGGCGCCGTCCAGCATCGACGATCTGGAAGTGCTGCTTTGCGCCGCCCGCAAGGAAAAAGTGGAAGAGCGCGTGGCGGTGGTGGAAATGGCCGGCCTGCGCGCTCAGGTAGTGGACGTTGAATCTTTCGCCATGATGACGGCTTTCGAACAGGTCGAGCAGCAGTTGCCGGAACAAGGCATGAACCAGACCTTCGCCCTGTTCGACATCGGCGCCACCCGCATCCACTGCAACGTTATCCGCAACAACCAACAAGTTTATTACCGCGAACAGGTGTTCGGCGGCCAGCAATTGACGCGCGACATCCAGCGCCGCTACGGCATCAGCTACGAAGAAGCGGAAAGCGGCAAACGCGGGATGAGCCTGCCGGACGGCTATGAATCCGAACTGATGCATCCCTTCGTCGATTCTCTGGCCCAGGAGATACAGCGCGCGCTCCAGTTCTTCTACACCACGGTCAGCGTGTCGCAATACCTGCGCGTCGACTACATCCTGCTGGCCGGCGGCTGCAGCATGCTGCCGGGCCTGGACGACGCGGTGGCCGGCCGCACCCAGATCAGCACCATGATCGCCAACCCGTTCAGCACCATGGTGCAATCCAGCCATATCCGTCTGAAGGAACTGCTGATGGACGCGCCGGCGCTGCTGGTGGCCTGTGGCTTGGCCATGCGGAGGTTCGACTGATGATACGCATCAACCTCCTCCCGCACCGCGAACAGAAAAAAGCGGCGCATCGGCTGCGCTTTCAGGTGATGTTGGGACTCACGCTGGTTGCCTCGCTGACCTTGGTGGTGCTCAGCTATCTGATCATCGGCGGCCGCCTGTCCCATCAACAACAGCGCAACGACTTCCTGCAAGGCGAAATCTCCAAGCTGGACAGCCAGATCAAGAATATCGGCACCTTGAAAAAGCAACGCGACGACCTGCTGTCCCGCAAGCAACTGGTGGAACGGCTGGAGCAGGGCCGCAACGAGGGCGTGCACGTTTTCGACCAACTGGTGCGCCAGACCCCGGACGGCGTCTATCTGAAAAACTTCAAGCAGGCCGGCAACCAATTCACGCTGTCCGGCTACGCGCTGTCCGGCGCTCGGGTTTCCAACTATATGCGCAGCCTGGCGCAATCCAATGTTTTTGACGTGCCGGTGCTGGTCGAAGTGAAGGCCGCCAGCGTCAACGGCCAGCGCGCCAACGAATTCACCCTGAACTGCAGTCTGCGCGAAGCCGCCCCGCCCAAAACCGGCCAGCCCACCGCCCCCGGAGCCAAACCATGACGCTGGACGAATTGCGCACGCTGGACCCCAAGGACATCACCAATTGGCCGCTGCAGGGCCAGGTTATCGCGCTGGCGCTGTTGGTCGCCTGCTTCGTCGGCCTCGGTTATTTCTTCGTGCTCAGCGATGAACTGGACCGCCTCAACGGCGCCAAGCAACAGGAAGAGCAGCTCAAGCAGACTTACGTCGACAAGAAACGCCAGGCGGTCAACCTGGACGCGCTGCAACAGCAGTTGAAGGAGATCGATGCCTCCTTCGGCGCCCTGCTCAAGCAGCTACCGACCAAATCCAATATGGACACGCTGCTGACCGAGATCAACCAAGCCGGCATCGGCCGCGGGCTACAGTTCGAGCTGTTCCGGCCCAATCCGGAAATCAAGACAGCCGAGATGGCGGAAGTGCCGATCACCATTCGCCTGACCGGCAGCTATAACGACTTGGCCGCCTTCGTCAGCGATGTGGCGCAGCTGTCCCGCATCGTCACCATCGTCGACATCAGCCTGACGCCGGACGCCAAGGGCGCGCGCCTGACCATGGACGCCACCGCCAAAACCTTCCGCGCGCTGGAGCCCGAGGAGCGGGCCGCGCAGCCGGCCCCCGCCAACAAGTGAGCCGCAAACCCCATGACAAGAACTCTCGCTTGCTTACTGCCCTTGTTGCTCGCCGCCTGCGGCAGCAGCGACACCGATGATCTGCGCCAGTGGATGCAAACCAGCACCCAGGGCCTGCGCGGCCAGATTGAGCCGCTGCCCCAGGCCCAGCCCTACCAGCCGTTCGCCTACCAGGCCTTCGACCTGCTAGACCCCTTCAATTCGCAGAAACTCGCCGCGGCCAAGAACCAGAACCTGGCGAACGCGCCAGACATGAAGCGGCCGCGCGAAGCGCTGGAAAACTACGATCTGGACAAGTTGAAGATTGTCGGCGTCATCCGCCGCGGCGGCGCCAACTACGGCCTGGTACGCACGCCGGAAGGCGCGATTTACCGTGTTCAGGCCGGTAATTTCGTCGGGCCCAATTTCGGCCAGATCAAGAAAGTCGGCGACACGGACATCCAGTTGACCGAGACCGTGGAAGATTTGAACGGAGAATGGGTGCAGCGCAACACCAGCATGTACCTGGACGAACAAGGGCAAAACAAATGAGCAAGCACTCCATCAAACTGTTGTCCGGGCTGGGCCTGTCCCTGCTGTTCAGTTTCGCCGACGCCGGCCCGGCGATCACCGCGATCCAGCTCGCCAACGGCGACGGCGACCAACAGGTGCTGCAAGTCAGCTTTGACGGCCCCGCCGTCCAGCCCAACAGCTTCGCCATCGCCAACCCTCCGCGCATTGCCTTCGACTTCGCGGGCGCCAGCGTCAAGATGGCCAAGCCGCAGCAAGACTTCGGCGGCCCGCTGGTAAAATCCGCGGTGGCGGTGGAGGCCAACGGCCGTTCCCGGCTGGTGCTGAGCCTAAGCCGCAACGCGCTGTACAGCAGCAGCGTGGCCGGCAACACGCTGCGGGTCACGCTGAACCCGAACCTGGGCAACGCCGCTCAAGCCGCCACGCCGGTGGAGCGCCCCGCGGCAAGCCAGCAAACCGCCGCGCGCCCAAGCCAGGCCCAGATCGCCAGCGCTCAGCCGCTGGCGCTGGACTTCCGCCGCGGCAAGAACGGCGAAGGCCGGGTGGAGATCAAGCTGCCGTCCGCCAATACCCCGGTCGATATCCGTCGCGAAGGCAAACAATTGCTGGTGGACGTACTGGGCACTCAACTGGACAGGCAGAATCAGCGACGCCTGGATGTGTCCGACTTCGGCACCCCGGTGTCCAAGATCGACGCCCGCAATCAGGGCGGCAACAGCCGCATCCAGATCCAGCCGCAAGGCGACTGGGATTTCTCCTCCTACCAGACCGACGGCCAGTTGGTCGTCGAAATTCGCCGGCCGGCGCCGGAATCCGCGGCCAGCGCCGACGCCAACCAGAAACCGCAGTACAAAGGCGACAAGCTGTCTCTAAACTTCCAGAACATCGAAGTGCGCACCGTCTTGCAGGTGATCGCCGAATTCACCGGCCTCAACATCGTCACCAGCGACTCGGTCAACGGCAACATCACGCTGCGACTGAAAGACGTACCCTGGGACCAGGCGCTGGACCTCATCCTGCAAACCAAGGGCCTGGACCAGCGCCGCGCCGGCAACATCATTCAGATTGCGCCGCGCGAGGAGTTGCTGGCGCGCGACAAGCAGGTGCAGGAGGCCAGGCAGCAACTGGCCACGCTGGAGCCGGTGCGCTCGGAAACCTTCGTGCTGCGCTACCGCTCGGCGGAGGATTTCAAAAAGGTGCTGGACGGCACGAACACCACCGGCAAGAAGGAAAGCATTCTGACCGAGCGCGGCAGCGCGCTGATCGATCCTAAGACAAATACGCTGATCATCAACGATACAGGCAGCACCATTGACAAGATCCGCGACATCATAGGCAAGACCGATGTGCCAGTGAAACAGGTGCTGATCGAAGCGCGCATCGTCGAGGCCACCGACAACTGGAGCCGCAATCTGGGCGTCAAGCTATCTTTCGACCGCGTCGGCAGCACCGGCATCATTTCCGGCGGCGGCTTGACCAACGCCATCACCAACGCCAATGGCCGCCTGGGCATCGTGGGCGGCGCTGCGCAAACACCCTATGTCATTTCCCCCGGCGTCAATCTGCCAATCACCAACCCGGCAGGCTCGCTGACCGCACTCTATAGCGTGGGCAAGTCCGCCATCATCGGCCTGGAGTTGCAGGCGCTGCAGACCGAGAACAAGGGACGGGTGATCTCCAGTCCACGCATCATGACCGCGGACCGGCAGGAAGCCACCATCGAACAGGGCACCGAGATTCCCTATCAGGAAGCCTCGTCCAGCGGCGCCACCTCCACCTCGTTCAAAAAGGCGGTGCTCAGCCTGAACGTCAAGCCGCAGATCACGCCGGACAACCACGTGATGCTGGACATCAAGGTCAACAAGGACAGCGTCAGCCCTACGCTGACCGTGGGAGGCACTCCGGCACTGGACACCAAGAAGGTCAACACCCAGGTGCTGGTGGAGAACGGCGGCACGGTGGTGATAGGCGGCATCTACCAGCAGCAAATCAGCGACATCGTCAACAAAGTGCCGCTGCTCGGCGACATTCCCTTCCTGGGCGCCCTGTTCCGAAGCTCGCAGAAGTACGACAACCGCACTGAATTGCTGGTCTTCATCACACCGCGCGTGGTGGAGGACCTGAGCAGCAATAATCAGTAAAACCCCGGCCCCGGCAGCGCCCCAGGCGCTGATGCAACGCCGAAAGACAGCGCGGCCAAGCTCGGCTACAATGCCTGCCATGGAGAAACCGGCAGGCAATTTTTTTCTGGTCGGCTTGATGGGCGCGGGCAAGACCACGGTAGGCCGAGCTTTGGCGCGGCGCACCGACAAAACCTTTTACGACTCTGACCACGAGATCGAGGCCAGAACCGGCGTACGCGTCGCGACCATCTTCGACATCGAAGGCGAACTGCGCTTCCGCGACCGGGAAACCTCGGTCATCGCCGACCTCGCCCGCCTGGACAACATCGTGCTGGCCACCGGCGGCGGCGCCATCATCCGTCCGCAAAACCGCGCCTGCCTGGCCGCTCACGGCACCGTGATCTATCTGCGCGCCACCATAGACGATTTGCTGGCCCGCACCCTGCACGACAAAAACCGCCCATTGCTGCAGATCGCCAACCCCAGGGGCAAGCTGGAAAGCCTGTTTCAGGAACGCGACCCCTTGTACCGCGAAGTTGCCGACATCGTCGTCGACACCACGCAGCAGAATGTCAGCCTGCTGGTTGCCCATCTGATGGAGCAGCTCTCCGCCCTCCCCCCCAAACACCGCCCCGAACAAGGAAGCTGATTGTGATTACTCTCGACCTGATCCTGCCCGACACCCGTTACCCGATTCACATTGGCCGGGACTTGCTGGAACAGGTCGAGTTGCTGCTTCCCCATCTGCCCTTGCCCAAGGTCGCCATCGTCAGCAACGAGACCGTGGCGCCGCTGTATCTGGCCCGGCTGCAACAAGCGCTGGCCCGGCACCGGATCGATTCCTTCAGCGTTGTCTTGCCGGATGGCGAGCAGCATAAGGACTGGAACACGCTGAACCTGATTTTCGACGCGCTGCTGTCGCGCAACGCCGAACGCAAGACCACCTTGATCGCGCTGGGCGGCGGCGTCGTCGGCGACATGACCGGCTTTGCCGCCGCCTGCTATCAACGCGGCGCGCCCTTTATCCAGATCCCCACCACCTTGCTGGCGCAGGTCGACTCCTCGGTCGGCGGCAAGACCGCGATCAACCATCCGCAAGGCAAGAACATGATAGGCGCGTTCTACCAGCCCAAGGCGGTGATCGCCGACATGTCGCTGCTGGACACGCTGCCGGAGCGCGAGTTGTCCGCCGGCCTCGCCGAAGTGATCAAGTACGGTCTGCTGGGCGACGCCGCCTTCCTAGGCTGGCTGGAAGAGAACATGCCGCGCCTGCGCGCGCGCGACCCCGACGCGCTGCAGCACGCGGTCAAGCGAAGCTGCGAGATGAAGGCGGACATCGTGGGCCAGGATGAAAAGGAGCAAGGCGTGCGCGCCCTGCTCAATCTGGGCCACACCTTCGGCCACGCCATCGAAGCTGGCCTGGGCTACGGCGTCTGGCTGCACGGCGAAGCCATCGGCGCCGGCATGGTGCTGGCCGCCGCCGCCTCCGCCGAATTGGGCTGGCTGTCCTCCGCAGACGTTGAACGCGTGCGCGGCCTGGTGGCCGCCGCCGGCCTGCCGGTCAAGAGCCCGCGGATGCCGCTGGCGCGCTGGCTGGAGCTGATGAGCCACGACAAGAAGGTGGAAGCCGGCACCATCCGATTTGTGCTATTGCAACAACTGGGCCAAGCCACTATTCAGGCCGGCCTGCCCTCTGCAATACTCGAGAAAATACTGAACAGCAATAGTTAGCGTTCAAACGGCATCGGTACAGATCCGATAAGGATTTCTACGGATTGCCGCTAGCGCCGCTTCATCAGAATAATGAATCTACCGGAGATGGAGAAGGCCGGCTGGTCAGCCCCGCATAAAGCTTGAAGCCAGAGCGCACAATATCGGGGAACCGCCGGCGAGGCCAAGTCGTTGCAAAGCGGAAGGGGAGAAGCCACATGGTAGCGTTGAGCGCGTTTGCCGCCAGTTTTGGACTGATGGCGGGATATTACGCCCTGCAATTCTTATGGAAGAAAGTACGTTACACCAAGCCGTGTCAGCGCGGCATCGATCCGGTGGGCGAGGCGGAAGTTTTCCTCGCCTATGGCCGTACCCGCGACGCGGTGCGGGTGCTGAAGGATTCGCTGCGCGACAATCCGGACGATCTGCCGGCCAAGGTCACTTTGTTGCGAGCCTACTCCAGCGAATGCAATCGCGAGGCCTACTGCCTGCTGGCGCGCGACGTTCAGTCGCAAGTGCAAGGCCAGCCGGTTTGGCACACCATTCAGGAGAACGGCCGCCGCTTAGCGCCGCAGGACCCGCTGTTCGAAATCAAGCTCTGAGAACGGCTTACAATCTGCTGCGCGTCGACGATACGGCGTTGAAAACGTCCTCGAAATGCTCATGTACCGTATGATCATTCCGCTTTCTCAGCCGTTTTCGGCTTAGCTCGCGAGATCGTAAACACGTTCCGAGTCCTCGATGCAATCAAGCCGGCCATGGCCTCCGCCCTGGCCGGCTTGATTTCATCTCCGCGCCCGCGCTCATTCCGCTGCGGCGTCCTCGTCCTTGAACTGCAGGCTATGCAGCTTGGCGTAGAGCCCTCCTCGCGCGAGCAACTGCGCGTGCGAGCCTTCTTCGGCAATCTCTCCCTGATGCATCACCACGATGCGATCGGCGTTTTCTATCGTCGACAGACGATGGGCGATCACGATGGTAGTACGATTCTTCATCAGGTTTTCCAGCGCGCTCTGCACCAACCTCTCCGACTGGGTGTCCAGAGCCGAGGTCGCCTCGTCCAGAATCAACAAGGGCGCGTTCTTCAACAAGGCGCGGGCAATCGCCAAGCGCTGGCGCTGCCCACCGGACAGACGCACACCGTTTTCACCAATCAGAGTGTCAAAACCGTCCGGCATCGCCTCAATGAACTCCAGCGCATTGGCCGCGCGCGCCGCCTCCACCACCGCTTCGCGGCTGTGCGACGCTTCACCGTAGGCGATATTGGCCGCCACGCTGTCGTTGAACAGCACCACGTCCTGACTGACCATGGCGATGTGCCGGCGCAGATCGCTCAGGGGCATATCCTGCAAGCGAACATCATCCAAACGAATCTCGCCGCCGTCCGGATCGTAAAATCGCGGTATCAGGCTGACCAAGGTGGTTTTTCCGCTGCCGGACGAACCCACCAAGGCTATGGTCTCGCCAGGCTGAGCCTGCAAATTAATATCCCTCAGCACCTGCCGCTCCGCCGCCGGATAGCCGAAACTCACTCCCGATAGCTGCAATTTTCCGCGGGTGCGCGGCAAGGCGGTTCTGCCGTGATCGGGCTCTTCCGGCAAGTCGAGAAAATCGAAGACCGACTCCGCCGCCGCCAAGCCCCGCTGCATGGCCTGGGCAATGCCGGTAATGCGCTTGACCGGCGCGAACAGCAACATCATCGCCGTCAAAAAGGACATGAAATCGCCTGCGGTGAAAGCCCCGTCCTGGGCGCGCAGCGTGGCGAAATACAGGATGGCGGCCAAAGCGCAAGCGATCATCAGCTGAGTGACGCCGGTGTTGGCGGATGTCGCCGCGCTCTGCTTGACCGCGTTGCGGCGGATCGCCGCCGCCGCTTGGCGAAAACGCTCGCTCTCGCGCGCCTCGCCGCCATAGACCTTGATCACGCGTTGACAATTGATGCCCTCGCCCAACACCTGGGTCAACAAGGCCATATTCTGCTGGTTCTCGCGTGATAGATTGCGCAGCCGCTTGCCCACTATTCGCATGCAGAAAGACACCACCGGCAACACCAGCAGACAGATCAGAGTCAGCTGCCAGTCGATATACAACAGCCAAGCCAGCAGACTGATCGCGGTGACACCGTCCTTGACCGTGACCGTAATCACGCTGAAGCCGGCCTCAGTCACCTGGTTGACGTCGTAGGAGATCCGCGACACCAGTCTTCCCGACTGATTGTCGGCGTAGTACTGCACTGGCAGACGCAGCATCTTGGCGAACATCTGTTCGCGCAGCGTCTGCACCAGGTGTCCAGTCAACCAGCTGGAAGTGTATTCATTGATGAAGCTGGTGACGCCGCGCACCGCGAACACGCCGATGATGGCCAAGGGCACCCAGGCGATCGCATGCGGATCGCGGTTGACAAAGCCGTTGTCGATCAAGGGCTTCATCAGGCGGGCGAAGGCCGGCTCGGTCAAGGCCGCCACCGTCATCGACACCAGCGAGATCAGGAAGACCTTCCAGTAACGGCCCAAATATCCCAGCAAACGGCGATAAATCGCCCAGTTGCTTTGCAAAGAATTCTTCATTCGTTTCTATCATCCAACGCCCGCGCCCACGGGGCGGTCATAAGTCAGAGCATCAAATCCCCGGAGCGTTCAAGCCGCTGAGTTCCAGGATACCCCGAAGGTTTTGTTCCGGCGCAAAGCGCGAACGCACATCGGCGCGCCCGGCTTGGGCCCAGATTTTCATCATTGCCGGCTGGCTCAGCGCCAGATCAATCGCCGAAGCCCAGGCGGGAGCGTCTCCCGGCGGCGCCAACATGCCGGTTTCGCCATGACTCATGGTCTCAGGGATGCCGCCGGTGTCGCTGGCGATCACCGGCACGCCCAGACCCAGCGCCTCGATCTGCGACATGCCCAAGGGCTCGTAGCTGGACGGCATCAATACCAGGTCGGCGCGCTCCAGCAAGGCGGCCACCGGGCTCACCACCCCAGCCAACAACACTCTATCCTGCAAACCCAACTGCCGCGCCAGCCCGGCGATCGCCTGCTGCTCCGGCCCTTCTCCGGCAATCAGATAACGCACGTCCGGCCACTTGTCTCTCAGCAAGTCCAAGGCCGCCAACACCGTCCTATGCCCTTTTTCCCCGCGCAACATCGCCGCTTGCACCAGCAAAGGTCCGGAGGAACGGGACAGCCACAGCTCCAACTCTGGCGGCAAGGGCAGCGCGGCGGCCTGATCCAAAGCGTCGAAATCGATGCCGGGATAGACCACGTGCAGCTTTTCGGGACGGATTGCCGGATTCTCCAGCAAACAGCGCTTCAGATAAGCGCTGGGCAACATGGTCGCGTCCATCAGCTGGTTATAGCTCCAGGCCGAAGCCTGGCCAGGCTGATAAGTGCGCGAGCGCAGCAGAAAGGGCCGGCAGCGACCCATCAGCCGCGCGGCAATAGCCAGATTATTACTGTCGTGACCGCTGTGGCAAATGGCCAGCCGCGGACGATGACGGCGCATCCAGGCGCTTAAGCCCAAAATCGATGGCATGTGGAGGCTGTTTCGAAAACGCAGCGGCAAGACTTCCAGCCCGCGCTGGCACGCCACCTCCATCACCCTCGTCTGCGGCCTACAGGCCAGCACCGGGCGAAAGCCACGCTCACCCAGCAGGCGCATCTGCTGCATCAGCTGCAGTTCCTGTCCGCCGACATTGGGAGAGGACTCGGTGAACAGCACCCAATCACGCATGCGCGGCGCCTTTCTCACGCTGTCTCAGCTCCGCCAACAGGGCGGCGGCGGTGAACAGGAAGATATGCAGCATATGATCCTTGTTCACGCTTTCCAGCAACATGCGTCCAAGAAAACCGCAAGTCACCAGCATCAACACCAGCCCCAACGTATCGCGCCTCAGACGGAAGGCCCGATAACCGGTCCAGATCAGCACGCCGCAAAACGCCAGCCATAGCGCGATGCCGCCCACGCCCAAACCCACGCCCAGATCAATGAAACCGCTGTGGCTGTGACCGACCTGATTGGGATGGCCCGTCGCCGTTAGCGCATTGGTGAACGCATTGCGGCTATAGCCATAGCCCATGGGCTTGGCCGCGATAAGGTCCAGGCCGCTATGAATCCAAGCGACCCTTTCATAGGCGGAACCATCCACATCCATGCCATTTGACAATTTGGGCTGAGGCTCCATCCGCAACCAGGCTTTAGTATCGGCATAATGCCAACCCGCAGTGGCCGACTCAAAGAATATCTGATTGCGGCTATCTTGCCGCACAGTGTAAATCGTAATGCTAGTGGCACCGACCAGGACTAGTGCCCCAATAGCCAGAGCTTTGCCCCAACCAATCTTGACACCTTCAAATACTGTATAAACAAGCAACATCGACAGCATCAGGTAAACAAGGCCAATCATGCCATTACGTGCCCCGGCCTTTAGGCTGACAAACAGAATCAAGGCAGCGGCACAACTCAGTCCCCAACTAGGAATATGCGTGATCTTTCGTCTAGCACCTCGCCCCAGGCAATAAGCCGCCACGATAAACGCCAACACGAAATTCATAAAGAAGGTGAATTCAAGCTTGGTAGCCGTGGTAAACGCCTCCATATACGGCCACAAGCCCGTAGTCAGATAGACGAAAGCGCCATGGGCAAACTCGACCAAGGCCAATACGCAACCGGCAGTGATGACCAAATCCGAAATCGTCCAGCGCCGAGGGGGGCGGAACAAAGCCAAGCCAGCCACAAACCACAAGCCCCCGATCAATAGCTGGCTGCGGAATTCGCTGACGGAGGCTTCCGGCCACATCGAAAGCAATAGGGTGTGAAGCAAGGCGTATAGTAAGAACGCGCCCATGGCCGTCAACGGCCGGCCTTGCTCGCGCCAGCCGCTTTTGAGGTCGGCATAGTTTTTCGCCACCAGAACCAGCATCAACAACAAGATCACATAACGCAACGCGATCGTGTGGGACACATTTGCCAAGGTCAGAAACAACAAGGACAGGCCGATAGCCAAGCGGCCATGCCAGCGCGGCTCAATACTCAGATGATCATTCATGCAGAAGTTTTTCCAAGGTCTCGGCCACCAGCCCGACAGGTATCGCAGCCATACATTGCGCCTGGCGGCATTCGCCGGCCTGATCGCCAAATTTTCTAAAACAACGCAAGGCCCAATCGACATCGCGATAATGCACGCTGCGCTGATTGCGGCAAGGAAACCACGCAGGGCCGACGCCAACGCAGGTAAAGCCGGAGAAAAAACGGCTCGCGCCGAACAAGGTCTCGCTACCCGGCCCGAACAGCATTAGCAAGGGCGCGCCCGCCACTTTGGCCAGATGCGCGATGCCGGTGTCCGGGCATACGCAGGCTCTGGCACGGCTCAAAACATCACGCAATTGCACCAGGCTCAGCGTGCCGGCCATGACGATATCGTCCGGCCCCACCTCGATGGCCGATAGCAAATGCTGCTCCCCGGGCCCGCACGACCACACTACCGCGCACCGGCAAGCCCGCGCTGTGGCGGCGACCTGCTCCCAGCTGGATGCAGGCCAAAAGCGGGTTGCCGAACTCGCGCCGACGTGCAGCACGACGAAACGTGCCGGTAAGGACGGCAACCCTTCTGCAGCCGTCGGCCAATCCTGCAAACGAAACAGCCGGGGCTCGGGCCCATCGATCAAACGGGAGGCGGTGTCGGTCCAGGCTTCCGGCTGCCCGGCGTACGGCACCGCCTCGTCCAACAGCCAGTTTTTATAAAGCGGCGTTTCCCCGGCAAAGCCCACTATCCAGCGAGCACCCATCGCGCGCGCCAGGAAACTCAGCCTGTTTTCACCCATCAGGTAGGCGATATCGAAACGCGCCTCGGCGAACAAGCGCCGAATCGAGGCGAAGTCGCGCGGCTGCCAGGGCAGCGGCCGAATGCCGTACGGCCGCGACGCATACAGCGGCGCTTGTCCCGGCGGACAGGCCAACACGATCTCCGCCTTGGGAAAACGCTCGCGCGCCTTGGCCAGCAAGCTGGTCGCCATCAAGGCGTCGCCCAGCAGAAACTGATGCAGGATCAATACCCGGCGCGTGCGCTCGGGATCCGGCTTGCGGCGCAGCCATTGCCAGGGCAGCCTCAGCAACAGCGCCGTGAAAATCAGCAAACGCCCGGGAAAACGTCCCGGCCTCATTCTCCGGCCCCGCCTTCGCCGTCGCCAAGCGACAGCTCCCGGTACAAGGCCAGCATCTGCGCCACCATCGTGCCCTCGCTCAAACCCGCCACCCGCGCGCGCGCAAGCTCGCCGCTGCGCGGCCAGTCCGCGCGCGCGGCCAGCCAGGCCGCCACATTGTCTTGCCAGGCGGCGGCGTCTCCCGCCGCGGCCAACCAGCCGGTGACGCCCGGCTCCAGCAGCTCCGCGCCGCCGCAACGCGTGCTGGTCAGCACCGGCAAACCGCAGGCCATCGCCTCGATCACCACCGACCCAAACGGCTCGTAAAGCGTCGGCAGGATGAAGCCGTCCGCCAGTCCGTAATGGCTGCGCACATCGCGCTGCGGACCGGTGAAGTGCGTCCGCTCGGACAGGCCCAGCCGGGCCGCCAGCCGCTGATAGCGCACCAGCTTCTTGTCTCCGCCCACCACCACCAGATGCACGGCGGCGTGCGGCGCGACGGCGCGCAGCGCCTGCGCCACGCCCTTGCGCTCAAAACCGGACCCCACATAGACCAACACCGGCGCCTTCGACGGAATGCCGTAGCGCTCGCGCAACGACTCCCGCTGCTCGCGCGCTGCCGCCGGATTGAAAAAGTTACTGTCCACGCCGTTGTGGATCACTACGCAACGCCTCGGGTCCACGCCGAAACGGCCCACCACGTCGTCGCGCACCAAGGCCGAATTACAGATCACCGCCCGCAATGCCGGATGCCGGAACATCGCTCGTTCGGTGCGCAACATGTAATGGTGGTAAGGGTTACAGAAGGTGGCCAAGCGCCGCCACCAGGACGCGCCCTCCAGCCGCGCGTCCAGCCAAGCGGCGTGCACGCCGTCGCCGGCGCGAAACACATGGCAGCCGGGAATACGCTCGTGCGATTGCACCAGATCGGCGCCGGCCTGCGTCCATGCGGCGCGCGCCGCGCTGGCAAAACTCCAATCGCGCCAAACGCTGCCCAGATAAAACGGCTTGACCCCCACCGTTTCCACGCCCGGCAGGCTCTCCCAATTGCGGCTGATCAATAGCGGACGGAACTCCCCGCCGGTCTGCAATTGCTTGACGATAGCGCTGACGATGCGTTCCGCGCCGCCCGCCGGATTGTACTTCTGCCGGATAATCGCCAGCCGCTTCATGCGCTTTCCTTCAAGACCGCGTCCACCGCCGCCAGCACCGTGTCCACACTGATGCGTTGCAGACATTCGCTTTGCCAGCCTCCGCCGCAACCGGCGTTGCCGCAGGGGCGACAGGCCATAGGCTTCGACACCACCCGGTTCGGCACCTGCCACGGACCCCATTCAATATCCCCAGACGGGCCGAACAAGGCGACGCAAGGCGTCTTCATCGCCGAGGCGATATGCATGGGCACCGAGTCCACGCCGATGTACAAGCGCGCCTGGTCTATTGCCGCCGCCAACTCCTTCAAGCTCAGCGCGCCGGCCAGGCTGGCCACCGGCCGTTCCAGCCGCGCTTCGATGTCGGCGATCATCGCCATTTCTTCCGCGCCCGGCGCGGCCGACAAGACCAGTTGTTCGCCGCGCGCGCTCAAGGCGTCGATCAAGGCGCTCATTTTCTCCGCCGGCCAGCTCTTGAACGACCAGCGCGAGGTCGGGTGCACCAGGATGTAAGCGCCGGGCCGCAAACCGCGCTCGGCCAGCTTGGCCGCCAGCGTGGCCTCGGCGTTGTGCCCCGGCACCAACACTAGCTCGCGCTGGCTTGCGTCCGGATACACGCCGATGCGCCTCAGAGCGTCCAAATGGATCTCAATAGTGTGGCGGCGATTGCCCGGCACCTGCAGATAGCGGTGGGTGAAACTCTTTTTGAAGAAGCGGCCGTAAGGGCCCTGCGGGCCCACAGACCAGCGCGGCGCAAGCAGGCGCGCCAGCCAAGCCCCGCGATTATGCTCGGTCAGCGTGATCACAAGATCGTAACCGCGGGCGCGCAAACGGCTCAGCAAACCCAGCTCAGCGCGGCACTGGCCCAGCGGCCCCAATTTTTTCCAATTGCGATCTATGGTGTGCAGTTGCGCAATAGCCGGGTGAAGACTCAGCATTTCCCGGGTGTCATGGTAGACCAGCGCATCGATCTCCAGATGCGGTGCCTGCTGTTGCAGCGCGGAAAACAGCGGAGAAGTCAGCAGCACGTCGCCGTGGTGGCGCAGCTTGATGACCAGCACCCGCCGCACGGCGTTCAGGTCGATGGGATCGTTCAGCATAAGAAAGGAAAAAGCCGGATCAGACACCCGGCTCGGCATTCAATTGTTGCAAAAGATCGGCGATTTTATCAGGGTCTTCGCTTCTAAGCATGCGCGCCGTAATCGGCGCGATCTGATCCAGGTGAGTATTGAGCACCTGTTGCTTGACCGCCAGCAGGTTGGCCGGATGCATGGAGAACTTGCGCAGACCCATGCCCAGCAGCAAACGCGTCAGTCTGGCGTCGCCGGCCATCTCGCCGCACACCGACACCGGCACCCCGCCCTTGATGCCGGCCTTGATGGTGTGCAGGATCAACTTCAACACCGCCGGATGGATAGGGTCGTACAAATGGCTGACCGAATCGTCGTTGCGGTCGATCGCCAGCGTGTACTGGATCAAATCGTTGGTCCCCACCGATAGGAAGTCGATATGTTTGAGAAAGCTGCCCACCACCAGCGCCGCCGACGGGATTTCTATCATCGCGCCCACTTCGATCTCTTCCGAATAGGCGACCTTCTCCTCGCGCAGCTCCTGCTTGGCGTATTCGAATTGCGCCAACGCCTGTTTCAGTTCCGGCAGCGAATTCACCATCGGAAACAAGACCTTGATCTTGCCGTGCACCGAGGCGCGCAGCAGCGCTCGCAATTGCTCGCGGAACATCAGCGGCTCGGCCAGGCATAGACGGATGCCGGTCAGGCCTAGCGCCGGATTGTCCGCCACCGCGTGGTTCAGCCATTTCGGGTTCTTGTCCGCGCCCAGATCCATGGTGCGGATGGTCACCGGCAAACCCTTCATGGTTTCCGCCACATGCCGGTAGGCCTCGTACTGCTCGTCCTCGTCCGGCAAAGTGTCGCGGCCCAGAAACAGGAATTCGCTGCGGAACAAGCCCACGCCCACCGCGCCGGACTTGCGCACGTCTTCCACGTCCTGCGGCAGCTCGATATTGGCCAGCAATTCGATCGCGGTGCCGTCCTGTGTCTTGGCGTTGGACTTGCGGATAGACGACAGCTTGCGCCGGGCGTCGCGCCAGGCGCGCAGCCGGCGGCGGTACTCCGCCAGCACCAAATCGTCAGGATTGATGATCACCACGCCTTGCAGGCCATCGACGATGATCAGTTCGTCTTCGCGGATCAGCTCTCGCGAATGATGCAAGGCGATCACGGACGGCAGGTCTAGGCTCCGTCCCAGAATCGCGGTATGCGAGGTGGCGCCGCCGACATCAGTGACGAAGGCGGCGAAATTGGAGTCCTTGAAATAAACCATGTCGGCCGGCGACAGATCGTGCGCCACCAGAATGTGGTCGTCGACCAGATCTTCCGGCGCCGGCAGTTGCGGCACGTCGCCGTCCAGGTTCTTGAAGATGCGCTCCACCACTTGCAGCACATCGTTCTTGCGTTCGCGCAGATAGTCTTCCTCGATCGCGTCGAACTGCTCGACCAAGGACTCGCATTGCAGCTTCAACGCCCACTCGGCGTTGCAACGCTGTTTTTCAATGATTTCGCGCGGCTCGCGCGAGATGGTGACGTCGCCCAACAGCATGATGTGCAAAGACAGGAAGGCGCCCAGCTCCGCCGGCGCGTTCTCTGGAATGCTGCCCCACAACATTTCCAGCTCTTTGCGAGTGTCGCGGATGGCTTCATCGAAGCGCGCCAATTCCGCCGGGACTTCCTCGTCTTCCAGCAGATAGTGCGCGACATCGTCCATGCTGCGCGAAATCAAATGGGCACGGCCAATGGCAATGCCGCCGCCTATGGCCACCCCGTGCAGGATGATGCTCATCGTCCCGTCCTCAGGCTCCGGCTTATTCGGCTTCGTCGAATCGGTTGTTGATCAGGGCCACCAGAGCGTCCAACGCCACTTGCTCATCCTCCCCGCTCACCTCCAGCTCCACGGTCGCTCCCTTGGCCGCCGCCAGCATCATCACGCCCATGATGCTCTTGCCGTTGACACGGCGATTGTTGCGCGCAATGAAGATATCGCTTTTGTAGCGGCTGGCCAGTTGAGTGAACTTGCTGGAGGCGCGGGCATGCAAGCCGAGCTTGTTGATGATTTCCACTTCAATTCGCAGCATTGCCTTCCCCCGGAATAATATAAAGCACGCCCTCCAGGCCGCCGGTGATCGCCTTGCTCACAACGATTTCCAACGGCTGGCTGCTATAGCACAAGGCTCGGACCACCATGGGCAGACTCGCCCCGGCCACCGCCTCCACTCGCCCCGGCCGAATCAGCCGGCTGGCGATATTGGACGGCGTGCCGCCATACATATCGGTCAGGATCACCACCCCGTCGCCCGCGTCCAGCCTGTCCACCAGCAACTGGGCTTCGGCTTGCTTGCTTTCCGGGTCATCGGTCTTGTCGACCGCCATCAATGCCAGATTTTCCGGCTCTCGGCCCAGGATATGCCTGGCGCAATCCGCCAGACTGCGCCCCAAGTCGCCATGCGCGATTATCAATACACCTACCATGCCAGATTCTTCATGTTGGCAGCGTCGTCGGCGCGGGGCCGGAACGCTGAAGCAAAAAGGTTGATCAACACGTCAGTCCGCCATTGTATCAGCAGTATTCCGCCAGAGGCGGCCGGCGTCAGCTTTAAACCGCGGCCTTCCGCCTTGTATAGCGCGCTTTTCTCGGCCAGCGCAACGGTAAAACAAACGTCAACAGACCCGGGTCCGATACCAGCCCAGTTTGTCCGCCAATCCCACCACCTCGCCGACAATGATCAAGGCGGGCGAAGCGATATGATGCTTGGACATCAGTTCCGGCAGATCCCGCAGCGTGCCCGCTACCGTTCGCTGCCGCTCGGTGGTCGCCCACTCCACCGCGGCGGCCGGCGTCGTCGCCGGCTTGCCGTGCTCGATGAAAGCGTGGCACAGCTCCTGGGCTGTGGACACGCCCATGTAGACTACTACGGTCTGAGCCGGCCGCGTCAACGCGGGCCAGTCAAGCTGAATGCTGCCGTCCTGCTTATGGCCGGTAACAAAGGTCACCGACTGCGCGTAATCTCGATGGGTCAGCGGGATGCCTGCGTACGCCGCCGCCCCGCTGGCGGAGGTAATGCCGGGCACCACTTCGAAGGCGACGCCGTGCGCCGCCAGCGTCTCGATCTCCTCGCCGCCGCGGCCGAAGGTGAACGGATCGCCGCCCTTAAGCCGCAATACCCGCTTGCCTTGTTGCGCCAGTTCTACCATCAAGAGATTGATGTCGCCTTGCGGCAACGCATGGTTGGCTCTGGCCTTGCCCACGTAAATGCGCTCGGCGTCGCGTCGAACCAGCTCCAGCAGCTCCGGCGCCACCAGATTGTCGTGCAAGACCACGTCGGCCTGCTGCATCAGTCGCAGCGCCCGGAAGGTCAACAAATCCGGATTACCCGGTCCCGCCCCCACCAGATAGACCGCGCCCTGCGCCGTCTGCGCTCCGGCATCCTCCAGCCGTCGCTCCATCGCCTGCTCGGCGGCGGCCTCGTCGCCGTTGATCACCGCCTCGGCCAACGGCCCCTCCAGCACCGACTCCCAGAACGCCCGACGGCGCTCAACGTCGGGAATGCCGGCCTTGACCCGATCGCGGAAATCGGCGGCAAAACGTGCCAACCGCCCAAACCCGCTAGGAATCAGGCTTTCCAGCCGGCCGCGGATCAAGCGCGCCAGCACCGGCACCCCGCCTCCGGTCGACACGGCGATCACCAAGGGAGAACGATCGACAATGGCCGGAGTGATATAGCTGGACAGCTCAGGGTCGTCCACCACATTGACGGGAATATTCAAGGCCTGACAGGACACGGAAACTTGGCGGTTGACCTCGCGCTCATTAGTGGCGGCCACCACCAGACGCCGGCCGCTCAGCTGGGCCGGCTCGAAACAGGCGCACAAATGCGTCAGTTGGCCCTGCCTCGCCATCTCGGCCAACTCAGGCGTCAACGCCGGCGCCGCCACCGTCAGTTCCGCGCCGGCGGACAGCAAAAGCCGCGCTTTGCGCAGCGCCACCTCGCCGCCGCCCACCAGCAAACAGGATGCGCCTTGCAATTTAAGGAAGATCGGGAAGTAATCCATTTGGCCAGCTCCGCAACAATGTTTGCAGCATACTGCATTTGTTGCATAAAAACGACGCTGGCGAATGCTATCAATATTACGAAAAGCGCCCTGTTTTGCGCCTGATGCCATCATTGCAGCTTTGCGCGCCGTCGCGCCTCCGGAGAACCGCTTGAACCCAGCCTTACGCCGCCGGGCCAGTCCGCACCGTCGACTGTTCGCCGCCGCGGGCTCGCTGTGCCTGTTCGGGGCCGACTACGCGCAAGCCGCGACGCCGGACTGGCTCGCCGGCTGGCCACTTCTCGTCCCCTTGCTGGCGCTGCTGGGCCTGCCGCCATGGCGAGGCCGACGACAGCTGGCCACGCTCAGCCGGCAGGTCCGGGACAGCCGACAGCCGCTGGCGCTGGCCGACGCCGCCGGTCGCCTCCTCGCCGTCTCGGACTACGCGCCGGTGCCCGTGCGCCAAGACGGCGGTCTGACCGGTTACGGCTTCAGCCGGCACGACCTCGCGCTGCTGCTGGACCCGAGCCACCCCGGCCATCGCGACGGCCTGCTGGCGGCCCATGCCGATTTGCTGGCCTTTCCCCTGCCCTGCCCGCTCCCCGGCCATCTTTTGTTGCGCCTACAAACACAGCCCTCTGCCCACGGCCCCGGCGGCGAACTGGGAGACTGGCGCTTAGTGCTGCAGGACGCGCGGCTGGGTCTGCTGGAGTTCGACCTGGCCGGCCAAGCGGTGCGCGGCGCACCTCAAACGCTGCACGCCCTGTTGGGTTTGCCGGTGGACGCCGAGCGCATGGCTTTTTCACGCTGGCTGGAGCTGCTTCATCCGGAAGACCGCTCGCTGTTCACCGCCCTGCTAAGCCACCCGGAGCAAAGACAAGAAAGCGCCTGCGGCATGGAATTCCGCGTGCGTCACGCTCACGGTCATTGGGAATGGCTGGAGCAACGCACCCAGTTTCACAAAGACGAAGTGGGCCGCATCAGCCATATCCACGCGCTGTGCCAGATTGTCACCGCGCGCAAGCTGGCCGAGTCCGCGATGCTGCGCCGGGAACAGGAATTCCGCACCCTGGTGGAAAACTCGGAAGACGTCATCGCCCGTTACGATCTGGAGCTGCGCTGCCAATTCATCAACCGCAGCGTCAGCCGCTATTCGACGCTGACCCGCGAGGAACACCTCGGCCGCAGCGTCCACGACAAAGCCTGGCCCGAAGCCGCGCGCGCGCGTTTTGCCGAGGAGTGTGAGCGATTGATCTCCGGCGGCGAGGCTCGCTGCTTCGAACTGGAACTGAGCCTTAGCGCCCGGCGCTTCATTTTCGAGGTGAGGCTGTTCCCCGAATTCGGCCTGGGCGGCGAGCTGCGCAGCATTCTGGCGGTGGAGCGCGAAATCACCCACAGCCGCCAGAGCGAACGTCTGCTGGCGGAAGAAAACGCGGTAATGGAGATGATCGCCGGCAATACGCCGCTGCAAGACACGCTGAATCAGATCTGCCGGATGATGGAGTCGCAGTTGAATCGCGGCGTCTGCTCCATCATGCTGCTGGACGCCACAGGAGAAACCTTGCGGCTGGCGGCCGGCCAAAGCCTGCCGCCCGGCTATCGCAAACTGCTGGAGCAAGTGCCGGTGGGTCCGGAGGCCGGCTCCTGCGGCACCGCCGTCCACCGCAAAAGCCTGGTCATCGTCGACGACATCGCCAATAGCCCGCTTTGGGCCGGCTACCGCGAACTGGTGGCCCCCTTCGGCCTGAGCGCCTGCTGGTCGACGCCCATTTTCTCCAGCGACCGCCGACTGCTCGGCGCTTTCGCCATCTACCACCCTGACCCGCGCCAACCCGAGCCGGAAGAACTGCAGTTGGCGCAGCGCAGCACGCATCTGATCGCCATCGCGCTGCAACGCGACGCCCACGAGAAAAAACTCTATCAGCTCGCCACCCTGGACGAACTGACCGGTCTGTGCAACCGCCGCCAGTTCATCGCGTTGTCCAGCCGCGAGATCGAGCGCAACCGACGTTATCAATTGTCCTTGACGGTGCTGATGATGGATCTGGACCACTTCAAGAACATCAACGATCGATACGGCCATGCCAAGGGCGACGAGGTGATCGTCCATTTTGCCCAAAGCTGCCGCAATGTGCTGCGCAGCACCGACATCTGCGGCCGCCTGGGCGGCGAGGAGTTCGCCGCGGTACTGCCTGACACGCGGATGGAAGACGCGCTGCTGGCGGCGGAACGCCTGCGCCGCATCGTCGCAGAGGCGCGCCTGCCGGGCGGTGAGGCAGGCTCTCTACAATACACGGTCAGCATAGGCGTCGCCGTGCTGCGCGCCGACGAGACTGAAATCGACGAAGTACTGGGCCGGGCGGACAAGCAGCTGTACCAGGCCAAGCACAACGGACGCAACTGCATCAGCGGCGAGGAATTACTGCTATTGCGCTAAAATGCCGGCTTGAATCTCTTTCCAAGATGTCCACCGTGAGCGCCTGGCAAACCGACTATCTCTCCCACCCGCTATATCTGCCCGTACGCGACGCCGCCGAGCTGATCGCTCCTGCTTCCTGGCCGGAGCAGGCGGACTACGACCTGCTGCTGCAGCGCTACCGGCGACAACGCCCACACGCGCTGCCGCCCGCGCTGCGCTTTGCCTGCGATCTAGAGCCGGAAGCCTATTACGAGATGCACATCGGCCATACCGGAGAGATTCCCACCCGCAGCGGCAATTGGCACGACTGGTTCAACGCCTTGGCCTGGCTGGCCTGGCCGCTGAGCAAACAGGCGCTGAACCGCCGCCACCTGCGCGCCATCGCCCGCGGAGAGGCCAAGCGCGGCCCCCTGCGCGACGCGGCCACGCTATTGGACGAATGCGGCGTCATCGTCGCCGTCGCCGACCCGGCTTTCAGCCGGATGCTGGACAATATGGAATGGCAGCGCCTGTTTCTGGAACATCGCCAAGATTGGGACCGTCGCATCGGCGTCCACGCCATCGGTCACGCGCTGTTCGAAGTCGGCCTGCGGCCGCATATCGGCTGGTGCGGCAAGGCGCTGCCGCTGGCGGTGCCGGCGGAATTCTTTACTTGGGAAGAGGCGCGCCGTCTGGCGCACTTGGACGAGGCGCTGGCGCGGCGGCTGGACGACGACGGCTTCTTGCCGGCCCCCCGCTCGCTGTGGCCGCTGCCGCTGCTAGGCATTCCCGGCTGGTGGCCGGACAACGAAGATCCGGCCTTCTACGCCAACCGCGATTATTTCCGGCCGACGCGGCGGGCGAAATCCTCCAGCGTCACCGACTGAAGCTCGGCCGTCATCGGCCCCAACAGGGTTTCCACGCCGGCGCCGACATCGTCGTCGCGGTAGTTGTCGCTGCGATAAACGAACAGTTCGAACAGCTCCACCATGCAGATGGCCGACAACTTCTTGCCCAGCACCCAGCCGTCGCGCTGGCTTTTCTGAACAAAACCGCGGGAGCTCAACATATCCAGCACCCAGCCCAGTTCGTCGTAGCCCACCTTCACCTGACTGCGCAACTTCACCGGGCTCAGCAGTTCCCCGCGGTTCTGCGCCTCGTCCAACAGCAGCAACACCTCCACCGCGTCGAGAAAACGCCGCCGAGGCTCAAAGCGCCGCCGCCAGGCGTCGCCTTCCCAATAGGACAGCGATGCCGTGAACACCGCGCCGCTCAGCACCACCATCCACAGGCAATACACCCACAACAGGAAAATCGGAATGCTGGCGAAAGCCCCGTACACCAATTGATAATTAGCCACCTGACCGATGTAGAAGCCGAACAAGGCGCGCGTGGCCTCCAACAAGATCGCGGTCAGCAAGGCGCCGATGCTGGCGTGCTTGATCGGCACGAAGCGGTTGGGCACGATGCGGTACAACAGCGACAGCACCAGAGCGGTCAGCAAGATGGATCCGCCGGCCTCCACCATATTGGCCAACACCGGCAACGCGTGGTCAAACTTGCTGATCTTGAACAGGCTGCGCCAGGCCAGCAGGCTGCCGCCCAACACCAGCGGCCCCAGCGTCAGCACCGTCCAGTACACCATGCTCTGCTGCAATAACGGCCGCCCGCGACGCACGCCCCAAATCGCGTTGAAAGTGCGGTCTATGGTGGACATCAGCATCAGCGCGGTGACGCCCAGCATCACGATGCCGGCGGCGGTCAGCTTCTCCGCGTTGTCGGCGAACTGACGCATATAGACGGTGATCACCTTGCCGGCGAATTCCGGCACCAGCGTGGACAGCAGCATGATCTTGAAACGGGTGCTCAGGTCCGAGAACACTGGAAACGCGGAAATCACCGTCAAGGCGATGGTGAACAAGGGCACCAGCGCCAACAGCGTGGTGAAGGTCAGGCTGCCGGACACTTGCGCGACGCGATGGCTGCCCATGCGCCGGGCAAGAAAGCGCGCGAAGCCCAGATACGGTTCGATTCGACTCATTTGCATCCCGGCAAAATAATGGCAAAGCGCGGATCAGGCAAGCCGTAAAGAGTTGCTTTATCATGCACCCGCTTGCGCGGCGGCGCGCGACCTATCGTTTTTGATCCCATACAAGGAAGGCCCCAAACCCATGCAAGACCTCCTGGTGCTCTACTACAGCCAGCACGGCGCCACCCGCGAACTGGCCCGGCTGATCGCCCGCGGCATCGAGAGCGTGCCCGGCTGCCAGGCCCGGCTGCGCACTGTGCCCAAGGTGTCCGCGGTCTGCGAAGCGACCGAGGCCGCCGTCCCCGAGGCCGGCGCGCCCTATGTCGAGGCCACGGATCTCGTTGAATGCATCGGCCTGGCGCTGGGCAGCCCCACCCGCTTCGGCAATATGGCGGCGGCGGTGAAATACTTTCTGGACGGCACCAGCCCGGAATGGATGCAGGGCGCGTTGGCCGGCAAACCCGCCTGCGTGTTCACCAGCAGCGCCTCGTTGCACGGCGGCCAGGAATCCACCCTGCTGACCATGATGGTGCCCTTGCTGCACCACGGCATGCTGATGGTGGGCCTGCCCTACACGGAAACCGCGCTGACCCGGACCAGCACCGGCGGCACGCCCTATGGCGTCAGCCATGTCGCCGGCGTGCGCAACGAACAAGCCATCAGCGACGACGAAAAACAACTGGCGCTGGCGCAGGGGCGCCGGCTGGCGGAGATTGCGCTGAAACTGGCCGCCCCGGTTTAAAGCTGCGGTGCGTCGAAGAAGGCGCTCGGCGACGCGCCCAGCTCGCGCTTGAACATTGTCGCGAAGGCGCTGGGACTGGCGTAGCCCAGGTCCAGCGCCACCTCCAGCACGCTGGCGCCGCGCGCCAGACGTTCCAAGGCCGCAATCAGCCGCGCCTGACGTCGCCACTGCCCGAAGCTCAGCCCGGTCTCGCGCTGAAAACGGCGCTGCAGAGTGCGCGGGTCCATCGCCGCCTGCGCCGCCCACTCGACGACGCCTCGCGCATCGCCGGGGTGGCTGAGCAACTGCCTACAGAGTTGATCCAGCGCCGCCGACGCCGGCTGCGGCAAGGACAAAGCCAGGCTGGGCAGGCTGCGGATCTCGTCCAGAATCAAACGCATCACCCGTTCCGCCCGGCTGTCCGGCGGGTAAGGCACCGCGACGCCGGTCGCGGCCTGGATCAGCTCGCGCAGCAAGGGCGACACCGCCAGCACACAGCACTCCGCCGGCAGGCCGGCCAAGGCGTCGCCGCGCACATACACCGTGCGCATCCGCACCCGGCTCAGCATGTTCACCTGATGCCAGGTGGCGATGGGCAGCCAGATGCCGCGCGTCGGCGGCACGATCCATCGGCCCTGATCGGTGGTGACCATCATCACGCCTTCCACCGCGTACAACAGCTGTGCCGTGGGGTGAGCGTGGCGCGGCGAAACGCCGCCTGCCGGGTAATCACGCGCCTTGCCAACCACCGGGGCCGCGCCGCCGTCATAGTCATGCAAATGGTCGAAGTCCGCCACAATGCCTCTTTTGCAAAGATAACTGCCTTATTTTGGCAGGACGGACGCTATTTTGCTCGCTAGTATGACATTCATCCACTAGCTGAATGATTCTCAAGCCCATGACCACCGCCGCCGCCGCGCCAGATCAAGACAGCACCCGTTTCCGCGTGCTGGGCGCCATCAGCTTCTCCCATTTTCTCAACGACATGCTGCAATCGCTGCTGCTGGCGATCTATCCGCTGCTTAAAGGCAATTACCAGCTCAGCTTTGCTGAAATCGGCCTGATGACCTTGACCTACCAATGCACCGCCTCGCTGCTGCAGCCGCTGGTGGGGCTCTACACCGACAAGAAACCGATGCCGTACTCATTGGTGCTGGGCATGGGCGCCACGCTGTGCGGCCTGTTGTTGCTGTCCAGCGCCGGCAGCTTCCCCCTGCTGCTGCTGGCCGCGGCGCTGGTGGGCACCGGCTCCTCGGTATTTCACCCGGAATCGTCGCGAGTGGCCCGCATGGCCTCCGGCGGCCGCCCCGGCCTGGCCCAATCCATCTTCCAGGTCGGCGGCAACGCCGGCAGCGCCAGCGGCCCGCTGCTGGCGGCGCTGATCGTCATCCCCCTAGGCCAGGGCAGCATCGCCTGGTTCGGCCTGGCCGCTCTGCTGGCGATGGCGGTGCTGTTCAAGATCGGCCAGTGGTACAGCCATCAGCAGCGCAAGGCCAAAGCCGCCGCCGCCACTACGCCGCCGCCGCTGTCGCCAGCGCGCGTGAAGCTGACGCTGTTCGCCTTGCTGGTGCTGCTGTTCTCCAAATACTTCTACACCGCCAGCATCACCAGCTACTTCACCTTCTATCTGATTCAGCATTTCGGCCTGGGCGTGCAAGCCGCGCAGCTGCATTTGTTCCTGTTCCTGCTCGCGGTCGCACTGGGCACCATCTTCGGCGGCCCGATCGGCGACGCCATCGGTCGCAAGCGAGTGATCTGGTTCTCCATCCTCGGCATCGCGCCGCTGACCCTGCTGCTGCCCTACGTCAATCTGTTCTGGACCAGCGTGCTGTCGCTGGGCATAGGCTTTGTGCTGGCGTCCGCCTTCCCCGCCATCATTATTTACGCGCAGGAACTGTTGCCTGGCCGGGTGGGCATGGTGTCCGGCCTGTTCTATGGATTCGCCTTCGGCATCGGCGGCATCGGCGCCGCGGTGCTGGGCCAGTTGGCCGACAGCCGCGGCATCGAATTCGTCTATCAGCTATGCGCCTTCCTGCCGCTGCTGGGCCTAGTGGCTGCACTGCTGCCGGATCTGCGCGGCGACAAGGTTTGACACTGGCGCAGCCCAGCCCGGATACTTCCGCCATTCAATTTTTCCAACGCGCCTGCGGCGCCGTCTGAGCGCTCGGCGGCTTGCCGGGCGCGTTGCCCATTCGGACAGAAAATCATGTGTGGAATCGCCGGCTTTTTCTCGCAACGCCCCGCCGCCGCGGCCACCGCCCAGGCCATGCTGACTGAGCTGGGCCGGCGCGGCCCCGACGCGGCCAATCAATTATTGCTGAACGCCGACTGGCAGCCGGCGGCGGACGGCGACATCCACAACGCGCTGCTGCACGCGCGGCTGTCCATCATCGACCCGCGGCCCATCGCCAACCAGCCGATGGTCAGCGACGATGGCCAGGTCTGGATCTGCTACAACGGCGAAGTCTATGACTGGGACGCCGACAAGGCCGAGTTGGAGGCCGGCGGCGCGCGTTTCGCCACTCACTCCGACACCGAGTTCATCTTGCGCGGCTATCAGGCCTGGGGCATTGAAACTCTGTTGCAGCGGCTGCGCGGCATGTTCGCCTTCGCCATCCTGGATTTGAAACAGCGCAAGGTGCATCTGGCTCGCGACCGCATGGGCGAGAAACCGCTGGTCTATTCGCTGCTGGACGGCAACTTCGCCTTCGGCTCGCTGGTACGCTCGGTGCTGCCCTTCCTGCCGCCGCGGCAGCGCGACTTTTCCGCCGACGCCATCGACGCCTATCTGGCGCATCGCTACATCCCGGCGCCCGCCACCCTGTTCAGCCACATACAGCGCCTGGAAAACGGCCACCGGCTGGAGTTTGATCTGGACACCCGCTCGCTGCGCAAACTGCGCTACTGGCAACCGGCCAAGGACGACGGCGACTGGCTTCAAGAACTGGACCGCGCGGTGGCGATGCGTACCGTCGCCGACCGCCCGCTGGGCGTGCTCTTGTCCGGCGGCATAGACTCCACCGTGATCGCCAGCCGGCTGGCCACGCAGCAACTGACGCAATTCAGCAGTTTCACCGCCGCCTTCCCCGGATCCAAGCTGGACGAAGCCGCCGACGCCGCCGATTCCGCGCAACGGATGGGCTTGGCCAATCTGGCGGTGCAGATGCCGGACAATCTGGCGGCCGACTTCGAACGCATCGTCGCCGACCTCGATCAACCCTTCGCCGATCCGTCCAGCTTCCCCACGTGGTACCTTGCGCGCGAAGTCAGCCGCCACGTCAAAGTGGTGCTTTTGGGCGACGGCGGCGATGAGCTGCTGGCCGGCTACAAGCGCGTCAACAAACATCTGCGTACTCGCTGGCGCAGCCTGATCAAACTGCCGCTGACGATCAAGCCCTCGCTGGACGGCAAAGGCGCCGGCAAACTCGCCACCGAGTTGGCGATGAGCTGGCAAGACGCCTATTCGCTGCGCTTTTCCGGCTTCACCCCCGGCCAACGCCTGTTCCTGCAAAACAACCGGCCGCTCTCGCGGCTCTGCCACTGGCGCGCGCCGGACGACATCGGCCCGCCGCCTGCCAATGCGCCGGCCGGCCTGCATCATTTGCTGGCCATAGACTTCGCCAACTATCTGCCGGACTACATTCTGCAAAAGTCCGACCTGTGCACCATGGCCCACGGCCTGGAGGGCAGAGCCCCGCTGGTGGATCATCGCTTCTACCAGGCTTTGCTGGCGGTGGACGGCAAGCAGCGCTTCACCCAGCCGGCCAAGCTGATCTTCCGCCGCGCCGTTCATCCGGCGCTGCCGGCGGACTTCTTCCAGCGCAAGAAGCGCGGCTTCAATCCCCCGCTGTCCGGCTGGTTGAAAACCAGCCTGGCCCCGCGCATGGACGGCCTGGGCAAACGTCTGGCTCAGCTCAGCCGCGGCCAGCTCGACGCCGCCGCGGTGGACGCCTTCGCCGCAGCCTACCGAAACGGGGCCGAGCATCTGGCCGAGCAGATGCTGCAGTTGCTGATTTTGGATGAAAGCCTGGGGCAGCTAAGCCTGCTGGCGGCCCAAAACGAATAATCCGTCCAAAGACTGGCGAACAAGAGCTAGGCAAGAGGCAGCCCGCAGGGAAAGCAACATGTGCAAACGACGCATAAGCATTGCGGAGCAGGTTTCAAAGGCATTTTCAATCTAGCGGGCCGACGCGGCGCATGCCATTCCTATGGCCAGCGCCGCTCGGCGTCGCATCTGCTACATTCGACAACACATTTTCGTTTGAAAATGATAATGATTAGCATTAGTATTTTTAGGCAGGCCAAGCAAACCAAAAATAAACGCTTATCCGCCCGGCCGGCGTCCTTCGCCGCCAAGCAGTGCTCTATTCAATTGAAACCAAAAGGAAACAATATGCGTCGCTTTGTCCAACTGGCTATCGCCACCGCTGTACTGACCGCTTCCGCCGCCGCCATGGCCAAGGAATACCCGATCGGCAAGCCGGCCCTGAAGAACGGCATGGAGATCGGCGCGGTCTACCTGCAGCCGACCAAGATGGAACCGGAAGGCATGATGCGCAAGGCGGAGGCATCCGACATCCATCTGGAGGCCGACATCCACGCCACCAAGAATAATCCCAACGGCTTCGAAGAAGGCGCATGGATGCCCTATCTGGTGGTTAAGTACGAACTGAGCAAGGTGGGCGGCAAGGAAGTGCTCAAGGGCGACCTGATGCCGATGGTGGCCAACGACGGCCCGCACTACGGCGACAACATCAAGCTGCAAGGCCCGGGCAAGTACAAGCTGAAATACACCATCCTGCCGCCGTCGGCCAATCAACACGCCCACTTCGGCCGCCACATCGACAAGGAAACCGGCGTGGGCCCGTGGTTCAAGCCTTTCGAACTCAACTATGAGTTTACTTATGCCGGCATCGGCAAAAAAGGCGGCTATTAATCCCCTTGTTCTTGCAAAAACAGGATTAATGCGAATGAGAATGTAAACGCCAGTCATTCTCATGCGTTAAAATAAGACAGCGCATGCCCCCGCCTGCGCTGTTTTTAATCCGGAGACCCTTTCCGATGAAGTTCGCACGCATGCTCCTGGCCGCCATCGCGGCCTGCCTAGTGTCGATGTCCGTCCTCGCCGACGAGATGCCGGTGTTCAAGCTGGTGATGAAGGACGGCGTATTCACGCCCGCCCGTCTGGTAGTGCCGGCCGGCAAGAAGTTCAAGGTTGAAGTGATCAACGCCGGCAAGACGCCCGCCGAATTTGAAAGCACGCCGCTGCGCAAGGAAAAGGTGCTGGGCCCCGGCGCGGAATCCTTCCTGGTATTCCAGCCGCTGTCTCCCGGCGAATACAAGTTTTTCGACGAATTTCATATGAAGACAGGCCAAGGCGTCATCGTCGCCAAGTAAACGCCGCCCAGCCGGAGGCGCTCCGCCGCCTCCCTAGCCGTTTACCGCCGTTAGCAGGAGCACACTACATGGGACAAGTTCTATTCATCGTTTGGCGCGAAAGCGTCGAGGCCTTGCTGGTCGTCGGCATTCTTAACGCCTGGATGAACCAGAATCCGGCCGGCGCCGCCGGCAAACGCTATTTATGGGCTGGCGTGGCGCTGGGCCTGCTCGCCGCCGTCGGCCTGGCAGTGGCCTTGTTCGCCGCCAGCAACCTGATGGCCGGCGCTCAAGACGTTTTCCAGATGGTGATGGTGTTCACCGCCGCCGCGCTGATCGTGCACATGGTGCTGTGGATGCGCGAGCATGGCCGCACGTTGAAGAAAGAACTGGAGGCCGGCCTGCGCGAAAACGCCAGCAACGCCAACTGGTGGGGCGTCACCCTGCTGGCCGCCATCGCCATCGCCCGCGAAGGCAGCGAAACCGTAGTCTTCCTCTACGGCATGTTGGCCGAGGCCGACGGCTCCACGCTGGCCAGCATGAGCTTTGCCGCCGTGATAGGCCTGGGTCTGGCTTTCCTGACCTTCTATCTATTGCAGCTAGGCGGCAAATATCTGTCCTGGCGCTTGTTCTTCCGCATCACCGAAATCATGCTGCTGCTATTGGGCGCCTCGCTCTTCCTGAGCGGCGTGGAGAAGCTGATCTCGATGGACATTCTGCCGGCGCTGATCGATCCGCTGTGGGACAGCTCCGCGCTGCTTGACGACATGAGCCCCGCCGGCGGCGTCATCGCCTCGCTCACCGGCTACCGCGCCCACCCTGCCCTGATGAGCCTGATCGCCTACGCGCTGTTCTGGGCGACGATCTGGGCGCTGTTCCAGTGGCGCAACCGCAAGCAGATGCTGACAGCATGAAATCCACCCGCCCGCCGCTTCCCCATTCCGCCGATGTCGCCGCGCGCGCCGGCGGTGCCTGTCGCCAGCCGACGGCCCAGGGTTTCATGGCCGCCGTCGGCTTGTGGCTGCGGGATCACGCCGGCCTGCTGCGCGCGCTGCAATGGGGCGTGGTGCTGGTCTACGCCGCACTGCTGATCGTGCCTGCCTGCCTCGACTTGCCGGAAGACAGCGCCCGAATCTGGAACAATCTAACCATCTTCGCCCAATTCGTGTTCTGGGGCATTTGGTGGCCCTTCGTGCTGTTGTCCATGGTGCTGTTCGGCCGGCTGTGGTGCGGCGTTCTCTGCCCGGAAGGCGCTTTGTCCGAGTGGGCGGCCAGAAAAGGCCTGGGGCGTCCTATCCCGCGCTGGATGCGCTGGGGCGGCTGGCCCTTCGTCGCCTTCGCGCTGACCACCATCTACGGCCAACTGGTCAGCGTCTACCAATACCCCAAGGCCGCGTTGCTGGTGCTGGGCGGATCCACCGTGGCCGCGGTGATCGTCGGCTTCATCTATACCCGCGGCAAACGCGCCTGGTGTCGCCACCTGTGCCCGGTCAACGGCGTGTTCGGCCTGCTGTCCAAGCTGGCGCCGATGTATTACCGCGTGGACGAGGCCGCCTGGAAAGCCTCGCAGCAAGGCAAAACCATCCCGATACAGGCGGTGGATTGCGCGCCGCTGCAACCGCTGCGCCATATGCAGGGCGGCAGCGGTTGCCATATGTGCGGCCGTTGCAGCGGCCATCGCGACGCCATCGAACTAAGCCTGCGCTCGCCCACTGAAGAAGTGGTCAAGGTCGCCGCCAAGGAGGCCGACGGCTGGCAAACCGCGTTGATTCTCTACGGCCTGCTGGGCGTGGCGATGGGCGCCTTCCACTGGACCATGAGCCCCTGGTTCGTGGCCATGAAACAGGCGGCGGCGGAATGGCTGGTGGACCATGACATCCTGTGGCCGCTGGACACCGAGGCGCCGTGGTGGCTGCTGACCCATTATCCGCAGCATAACGACGTATTTTCCTGGCTGGACGGCGCGGCGTTGATCAGCTACGTGCTGGCCACCGCGCTGGTGCTGGGCAGCGGCCTGTTGCTGTGCCTGGCCGCCGGCGTGCGCATTGCCGGCCCCTGGCGGATTCAGCGCCTGCACCACCTGGCCCAAAGCCTGATCCCGCTGGCCGGCTGCGGCGTGTTTCTTGGCCTGTCCGCGCTGACAGTGACGCTGTTGAAAGCGGAAGGGGTGCCGATGTTCTGGGCCAACGACGCGCGGCTAGCCTTGCTGGCCGGCGCCAATCTGTGGTCCTTGTGGCTGGGGCGCGCCATCCTCGCTCGCTGGAGCTCCGGCCTGCGCCAGGTGCTAGCTCTGATTCCCTTGCTGGCGGCGCTGGCTCTGGTGGACGCCGCCTGGGGCTTCATGTTCTGGTGGTGGTAGCCGTTAGGCTGGCAGCGGGGTGGGCGCTGTGCGATAACAAAGCATGCTCCCACCCTGATTCTGGAGTCGCGCCATGTGGCGTCCGCTACTGCTTGCTCTCTATTGCCTGGCCGCGCCCGCCCGCGCCGAAACACCGGCGATAGACTTCGCTACGGGCGAATGGCCGCCCTATGTGTCACGCAGCTTCACCGCCGACGGCGTCTTCGCCGACATGGTGCGCCAAGCTTGCCGGCGTGCTGGCTATACCGCGCGTTTTCACTATATGAGCTGGCCTCGCGCGGAGGCCGCCGTCAAGGCCGGCCGCGCCGCGGCTGCCTTTCCCTACCGGCCGACGCCGGAGCGCGCGCTCAGTTTCGACTTCTCGCCGCCGCTGATTCGCAGCAGCAGTTTTTTCTTCTACTACAAGCCCCGGCTCGCCAATCCGCCCAACGGTTTTAGCAACCTGGCCGACTTGCGCGCCTACCGCATCGGCGTGCAGCTTGGTCAGTGGTATCAGCCGCTGTTCCAGCAATACCGGCTCAACACGCTGAACACCAGCGACGAGGAAAGCGCGATCAAGCTGCTGCAAATCGGCCATCTCGATCTGGCGCCGCTGACGCTGGAACGCGGCCTATTCCTGACCCGCACCCAGGCCAGCGGACACGAGCGCGACTTCGCCTACATTCCCACGCCACTGAATAAGGCCACCCCGCTGTCGCTGATGTATTCGCGCAGCTACCCCAACATCGCCAAGCTGCGGCGCGAGATCGATCAGGCCTTGCAAGCCATGCAGGCCGACGGCAGCCTGCAGGCCATTTATCAGCGCAACTTCCCCGAACTCAAACCGCGGCGCTGACCAGAATCGGCTTCAGCACCCGCTCGACGTCCTTGGGATCGACGCCGATCAAGAAACCGCGCTTGCCGCCGTTGATATAGATGCGCTCCAACTCCAAGATGCTGGCTTCCATATACACCGGCATCGCATGGCGGCTGCCGAACGGGCTGGTGCCGCCCACTTGGTAGCCGCTGTGCTTGTCCGCAGTCTTGGGATCGCAGGGATGGATCTTTTTGACGCCGATCTGCTTGGCCAGCATGCCGGTGCCCACTTCGCGGTCCCCGTGCATCAGCACGATCAAGGGCCGCTTGTTCTCGTCTTCCATGATCAAGGTCTTGATCACGCAGTGCTCGTCCACGCCCAGTTCACGCGCCGACACCGTAGTACCGCCCTTTTCCTCGTACTTGTACAAATGCTCGCTAAAGCTGACATGATGCTCGCGCAATACCCGGATCGCCTGAGTGACCGGGGCCTTTTCCTTGGACATGATCTTCACTGCCTGAAAAAACAAAACGCCACTGTAGAAGTTTGCGCGCCGCCAGGCAAACTCCAATCCGCGCGGCGTCCCCGACGGCGGCAGCGACCTTGCCCCAAATCAAACTCCGCCCGGCCGGCGCCAACGCCACCACAGCCTCAACCCAAGCAGCAAGGCCAACACCGCCGCGTAGATCAAGGGCTGACTCAAGTCCTTCTTCACCAGCCACCAGTAATGCACCACCGCCAGCAGCGCCGTCGGGTACACCAGCCGGTGCAGCCGGCCCCAATTGCGCTTGAGCCTGCGCATCCAACCTTGGGTCGAGGTCAGCGCCAGCGGCGTCATCAACAACAGCGCGGCAAAGCCGACGGTGATGAAGGGGCGTTTGTAGATATCCCTGACGATGCCGGCCCAATCAAAAAACTGATCCAGCCATAGATAGGTCAGGAAATGCAGGCTCAGATAGAAAAAGGCGAACAGGCCCAGCATGCGCCGGCACTTGAGCGGCCAACCGCCGACGCCAAAGCGCCGCAACGGTGTCATCGCCAGCGTCGCCAGCAGCCAAATCAGGGTCCAGGTACCGGTGGAACGAGTGATGAACTCCACCGGGTTCACCGCTTCTCCGGACAACACGATCCAGGCGGCGCGCGCCAGCGGCAATAGACAGGCCACAAACAACAGGCATTTGAACCCGGCCAACACGCGGTCGGCAGGACGGGCGGCAGCGGATTTAAGGTGCAAAGTCGTCATCCCCGCTCCATCAATAGTTCTTGCGCAGATCCAGGCCGCGGTACAAGCCCGCCACCTGCTCGCCGTAGCCGTTGAACATCAGCGTCTTGCGCTTGAAGAATTCGCCGATACGGCGCTCGCTGGCCTGGCTCCAGCGCGGGTGATCCACTTCCGGGTTCACATTGGAATAGAAACCGTACTCGCGCGCATTGGCCAGATTCCAACTGGTGGCCGGCATGGTTTCCTGCAAATGGATGCGCACGATGGATTTGATGCTCTTGAAGCCATATTTCCACGGCACTACCAAGCGGATGGGCGCGCCGTTCTGATTGGGCAGCATATCGTTGTATAGGCCGACGGCCAGAATGGTCAGCGGATGCATCGCTTCGTCGATGCGCAGACCCTCGCGGTAGGGCCAGTCCAGCACCCGGCCGCGCTGGCCGGGCATTTCCGCCGGCCGCTGCAGCGTTTCGAAGGCCACGTACTTGGCGCGCGAAGTCGGGTTCATTTGTTTGAGCAGGCTGGCCAGCGGAAAACCCACCCACGGAATCACCATGCTCCAGCCCTCGACGCAGCGCAGCCGGTAAATACGCTCCTCCAGCGGAAATTTCAACAGCTGCTCGATGCCGAAGCTGCGCGGCTTGGCCACCTCGCCGTCCACCAGCACGTTCCAGGGTCGAGTTTTCAGGCTGCCGGCGTTCGCCGCCGGGTCGGCCTTGTCGGTGCCGAATTCATAGAAATTGTTGTAGCCGGTAATCTCTTTCAGGCTATTGGCCTTGTCGTTTCCGGCCAAGGTCGACAGTGGGCTTTTCTTGGCGGCCAGCGCCGCCAGCGTCTCGGCGGACAGCAGCAAGCCGGCGCTGCCCAACATGAAGTGGCGGCGATTCAGGTATACGCCTTCCGGCGTGATGTCCGACGAGGAAATATCGGCGGGTTTCTTGATCAGCATGGCGGTGTCTCCGGTCTCTACCCCCATGAGTCGGGAGCGGCTCCTGAATCTGACAATCGTTCACGCAGATAATTTACGCAAGCGGCTCTTCATCCGCCCGCCAGGCCCGCCCCAAAGCGCTGCCCTGGCCGCCGTCGCGCACCAGCAGCCGGCCTATGGCCTGCAAAGCCGTCCAGCGCGGGCCGCACCAGTCCGGCGCGATCAGGGTTGGCGCCTGCGCGGTGGCTGAAACCCGGTGGTACACCACCTGCGGCGGGGTATGGCGGATCAGGCTGGCCGCCAACTCGGCGTAGTCGTCCAGGCTCCACGGCGCTACTTCGCCGCGCCGGTATTGCGCCGCCATCCGCGAGCCGCGCACCACCATCAGCGGATGCAACTTCAACCCTTCCACGCCGATGTCCAACACCGCGTTCAGCGAGGCGTGGACGGCGGCCGCGTCCTCTCCGGGCAGACCGGCGATCAAATGAGTGCACACCTTGAGCCCATGGGCATGCGCGCGCCGCACCGCATCGCGATATTCGGCCAGGCCGTGGCCGCGTCGGATCAGAGCCTGGGTCCGGTCGTGCGCGGTCTGCAGCCCCAGCTCCAGCCATACCTCGCCGCCTTGGTCCTGATATTCCGCCAGCAGAGCCAGCGCGGCGTCCGGCACGCAATCCGGCCTGGTGCCGACGCACAGGCCCACCACATCGGCGCCTGCCAGCGCCTCGTCGTACAGCCGGCGCAGCAGCTCGGTTTCGGCATAAGTGCTGGTATAAGCCTGGAAATAAGCCAGATAACGGCGCGCGCGGTCGGTCTTGGTTTTCTCCCGAGCCAACTGCTCGCTGATCGACAAAGCCGCCGGATCGCGGCCGAAGCTCCGCACATTGCAAAAGGTGCAGCCGCCGCGCCCCAAGGTGCCGTCGCGGTTGGGACAGGTGAAATCGCCCGCCAGTGATAATTTATGCACCGGCTCGCCGAAACAGCGCTTCAGATAATAACCAAAGGTATGCAGATGCCGGGTCAGGTCCATTGCCAAACAAAGCCCAAAGCCGGGCAGTCTAGCCAGCAGGCGGGCCGGAGGCGCTGAGCGGGATCAAGAATTGATGCCGCGGAGGCGCTTAAAGACGGTGCCAGCCCAATAGATACAGCACCGAAAACAGCCCGGCGCTGACCAGCAGGGCCAGCGCCAGCGTGCTGAACAGCTCGTGCAGGCTCTGCCGCTGGCGGCGGTTGAGCAGCCAGCGCGCCAACATCAGCAGTACGCCGCACAGCACGAAGAACTTGAAAAGACGACCGAACATGGCGGGCCAGAGAAGGAAAGTCGCCCGATTATCCGACGCGCCGCCGCGGCTGGCAAGACGCTGTCGCCGGCGGCTCAAGACATGCTAAAGTCCTGACTGTAGCCTACAGGAGGCTCCGCGACGAGAATGGCCGGCACAGACCGGCCGCCGGTGGAGCGACAGCATGAGCATGGCCAAAGCCGCGCATGCCGAAAATAGCAAAAGAGGCACTCAAGTCATCATGTCCGACTCCCACGACTCCGTCGGCATCGTTACGGCTCAAACCGCCGTGTTCGATACCCCCTTGGCGCTCAATAGCGGCGCCATACTGCAAGGCTACCAGCTGCGCTTCGAGACCTATGGCGAACTCAACGCCGCCAAAAGCAACGCCATCCTGATCTGTCACGCCTTGTCCGGCCACCATCATGTAGCAGGCCGCTACCAGACGGACGACAAGGCCGCCGGCTGGTGGGACAATATGATTGGTCCCGGCAAGCCCATCGACACCCGCCGCTTCTTCGTGGTCGGCGTCAACAACCTGGGAGGGTGTCACGGCAGCACCGGCCCCTCCAGCGTCAACTCCGACACCGGCCAGCCCTGGGGCTCCGCCTTTCCCGTCGTCACCGTGTCCGACTGGGTCGCCAGCCAGTCGCGCCTGGCGGACCGCTTGGGCATAGAACGCTGGGCGGCGGTGATAGGCGGCAGCCTGGGCGGCATGCAGGCCTTGCAGTGGAGCATCGACTACCCGGAGCGCATTGCCCACGCGCTGGTGATCGCGTCCGCTCCCAAACTGTCGGCGCAGAACATCGCCTTCAACGACGTGGCGCGCCAGGCCATCATCACCGACCCCGAATTCCACGGCGGCGACTTCTACGCCCATGACGCGCTGCCGCGACGCGGCCTGCGGCTGGCGCGCATGCTCGGCCACATCACCTATCTATCCGACGACGGCATGGGCGAGAAATTCGGCCGCATGCTGCGTTCCGGAGACTATCGCTTCGGCTACGACGTGGAGTTCGAGATCGAATCCTATCTGCGCTATCAGGGCGACAAATTCTCCGACACCTTCGACGCCAATACCTATCTGCTAATGACCAAGGCGCTGGATTACTTCGACCCGGCAAAGAGCTTTGGCGGCGATCTGGTCGCCGCGCTGAAAAAAGCCAGTGCCCAATTCCTAGTGGCCAGCTTCACCAGTGACTGGCGCTTTTCGCCGGAGCGCTCGCGCGAAACCGTCAAGGCGCTGGTGGCCGCCAACCGGCCGGTATCCTACGCCGAAATCGAGTCCGTACACGGTCACGACGCCTTTTTGATGACCGACGAGCCCTATGTCCAATTAATGCGCGCCTACCTCGACCGCGTGGCGCGGGAGGTGCAAGCATGAACGCCCCGCAAACCACGGCGCCGCTGCGCGCCGACCTAAGCCTGATAGCCGACTGGATCACGCCCGGCAGCCGGGTGCTGGATTTGGGCTGCGGCGACGGCGCGCTGCTATCCTGGCTGAACCGCAACAAACAGGTGGTTGGTTACGGCGTGGACCTGGACGTGGGCAATGTCGTCAAATGCGTAGCCTCCGGCGTCAATGCGCTGCAAGGCGACCTGGAAACCGGCTTGGCCGAATTCGACGGCGACGCCTTCGACCACGTAGTGCTGTCGCAAACCATACAGGCGATGCGCGAAACCGAGCAGATTCTCAACGAAATGCTGCGCGTAGGCCGCGAAGCCATCGTCACTTTTCCCAACTTTGGCTTCTGGGAAAACCGCTGGCAAATCCTGCAGGGCCACATGCCGGTTTCCGACACCATCCCCTACCAGTGGTACGATACGCCCAACATTCACTGGTGCATGCTCGGCGACTTTGAAGCGCTGTGCGCCAAGAATCGGCTGCGCGTGGTGGAACGCGTGGTGATGAATGGGGTCAAACGGGTAACTTTCATGCCCAACTTGCGCGGCAGCCTGGCGTTCTACCGGGTGGCGCGCCAATAACAACAAGCGGCGGGCCGGTCCCGCCGCGCGATCCGTAGAAACTGGCCTGCCCATGAGCAACACAACCATCGACTGGCGGCGCGACGTCTTCTCGCGCACGATGCTGATCTGCGTCTTCACCGGCTTCGCATCCGGTCTTCCGCTGTATACCCTGATCAACCTGCTTCCCGCCTGGCTGCGCAGCGAAGGCGTCGACCTCAAGGCCATCGGTCTGTTCGCGCTGATCGGCCTGCCCTATACCTGGAAATTCCTGTGGTCCCCCTTGATGGACCGCTACGTGCCGCCGCTGCTGGGCCGCCGTCGCGGCTGGATGCTGCTGACCCAGCTGGCGCTGATCGTCACCATGGCCGGCTTCGGCCTGTTCAACCCGGCCCAGCACATCTGGAGCATCGCCGCGCTGGCGGTGGGCGTGGCCTTCTTCTCCGCCAGCCAGGACATCGTGCTGGACGCCTATCGCCGCGAGATTCTCAGCGACAACGAACTGGGGCTTGGCAATACCGTACACATCAACGCCTACCGGCTGGCCGGTCTGGTGCCTGGTTCGCTTGCCTTGATCCTGGCGGATCACATCCCCTGGGACCGCGTCTTCTTGATCACCGCCTTGTTCATGGTTCCCGGCGTACTGATGACGCTGAAAGTCAGCGAGCCCAAACTTGCCGGCCAAGCGCCCAAAACGCTGCGAGAAGCCGTGGTCGAGCCCTTCCATGAGTTCATCACACGCCAGGGCTGGCAAGGCGCCGCCTGGATTCTGGGCTTTATCTTCCTGTACAAGCTAGGCGACAGCATGGCCACCTCGCTGGCCACGCCGTTCTACTTGGACATGGGTTACGCCAAGTCCCAGATCGGCCTGGTGGCCAAGCACGCCGCGCTGTGGCCGGCGGTGATAGGCGGCCTGCTCGGCGGCCTGTGGATGATCAAGCTGGGCATCAACCGGGCGCTGTGGGCCTTCGGCGTGGTGCAGGTGCTGTCCATCCTCGGTTTCGCCTGGCTGGCCAGCTATGGCCGTTTCGCCTCCATCGGCGCGCATGAACTGAGCATGCTGGCCGTGGTCATCGGCTTCGAGGCGCTGGGCGTGGGTCTTGGCACCGCGGCCTTCGTCGCCTTCATCGCCAAGAGCACCCACCCGGCCTACACCGCCACCCAGTTCGCTTTGTTCACCAGCCTGGCCGCAGTGCCGCGCACTCTGGCCAACGCCTCCACCGGCTACATCATCGACGCCATAGGCTGGACCAGTTTTTTCCTGTTGTGCACCGCGCTGGCGCTGCCCGGCATGGTGTTGTTGCTGAAAGTCGCCCCATGGAGGGAAAAGGAGGGAGCATGAAGGCATGGAAACCAGCGTTGCTCGGCGCAACGCTGCTGAGCGCATTCTGCGCCGCCGCGTCGGCCTCGGCCGACACGGCCATGCAAACCGTCAAATACCGCTGCAACGGCAGCAAAATGGTAGTGGTAGAGTATCCGTCGCCGCAAAGCGGCGCCGCCATCCAGCTGAACTGGAACAGTCACCGCTACCGGCTGACGCCGGCCAAGGTCGCCCAGGGCGAGCGTTACGTCAGCCAGCAACTGATCTGGTCGCTGCTGGACGAACAGGCGCGCCTGACCACCCGCGGCGGCCGCGTACTGGCGCAGGGTTGCCGCAAGATCCAGCTTCACGCGACGGCCGACAACGCCTAATCTCCCCAGGCCCCGCATAACTGCGGGCCAGACTCATCCGGCCCGCACTGCAATAGATTGCCGTCCTGATCCAGACTCAACAGCAAACGGCCGGCCAAACGGTGTCCCGCTCTGGGCTTGGCCAACAAGCGAAAACTGGCTTGTCCTGCACTGTCCGCCCCCTGACTGACGCTGCCGAGCCTGATTTCGAACTCGCGCGTGCCCGGTCGCGGCAAGGATGGCCACGACGCCGACTGTGAACGGTTTTCCAAATGCCAGCGCTGGATATAATGAAGATTCTCCAACAGCGCCGCGCGCGCCTCCGCCAACTGTCCACGCAATATCTGCTGCTGATAGGCCGGCCAGGCCATCGCGGCCAGGATGGCCGTCACCGCCATCGCCGCCAGCAACTCCAGCAAGGTCATCCCAGCTTGCGCCCTCATTCTTCCTCCAATTGCCGCCAGTTCAAGCGCCCGCCGCGGCCGGCCTGCGCGCCCGCACCGGCCCAGAACCAACTTTGCACCGTCAGCGCGCTGCGTTCGCTTTCCCCCCAGACCCGCACGCTGATCCGGAACAAACGACCGTCGACGCCGACGAACCGAAACGCCGGATTGAGCAACTCCAGCACATAGCGCGGCGGGCTCCAACGCTGCCCAGCTCGTATCCGCGCCGGCAAGCATGATGTCGGCGGACGGTCCGGCGTCGGCTCAAGCGGACGACTGGGTCCGCAAGGATGCAATAGCGGCCACCGCGCGCCGTTGATCTGCACGCTGCGCCGCCACAAATCAGGCTCGGTCGCGCACAAACCATAACCGACGCCGGCAATGGTGGACAGACAGTCCGGCATGAACCAGCCCAAACCGCGGTCGTCGCCCTGCCAGGGAACGCCGCTTTCGCCCGCAAGGCCGTCCTCGAAGCGGAGATTCAAGTCCAAGACCCGCCGCTCCGCCGCCCGCAAGGCCTGCAGCGCCGCCAGCCGCAACTCCCGCTGTTCCGCCAGATTGCGAGTGGCGCGCTGTTCCACCGCTACCGAACGGGCGGTTCCCATGGCCAGCACCGTCAACAGGCTGAGCAGCGGCAGGATCAGCCACAACACGGCGCCGCGCGGCCGAAGGCCCCTCATCCGCTCGGCTCCAGTGCGCACGGCAGGGCCGGCGTCAGCGCCACCACCGTGGTCCATCCCTGCCGGCGGCCATCCGACTGAATCTCAAGCGACAGCTCCACCCGCGACAGACGCATCCAATCCTCAACGCTCAGCTGATCCGGTCGTTCCCGCCAGGTCAGCTCCAGCGGACGGCAAGCACGGCGAACGCCAAAGCGCTGCCGCAGCGCCGCCACGCCCGTTGCCAGTAATTGCGGCGGCTCCGCCACCCGGCCGGGCCGGCTTTCCTCCAGCCATAGGGCATCGCCGTCGCCCTCCCTACGCAGGACGTAACGCTGCGAGGCGATGGCCAATACCTCCAAGGAGGCGCTATCCGCTCCGCGCAACGGCCCCGCCGCAGCGCCGCCCTGCCAGGCCAGAACATGCGTGCCGGACTCCCGCCGCCATTGCAAACCGGGCTCTCCCTGCGTCAATAGTCTCAGGCTGGAGCAACTGGCCAACGCCGCCTCCTCCCAATCCTCCTCGCTTTGCCAACGCAGCATGGTCTGCGCCGCGTCCTCCTTCACCGACACCACAGCAGCGCCGACACCGTAGCGAAAACGCATGCCTTCCGGCGCCTCAAACCCGCGCCCCGGCGATTCCGCAGCCTGCGCGCACGCAAAACGTCCATGCCTGCGCCAGCTCTCCGCCAGTTGCGTCAGCGCAAACTGCCCATCCTGGTGCCGCCGCAAGCCGCTCTCAATCGCTCGCAGACTGCCCTGCATCGTCAACGCGCCTTGCAAGGCCAGCGCCAACACCAGCAGGCCCAAGCTCATCGCCACCATCATCTCCACCAGGGAAAAACCCTGACCACGCGCACCGGCCGCCACGGCTAAGGCGCTTCCAATGCCAGCGCGTAACGACGGGCAAAACGACCGGCGCCATCTCCGCCCGCCCTGTCGTTCCAAGTCAGCCGCACATAGACAACATCGCCCTGCTGCTCGCAAAGCTCCGTCATCGCGTTCAACGCGCCGCGGCACTGCCACGCCTCAATGGCGTTTCCCCCCAAGCCTTGCAGCCGCTGCCGCAAACGGGACCAATCCGCCTGCCGTTGCGCAGCGGCCTGCTCCTCTTCCGTCTCCGGCCACAACAGCGCCGCCTCCCCCAGCTCCAGCGCGGCCGCGACCGCCTCCGCCCGCAACAAAGCGTCGCGGCCATGCAGCAGAGCACGTAGCTGCACCGAGGACAGCGCCAACATTGAAACCATGACGACGAACAAGGCCAGCATGGTTTCCAGCAAAGCGCCGCCGCGCAAGACGGACTCAGGCCGGACAGCCATGATCCGCCTTGCCGATTTCCGCACGACCGTAGCCGCTGACCGTCAGAATCAAACACAGACCCGCGCGCGGGCTTTCCAGCACCAGGCGAGCGCCTTGCCCACGCGCCAGCCGCCCGTCCGGCATGAATTGCAACTGATCCCGTTCCGCGCGCATTCGCACCTTGCCCACGGCGAACACCAGCAGGTGCAAGCGCTCCTGACTGTCGTAACCGGCTTGAACGCCGCCATCCTTGTCCGCGTAGACCAGAGCGCCTCGGTCCCACACCTGCCGCTGCTTGGCGCAGCCTTGCAATTGCAGATTCCGCTTCAGATTGGCCGCGCACACGTATACCGGTCGGTTGCTACGCAGCGCCTCGCTGCGGGCAAAGTGCAAGAGATTGGCCATAGCTTGGGCGTGGCTGCGCAATTGCTGCGTCAATAACAAACGGCTCAATCCCGGTGCGGCGATCGCCAGGCACAACAATATGATCGCCAGAACCGTCATGGCCTCAATCAGGGTGAAACCGATCTGAGTCCGCATGTCAGACTCCGTCTCATTGGGAGTCTGGACAATATATTGAGCAAAGCGAGGCTAACGAAACCGATCTTGTTCCCGAAAACGCCCGACCAGCCAGGTATTTAGGCCAGGACCAACAAAACGACATGGGCATGAAAAAAGCCAGCCTGCCCGGCTGGCTTTTTAATTACGGCGCAAATCCCGCTCAGTGCGCGCTTTCCCAGCTTTCCCCTGCGCCCACCTCCGCCAACAGCGGCACCTTGAGCTTGGCCACGCCGGCCATGATCTCGGGCAAACGCCGCTTAACCAGCTCCAACTCGGCTTCCGGCACTTCCAGCACCAGTTCGTCATGTACCTGCATGATCAGTTTGCTGCCCATGGCGTCGTCCTGCAGCCAGTTCTGCACCGCTATCATCGCCAGTTTGATCAGATCCGCCGCCGTACCCTGCATCGGCGCGTTGATCGCCGCGCGCTCAGCGCCGGCGCGGCGCGCCTGATTCGACAGTTTGATTTCCGGCAGATACAGGCGACGGCCGAATACGGTTTCAACATAACCTTGCTCGCGCGCGGTTTCGCGCGTGGTCTGCATATACTCCGCCACGCCCGGATAGCGCATGAAATAACGGTCGATGTATTGCTGGGCGGCGCTGCGCTCTATGTCCAGCTGCGCGGCCAGGCCGAAGGCGCTCATGCCGTAGATCAGGCCGAAGTTGATCGCTTTGGCGGCGCGCCGCTGATCGGGGCTGACTTGGGATAGTTCCACGCCGAACACCTCGGCGGCGGTGGCGCGGTGGATATCCTCGCCGCTGGCGAAGGCCTGCAGCATGCCGGCGTCGTCGGACAAATGCGCCATGATGCGCAGCTCAATCTGCGAATAGTCGGCGCTGACGATCATGTGCCCCGGCGGCGCGATGAAGGCCTCGCGCACGCGACGCCCTTCCGGTGTGCGCACTGGAATGTTCTGCAGGTTCGGGTCCGAGCTGGCCAAGCGCCCGGTGATCGCCACCGCTTGCGCGTAATTGGTATGCACTCGGCCGGTGGCGGCATTGATCAGCAGCGGCAATTTGTCGGTATAAGTGGACTTGAGCTTGGCCAGGCCGCGGTATTCCAGGATGCACTTGGGCAGCGGATGATCCAGCGCCAAGGCCTCCAACACCGACTCATCGGTGGAATAACCGCCGGACGGAGTCTTCTTCACTCCCTTGGTGGGAATGGCCAGCTTGCCGAACAAGATTTCCTGCAACTGCTTGGGCGAGTTCAGATTAAACGGCTGGCCGGCCAATTCATAAGCCTGGCTCTCCAGCCGCAGCATTTCCGTGCCCAATTGATGGCTTTGCGCCGCCAGCCGGTCGCGGTCTATCAACACTCCATGGCGTTCCATCGCAAACAATACCTCGGCCACCGGCAGCTCGATGTGGCGGTAGACTTCGCGCAAGCGCCCGGTCAACAGGCCGGAAAAGTATTGATTCAAGCGCAGCGTGATATCGGCGTCCTCGGCCGCATAGTTGGACGCGGTGTCCACGTCCACCTCGCCAAAGCCGATCTGCTTGGCGCCTTTGCCGCAAATCTCCTCGTAACTGACCGTGGATTCGCCCAGATGACGGCGCGCCAGATCGTCCATATTGTGGCGCTCATGGCTCTCCACCACATAGGAAGCCAGCAGGGAATCGTCGATCACGCCAGCCAAGCGGATGCCGTGATTGGCGAACACATGGCGATCGTACTTCAGGTTCTGCCCGCACTTTTTGCTGTCGGCGTCTTCCAGCCAAGGTTTCAGCTTGGCCAGACTTTGCTCCAGATCCAATTGCTCGGGCGCCCCGGCATAGTGATGGTCCAGCGGTAGATAAGCGGCTTCGCCGGAACGCACCGAGAAACTGATGCCGATGATGCGCGCCTGCATCTGGTCCAGACTCGTGGTCTCGGTGTCCAGCGACACAACATCCGCTGTCGCCAACTTGGTCAGCCAGGCGTCCAGTTGCTCAGCGAGCAGAATGGTTTCATAACGTCGCTCCGCCACCGCCTCCGGCAGAGCCGGGCTGTCTTGCGCGGCTTCGATGGCGAACAGATCGTCCCCCTGGGCCCCGGCCGTGGTTTGCGCCACCGCGGGCATGTCTTCGCCCTCGGTCACCTCGCGGTAGAATGTACGGAAGCCCAGCCCCTGATATAGCTCGGCCAGCCGCGGCTTGTCCTTGATCCCATGCTGCAAGCTGTCCAGGCCGTAGGGCATGTCCGCGTTCAGATCGACGTCGCACTTGATGGTGATCAGCTCGCGGCCCTTGGGCAGCCAGTCCAAGGCCGCGCGCAGGTTCTCGCCCACCTTGCCGCCTACCTCCGCCGCCTGGGCGATGACGGCGTCCAGATTGCCGTACTGCTCCAGCCACTTGACCGCGGTCTTGGGACCGCACTTGTCGACGCCCGGCACGTTGTCCACCTTGTCGCCGATCAGGGTCAGGTAGTCGACGATCAATTCCGGCGGCACGCCGAACTTGTCCTTGACCCCATCGCGGTCGAAGGTTTCATTGGTCATGGTATTGACGATGGACACCAGGCCGTCCACCAATTGCGCCATGTCCTTGTCGCCGGTGGAGATGATCACCTTCATGCCGGCGGCCGCGCCGGCTCGCGCCAGCGTGCCGATCACGTCGTCGGCCTCCACCCCCGGCACCACCAGCATCGGCCAGCCCGAGGCTTGCACCACCTCATGGACCGCCGTAATCTGAGAGGCCAGTTCCTCCGGCATCGACGGGCGATTGGCCTTGTATTCGGGGTAAAGGTCGTCGCGAAATGTCTTGCCTTTGGCGTCGAAAACGCAGGCGCTATAATCGAACTGCACTTCCTTCTCCAGCCGCCTGAGCATGTTCACCATGCCGTAGACAGCCCCCACCGGGCGGCCATCCGGAGAGCGCAAATCGGGCATCGCGTGAAAGGCGCGGTACAAATAAGAAGAGCCGTCGATCAATAACAGTGTTTTCATAAAAAGAGGCAGAATATGAGCTTGTCCGATAAATTACCGCAAACCAGCGATCGTCACGCGATGATGCAGCGTTTCCGTTCCCGCGAAGCCTGGCATGTGATGAAGATCATGTCGGAGTTTGTCGATTCGGCGGAAGCCTTGCAAGGCATCATGCCGGCGGTGAGCATTTTTGGCAGCGCGCGCACGCCGCGCGACCACAAATATTACAAATTGACCGAAGAAGTCGCGCGCCTGCTGTCGGACTCCGGCTTCTCCGTCGTTTCCGGGGGCGGCCCCGGCATCATGGAAGCCGCCAATAAGGGGGCATTCTACGGCAGAAGCCCGTCGGTGGCGCTGAATATCGTGCTGCCGCATGAACAGAAACCCAATGAATACCAAGACCTGAGCATCAAGTTCAACCACTTCTTCAGCCGCAAGGTCATGTTCGTCAAACACGCTATCGCCTACGTGGTGATGCCGGGCGGCTTCGGCACGCTGGACGAAATGTTCGAGGCGCTGACGCTGATCCAGACCGGCAAGAGCCGCAAGATCCCCATCATTCTGTGCTGCCGGGAGTTCTGGGAAGGCCTGCTGGACTGGGTCAAGGACCGCTTGATCAGCGAAGGCATGATCAACCCCGACGACATGAATCTGATCCAACTGATCGACGATCCGCGGCAAATCGTCGAAACTATCTTCAAACATTACGAAACCCGCGGTTTTGAAGCGCTGCCCGAAGAGCGCGAACAACTGCTGCACCTTTAAAACTGATGACAATCAAGGACCACGCCATGCGCCGCCTGCTCGCCGCCCTCGCCCTGCTGCCATTGACAGCCGCCTGGGCCGATACGCCCCCTCCCGCCAAGACCCCGGTGCCGCCGCCGCCGACGATCAGCGAACAAAACGCCGCTACCGCGGAACCGGAGGTGCGCATCATCCAGAAGGGCGAAGACAAGATCGAGGAATACCGGCTCAACGGCCATTTGTACATGGTCAAGGTGACACCGTCGCACGGCGTGCCCTATTACCTGATGGACGACAACGGCTCCGGCTCCATGAAACAGATCGACCCCGCCAACCGCATCATCATCCCGCGCTGGGTGCTGATCCGGTTCTGAGAGGGCAACTATGTCTGTTTACACCACGGTCAGCCATGACCAGATGCAGGAATGGCTCAAGCGCTACACCTTGGGCCAGTTGCTGGACTTGCAGGGCATCGCCTCCGGCATCACCAATACCAATTACTTCGTCACCACCACGCACGGTCGCTACGTGCTGACGCTGTTTGAAGCGCTGAAGCTGCAGGAACTGCCCTATTACCTGACGCTGATGAGCCACTTGGCGCGCCACGGCGTAGCCTGCCCGGCGCCGGTAGCCGACAACACCGACCAGTTCGCCTCGATGCTGGCCGGCAAGCCGGCTTGCCTGGTCAGCTGCCTGGACGGCGCCGACATCGCGGAGCCGACCCCGGCGCAATGTCGCGCCGTCGGCGAGATGCTGGCGCAAATGCATATCGCCGGCGCCACCTTCCCCGGCAAGATGGCAAATCCCCGCGGCCCGCGTTGGTGGAGCGAAACCGCGCGCCAGGTCTACTCTCACATGGACGAAGACTCCGCCGCCTTGCTGCGCGAGGAGGTGCAGTTTCAGGACAGCCACCGCTTCGATCACCTGCCCTCGGGCGTGATCCACGCCGACTTGTTCCGCGACAATGTACTGCTGGACGGCGACCGCATAGCCGGCTTCATCGACTTCTACTATGCCTGCAACGACGTGCTGCTCTACGACCTGGCCATCGCGGTCAACGACTGGGCCCGCAACGCGGACCACGGCATAGACGACGAACGCGCCGCCGCTCTGCTCTCCGGCTACCAGTCGGAACGCAGGCTCACCTCGGAAGAGAAAAAGGCCTGGCCGCTGATGCTGCGTGCTGCCGCGCTGCGCTTCTGGGTTTCGCGGCTGCAGGATCTGCATTTCCCGACGGCGGGCGAGATGACCTACACTAAGGATCCTAGTGTTTTTCTAGCCGTTCTCAGCTCCCATAGAACTCGCCTGCACTTTTGAGTATAAGCCCTAGTTAAGCCGTGAAATAGCGCACGTCATACAGCATTCACTTTGCTAAAGCCAATGCGCTGTCTTATGATGCAGCTTGTAGTATCTCGCAAATATTCTTGTGCCCATCTTTTCGAATATATAAGGACTTTGTCATGTTGAAGAAAATCATGCTGATCGCTCTGGCTGGCGTGCTTTCTGCCCCGGCATTCGCCGCAGAAGAAGCTGCCGCCACCTCCGCCGCTGGCTCTAGCGCTGCTGGCACTACCTCTGCAGCTGCCGCAGGCGCCGCCGGCACCACTGCAGGCATTGCTGGCTTGAGCGTTGGCACTATTGCTGCTATCGGCGCAGCTGTAGCGGCTGCCGTAGCGGTCTCGAGTAACAGCGACTCCTCCACCAGCCACTCCGCGACCACTCATCACTAACAGACTACCCATTTGACCTGATTATCGCTTAGGTCATATGGACTTAGCTGTATTAATCAGGCAGTTTATCTTCGACAAGCAGAGATAGCTGCCTGATGTTTTATGCTCTTAAAATTTTGGGCTATGCGGCGATCCGAAAAAACATTCCCCCATAGCATCATAGAAAATTTAAATAATTCAAAATATTGTGTCACTTACACTTTCTTTGCGCAGCGGGATAATCAAAGGGGTTTTAATTAGTGGGGCATATTATTACGCGCCATACACTTTAGCTCAACCAAGCCTAAATGGTCAGCTTGGCTATATCAATATGCCATCCGCTGATGTTGGCCGCGATGGTTCTCTGAGCTTTGGTTTCAGCACAGACAAGCCTTATGATACCCTCTTGACCTCGGCAACCATCCTGCCATTTTTAGAAATCTCAGGACGCTACACCTCAATATCCGGCATTGCTGGTTTTAATGATCAACAATATGGTGGTGGCTATGGCAGTTTTAAAGACAAGGCCATTGACACCAAGTGGCAGATATTCTCTGAAACTTCGACGTGGCCAGCCCTATCCTATGGACGCACAGACATATTCGGCACAGCCTTATGGCGCGGCAATTATATTGTTGCCAGCAAACATTTACAACCTAATCTAGAGGCATCAATTGGCTTCGCCTCGGGACGTATAGAAGGTCCTTTTGGCGGGGTCCGCTGGACCCCTAGAAATTATCCGAACTGGTCGTTGGTAGCCGAATACGACGCCAACAATTACCCAAAAGATTTTCGTGCTGTAGATACCTTTGCCAATCAAAGAAAAAAAGGCCCAGCGGCTGGCATAGAATACCGTTGGGGTTGGTTAGGACTACAGCTTGCCAAACAAAACACCCACACCAGCCTGAACGCATCCATTGAAATCCCCCTCAATGAACGTGAGTTTGTTCCCAAAATCTCTGAACCCGCGTATTTCTCCGGCAGCCCGGAGGTTCCGATCCGCCCAACGCTTAGCCTGTGGCAAAACGATACCAGTTATGGCCACCACTTGGTATCTGCACTCAGCCGACAAGACTTCAAGAATATCCGTCTCAGCGCTCAGGGCGATGAGCTGCTCCTGGAGCTCTCCAATAGTCGTATTTCCAATGTAGGGCGCGCCGTTGGCCGCGCAGTGCGTACCGCCCTTTATTTTGCTCCGATAGAAACACGCAATATCCGCGTCGTATACACCAAGCTGGAACAGCCTATCGTCACCTATAGTTTCTTTAATTTGACGGTACTGAACAACTACTTGCTGGGCAAAGTCGATCGGCAAACTTTTCTGGAAAGCGTCTCGGTCAAGCCAGGCAGAGATGCGGAACTGGCGGAGCGCTCGGCCGAGCAATTGGCCTCTACCATTCGGGACGGCGTTAGCTTGGAGGTCATGGCAGGTAAAGATGGCGACATTGTCCAGATCAATGCAGAAGACAATGAAGCCAACCGCTTCCGCCTTGTGCCAAAAACAGGCGTCTATTTTAACGACCCCAGCGGAGCCTTCCGTTACGAGATCGCCGCAGCGGCAACCTACACCAAAAGACTGGGTAGCGGTCTATACCTGAATAGCGCCTTGAGTACCAATTTGTACAATACGGTTTCTGGCGTCAAACAACCATCGAATAGTCTACTGCCTCATGTCCGCTCCGATGTAGCCGATTATAAAAAAACCAATACCCCCAAACTCGATCGCCTGCTGCTCAATCAATATCTGACTTTTGGAGCCAATACCTATGCTCGCGCCTCCGCCGGTATTTATGAGGAGATGTTCCGTGGCGCAGGCGGCCAAGTCTTGTATTTCCCGGAGACCCGGCACTGGGCGGTAGACCTCACTGTCGATGCGCTGCAACAGCGCGACGTCAAGGGCTGGTTCGGCAAGCGCGATTATCAAACCGTAACCGCTCTCGCCGCCCTGCACTACCGGTTGCCAATGAATGTGACCGCAACAGTCCGCGCCGGCCGTTTTCTGGCCAAAGACATGGGAGCACGTCTCGAAGTAAAGCGCCGCTTCCACTCAGGCATAGAGATTGGCGCTTGGTATACCAGCACCAATGGCAACGACATCACCTCCCCCGGCACGTCGAGCTCACCTTATAAAGATAAGGGTCTGTTCATATCCATCCCGCTGAACAGCATGCTGACCTTGGACACTCAAGCTGTTGGTAATTTTTCCCTGTCACCATGGACTCGGGACGTTGGCCAAATGGTCATGTCGCCAGGCGACCTATACGACATTCTCAGCGATCCTCGTCGTGATATGGAAATGTATGACGGCCTTGGCAATTTTGCGGAGCGCGCCGATGAGAAAAACCTTCCGGTAGTCAACCCGCCATTGCCGACCTTCCAGCCTTGGCCTGCGATACGCCTGCGTCTCGAGGATAGCGGCCAGCAATTTTCCCGCCTAGACGACAAGACTAGCGCACTGACAACCGCAGCTGGGCTAACCCTGGCGGCCATGGTGCTGGACAAGCCCATTAATAAGGCAATTAGCAAACGACAAGATCATCGCCTGCTGCGCGGCTGGAAACATATCGGTGATGCCGCGCCTCTCATGGCAATCGGCCTGGCTGGCAGCGCTTTCGCCTTCGGCGATGAGCGTTTGAGTAATACCGGCCTGATTTCCCTTGAGTCCGCGGCGCTGGCAAGTGCCGGCAGCATTGCATTCAAAGGCTTGGTCAATAGAGCCCGCCCCGACAGCAGTGATAGTCCATGGCGAAAGCAAGGTGCCGATGCCGCCCGCTTCCAAAGCAGCTTCACCTCCAACCATGCGGCGGCGCTATTTGGAGCCGTCACTCCCTTCGCCAAAGAATATGACCAACCTTGGCTCTACGGTTTGGCCGCAATCGGCGCGCTGGGCAGGGTTGCCGGCAAAGAACATTGGCTATCGGATGTCGCTGCGGGCAGCCTGCTTGGCTACGCTTCCGGCGCCTGGCTGTGGCAGGCTCAACGGGATGAGTCCCGATACCGTACCACGATGATGATTGGGCCCAATCAAGCCGGTATCCAAATTTCGAAATCATTAAACTGAATAACTATTGAATATGGCCTTATAAGCAATGGAAAACTTCAAAAACATTTCAAGCGGCGCCTCCATCAGCCTTATCGCGGGCATATTCGCCCTCAGCGCAGCATCTGCCCATTCCGCCCCAAATGGCAGGCCTGCTGCCAGTGCCTTTTCGGAAACGATGATGCAGGGCTATGACAATGACCCCTCATTCGGCATGCCCAATATTGCCAACCAGCAACCCCTCCCCTATCAAGCGACGCGTTTTGGGCAAGCAAACCCAATGCGGCCTATTCAGGCACGCAAACAAGATGAGCAGCAACTTAGCCCATTTGTTGAGTTTGTACGGGTAGCAACAAGTAAAACCTTGCCAATTTTTGGCAGCGATCTGTTCAACAGCCCGCCATCGACTTTTGCGCCAACCGATGCGGCGCAGGTCAACCCTGATTACATCATCGGGGTGGGAGATCAAATTCAGGTCAAAGGCTGGGGAATGGTCGACATTGACCTGACCCTGACCGTCGAACGCAACGGCACAGTCTACCTGCCCCGTGTCGGCTCAGTAGCTGTTGCCGGCATCAAGTTCAAGGACTTGCAAGACACCCTCAAAAAAAGCGTTTCTCGCGTTTTCAACAACTTCGAGCTCAGCGCCAGCCTACTGCAAGCGCGAGCAGTGCAAGTCTATGTGGTCGGTAATGCCCAAGCCCCAGGAAGTTATACCCTGAGCGGAATGAGCACATTATTGAATGCGCTGTTCGCCTCCGGCGGCCCCAATGACAATGGCTCGATGCGTAACATCCAACTGATGCGCGATGGCAAACCAGTCGGCACTCTCGACTTATACAAGATTCTGGTTGATGGCGACAAATCAACCGATCTGACCCTACGTGATGGAGACGTCGTTCGTATCTCCCCTGCTGGTAAAAGAGCAGCTCTGCTAGGCGACGTCAAACACCCCGCGATTTATGAGTTCTCCGAAGGAGAAAGCGCCGCGGACTTGTTGCGTTGGGCTGGCGGCCTGGAGTCCGCAGCGGAAAACAAGGCATGGCGGCTGGAGAAAAACACGGACAATCAATTCGCCTTGCAATGGCAGGCGAGCCCCGATACCAGCAACATCAATGCGCCATCTTTGAAACAACTCAAGCTGGTCGCAGGTGATATTTTCCGAGTGTTCGCTCCTGGCGCTTTGCCGGTAGACGTCCGCCAAGAAACCGAGTTTGTCCGGATCAGCGGTGAAGTCAAACAGACCGGCACTTTTCAACTGCAAAAGGGAGAAACACTGCGCGAGCTAGTCATGCGTTTGGGTGGGGCAACCGAATATGGCTATATCTTTGCTACTGCCTTGCAGCGTGAAAGCATACGTAAAGAGCAGCAACTCAAACTGGATGAGGTGGCCTCCCGCTTTGAGAAAGAACTGGAGCAGACCGCTGCAGCCAGGCTCTCCAAACAAACCGACAAAGACAATGTCACCGCCATCACTGCGGAAGTGGAGCGTCAACGCAAGCTAGCCGAGAAAATGCGCACGGTTAAAGCCGAAGGTAGAGTCGTACTGGAACTCAACGGAGCTGATGCCCAGGTCAAAGACCTGCCAGACCTGCCATTGCAAAATGGCGATACCATCACCATTCCGCGTCGGCCAGGCACCGTCAATGTTTTAGGTGCAGTCTATCAAAGCAATGCCTTCATCTATCGCCCGCAACGCGCGGTCAAAGACTACCTTGATCTCGCAGGTGGCATCACCCAGACCGGCGATAAATCCGCCACCTATGTGCTACGGGCGGACGGCACTGTAGCCAGCAACAATAACGCCGGCTGGTTCTCCAGCCTGGGCGGCAAGCGCATCAATCCAGGCGATACCATTGTCGTTCCTGACGAGGTCGTCAGCAGTAGCTGGACCCAGTCTTTGAAAGAATGGACCTCGATTCTTTATCAGTTCGGCTTGGGTGCTGCCGGCCTTAAAGTCCTGAAATAAGCGATTCGCCGCCTTAACATCTGGAATTGATTATGTCCATGAATGAGAACACCACACGATCACACGACGACTCCGAAGAGATCAGCCTTCTGGAAATCATTCGGGTATTGGCGCAACAAAAATACTGGATTATAGGCAGCGCCATCAGCCTAGGGGGGGCTGCACTACTATTAAGCCTATTGCTGCCGCCCACGTTTACCTCGACCGCAAAAATCTTGCCCCCACAGCAGCAGAGCGCCGGCATGAGCGCCCTGCTGGGACAGCTAGGTGGCTTAGCCGGTGTTGCTGGCAACGTCTCCGGTCTGAAGAATCCAAACGATCTTTATATTGGCATGCTGCAAAGCAGAACCATTGCCGACAATTTGATTCAGCAATTCAAGCTAAAGCAGCGCTATCAAACGGACTCTCTGGATGCCACCCGCAAAGAGTTGAAAAATGCCAGCGCAATTAGTAGTGGTAAAGACGGCATAATCACCATCAGCGTGGATGATCCAGAGCCTCAGTTTGCTGCCAAGCTGGCTAATGCCTATATCGAGCAACTTATCAAACTGAATCAAAACCTAGCTGTGACCGACGCAGCCAAGCGGCGCCTGTTCTTTGAAAACCAGCTCAAGCAAACCAAAGCACAACTTGCAGAAGCTGAAACAGCGCTGCGCCAAACCCAGGAGCGCACCGGCATGATACAACCGGAAGGGCAGGTATCGGCAATCATGGGTACAGTCACTCAGCTTAAAGCCACCATCGCGGCTAAAGAGGTGCAGCTGGAAGCCATGCGTAGTTATGCAACTGAGCAGAATCCGTTGTACCAGCGTACAAGCCAAGAACTTGCCGGCTTAAAAACCCAACTAGCCAAGCTGGAAACCGGCAAAGAGACCGCTGGTGACGTGATGGTGCCAACTGGCAAAATGCCTCAGTCTGGGCTTGAGTATCTGCGCCGGTTACGGGATGTCAAATATCAGGAAACCATCTTTGAACTGCTCTCCAAACAATACGAGTTGGCTCGTATCGAGGAGGCCAAGGACTCTTCTCAAATTCAGGTACTAGATAAGGCGGACATTCCTGAGCTGAGGAGCAAGCCCAAGCGTGCGCAGATCACCTTGCTGGGTATCTTTGGCGGTCTGGCGATAGGCATTCTGCTGGCCTTCCTGCGTGACCGCATGATCGCCGCTAAACAGTCTGGGCGTTTACGCGAGTTTGCCTTAGCCTTCAAAGAAAGCTGAGTACTCAAAAAAGCACCGCCAAGGCGGTAATGCCGTTCACTTAGCGGATCGAACTTGTTTGATCGGGTAACGGGACGGCTGCTTTTTCACAACGCGAGGGCATTCACGCCCTCGCCGTTGTTTCGAAAGTAGCAATTCACCCAAGCGCTCGCGCAGGCGAAGCAGCCGCGCCGGCAAGGTGCCGGGGCTGCTGATTGCTAGCCAGCTCCACTCGTAGCGCAAATAATGCAGCGCCGTCGTAAAGCTCAGATCCGTCGGTCTGACGCTG